>JAAVBZ010000001.1 GCA_014803415.1 Lachnospiraceae bacterium
ATCAGATCCCGCAGCGGCATGTTAGGATTTACAGTAGACTGATGTTCATAAAGCATCAGTTCAAATCCAAATACAAAGGAAACGTCATTCTTATAGTTCATATAGACTGCATTTTCCAGTGTGGTGATCTCAAGCTCTTCTACATTCGTATAAGATGTTTTGTTTACCGCATTGTAAAGGCTTAGAAGATTTTCCTTTTCCTTAAACAGCATNCGGAANATGGTGTCCTTATAANTGNGCTGNNCNTNTGTTTCTGTCATTTCTNGTCCTCCTTTTTTGACCGNCTGTNAAACNATAGNCNTTGTTNCAGGAGGTCCNTTTCAGATCCTCCTGCTTATTAAAANGTTGATAGGGATAAAAGCATGGATTTTCTGAATTTTTCATTGANCGTTTCTTAGATTATATCGGATTTGCCTTAAAGAAAATATGCTTTTTCATATTTTAGCATAAAGAGATAAAAAGTACAATATATNTAAANCTTTCTCTCTCTATTTTTTCTCTTTCAANGNTNTGGNCTACAGTTTTAANCATAGTAACTGCCTATAATATCCCNAGTCCGTCAAGCAGAATTTTGACGCCGATCAGTANCAGTATANTGCCGCCGCAGATCTCTGCTTTGGATTTGTATTTCATCCCGAATAAGCTTCCGATTTTAACTCCCACAGCNGAAAAAATGAATGTAACGATACCGATAAAGGNTACTGCCGGAACGATGGCNACCTTNAGAAATGCAAAGGTAACGCCTACNGCCAGCGCATCAATNCTGGTGGCGATTGCCAGCATGAACATGGAACCGGGCGTCATGGAGCAGTCTATCTCCTCTTCTTTGCCAAAGGCTTCCTTCACCATCTTNCCGCCAATAAACAAAAGCAGTACGAATGCTATCCAGTGTGCATATTGCGTNATCANATCCGCAAANAANCTTCCAAGAAAATAACCGATCAGCGGCATCAGCGCCTGAAATCCGCCAAACCACACGCCTGCAATACACATATGCTTTTTCTCAATTTTGCCAAGNGATAATCCCTTGCAGATGGATACCGCAAAAGCATCCATNGACAGGCCCACAGCCAGTACAAATAACTCTACAATTCCCATAATCTCTTTTCCTTTCGTAGATCCGGCGTCATATATAGTAAAAANAGACCCAAAGACAGCTGCNGCTGTCCATGAGTCTCATCGTTTACAGTAATACCGGGTGCNGNGGCNAGGCCTTTCTCTCAGCGCTGTGCTGAAACTGCATGCCGGCACCATTGTGTCGATAGTACTACATATTTCTATGCCGATTACTCCCTCCTGGAGCTTAATATGGATAGAATTGTATCATATAGATATTATTTTATCAAGTAGGTAAATGCACTTTTTGCTGCNAGATCATACAATAAAANCAACGCGCTGATTCAATTTACNATAAAATCTTCAANNGCCGCCTCAATCCATGNTTTTTTTGCNTCCANTGCATTTGCTATNGCGTTTTCTACTGTTTCACCACAAGTAATACACCCAGGAAGATCAGGATATGAAACAACAAATCCACCCTCATCCTTATCCTCCACAACCTCCATGCGATACGATATTGCCATATAATCATTCAGCGACTTCATCATTTTCCGCCTCACTTTCTACGATTTGCTTTACCATTTCTACATATACTTTCCTAATATAGNTCACTAAAGATGTCTGCAAATANATCATCTCCATATTTAGNATAAAGCTTTGCTGCCAACTCATAACAGTAATTGTCATCTCTCTCAGAAATAACTACTATATTCATCACTGCTTCTTTAATTACTAATGTATAAACCACTCTGATCCCAATTCCCCTATATTTTATTTTGAAAAATCCGGTAAGATTATTACCATTTTTCTTTCCAAGTGGTTTCCCATAGCCTTTCGGTCCAGGTAATGGAGCCTCAGAAACTTTTAAAATGCCAGCAAGAACCTGNTTTTTAACTGTCNTGTCCAATTTACCAAAATCTTTCTTGNCCTCATCTGAAATTCGTACTTTCCATTGCATTTACTCAAACTCNACACTTTCAGTCAGNTTTTTTAGCTCCTCCATCGAAAACCCCTCTTCTTTTATAAAATCTTCTAATGGNGTTGCATGATCATTCATTCGGCTCTCTGCTAATCNTAATAGCTTCATATTTTCCACCATTTCCATAATCCTTTCCAATTTTGCAAGTTTTACTTGAATATCCTTGTATTCTTTTACAGATACTACTACTGCTGTAGGCTGGTTATTTTTCAGTACTATATATTCACTATTATTCTCAGCNACATCCGTAAAAATCTTTCCTGCNTTTCCCTGACTAAAATCAGAAATTGAAACCAGCTTTTCCGTAAAATCAACTAATGCCATACTCATAATATCATCTCCTTCTATGATATTATTATATACCGCNGGAATATTTTANTCAATATTTTATATATAATTTNAATTAAAATATTGATCAAAANTTTATTNNAAACCTGCTTTTCNNCTACCNCAGCAATCTNCGCTACACAAAATCAAACAGACTGATCTGATTGGACTCAGGCAGTTTNCCCAGAAGATTCAGGCTGTCCATCAGGTCCACNATGGTCTTGGATACTTTGGTCCTTGTCCTNAAATCATCTTTGGAAAGGAAGGGGCCGTCTTTTGCTGCNTCCACTATGGCATCCGCCGCATTCTCNCCCAGTCCGTCTATGCTGTTTAGAGAAGGCATCAGCTTGCCGTCTATGATNTGGAAGTTTCTGGAATGTGCCCTGAATATATCAATGGGTTCAAAATCAAANCCTCTGGCATACATCTCCTGNACAATNTTCATATCCCTGTAAGACGCCTGTTCCTTCTGGGAAAGGCTGTCTCCNCTTCTCTTATAATCTGCCATTACATTTTCCAGGTGCTGCTGCCCCTGGCACATCAGTTCATAGGAAAAAGCTTTGGCACGTATTGAGAAAAATGCCGCATAATAAGCCAGNGGATAATTNATTTTGCAATAAGCAATACGCCACGCCATCATAACATAAGCNGCNGCATGAGCCTTNGGGAACATGTANTTGATTTTCTTGCAGGACCAGATATACCAGTCCGGTACATCCTGCGCTTTCATTGCTTCTTCCCACTCGGGCTTTAATCCTTTTCCCTTACGGACACTTTCCATNATGGTAAAAGACAGNGCACTCTCCACGCCCTTATTGATCANATAGATCATAATATCGTCACGGCAGCAGATACAGGAAGAAATATCCGCCGTTCCTTCTAANATNAGGGTCTGCGCATTNCCCAGCCATACATCCGTTCCATGCCCCAGTCCGGAAATTCTGATCAGGTCAGAAAGACTTTTGGGCTTGGTGTCAAGNAGCATCTGAATNACGAAATCAGTACCGAACTCAGGCACGCCAAGAGACCCTACGGGACACCCGTCNATCTGATCCGGCGTAATGCCAAGGGCAGAGGTATTCTGAAACAGTGACATGACCTGNGGATCATCCAGNGGNATCGTAGTGGGATCTATNCCGGTAAGATCCTGCAGCATACGGATCATGGTAGGATCATCGTGTCCCAGTATATCCANTTTTAACAGGTTGTGATCTATNGAATGGTAATCAAAATGCGTAGTCACAATATCCGTNGTCATATCATTGGCAGGATGCTGAACGGGAGTAAAGGAATTAATGTCCTCTCCCATGGGAAGTACGATAATCCCGCCGGGATGCTGTCCGGTGCTTCTTCTGACCCCTGTGCATCCCAGTACGATACGGTTGATCTCGCAGTTCCTCTTTCTTTTTCCCCGTTCTTCGTAATAATTCTTTACATAACCGAAAGCCGTCTTATCCGCCAGCGTTCCGATAGTTCCGGCACGGTAAGTCTGTCCTGCACCGAAAATGACTTCTGTGTATTTGTGAGCCTTACTCTGATATTCTCCCGAAAAGTTCAGGTCGATATCCGGCTCTTTATCTCCTTTAAATCCCAGGAAAGTCTCAAAGGGAATGTCAAATCCGTCCTTTACAAGGGGCTTGCCGCACACGGGGCAATTCTTGTCCGGCATATCACAGCCCGCATTGCCTGCAAAGGCTTTTACCTCAGGGGAATCGAAATCGTAATAACGGCAGCTGGGGCATCTGTAGTGGGCGCTTAAAGAGTTTACCTCTGTGATCCCCGCCATAAAGGCTACCAGGGAAGAACCTACAGATCCACGGGAACCTACCAGATAACCGTCCTCCACCGATTTCCACACCAGCTTCTGGGCTATGATATACATTACCGCAAATCCGTTGCTGATAATGGAATTCAGTTCCTTCTTCAGTCTGTCTTCCACGATCTGAGGAAGTTCCTCTCCGTACAGCTCATGGGCTTTGTTATAGCATATCTCCGTCAGTGTCTTATCACTGTCCGGTATGACAGGCGGACACTTATCCGGCCTTACCGGCGCCATCACATCAATGCGGTCTGCGATCTTATTGGTATTGGTAATGACTACTTCCTCNGCTTTGTCACTTCCCAGGTATTCAAATTCCTTCAGCATTTCTTCCGTAGTCCGCAGATAAAGAGGAGCCTGTTTGTCTGCATCCTCAAATCCCTTTCCGGCCATAATGATCCTTCTGTATACCTCATCTTCCGGATCCAGAAAATGTACATCGCAGGTGGCCACCACAGGCTTGCCGAATTCCTCTCCCAGCTCCACGATCCTGCGGTTCATGTTCTTAATATCCTCTATACTGTTTATGGCCGGCGTTCTCTCGGACTCGATCATAAACATATTGTTTCCAAGGGGCTGGATCTCCAGATAATCATAAAAATTCACGATCCTGGCAATTTCAGAATCGGATTTACCGTCTAACAATGCCCTGTACAGCTCCCCGGCTTCACAGGCGCTTCCAAGGATCAATCCTTCCCTGTGCTTCATCAGAAGACTCTTGGGCACTCTGGGCCGCCTGGCAAAATAATTCAGATGGGACTCCGATACCAGCCTGTAGAGATTTTCCCGTCCTATATTATTTTCTGCCAGAATAATGGCATGGTAACTTGTCAGCTTCTTTATGATCTCCGGGCTGGATGCTCCCATGGCGTTTACTTTGGCAAGGGTATCTGCCCCGGTCTCCCTTAGCATGGAAATAAACTTCACAAAGATTTCCGCCGTACACTGCGCATCATCCACCGCCCTGTGATGATTCTCCAAGGAAATACCAAGTGTTTTGGCTACCGCATCCAATGTATGCTTGGTCTGATGGGGCAAAAGGATCCTTGCGATCCCCAGTGTGTCCACATAAGTAAATTTCTTTTTGATCCCCTGTCTTTCGGCGTTTTCTATGATAAAGCTCATGTCAAAATTGGCGTTGTGCGCCACCAGAACTGCTTCTTGACAGAAATCCAGAAATTCCGGCAAAACCTCCTCTATGACGGGAGCCTCCATGACCATCTGGTCATTGATACTTGTCAGCTTTTCTATTTCAAAGGGAATAGGCACTCTGGGATTTACAAAGGTGGAAAATCTCTCTGCAATAGCCCCCTCATGAACCTTTACCGCTCCGATCTCAATGATCCTGTTATTTACAGGCGAAAATCCTGTGGTCTCAATATCAAATACCACAAAATCCGAAGTAAAGTCCTGTCCGGCGTCTCCCGTTACGATCTCCTTTAAATCATCTACAAGATAGGCTTCCATACCGTAAATGATCTTAAAGAAATCCTGCTTATCGGGATCAGGATCTCCGGCTTCCTTCCTCTTATTTTTTTCTGCTTTCCACAGATCTTCCCAGACATGATTGGCGTCGGGAAAAGACTGCACTACCCCATGATCTGTAATGGCAATTGCAGGATGCCCCCATTTATAGGCGCGCTTTACAATATCCTTGGCTTCNGAAACGCCGTCCATATCGCTCATTTTCGTATGACAGTGAAGTTCCACTCTTTTCCTTGCGCTGTTGTCATTTCGTGACGTGGTAAAGTCCGGAATCTTTTTAATTCCTACAAGAGATCCGATGGTAAGCTCATTGTCGAATTTGTCCACCATGGTAATGCCTTTTAATTTAACAAAGGCTCCCACCTTGATTCCTTCTTTGATCTCGGCCACCTGATCATTACGGGCGAACATCTTGATCGTCATAGTATCCGTAAAGTCCGTAATGTCAAACATCAGGATCGTCTTTTCGTTTTTGATCTCCCTGCTGTCAAACTGAATGATCTTGCCTCTGACCACTACTTCCCCGATCTCACCGATAATTTCCTCAATGGGAATCGCCTCTTCTTCAAAATCTCTGCCATAGAGCACATCAGGGTTATCGGAACGCTTTACGGAACGATTAAATTCACCTTTTTTAAAGTCGCCTCTTCCTTTGCCGGCTGTATTACCTCCTGCTTTTGTCCATCCCGCTGCTTTGCCTTCGGTCTTTGTCTTTTCCGGTACTTTGCCTTCCGCCTTTCCGCTTCCTTCCGCCTTTGCAGCAATTTCGGGCTGTCCGGCGCTCTTAAGGTCTGCTGCCTCTTCCCTATCTTCCATACTGCCCGAAGCTCCCTTAGCTCTGGCAATAATTTCTGCTACCTGTCTGGCGATCTTAAGGTCATCATCTTCTTTATACTTTCCTGTCTTCTTCTCTTTATAACTGACAGCGATCCTCACATGAAATCCGCATCTTTCATTCAGAATCTTTTCCAGGATCCTGACAAGCTCATCTGCTTTGCTCTTTGCAAGNACCGTATCTTCNANCGTCAGTTCCATTTCCTGCTCTGAAGGATAGNCAATATCTGCTCCCTTAAAAACGTTATATTCCACAGGACTGTAATTACGCAGTTCTAAAAGTATACTGTCTTTATANACATCCATCAGCTTTTCCGGCGTATACTGACCGGAAAGNTTGAACNTTTCATATAGCTTTACTCTGACACTGTGCTTATCAAAGAACTGTTTTTTGATCTGTTCCTCTACCTTCAGGACATTCTCCTTCCGGATCAGATGATCGCTGAAAAAGGTAACACGGATCAATTCCCTGCTCTTTGTGGCAGANACTTTCTCTATGGTTACCTGTTCAAACAGATCCTGATTTTTCTTATCCAGCTTTAAATTTGGAAACACCTCAAAAAACAACTTTGCCATGATCTCTTATCCTTTATTTCTTTTTCAGGCGTTGGGCCAATGATCTAATTCATCTTTTAATACTGCAAGCAATTCGCTTTCAGGAACCTTCTTTATGATCTCACCCTTTTTAATGAGAAGTCCTTCTCCTATACCGCCCGCAATTCCGATATCTGCTTCTTTGGCTTCTCCCGGTCCGTTTACCGCACATCCCATAACTGCCACCTTAATGTTAAGAGGATAACCTGCTGCCAGTGTTTCCACCTGATTGGCCAGTCCGATCAGATCGATCTTGGTTCTTCCACAGGTGGGACAGGATACCACCTCGATGCCTCCCTTTCTAAGTCCCAGTGTGCGCAGGATCAGCTTAGCCGATTTAATCTCCTCCACAGGATCTCCTGTGAGAGAAACCCGGATAGTATCCCCGATCCCCTGATTTAAGATCAGCGCCAGCCCGATGGAGGACTTAATATTGCCGCTGATCAGCGTTCCCGACTCCGTAATTCCCACATGAAGCGGATAATCGGTCTGGGCCGCCAGAATCTCATGAGCCTTGACACACATCATTACATCAGAGGATTTAATACTGATTACCATATTCTGATAGTCGAATTCTTCTATCATATGTACTTTGTCCAGTGCGCTTTCCACAATTCCCTCTGCTGTTACACCATGGTACTTTTCCACCAGTTCCTTTTCGAGAGAACCGCTGTTCACGCCTACACGGATCGGAATATTTCTTTCTTTGGCAGACTTAACCACCGCTTCCACCTTGTCCTTCCCGCCAATGTTCCCGGGATTGATCCTGATTTTGTCCGCCCCGTTCTCCATAGCCGCAATAGCCATCTTGTAATCAAAATGGATATCCGCCACAAGCGGAATGTTGATCTGCTTTTTGATTTCTTTAATGGCCTTGGCAGCCTCCAGGCTGGGAACCGTACAACGGATGATCTCACAGCCTGCTTCCTCAAGCTTCCTGATCTGCGCCACCGTTGCCGCCACATCTTCGGTTCTTGTATTTGTCATGGACTGGATCAGAACAGGATTGCCCCCGCCGATCACTCTGTCTCCGATTTTGATTACTTTTGTCTGCTCTCTTGTCATAACTTTCCTCCTGCTGCGTCGTTTACACTCACAAACCCGCGCTTGCAGCGCTCTTTGTCCGATTTCATCGGACGTTTGTTCGTTAATAACTGCAGAAAAACAAATGCCGCTTTGCGGCGCTTGTTTTTCTCCTGCCTGCGTCGTTTACACTCACAAACACGCGCCTGCGGCGCTCCCTGTCCGATTTCATCGGACGTTTGTTCGTTAATAACTGCAGAAAAACAAATGCCGCTTTGCGGCGCTTGTTTTTCTCCTGCAGTTATTATATCATTCCTCGATATTCCTTTCCAGCAAAAAGATCCGGCTTTCATAAACTTCACCTGCTTCGCCCGTTGCCACCAGCTGTAATGCTATTTTTTCCTCCGGTATTCTGTCTGCCGGAATTTCCAGTCTGACCTTATCATTTACAGAAAGGACAGCCCCTTCCTTTAAAAGGAGTTTACGGTTCTTTTCATCCCTCATTTCTACCCACAGACCGGTTTCTTTCTCCTTAGCATTAACATATGTACAATACTTTCCCTGAAGAAACAAGCTCATGATAAGCACGGCCAGTATCCCCGATATATAAATTCCCGATACTTTCTTTTCTGTGAGAAAAACACTTTTTTCCTGCTTTTTTACCAGATATTTTGCATCTGCTGTTCTTAAGAAAAGCATCCTGTACAAAACAGCAGCTCCCAATAACAGCAGCGGCTTACTTAAATAGGGAAAAGGAAATTCCAGGGCGTCTACTCCCCGTAAGAAGGGAAGAAATAATCTGGCACCTGCTAAAAGAAACAGCAAGGCTCCCACACCGTTTCTAATTCGAAACAACAGTTCATTCACTTTTCCCTTCCGTCCGCATCCGCATAACGCCCTCCGCAGATCCTCCATAGACTGATAACGCTCTCCCGGCCTTTTTTTGGTACAGATAATAATGATCTTTTCCAGTTCTCTGGAAATACTCTTGTCATATTCTCTGACAGGACGCTTATCCTGAAAAAAGCTCCTGGGGCTGATTCCTGTCAGCATTTCATGGAGTACTGCACCCAGCGCGTAGATATCGCTTGTTTTTCCTGCTCTGCCATCTCTCCACTGTTCGGGGGCGGCATACCCCGGCGTGCCCGCTATCATACCGTCGCCTTCCAGCTCCTGTTTTCCTGAAAAAGCCGCTCCGAAATCGATCAGCTTAATGCTTCCGTCGGGCCGGATCATAATATTGGAAGGTTTCAGATCCCTGTAGATCACAGGGGGATTTTGAGTATGCAGATACTGCAGCACTTCCGTCAGTTCCAGCGCCCATTTTACTGCAAGAGATACCTCTGCCCTGCCGAATTTTCTCAGATACTGCTCTAAGGTAATGCCATCCACATATTCCATTACCAGAAAAATCCGCTCCCCTTCTTCAAAAAAATCAATGATTCCCGGAAGCGCCGTATGGGACAGTTTTTTTAAGATCTCCATTTCATCAAATGTGCTTTTCTCATCCCCGGGATTTTTACATGCCTTTACAGCCGCCAGCTTGTTCAGGTGAAGATCCTTCACCAGATAAACAACTCCCATGCCGCCCTCTGCAATTGTCTTTAATACTTCATATTTATTACATAATATCTGCTTCATATCCTTTCACTTTTACCCCTTCTGCCTGCCGCACCGTACATATAGCGCCGACATATTATCCTGCTCACCCTTTTTAAGTCCATACTCTGCCAGTTCCTTAAGCCTTTTTTCTATCTGTTCCTCACAGGAAATCTCCTTTGGATGTAGCAGCTCTGCTAACACTTCCTTATTCAAATAGTGATAAAATCCGTCGGAACACAAAAGAAATCCTTCTCTGCCTCTGATCCTGCCCCTGATGATCTGCGGACTCTGATAAGGAAAGCTTCCGATACATTTTGTAAGTAGATTCTTTCCTGCCGAATGATCCCTGGTGATCTGCTCTATCTTATGATTTCCATAGATCTGATAAATTCTGCTGTCACCCAGATGAACCGCTACGAAGTTTTTCCTGAAAATAAGCAGCACGGAAACAGTGGCTCCCAGTGCTATCTTCTTGTTTTCCGCATATTTCTTCAACATTTGATTGGTATCAAAAAGACAGCGCATCAGGCTTCGTTCCAATACTTTCTTTCCTTTTCCCCTGCCTGTCAACGGAAGTATCTGCTCATAAAAATTCTGCAAAAGCTTTTCCAGTATAAATCCGCTTGCCGTCTCTCCCTCTGCAAGTCCTCCGATACCGTCGCTGACAGCTGTAAGAAGCACTCTGCCTTTCCTTGTATACACCTGTTCTATCATAAGCGAATCCTGATTACCGCTTCTTTTTCCCTGATTCCAGTAACTGCCGGAAATAATCTTCAAAAAACCCCTCCCTTACTGCTGAATGATATCTTTTCATTTAATATTTTGAAACTTTCAGTGAATCACTGCGAACAATAGATTACAAATCTATAAGATTACAAATCTGATCTGGTGATATCCAGTATAGAATAAAACTAAAAAAGAATCCATTATACAAAATTACCAAAAGTTCATTTTCAGTAATTTTGTACAGGATTCTTTTTGATTTTCGTAATATCGATTAGAAAAATTTTGTTATATCGTTAAAGAGAACAAGTACCATCAGCACCATCAGAGCCATCATTCCGCCTAAATGCACCATTCCTTCCTTTTCCGGCGG
This sequence comes from Lachnospiraceae bacterium, assembly GCA_014803415.1. Classification (GTDB taxonomy): domain Bacteria; phylum Bacillota; class Clostridia; order Lachnospirales; family Lachnospiraceae; genus Suilimivivens. The sequence continues at coordinate 10,819 of JAAVBZ010000001.1, forward strand.
GATGGGTTTGCCCCGGATCGCCTCTATCAGCAAAAATACCAAACGTCCTCCATCCAGAGCCGGCAGGGGCAGCAGATTAATAATACCAAGGTTCACGGAAAGTATCAGCGCTATATTGATCATGGATAAGATCACACTGGATGCTCCGTAATCTTTGGCAACATCATATGTTTCATCCACTATCTTCACGATTCCCACAGGTCCCGAAACGTCATTTCTGCTAAGCTGTCCTTTAACCAGCATGGAAAGTGTCTTAAAAGTAGACTGCACCGAATACTCCATAGCGTAAAAGGCATATTGAAAGGTCTGAGGTATGCTGCAGTCCAGGAATTCCCCGCCTGCGATCCCAATATAATATCTGCCTTCCTCCTCACTGTAAGTGGGCTGCAGCGTTACTCTTTGCTTTTCGCCGCCACGAAGGTAGACAATGTCAAAGGTCTCTCCTCTGTTTGTCATAGAATAAAAACTGACCTGATCCTGGATGTGGATCTTCTTACCGTTCATTTCACAGATAATATCTCCCTCCTGAAGGCCTGCCGCCTGGGCTGCTCCGCCGTCTGTTACATTCTGTACCACGGGAAGCACAACTCCGCATGCCCACACGATTATGACTGCCATCAAGTACGCTGTTATGAAATTGAACAAGGGCCCGGCAAAGACCGTAGCGATCCTTGCCCATACAGGAGCATTGGGGAATGCTCCCTCTGACAGTTCTCCTTTTTCTTTCTCTAAACCGTCTTCCCCCTCAAATATACAGGCACCTCCGATGGGAAGGAGCTTTAAAGAATACTTGGTATCTCCTTTTGTAAAAGAAAATAAGGAGGGTCCCATTCCGATAAAAAACTCCACCACACGGATCCCGTTTTTCTTAGCAAGCAAAAAATGCCCGAATTCGTGAGAAACAACGATCACGCAAAATATAATAATGAATAAAATAATCGATACTGCCAATTTAAGTCCTCCTGTGGCTGTCTATATACTCGTAAGCTTCTGCTTCCGCTTCCAGAATCCGGTCTACGGATGGATTGTCTGTCACTTGATGATTTTCCATAGCTCCCTGAATCAGATCATAAATCTCCAGGAACCTGATCTCATTATTAAGAAACAGACTGACTGCCTTTTCATTGGCCGCATTGAATACAGTCGGCATGCTGCCACCTGTTCTGATCGCATCATAAGCCATGGCAAGTCCCTTAAATGTATCCGTGTCCGGTCTTTCAAAAGTGATGGAAGCCAATTCATAAAAATCGATCCTTTTCCCTTCCATAGGTCTTCTGTCAGGATAGAAAAGGGCATACTGGATAGGAAGCTTCATATCCGGCGTTCCGAGCTGCGCCATAACTGCTCCATCCTCATACTCTACCATGGAATGAATAATGCTTTGAGGCTGCACTACCACCTGAATATGTTCAGGTTCCACACCAAACAGCCATTTGGCTTCGATTACTTCCAACCCTTTATTAACAAGAGTGGAAGAATCTACTGTGATCTTTCTTCCCATGGACCAGTTGGGATGCTTTAAGGCATCCTCTGCCCTGATATTCAAAAGTTCTTCCCGCTTCCTGCCCCTGAAGGGTCCTCCCGATGCTGTTAGAAGTATTTTGCTTACTCTTTTCTTATTTTCTCCGTTCATGGATTGGAAGATCGCACTGTGCTCACTGTCTACCGGCAAAATAGAAACCTTTTTTTGGGCTGCCAGCGGCATGATGATATGTCCTGCCGTAACCAGAGTCTCTTTATTTGCAAGGGCAATCGTCTTACCTGCTTCTATAGCCGCTATGGTAGGTCTTATTCCTATCATGCCCACAATTGCCGTAACTAAAACTTCCATTTCCTCTAAAACGGCCAGTTCAAGAAGTCCTTCCATACCGGAAAGCACCTTAATGCCCAGATCCGCCACTCTGCTCTTTAAATCTTCTGCCGCATCTTCACTCCACATAACGGCCAGCGCCGGCTTAAATTCTCTGATCTGCTTTTCCATCAAAGATACATTGCTGCCGGCTGCAAGAGCTGTTACCTGCAGATCACTGTTGCTCCTGACTATTTCAAGTGTCTGGGTTCCTATGGAACCGGTAGATCCTAAAATACCTATTTTTTTCATATAAAAATTCCTCTTTTGCCGCTGTCCTTTTCCTATATCAGCCATGGATCAAAATAAGAACCAGTAAATAGATCATAGGCGCCGTAAAGATAACGCTGTCAAAACGATCCATAACGCCGCCATGGCCCGGAATCAGCTTTCCGTAATCCTTGATCTCGTGGTTTCTCTTGATGGCTGACGCCGCCAGATCCCCAATTTGGGAAATCACTGCCCCCACAGCGCTGATCACCACAAACGCCCATGTTACATTTTGTTCTGCTATGACAGGTTCCACAATGAAATATCCGTACAGAGCGCCTACGATAGCGGATCCCACTATCCCGCCGACAGCCCCTTCTATCGATTTTTTAGGACTTAATTTAGGAACCATTTTGTGCCTGCCGATCAGCATTCCCACCGCGTAAGCACAAGTATCGCAGATCCAGGAACTGATAAAGATCATCCATACGGAATAGACCCCGTAAGGCAGGCTTCTGACCAAATAGATACAGGACAACATCACAGGCGCGTAAATTACATTAAAAAATGCACACATGATCTGTTCGGCCCGGTATTTTGGAAAAGTAAATACATAAAGAAACATAAATACTGCCAATATCATAATGACTGCAAGGAACAGATAAAGTCTTTCCGCAGTGAAGAACATCAGAAGATAATATGCCGCAATTCCCGCATATCCGGCTATTTCAAGGGAACTGAATCTGCCGCTTCCCGAAGAGAGTTTACATGCTTTCATAAGCTCCCTGTATCCTACAAGTGAAAGGAATAAAAGCATAGCTGCCAGTAGGTATCCGCCCTTCAGGATAAAAAAAAGTGCGGCTATCACAAGCACTATACTGCTTATCAGTCGTGTCCTGAACATGATCTCTCCTCCTTAAATACGGCCGTATCTTCTTTCTCTATGATTATATGCTTCTACAGCTTTGACCAATTCTTCTTTTGTAAAATCGGGCCATGCTAAAGGCGTAAAATAAAATTCCGTATAAGCCAGCTGCCATAACAGAAAATTGGATATCCTCTGCTCATTGCAGGTCCTGATCAGAAGATCCGGCTCCGGAAGTCCGCCTGTATCCAGGTGATCCGACAAAAGCTGCTGCGTAATATCCTCTTCAGAAATACTTCCTTCTCTTACTTCACTGACTATTTTCCTGACTGCACGGACAATTTCATCCCTGCCGCCATAGTTTAAAGCGATCTGGAAATGCAGTCCGTCATTATCCTTAGTGGCTTCTTCCAGCTCTGCAATCCTGTTTCTGATATCCTCATCAAGTCCTGTCTTGTCTCCGATAACACGTACGCACATCCTGTTCTTTTTGGCCGTAGTCAGACATGTCTTCATATAATTCCTCAGAAGCTTCATCAATGCATCCACTTCTTCCTTCGGTCTGTTCCAGTTTTCGGTACTGAAAGCATATACCGTCAGATACTGTATCCCCATTTTATAAGCTTCTTCACAGATGACCTCTACTGTTTTGGCCCCCTGCACATGCCCGTAATTTCTGGGCATTCCTTTGCTTTTTGCCCATCTTCCGTTGCCGTCCAGAATGATTGCCACATGATTTGGCATTTTAAGTCCGTCTGCCCTCGTCATTTTAAATTCTCCTCCACTATACAGAAGACAAGGGGCACTACGATTAGGAAAATCGCCTGCCCCCATTTTTCATAATTTCTAAACTGTAAGGATCTCCTTGGATTTCTCCTCCATCAGCTTATCCACATCCTTGATATACCTGTCTGTTACTTTCTGAAGTTCATCCTCTAACTGTTTTACTTCATCTTCTGATATTTCCTTGGCAATCTTTTTAAAAGCATCATTGCCGTCTCTTCTGATATTTCTTACAGCTACCTTACATTCTTCTGCCTTTTTCTTAACGTCCTTTACCAGNTCCTTTCTGCGTTCCTCNGTCAGTTCCGGAAATACCAGACGGATCACAGAACCGTCNTTTGAAGGTGTGATTCCGATATCGGANGCAAGAATTGCCTTTTCNATACTTTTGATCAGGGANTTTTCCCATGGCGCGATCTGAATCATTCTGGCCTCGGGAATGGTAACATTACCTACCTGCTGAATGGGNGTAGGCGTTCCGTAATAATCAACTCTCAGCTTATCAAGCACATGAGGATTGGCACGTCCTGCCCTGATTCCCTGATAGTCNCTTTGCAGATGCTCATAAGTTTTCTGCATCTTCTCTTCATATACTTTTAATCTTTCATTCATACCTTTATCCANCCCTTCCTNTACAATTCTGCGTTTTGCNATATCCGTCANACCGTGACNCTGGTTCCGNTGAACCTNCCGTTAACTGTATTTACAATACTGTTTTCTTCATTAAGTCCGAATACCCACATNGGCATNTTATTNTCNCTNGCCAGAATGGAGGCNGTCATATCCACTACCTGNAGATTCTTTGCTATCACTTCGTCAATNGTGACTTCATCGTATTTTCTGGCATCCGGNTTGATCTTGGGATCGGAGTCATATACGCCGTCAATGGATTTGGCAAGCAGGATCACTTCTGCCTCCACCTCAACTGCCCNCAGTACCACGCCGGTATCCGTTGAAAAATAAGGATGTCCTNTGCCTCCTGCAAAAAATACGACCATACCGNTATTCAAATATTCATTGGCACGATCCTTGGAAAAAAGTTCGGTAAAAGAACCGCACTCAAACGGCGTCAATACNGCTGTCTTCATNCCTACGCTTCTGAACACTTCNGAAACATAGATGCAATTCATGACTGTTGCCAGCATACCGATCTGATCTGCCTTGGTCCTGTCTATATTCTCGCTGGTACGTCCCCGCCAGAAATTGCCGCCTCCGGTGACGATACCCACCTGAGTCCCGCTGTCCACAAGCTGTTTTACCTGCAGCGCCACGCCTCTTACAGTTTCTTCATCAAANCCTGTTTTCTTTTCTCCTGCAAGGGCTTCTCCGCTTAATTTCAGTAATATTCTCTGCATATCAGCGCCTTTCTATTTCATTTTTTTAAGCTCTTCAAAGAATGAAGTAGGATTAACTTCAGCATAGCACTGTGAGCACATACCTTCGATGACTGCACCGTTATTGATCTGTACTGCCTTGGATTTGATATCGCCCATTACAATAGCGGAAGAATCCAGAATAACGGGACCTCTTACATCAATATCTCCCTTAACTGCTCCTGCNATCACTGCGCTGGTAGCAAAAATATTACCGAGAATGACTGTACTCTGTCCTACCTTAACACTGCCTTCACTGCGAAGCTCGCCGGTGATCCTTGCTCCTTCTGCATATATTTCAGCTGCCTGGGAATTACCCTGAATGGCGCCGGTAATATTCAGTTTACCGAGAGCTTCCACATTACCTACAATGCTGCCCCGCACTTCAAGCGCACCTTCTGTGGCTATATTACCGTTAATGATCATGCTTTCCGTTAATACGGATACCTCATCGATCGGCCGCTTGCCCGGAACAGAAGAAACAGCCGGTGCGGGAGCTTCCNCTTTCTTTTCCGGAACTACCGGAGCCGGCGCGGGNNCTTCCTTTACCNCTTCAGGTACAATTTCTTTTTCCATTTCCATTTCTTCCACCTTATCCAGCATTGCGCCCAGATCTGCTTCAAAACCATTTACGGTCTCNGTCTTTTCCGGAAAAGAGCCTCTTTTAGNCATTTCCATATTTTCTGNATTCAGCTCCTCCAANTCTGCTGCTTCCAGTTCCTCTTCCGGCATTAATTCATTAACTGCCTGTGATAAATCATCCTTTAAATCTGAAAAGAATCCCATTTCAAAGTCCTCCATTCATATCATTGTATATTTATATTTTAATTACCTGGCTCCTGCCGTGCCTTAACATGCTGTATCGGCTCGGTTTCATCTGTAATAGGGAGAAAATATGCATCTCCCCTTAGTCTTATCTGCGTAATAATCTCCGGCAATGCTTCCACTGTAGTCTTCTTGTCTGCTGCATCATGCATCAGTATCATTACTTCCGACTGCTTGTCAAAATTTTTCAAGCAGTTATTCACGATTGCTTCTTTGGAAAGATGATCGCTGACCGCATCTCCCGACTCTATATTCCAGTCATAATAAGTAATACCGTTTTCGTTTACCCAGGATATCAGATCCTGCATATCCACACTGCTTACTTTATTGGAACTTCCGCCCGGAAACCGATAATATCTGGACCATACTCCGGTCTCATCATACAGATATTCCTGCAGCTGTGATAAATCAGTGATAAAGCTTTCCTCTGACTGATATACTTCATGGTACTTGTGACTATATGAATGCATGCCCAGTGTATGCCCTTCTGCTACGATCCTCTTATAGGCCGCCTTAGAGGCCTCATCCGTTTTCCCGACTACAAAAAAAGTTGCCTTTACGTCATATGCCTTTAAGATATCCAGAATAGCGTTTGTACTGCTGCTGGGTCCGTCATCAAAGGTAAGGTAGACCTTTTTAGGAAGTTCTGTTTCCTCAGATCCTTCTGTTTCCTTTGATAGTATTTCACTTCCCGATTCTCTGGGAGACTCCTCAACATATGAAGTGGTATATACTCCGCCCGACTCAAGGACTCTGCTTTCCTCTGCTTCCAGCTGTATCTGGAGTTCATCCACATTTTTTGTAAGTACAGCTACCTTTATGCCCAAGATAACACATGCTATTGTCAGAAGTACAATTCCTGCGGCTGCTCCCCACAATATTACTCTTTTTAAATGATTGATTCTTTTTCGGCGGGTGTCTGTTTCCCCCATCAGCATCCGCTCCTTCAACACGGTTTGAATATATTGTAGCATAATCTTTCATTCTTTTAAAGAGTTATTTTATCAGGATCCTATTGTCATGAATAATAGAAAAACAGCAGCTATAAGATCTCTCTTATAACTGCTGCCATAACTTATTTGAAAATATCTTACAGACCTGCCTGGGCAGCAACTTCTGCAGCGAAGTCGTCTACCTTCTTCTCAAGTCCTTCGCCTGTTTCGTAACGAACGAAGCTCTTGATCGTAATATTAGCACCGTTTTCTTTAGCAACCTGTGCAACATACTGGGCTACTGTCTGCTTGCCGTCTTCTGCCTTAACATATACCTGCTCCAGAAGGCAGACCTCTTTTAATTCTTTATTGAGACGTCCTGCTACTGCACCTTCAATAACCTTTTCAGGCTTACCTGCCATCTTAGGATCATTTGCGATCTGAGCAAGGAGAATTTCCTTCTCATGAGCCTTGTATTCTTCAGAAACATCGGCTGTGGATACATACTTAGGTGAAAGTGCTGCAACCTGCATTGCAAGATTGGTCAAAGCTTCTTTTATCGCATCATTTACAACATCTGTTGCTGCTTCTACAATTACGCCGATCCTGCCGCCGCCATGTACATAAGAAACAACACATCCGTCTTCGGCTGTTACTTTTTCAAATCTTCTGATATTTAAATTCTCTCCGATAACTGCGATCTTATCTACCAAAGCTTCCTTAACTGTCTTAGCCGCATCCTGATTCCAGCTTTCTGCAAGGAAAGCATCCATATCAGCTGCATCAGAATTAACTGCCTGATTGGCAACAGCTGCTACAAACTTCTGGAACTCTTCGTTCTTGGCAACGAAATCTGTTTCTGAATTCACTTCAACTACTGCTGCAGTCTTATCATCTTTAAGCGCTACACAGCAAAGACCTTCTGCTGCAATTCTTCCGGCCTTCTTCTCTGCTTTAGCCTGTCCGTTCTTTCTAAGGAACTCAACAGCTGCATCCATATCGCCGTCTGTCTCGCCAAGGGCCTTTTTACAATCCATCATTCCTGCGCCGGTCATTTCTCTTAATTCTTTTACCATTGCTGCTGTAATATTTGCCATTTTATCATATTCCTTTCTTAATCAAACTATTCCTGTTCAGCTTCTGCAATTTCTTCAATATCTGTAGCTTCAGTTTCAGCTGCTGCTTCTGCCATTTCAGTTGTAACAGATTCTTCTCCCTGATTAGCTTCAATAACAGCATCTGCCATTTTAGCAACGATCAGTTTTACAGCTCTGATAGCGTCATCATTACCGGGAATGATATAGTCCAATTCTTCAGGATCACAGTTTGTATCGCCGATACCGATCAGAGTGATTCCGAGTGTATGAGCTTCCTGAACACAGATTCTTTCCTTCTTGGGATCTACTACAAAGATTGCATCAGGAATTCTGGTCATAGTCTTGATACCGCCAAGGTTCTTTTCCAATTTTTCCCATTCCTTTTTAAGAGCAATAACTTCCTTCTTGGGAAGAACATCAAAAGTACCGTCTTCTGACATAGTCTCGATGGCTTTTAATCTTTCAATTCTGCTCTGGATGGTCTTAAAGTTGGTAAGCATACCGCCTAACCATCTCTCGTTTACATAATACATACCGCAGCGCTCTGCTTCTGTCTTAACAGCATCCTGAGCCTGCTTCTTGGTTCCTACAAAAAGAATGGTTCCTCCCTGTGATGCGATCTCAAATACAGCTCTGTAAGCTTCATCAACCTTGCCTACGGACTTCTGCAGATCAATGATGTGGATTCCGTTTCTCTCTGTGAAAATGTAGGGAGCCATCTTAGGGTTCCATCTTCTGGTCTGATGTCCAAAATGAACACCTGCTTCTAATAACTGTTTCATTGAAATAACGCTCATGTCTTTACCTCCATTTGGTTTTGCTTCCGCGTATCCTTCATTCACCTGCCACCCCGCGTTAAGGGCACCGACAGAAAATGGACACACGTGATTTATAGTCACAACATTAAGAGTTTAACATAAAAAAACCCCTTACGCAAGGGGTTTTCATCGTTTTTCAGTCTTCATTTCCGATTCATTTATTGACCGCTTGTCAGTATGTCCGCAATGGACTCCTGGCTTGCATCTGCCGGTATTACAAAACTGCCTGCCCGCAGTTTCCTGTCATATCCATTTAAATAAAGATAGGTATCAAAATCGGATGCGGAGGTTATCAGTCCTGCCTGTTCCAGCTTCTTGCATATGGTATAGGAACTTTCTCCTGACCTCACAACGATAGTTACTTCTTCTGCAGATGATTCAGGTTCCGGAGTCGGCGTTTCTGTCGGTTCTGCTGATGTTTCAGGCTCCGGAGTGGGCGCTTTTGTCGGTTCTGCGGAAGACTCTGGTATCGGCGCCGGCGTTTCTTCCGGCTCTGCTGATGTTTCAGGTATCGGCACCGGTGTCTCTTCCGGCTCTGCTGATGTTTCGGGTTCCGGGGTAGGCGTTTCCTCCGGTGTTTCAGTCGGATCCTGTACAGCCACAGCAGCCAGATCTGCCAGGGAATTTCCCGGCTCTGTCCCTTCCACCATGCCAAGCGCTGCAGCGCGTTCTTTAATCTCTCTATCGCTTAACGTCTTTTTTCCCGATACAATTCCCATGATCACTGCGGTGACTATGATTCCTATTCCCAGCCCCCTCAGATAGTATTTCAACTTCATTAACTTACTCCGTACTCTTTATATTCCTTCAAACAGATCAATTACAAGCTTCACTTCTCCGATACCAAGCCCCAGTTCTTTGGCGATGGCTATATTGGATTTACCTGCTTCATGCAGCTCCAGGATTCTTTCATTATTGTTTTTACCGTCAGTCTTATCGGATTCTTTCCTTCCTGATCCTGCCTTGCTGCCTTTTTTATTTTCTTCGGCATTTTCAGCGCTTTCCGTCTTATGCTCCGAAACTATCTTTACCTGCGTTTTTTCCTGATCCTTAAATGTTTTTTCAGATTCATTGGCCAATTCAATTTTTTCGGGCATAATAGGCGTAAATTCCTTAGCTTCCGCCTTGGCCTTTACTGTTTCATCTATTTTTTGCTTTACTTCTAAAGCCTGTTCTTTTGCTTCCCTGGCAGTAACTTCAGCATCTTTTACGGCCTGTTTTACTTCCGTTGCAGTCTTAACTGCTTCACTGACAGTATTTTTCAGATTCTCATGTTTATCATTAAGCATATCATACAAAAAAACCGCTTCATTATGATTTCTGTTGATCTGCTCTAAAACCGAATCAGAATATTCATTTACAGCCATTATTTTTTCGTTAGAAAGACGTTCCATAGAACGCTCCGTTTTTTCCATGGAATAATTGATGGTTTCATCTACAATATCACTGATCTGTGTTTTAGCCTCTGCAAGCTCTCTGTCGATTATATCTTTGATCTGCTCTTCCGTAATCTGACCTGCATCATCCGAATCTTCTTTCCGCCCTGAAGGGAGAAAAAAACTGACCGTAAATACCACTCCGCCGAAAATAAGCAGTATTAATTCTGTTACACCCATATCTTCACCTGTAAAATTCTAGATTTTCATGTCAAAGCCGCTCTGTCCTTTTACTACGACTCTGTCACTGTTTTCCTTTTCCTGCTTCTTTCTTTTTTTACCGCCGTCGCCGTAATAAACTCCATTGCCCTTATCCTTGGCATCAAAACGCCTGCCCTCATTTTCGGCCTGATCTCCCTGGCGGACCTGACGCAACTTAACTTCAACATTCTGCTCAAACTTCTTCTGATAATTAGTCTGATCTACCATTCCTTTATTATCTTCATTATGTTTAATTGTTGTAAAATCCTGGGCTCTTGTAAACTGACCCTGAATCTCCACACGACTGATTGCCATATCATACTCCTTTACTGCCGATCACAGGGGCATCATTGTTACTTCTCCCTGCTCCTTTACAAATTTACAATAAGACATAGCAGTCTTGACTACCATTGACGCATCTGAAATGCAGATCTTAGTCCCGGGATATACCGTTCCTTTAACCTCTATGCTGGACATAATACTTTCATCCATCATTTTCTGAAGAACTTTATAAGCTTTTGTATCTTCTTCTATTTTTTGTTTATACTCTTCTTCTCTCTGCATCAATTCCCGAAGAGTTTTAACCTGCTCCGGCCTTAACTTTTCACCTTGAACCAGCTTTTTGGTCATAGATGAAAGAATCGGATAAATCTCAACGATGGCTTTATTACTTTCGGCAATCTTCCTCTGCATCTGCTGCATTCTCGCCTTCAGTCCCGGATCCACGCCAACCTCTGCTATAGTAGCGGCTCCCATGGACGATCCCAGTGTTTTTACCTGAAGAAGATTTCGCGCGGAAACTTTTCCTCCGGTAATGAATCCCTTTTTACCGGTGACAATAATTTCTGTTCCTGCATAAATGTCACTATGAAGAATTGCTTCTGTTTCAATATATCCTCCGGCAGTAATATTTGCATTCTCAATAAATTTAGCAACAATATTACCTTTTGCCTGTATAGATCCTTTGGATGTTCCATTCACGCCTCTGGTAATGATAATATCTCCGCCGGACTCCACAAAAGCGCCCTCTACCACGCCTTTCACTTCAATATTACCTTTAGCCCTTACTTCAAAATTAGTACAGACATTGCCGTTGACCAGCACGCTGCCGTCATAATCAATGTTTCCAGTGGAACTGTCAACATTTTCCACTTCCAGAATATTAGAAACAAAAACCTTACCCTCAACTAAGGTAACGTGTCCATCCACATCTGCGGTAAGGATTTGATTATCATTCGAAAGAGAAATATTTTTTCCGAATTTTAAGACTTCTTTTTTGACCTCTCTTGGTTTGACCTTTTCCCCATAAACGGATAATCCGGGATCCCCAGGATCTTCAGGGAACAGTCTTGCAAGCACATCTCCCTTATTGCAGTGAGCGATCGTATTCAGATGGAAAAAATCCACAGTTCCGTCATCATTCAGTGTGGGTTTTGCCTTCAGATTTGTTTCAAAATAATATTCAATTCTGGCATCTTTTCCAATACGCGGTAATTTACCCTGGGCTGCCACAAAATCCGTGCAATAATCGGGTGATTCTAAAAATTTCTGTATCTCTTCTTTTCTTATTCCGGTGGTTATTTTTTTAAGTGCCAGATCATTCAGTAATTCTTCCGCACTCATTCTTCCTCCCTTTGATGAAGGAGGATAGAACCTTACGATCGCTGTCATTTTATTGGGAGTGACAGATAATCTATAGCTTTCCCGTATTTCCGGAATATTATCCCGGTTTATGGGAAATGAGTATTCGTCCATTCCCGAAATTCTGGCATCCTGTAATCCTTTATTTAATTCTGCTGAATCAAATGTGATTATATGGTGATTCAGATAATCCATAATATCTCTTATAAAAACGTTTGCACCTCCGTCTTTGGGTGCAAATATCTTAAGAGCAGTTCCCATAGAACTGCAAACTAGCTGAAAGTAACCATTTTTCATATTGTTAACCCGCTATAATCATACAGAAAAGAATCCCATATAATTTCCCATTTTTGTCTTTAATTTTTGCAACGCCCTGGTATGCAGCTGAGATATCCTGGATTCAGAAACCTCAAGTACATTACTGATTTCCTTTAAAGTCAGATCTTCATAATAATACAGAAGAATGACTTTCTTCTCTTTTTCAGTCAAAAGCTCAAGTGCCTCACTTAAGACCTTTTTCAATTCACTTTTTTCAATTACTTCTTCCGGTTCTTCAAATCTCCGCTGTGTACTCTGTCCTGCCTGAACCTCACTTCCTGATTCCATGAATTCATCCAGAGATACAATACCCGTGATCTTCATCTGTGACTGCCATGCTGCATATTCATCATCACTGATACCCAGCTTCTTTGCTATCTCTTCATCTGTAGCAGCACGCCCTGTTTCTGCCTCGATCTCCTTTATCGATACCTCGATACGCTTCTGCTTCTGCCTGATGGTACGAGGAATCCAGTCCATCTTACGGATCTGATCCAGGATGGCGCCCCTGATTCTGAGACTGGCATAAGTTTCAAATTTGACAGCTTTCAAATTGTCATATTTGTCGATGGCATCGATCAAACCAAATACACCATATCCTACCAGGTCATCATATTCAACGTTATACCCCAAATACATACTGAGTCTTCCTGCTACCAGCTTCACCAGCGGAGCATACTCAAGTATGATCTTCTCCCTGAGTTCAGGCGATTTGGTTCTTGCATACTCATCCCAAAGCTTCATTTTACCTGCTTCGTCCATCATACCCTCCAGGTTGATTGCTCTGCAATCATATCACTATACTTTCTCCTAAACTTCTGCACCGTCCTTATCTGAAACAGAGTCTTCCTCTTCTATTGCTTCTTCCTCGCTTTCCGCTTCTTTTTTTTGCTCTTCTTCAATAAGCAGATCCACATAAGAAATGATCATCTTTTGGATAACAGCACCAACCAGATAAAAAAATATCATTACACAGAGCACTGTTACCAGAAGCGGTGTGGTACCATAATCCTTTATAAACATTACAATAGCGGTTATTGCCCCTGATAAAAGCATTAAGAAGGGAGCAAACAATTTTTTTCTGATCATATTGTTTTCTCCGGCTTTCCTACAGAACGAATCACATAATCTCCTGTTTTAGGATAAAAGATAACAGTTCTGCCATAATTCTTTCCTGTATCCTCTGCAAGCAGCGGTATTTTCATTTCGCTTAATTTCTTTTTACTTGCAAGAGCATTTCTCTCGCCTACACGAATAGCGTCATTATTACTATTAATCGAGAACATCTGGGCTCCGCCTGCTATCTTAGCAACTAATCTGTTCCTGTGTCCGCCTTTTTTTACGATCGCATCTACCAGATCTTCTATTCCTGTATCGGCAAATTTGGGTCTGTTGACATTATTTCTGATTTCCTTACTATCAGGCAGCATAATATGTACCAGGCCGCCAATTCCGGTTCCCGGATCTCTGATAGCAATACCTATGCATGAACCAAGTCCCAATGTCGTTACTGCATCATCTCCACTGCAAACAGCCATATCTGCCATTCCAACTTTAATAACCTCGCTCATACCTCTATGAATCTCCTTTGTTTTACATTACGCCAAGTGCTTTTAAGATCTTTTCATAAGATTCCATATCAGGTATTAAAATAAAATGTCCGTCTAATTCAATATCATCTGAAAATTTAGTCTGCACCAGCAGGATCTTGTCTGCAAATAATCCGAATTCTACAGCCGGTACACTGAGCAGCGCGCTCGCCATATCAATGGCAAGCTGAGGAACTGACGGATATATTTTCAGATTAGTCAATGTGGAGAGGGCATTCAGATACGCTCCTGTAATAATATTGCCTACTTCCATAATAGCTGAACATTCCATCTCTCCAAATTCAGCATGTATGATCGTTTCATCAACTACCCCCAGCATACCGCACATCAATTTATTTACCAGGTTTGCGGCAGATACCTTTTTCTGTATGAACATCATGCTGCCTGAAATATCACCGTCTACCCCGAGATAAATCCCGACCATGATCTCTTCTTCCGATCCCAGGCTGTCTCCAAGCTGGCTGAAATCAAGAAGCTGTACCTGTGGAACAGACATATCCACCTTGCATCCAATCATCTGGGCCAGCGCTGTAGTAGCATTTCCAGCCCCAATATTCCCAAGTTCCTTTAACACATCATAATACTGATTTGTTAATTCATCCATACTAAGGTTTTCCATAACTTCTCCTAACTTAAGGCACTCTTATTTTTCCATTGCCACCATATTCAAATCCAGCAGCGAAATCAACTCTTTATTGTGCTTTCCGATTCCAATGATAAAATTATTTCTTTCCTCCTGGCCATCATAGGTAACTCTCTCGATTTCTTCAGAAGTCAATGTAACAACCTCTTTTACTTCATCAACGATAATACCGATTGTTTCATGCTGCTCCAGTTTCAGAATAATTATTCTGGTTGCTTTGGTTATTTCATTTTCGGGAAGATCCATCTTGAGACGAAGATCCATAACCGGAATCACCTCTCCACGAACATTAATAACGCCTTTTAAATAATATGCAACCTTAGGAACTCTGGTAATATGCTGCATACGCATAATATTATCAATATACTTAATATCGATACCATACTGCTCATCGCCGAGCTTGATCACAATGTACTGTGCAGTTTCGCTCGTTTCACTTAACTGTGCTAATTTAAACTGATCCATTTACTCATCCCCCCATCCTAAATCAATGCATTGGCATCAAGTATCAATGCCACTTCACCGTCACCTAAAATGGTTGCACCGCTGATGACTTTGCATTTGCTGATATATTTTCCAAGGGACTTAATAACAATTTCCTGCTGTCCCATTAATTCATCCACTACAAGGCCCGCAAGCTTCTCACCCTTTTTAACAATAACAACTACCATATTGTCATCCGGTGACTTAAGGCTTTCAATATCCAGTTCATCGCTCAGTCTGATGATCGGAATAACACTGCCGCGGAGATTGATCACTTCACTGTTGCCTACCAGTTTAATATCACTGGGACTTACATCCTCTATGGTCTGTATGCTTCCTAATGAAACTGCATATTTTTCTCCGCCTACAGTTACCATCAGAGCCTGAATGATTGCCAATGTCAGAGGAAGTCTGATGATCCATGTACTTCCCTCACCCAGCCTGGACTTTACTTCTACTTCTCCGCTTAAGGATTCTATCTTTGACTTTACAACATCAAGACCGACTCCTCTGCCCGAAACATCGGAGATTTTCTTTGCTGTGGAAAATCCGGCATTGAACAGAAGATTGATAATATCCTTTTCGCTCATGTTATCACCCTGTTCGGCAGTGATAACGCCACGCTCTATTGCTGTGTTCTTAACTGACTCTACATTAATTCCGTTACCGTCATCCCTTACTTCTATGACTACGTTATTGCCTTCCTGATAAGCATCCAGGAAAATGGATCCCACTTCCGGCTTGCCTCTCTGTGCACGTACTTCTGCTGATTCAAGGCCATGGTCTGCGGAGTTACGAAGCAGATGCATCAGCGGATCACCGATCTCATCCACCACCGTTCTGTCCAGCTCAGTCTCTTCACCGGACATATATAATTCCATCTTCTTATCCAGTTTCTTGGAAAGTTCTCTGATCATTCTCGGGAACTTGCTTACTACACTTTCAATAGGTACCATTCGTACCTTCATAACTGATTCATGAAGATTCGTGGTAACACTCTCCAGATATTCAATATGTTCATGGAACTCTGAACCCGAAGCGCTTTCCGTAGTAGATGCCATTACCAACGAATTCTTTGCAATAATAAGTTCGCTGACAAGGTTCATAAGAACATCCAGCTTTTCAATATCTACACGGACGGTTCTGTTAACTACCGGTTTACCGGGTTTCTTCTCTCCCGCTTTCGCAGGAGCACCGCCCTTTGCAGCTGCTCCCTGTGCCGGCGCTGCTGTCACCGCAGGCTTAGTCTCTTCCTGTTTTGCAGAGCTTTCTTCTTCCGAAGCTGCAGGTGCGGAAGAAGATTCTTCCAGATTGAGCACATCTCCTGTTACAGCTTCTATTTCCGATACACTTGAAGCTGCCTGAAGAATATCGTCAAGTGTCTGATCGGAAACAATGATCAGGCTGAACTCAAATTCAAATTTTTCGTCTTCGATATCCTGTGCGGAAGGATTACATACAATAATATCGGCTCTTTCTTCTACTGCTTTATATACAAGAAAAGCTCTTGCGGACTTCAGTATACAGTTTTCCTGAATCTTGATATCCAGACCGTAAGCCTGCTTTCCCTGCTCCGTAGCTATAGTGATCACATGCTTTTCAGGTTCACCAAGCTGGATCTGTGTCCATCTTTTGCCCTCCGCTGCAGAAGCTTCTTTCTCTCCAGCTCCGTTTTCTTTCTGTTCTGCCGCCGGCGCTGCTTTATCTCCGTTAAGAAAGGCGTTTAACTGATCGATGAGAGGCTTGTTGTCATTCGTTCCTTCATCACTTGTTTCCTGGATCGTATTGGTATACTCTTCAAGAGCATCCAGACACTGAAATAAAATATCAATCAGATTGGAGGTTGCTTTCATAGTACCGTTCCTGATTTCGGAAAAGACATTTTCCATATCATGTGTCAGGGTCTGCATACGCTTAAATCCCATAGTACCTGCCATACCCTTTAAGGAATGTGCCGCACGGAAAATCTCATTAATAGTATCGGCATCTTCCGGAGACTGCTCCAGATTCAGGATCTGGGTATTCAGGTTTTCCAAATGTTCTTTTGTTTCATCGAGGAATATTCCAAGATACTGATTTACATCCATTTTAAATTACCCCCACGTTTTTAATAATTTCATTTGCAATTTGTGTAAGTGGCATAACTTTGTTCGCAAGGCCCGCATTGACCACACTTCGCGGCATCCCATATACAATACAGGTTTCTTCATTCTGGGCAATTACCGTTATTTTCTTTTTTGCTTTCAAATTTTTGATTCCTGCTGTTCCATCTGCTCCCATTCCTGTCAGCACCACACATATGATCTCATCGTATTCACTGTCAGTCAGAGACTCATACATATAGTTGGCGCACGGCCTTACACCTTCTCTGGGCGGCTCATCCGTATAGTGGATAAGCTCTCTGCCCCCCTTCTTAACAGCATTCATATGTCTGCCGCCTCTGGCAAGATATGCATGGCCTTTTTGGAGCACATCTCCTTCGGCAGCTTCTTTAACAGACAATTTACTTAATGTATTAAGTCTGCCGGCCAATGCTTCCGTGAAACCTGCCGGCATATGCTGCACGATAAGTACAGGTGCATTCAGATTGGAAGGAAGATATGGAACCAGACTCTGCAACGCCTTGGGACCCCCCGTAGAACTGGCGATCGCCACAAGCTTTCTGCTGTTATTATTTACATCTGCTCTCATCGTTCCCATACTTTCCTATATTATTATTCTGCCCGGTACACTCCGGTTTGCTGCTTATATTAGTATATCACAAACATCACTTCTCATGGGTGCAAAGTAATGACTAGTACTTTTTTTCTCGTTTTCTGTTCTTTCTGTCCTCTTCAAAAATATATTTGATGATCTCTTCCCTGTCTATGGCATCAATATTGATATACTGTGCTCTGTGTTCATACACTCCAGGCTTATCTTCCAGCTCCTTGACTGCAATGATCCTGATTATCAGTGTATACTCTTTAAAGTTTCCGTTTATCAGAAGGTTATATTTGCAGCAGACCAGACTTTCCGGCTCATATGCATGGCTGCTGACAAAACGTATGCCTCCTCCGCTTATGTCCACAATAATGCCTCTGCTTAGCGGAAGTCCCGGTATCAGATATGGCTCCCTCTTCTCCACTGCCTGTACCTCTTCTTTTTCAAGGGCGCGGCCATTCATCTCAAGTGCACAGCTTAAACGATAGTATTCTCTTCTCTGATGTTTACGCAGATTACTGGTAAGTTCCATCAAAAGAATGTAGGTCTCACCTGATTTATATCTGTCCGCCACTCTTGCATAGCATTGATAGAGACCGGCTGAAGTATAAAAGCACAGATCATACTCTACTTCTACAGGCAGTAAGATCAATTTTGCCTTTTCCATTGGCATATAGATTTCCAGCCTGTCATCTGAAAGTACATCATAAACCCTCGTCTGATAAACTTTCTTTTTCTCTAATTCATCTTCAGGCTGTTCTGTTTCCAATGCCTGTATATCCACTTTGTTTCCCGGTATAACATATTTTGTTAACATAACTTCTCCTCTCTAGCTGTTAAATTTCTTACCACTGATAATATGAGAAAAAAAAGCGGCCATTCCTCTTTTTTTTACATTTTGACTGAACTCTCTATTCATCATTTTAGCAGCAATCGCTTCATAAGCAAGCGCCGATTTGGCTGAAGGCGCCTGCAAAGATACCGGCATCTGCTGCATTACTGCCTGTGCCAGCTGATGATCCCTGGGCACTGCACCTAAATATGTAATAGGAAGTTTTAAATATCTTCCCACTACTGCATTCAGCTTATTAAACAGTGTCTGTCCTTCTCCGGGATCATCTACTTTATTAGCGATCACTTTGATCTGAGACGCATCTTCCGAAAATCTGGGGTGCCCCTTCAGGGCCTTTAACAGGGAATAAGAATCTGTAATAGATGTGGGCTCCGGAGTGGTCACTACCAGAACTTCACCGCTTGCCACCAGGAATTCCAAAACCGCATCAGAGATCCCTGCGCCTGTATCCACTATCACAATATCCGCGATCGCATCCAGTTCCGCCAGATTCTGGATAATGTAAGTAAGATAATCTCTGCTTAAATTATACATTCCGGCTATCCCTGAACCGCCGGAAATGAAACCTACTTCCATTGGTCCCCAGGTAATGATCTCATTAATCCTTTTTCCCTGATAGATCAGATCATAAAGATTATGTTTAGGCACAGCCCCAAACATGATTTCTATATTGGCCAGCCCAAAATCCGCATCAAGTATAATAACTTTCTGCCCCATCTTCCGAAACTGAATAGCCAGATTGATCGCCGTATTGGATTTTCCCACTCCGCCTTTACCGCTGGTAACCGTGATCACTCTGGCAACAGGCTTTTTTACAGCATTTCCCTTTATTATATTTCTTAACTGCTGTGCTTGATCCATCTTCGTCCTCCGCCTGCCTGCTTATAACAGCTGCTAATTTTTTCTTCCTCCCAAAAGCCTTTTTACCGTCTTTTGGGGATTAAAGTTCTCAATATCCTCAGGCACATTTTGCCCGCAGGTTACATAGGATATTTCCGCACCCGTATGCAACTTGATATTTAACAGATTTCCAAGTGTATCAGTTTCATCCAGCTTAGTAAAAATAAGCTTATAGTCCGTTACCAGTGAATATGCATCGGCAATACTGATAAGATCGCTGTATTTCGTAGTGGCACTTAACACCAGAAATACCTCTTTCTGGGTTATTCCGTCTACAGCATTTAAAAACTCTTTCATATTTTCCTGCTGTGTTTCATTGCGATGAGAATATCCTGCCGTATCAATCAGAATAAAATCGTAGTCTCTAAAGCTCTTAAGCGCCTGCTCCACTTCCTCTGCAGAATAGATCACCTGAAACGGGACATCCAGAATATTGGCGTAAGTCCGGAGTTGTTCCGCAGCNGCAATCCTGTAGGTATCCGCAGTAAGAAGGATNACCTTTTTTNNTTTTTNNNCATGAAATTTNGAAGCGATCTTAGCAATGGTAGTGGTTTTTCCCACTCCTGTAGGACCAACAAAGAAAATGACTTTGGGCCCTTTTTCAGCCGGATTTATTTCGGTAGCCTTTCCAAACTTCAGGATCATTCTCTGATAAACATTGGCAAGNGCGTAATCAAANGGCATTCCCGGCTTATTCATCTTCTCCATTTCATCAATGATCTCATTGGCATATTTTTCATCCACTTCATTTTCCAGCATGGTATTATAGAGNAGCTTCATAAAGCGCTCCATNTCACCCTCTTCTTTCTCCTCTNCCTGCTCTTCTTCTTTTCCTTCCTCAGGTTTTTGAAGCTGCTGTTCCAAAAGAATATGGAGTGTATCCAACTTTTCCTCAATNACATTACTCTCAGACTTAATGCTCTCACCGGAAANNGGAATATTTNCAGAAGGCTGGGNTNTTATTTCTTCNNCTGNCTTCACTTCCCTGATCTCTTCCCTTTTGACCGCCGCTGCGTAACGCTGCCCGTTTTCCTCTTCAAGAGCAACCGTAACCTCTGTNAGCTGCGGCTTTAAAAAACTGAACAGGCCCGTCTTTTTAACATTACGCACATTCATAATNACTATATTATTGCCAAGCTCTTTTTTAGCGGCCTCTACTGCTTCGGCTTCTGTNTTTCCCTGAAATTTTTTGATTATCATGCTGTCACCATTCCTACAGACTGTAATTCAATATTGTTCTCTACTTCATTATATGATACCACAATTAAATCTTTGAAGTAATCCTCTGTCAGCCGTTTAAAATATACTCTCACNATCGGAGAGGTTATAACAATGGGATTTCTTCCCAGATTTACCAGTTTTTCGGTTTCCGCCTCTACTGATTTCATAATTCCGCGAGTCTTTTCAGGATCAAGTGTCANGTACGCACCATTTTCCGTCTGNTTCACACTTGCCATNATTTCCTGTTCCAGTTTNGGATCAAGTGTTACTACGCTGGTAGTCTCATTGGGCGGAAAGAACTTGCTGGAGATTGCACGTTTCAGACTCTGCCGTACATACTCCGTCAGAATATCCGTATCTCTNGTGGTNGAAGCATAATCAGCCAGCGTNTCAAAAATAGTAAGAAGATCCCTGATGGAAATTCCTTCNTTTAATAAATTCTGTAATACTTTCTGTAATTCTCCAAGTCCAAGAAGCTTCGGCACCAGNTCCTCCACCAAAGAAGGATTGGTCTCTTTCAGATTATTAACAAGATTCTGNACATCCTGCCTGGTAAGAAGTTCTGAAATATGCTGTCTTATGATCTCAGTAAGATGGGTAGCAATAATAGAAGGAGGATCTACTACCGTATAGCCCATACTTTCTGCTCTCTCTCTTTGCCCTTCCGTGATCCATATTGCCGGAAGATGGAAGGAAGGTTCAAAGGTAGGAATACCGGTGATCTCTTCTTCCACATAACCCGGATTCATCGCCATATAATGGTCAAACAAGATTTCTCCTTCNCTGACCTGTATNCCTTTTATCTTTATAATATATTGATTGGGATTCANCTGTATGTTATCNCGCAAACGTATAATAGGTACCACAGTACCCAGTTCGAGTGCGATCTGTCTTCTGATCATAACNACACGGTCAAGCAGGTCGCCGCCCTGGTTCACATCTGCCAAAGGAATGATCCCGTAACCGAATTCCAGTTCAATAGGATCCACCTGCAGCAGACTGTTTACATTTTCNGGCTGNCTGATCTCCTCTGCCGCCACTTCTTCTTCACTGATCTCTCCTTCTATCTGGGCAGTTTCTATCTCGCCNGCGATTACTCTGCCGGATACAATAAATATCAGGCCAATGACCAAAAATATCAAAGTCGGAAAAGGNGTTAAAANNCCAAGTCCTGCAATAATAAAACCTACGATATAAAGAGCCTTGGGTATNCCGAATACCTGTCTGATCAGTANCGNACCGAAATCTGCATCCTTGGATCCTTTCGTTACCAGAATACCTGTAGAAAGCGAGATCAGAAGGGAAGGTATCTGACTTACCAGTCCATCACCGATGGTCAGGATAGAATACTGGTTTAATGCTGAATTGAAATCCATACCTCTCCTGAAGACTGCCATGGCGATACCGCCTACCAGGTTTACTACCGTAATGATAAGACCTGCAGTAGCATCTCCCTTAACATATTTAACAGCACCATCCATGGAACCAAAGAAGCTTGCTTCTTCCTGAATCTTATCTCTTCTTCTTTTGGCTTCCGCATCATCAATAGCGCCTGTATTTAAATCCGCATCAATCGCCATCTGTTTACCGGGCATAGCATCCAAAGTAAATCTGGCCGTTACTTCCGCAACTCTTTCGGAACCTTTATTAATGATCATAAACTGTACGATGATCAGTATCAAAAAGACTATGGCGCCTACGATCAGATCACCGCCGCCTACATAATTTCCGAAAGTCCTTACTACATCTCCCGGATCACCGTCCGTCAGGATCAGCCTGGTAGATGAAATATTGAGCGCAATTCTGAAAATAGTGGTAAATAACAGGATTGTCGGATAAAAGGACATATCCAATACTTCTTTGGCAAACATAGAGGTAAAAAGTATTGTAAAACCCAGCGAAATATTACAGGCAAGAAGAATATCCAAAAGTCCTTTGGGAATGGGTACGATCATCATAATAAAAGCCGATACTAAATATGCGGCTACCGCCATATCCTGTTTCTTCATATGTCCATCTCCTTTCCCTTGAAATTTCTTTTATTATTAAACCCTGCCCTTCAAATGATAAACAAAAGCAAGTACTTCTGCAACTGCCTGATACAGTTCCGGCGGAATCAGTCCGCCCACATCTACATTGGCATAAAGCATTCTTGCCAATGGTTTATTTTCAACGATTTCAACGTCATTTTCTTTAGCAATATCTTTGATCTTTTGTGCCAGATAATCTTCTCCTTTTGCAATTACATAGGGAGCATCATATTTATCCGGATCATATTTAATGGCTACCGCATAATGGGTAGGGTTAGTGATGACCACATCTGCTTCCGGCAGCTGCTGCATCATACGGCGCCTTGACGCCTCCTGCATACGCTGTCTCTGCTTACCCTTGATCTGAGGATCACCTTCCTGGTTCTTATACTCATCCTTTACTTCCTGCTTGGTCATCTTCATATCATTTCTGAACTTCCATTTCTGGTAAGCATAATCTACGAAGGCTATGACCATGTATACCGCTGTAACACGTATACCCAGATCGGTTACGATCTCACCGATCAGACCGATCGCCTGATTCAAACCGATATCATATAGTAAAAAAACTTCTTTCACTCTGTCCTTTAAAAAAGAATATGCCACATAACTTATAAGCAATATCTTTATAATAGATTTAACCAGCTCCATTAAAGAGTTTGCGGAAAAAATTCTTTTAAATCCACTGACCGGACTCAGTTTACTGAATTTGGGCTTCAAAGGTTTCGTCGTAGGTCTCCACTTTACCTGCACAACATCACATACAAAAGCCACCAGAAAACCTATCAGCAAGATCGGAGCTATAATGCCCAGCATTCGAAGCATCATGCCTCTTATCAATGTTGAAATGGAAGCTACAGGAACTTTGGAATCATACATCTGTATTACTTTCGGAATCTGATTATAGACTCCGGAAAATCCTTCTATCAGCTTGTTCCCCATGGTCCCTACATATATTTTTATGATAAGAAACAGGCCCAATAATCCAAAAGCATTTGCTATTTCCTTGCTTTTTGCAACCTGTCCTTCTTTTCTGGCATCTGAAAGCTTTTTACTGGTGGGCTCTTCTGTTTTTTCACCGCCGGGCCCTTCTTTGGCAAAAAACTGCAGATTATATTCTAAGATCATATGACCATTCCATTCTATACACCTCTCATGGATTCCACAAAGGTTACCAGCACATGCCTCATCTGATCATAAATAAAGCCGGCTGCCTGTGGAAGCATGGCAGTTGTTGCAAATAATATACAAAGTCCTACCAATACCTTCATCTGAATACCTACTGCGAACATATTGAGCTGAGGCGATACCTTGGCTAAAATTCCCAGCACAGCATTTAAGATCAGCATAACGGCAAAAACAGGAAGACAGATCCGGAAACCAATAATGATATAATTTGACATAAATTCTATCAATGACTGTACTATCCTGTCACTGTTAATAACAGCACCGTTTATGGGGATCAATGTAAATGTTTCTGCCAGCGCCCGTATCAGATACTCATGCAGCCCGGAAAAAAACAAAAGCAGCAGCATCATATAGTTATAATAAACGCCGGTAATCGTGACATTCTGCCTTGTGGCCGGGTCAAAAAGAGTGGCCATGGAAAGTCCCATTTCCATATCTGCGATCTGTCCCGCAAAAGTCACAATAGTGGTACAGAAATTTGCCCCGAATCCAATCAAAAAACCGGTCAGAACTTCTTTCATTACTATGATAGAATAACCGATCAGCGTATGATATACCACCTCTGTCCGGGGTAATACGTTATACATCAGTATTGTAAGAAAAAAACCGAAAGCTATCCTTATATTCCTGGGCGTATTACTCATGCTGAAAAACGGAGCAATATAAATAAAACATGTGATCCTGACCAATATCAGCAAAAAATATTCCAGATCGGCATAGCTGAATGTATAACTGATCATAACCGTTACCTTGTATACAGACTAAAATTAGACCAGAGCCTGTTCATAAACTCTGTGATCTGTGTCAACATCCAGTTTCCAAATAATATGATCGTCAAAAAAACCGCAATTATTTTAGGGACAAAGGTAAGCGTCTGTTCCTGAATGGAAGTTACTGTTTGAAAAATGCTGATGGTAAGACCTACGATCAGTGACACCAAAAGAACCGGTGCCGCTACCTTAATAACAAGGAACAACGCCTCGCTGGCTATGGCTGTCACATCATATACTGACATTTCTCATACCTCACTTTCCTTTCTAAAATTCCTGTTTCCTTCTCCCGACACATCAATGAAATGTCTCGAGCAAGTTCACAATGATCAGATTCCAACCATCTGCCAGAACAAATAACAATATCTTGAATGGCATGGAGATTGTAGTAGGCGGCAGCATCATCATGCCCATACCCATCAAAGTTGAAGCCACTACCATATCTATTACGATAAACGGAATATAAATAATAAATCCTATGATAAAAGCCTGCCGCAGTTCACCTATCATAAAGCTGGGAACCAGGACCGTGAGCGGAATATCATCAAGCGCCCCTCCATCCCACTGCGTCTGACTGATCTGCATAAACATTCTCACATCATCGACTTCTGTCTGTTTATACATAAACTGGCGCAGAGGCTGGATTCCTCTTTTAAAAAACTCTTCCTGATCGATAACTCCGGCTTCAAGAGGAACAACGGCTTCTTCATAAATCTGTGTCATATATGGCTGCATAACGAAAAATGTCAGAAACAAAGCTAACCCAATCAACACCTGGTTTGGAGGCGCTGTTTGGGTATTAAGTGCCGCCCTTGTAAAATGCAGCACAATGAGTATTCTGGTAAATGATGTCAGCATGATCAGAAGAATGGGCGCCAGTGCAATTAATGTCAGCGTGATCAAAATTCGCAAAGTACCATTGATCTGACCATTACCATCATTAAAAGTTATTGTTGCCGTATTTGCAATGTTAAGCTCTGCAAGATCCTCCATAGTCTCGGCACTGCCCGGCTCTTCAATATTTGTTCTTTCCTCTGTAGATCCTGTCAGATGAGAATCTAATTCCGCGGCACTGACATAACTGCAGGGTATAATACACAATATGCCCACCGTCATCAGCAGGCATATAATTTTACTTATTCTTTTAGTGGCAAAAATCTTCTTCATGCTGCCTGGTCCTTAGTCATCGTTTTTTGCTCCATGCTCTTTTAATTTATCAAGTATGCTCTTGAAATCCATCTGAGGTCTATCCTCTTTCAGGTAAACAATTTCATCCTCTGACAACTCTGCCATCATATGAACTTCATCTTTGCCTATGGCAATTACCAGATATTTGTTGCCTGCACGTACTATCTCCAGGTATTTATTGCTGGTAATCCTCATAGTTTCAATTACTTCAAGATTGCTGCCTGCAGCCTTTCCCTTCTGGTAATTCGCTATCCACCTGGTAGTGATATAGGTGATAGCCAGGACAAAAACAAACAACAGCAAGACAGTAATAAACTGCAGATAACCATCTGCTTTGCTCATGCCCGTAAGAAGCATCAGCCAACCACTTTCTTAACCGCTTCCAATACACGATCCGGCTGGAAGGGCTTAACAATAAAATCCTTTGCTCCGTTTTGAATTGCTTCGATAACCATAGCCTGCTGTCCCATTGCAGAACACATAATGATCTTGGCATTAGGATCAGAAGCTCTGATATTCTTAAGTGCCTGAATACCATCAACTTCCGGCATGGTAATATCCATGAGAACTAAATCAGGCTTTACCTCATTGTACTTTTCAAGAGCTTTTGCGCCATTTTCTGCTTCTCCTGCTACATTGTAACCATTCTTGGTAAGGATATCCTTAATCATCATACGCATAAATGCAGCATCATCAACAACTAAAATATTTTTTGCCATGTCTTTTCTCCTATATCTTCTACTTTATAATTTCTGTTACACGAATGCCGAAGCTTTCTTCAATTACTACTACTTCACCTTTAGCTACAAATTTTCCGTTGACCAGAACATCTATCGGCTCACCGGCTATTTTATCAAGTTCAATAATAGTGCCCGGTGCAAAATCCAGAATTTCTGCAATGGATTTCTTTGCTCTTCCTAATTCCACCGTTACCTCTAATGGAACATCTTTAATAATGCCTATATTTTCCTGTCCTGCCACGGTGTTGCCGCCTCCGCTGAAGCTTTGGAACTGCGCGGTCTGCACATTGGGCTGGGGCATTCCATATCCCTGTCCCGGCATCCCCATTGGTACTCCATACCCTTGAGGAGGCATTCCCATCTGGGGCATTCCGTATCCCTGTACCGGCACTCCCATCTGGGGCATTCCATATCCCTGCCCTGTCATTCCCATTTGGGGCATTCCATATCCTTGCTGAGTCATACCTGCCTGATTATTTACCTGTGTCATATCCTGTGATGGTTCCGTTGCTGCTGTTGGAGGAACATAGGGTTCCGGTTCCGGCGCTTTTACCGGTTCCGTATCCGGCATCTGCGATGACATGAATGTCTGATACAGATCCTTGGCAAAATCAATAGGATACAGCTGCATGATCGTACTGTCAATCAGATCGCCTATCTGCATTCGGAAAGAAATTTTTACAAAAGTTCCTCCGAGAAATTCTGCAATTTCCGATCCCTCTTTAAAATCCTGTAAATCTATGTGACTTGCCTCTGGGGGACTGATATCGATCATTTTGCCAAGCATTGTTGACATTGAAGTGGCTGCTGCACCCATCATCTGATTCATAGCTTCAGATATAGCGCTTAAATGCAGTTCCCCCAGCTCACCTCCTGTGTTGCTGCCATCTCCGCCCATCATCAGATCCGTGATAACCATAACATCATGCTCTTTCAGAACCATGACATTAGAGCCATCTATTCCTGCCGTATACTTGATCTGTATAAAGACGCATGGTCTCTCATAACCTTCTGTTACCGTTTCCCAGTTGGCCAGCGCTACTTGCGGCGTACTGATATCCACTTTCCTGTTGACCAGTGAAAACAGCGTTGTCGCTGACGATCCCATACTGATGTTGGCAATCTCCCCAATGGCATCCTGCTCTGTTTCTGTCAAAAGGCTTTCATCCACAGACACACCGCCGCTGTCTTTTGTATCTGTATTATCTGCCTCTGCTGAAACATCCATACCATTGAGTAATGCATTAATTTCATCCTGTGATAACATTCCGTCCATGCCTTACTCCTCCTCTCTGATTACTGATGTTACCTGGACCGCATATCTGTCTTTGCTGGATCCCGGAAGAGCAGTAAATTTCTTAATATTCCCAACATATACTTCCATATCCGAAGACACTCCTGTTCCCAGTCTGATGATATCTCCCGGCTGCAGGCTGATAAAATCGCTTACTGAAATCTGGCATTTACCCAGCACAGCTTTCACCGGTATATCTATTCTTCTGATAAGTGATTCAATATGATCACCGTAGCTGTCATTGTCATTCTTTTGCATGTTTGCAAACCAATACTTAGTATTCAGCTTATCCATTACATCTTCCAAAGTCAGGAAGGGAAGACACACATTCATATGACCCTCGATATCGCCTATCTTAATATTCATGGAAATGATAGCGATCATATCACTGGGCGCAATTACCTGTGCAAACTGAGCATTGGTTTCAATCCTCACCATTATAGGATTGATGTCAACTACATTTTTCCAGGGTTCCCGCATAAGCTGCATACAGATAACCATCATTTTTTCCAGAATGGTCATCTCAATCTCTGAAAAATCCCTGGTCTTTTCAAGTGGAATTCCCTGTCCCCCCAGCATTCTGTCTATCATGGCAAAGCCAAGATTGGAAGACATTTCAATGATAACATTTCCACTTAAAGGCTTAAAATCAACAATCCCTAAAATAACGGGATTGGCCAGTGCATTTGTAAACTCTGAAAAGGTTAATGCTTCAGAGTTAGTAACACTGATCTGTGCACTCTTTCTAAGATAAACAGGAAGATTAGTGGAAAGTAACCTTCCATAGTGTTCATATATTATTTCCAATGTACGCAGATGCTCCTTGGAAAACTTCGCAGGACGTTTAAAATCATATTCCTTGACCTGCCTGTCTCCTGTCTCCTGCATCTGATCCACATCCAATTCACCGGTGCTCAACGCTGCCAGCAGATTGTCTATTTCACTTTGAGACAGTACCTCACCCACGGAAGTTCACCTCCTTCATTTATGTCAGATTTCAAAGCTGTATATTACTGATAAATTCCGCTGATAGTTACATCATATATAAAATCGGAATCATACATAGCCTGAACTCTCTGAAGGATAGCAGCTTCAATTGCATGACCATCGCTTCTTGCTTCATCAAGTGTGAACCCTGCTACCGTATCACTGATCTCCCCTTTGATCAGACTTGCCTTACTGTCTATATCTTCTCCATACTTCTTATACTCCTTCGACTTGGAATCCATGGAAAGAGTAACCGTAATTACAGCAAAATGATCCTTATCTTCTCCTTCTGCTCTCTTTAACGGTATTGTCATTTCAGGAACATCATATGTTACTACATCCGCAATAGGTACATTCTTCACAGGGCTGGCTTCCGAACTCTTCAGATCAAGGCTGACCGCCGAAGAAATATCTGTCACAAGTGCAGCAGTCTTTTGATTGGTACTTGCAACACTGAACATCGTGATAGAAGAAAGTACAATATTCACGATCAAAAGCGCCAGTATTACAATAGAAATCACATTCTTTTTCATTTTCCGTTTCCTTCTCCCTTAAAATTAATATGAACTCAATGAATTGTAGATTCTGATTTCTACTCTTCTATTCATCGCTCTGCCTTCAGCTGTTGAATTATCAGCCACAGGCACATACTCACCTCTTCCGGAATGCTTGATATTGGCCGGATCAAGTGTAGTATTTTCTACCAGATAATAAAATATGGAAAGTGCACGTCCGTCACTTAGTTCGTCATTATTGGAATACTTACTTCCTGACATGGGAACATTATCAGTATGTCCCTCTATCTCAATCGTACCCGTACTGTATTTCTGTAAAATAATACCTACCTGATTTAAGATCGGCAGTGATTCCGCTTTCAGCTCTACGCTTCCGGAATCAAACAAAAGAGCACCATTTAAAGTCAGCTGTACATACTGGGATGTTATTTCAATATCAATCTCACTGGAAAGATTCTTTTCTTCAAGAACCTCCTCCACCTTTTCGGCAAGTTCCTCAGATTCTTCCAATTGAGCCTGCTGTACTATCTCTGCCGCAGACTTAAGGTCTTCCGGCATATCCTCTCCCTCTGGTTCCCGTCCGGTACTATTGATATATTCATCCAGCTCATTCAGCTGACTGACGCCCATGCCGATCAGAACTCCGTCTCCGATAGCCGATGCTCCTCCTGAAAAAATGCTGAATGTTTGACTAAAAGAAGCCGCCAGCAGTTCAAACTTCTGTGCGTCCATGGTAGACATGGAAAACAACATAACAAAAAAACAAAGGAGCAAATTCATCAGATCGGCAAAGGTGGCCTGCCAGGCAGGGGCGCCTTTGGGCGGTTCATCAGGTTTTCGCTTAGCCATTGTTTTCACCTCCGTCACCGTCACCTAAAATTCTGTCACCAGGCGCCAGGAAGGATTTCAGCTTTTCTTCTATTACACGGGGATTTTCGCCTGCCTGAATAGACAAAAGACCCTCGATCATAATTTCTTTCATCATAATTTCGCTTGCATTGTTAACCTTAAGCTTACCGGCTACAGGCGCGCAGATCCAGTTAGCAAGCAGTGAACCATACAAGGTAGTGATAAGGGCAACCGCCATATTGGGTCCCAGCATAGAAGGATCATCCATTTCATAAAGCATGTTAACCAGACCGATCAGTGTACCGATCATACCCCAGGCAGGACCCATGCCGCCGAGATCTTCCCAGAATGAGATTCTCTTCTTATGTCTGTCTTCTACACTGACAAGCTCTGTTTCCAAAATGCCTCTTACAAGATCCGGATCGGTACCGTCTACAATAAGAAGGATTCCCTTTTTCATAAATTCGTCATCCAGATCGCCCGCTGCCTCTTCAAGAGAAAGCAGTCCCTCTTTACGGGCTATGTTTGAAAGATCTATGATCTTCTGAATCATAGAACGCACATCATGCACAGGTGCCTTGAAAACCAATGTAATACTCTTCAAGCCGCCTATGTAATCCTTCATGGTATTGGCAGCCATAATAGCAAAGAAGGCACCGCCAAAAGTAATAATTGCTGATGCACCATCTGCATAACGGTTAATGTTTCCTATTCCGGCACTGTTTATAATTCCGAAAGCACACATACCGAAACATAATAGCAAACCTAATATCGACGCTAAATCCACAATTCCCACCTTTTTTGCACTAAACCGCAAAAATATCCTTTCTATACAATATTACAAGATTTTTAACTTCTTGTCTACTTTCTTTTATAATTATTTTTCTGCCGGTAGTAAATATAATTACTGTATCCGGCGTTTCCTCAACTAATTCGATCAAATCAGGATTCACAAGAACTTTCGTACCGTTTAATTTTGTTACTTCTATCATCCATTTCCTTCCTTTTAGAGGCCTAAAACGCATCTAAAGGGAACCGGAAAATCCGGTCCCCTCCCACAAATATACAATTCAAATCCTTCCGAAGAACCGCCTTGCAGTTCTTCTCCACGAGACTTAGTTGTTCTTAAGCAGCGTATTTTGCTGCTTTAGAACTACTTCTCGCGGTATTAACGCTTCAGATTGGTAAGTTCTTCCAACAGTGTATCGGAAACCGTAATGATACGGCTGTTAGCCTGAAAACCTCTCTGTGTGGTTATCATTTCTGTAAATTCACCGGCAAGATCCACATTACTCATTTCCAGAACGCCTGTGTTCATATAACCGGTACCGCCGGCGGTAATATCCTGGCCCACTCCGTCAAAATCACCTGAGTTCTGGGTTGCAGAATACAGGTTATCACCTTCCTTGGCAAGACCGGAAGCATTGGCAAAAGTAGCCACTGCGATCTGTCCTACCAGTTTATCCTGTCCATTGTCATAGTACGCATAGATCATACCATCCTTCTGGATCTCAATACCGCTCATTTTACCTACCATACGTCCAGCACCGTTACCCTTGGAATCACCTCTGTAAGGAGCTATGGTAGAAGCCTTATTGTTGCTGACGTTGGAAGTATTGCTGAAGTCGATTGAAATTTGATCAAAGCTGGGAAGTCCCTCAAAACTAAGTATCAGATTATCTCCGACAGCAGTATTACCGTCACCGATATTGGTAAAAGCACCATTCTTGGTATTGAATGTAAGGGTTGCTCCCGCTGTCAGATCTGTAGTTCCGTCTGCTGCAAGGATCGAAGCAGACACTCCATCCTTAGGGGTTCCGTCTTCGTTGGTCAAAACGCTTTTTCCGTTCACATCCAGAATATCGGCCAATTTGACTGTAAATATTCCGGCTTCTGCATCTTCTGCAGTTGAACTTACTGTCATTCTGGCTGTATATTTGTAACCCTGATTATCATAAAACTCCAGATTTAAGATTCTTCCGTCACCTGTTACATTGGTATCATTTCTATCAATGATACCGCTGACCCTTGCGGCAGTTGTTGCTGCCGGCGGATAAGTCATGTTCGCATCTGTCATAATACGAAGAGGCGTTACCACATCTGCTTTGATCGCTGTCGGATCCGTAGGATCTACCTGCCATCCCATAACATTGTAACCGGTACTGGTCATAGCCAGGTTGCCTGCTCCGTCTATGTAAAAAGAACCGTCTCTGGTAAAAAAGTTCTGGGCGCCGTTGCTGACAATAAAGAAAGCATCTCCGGTGATCATAATATCAAAGGGATCGTTGGTATTCTGGGCTGCTCCCTGTGTTGTGATATTTGTTTTAATGGCAGCTGTCTTAGCGCCGAGACCGATCTGCCTTGCATTGATACCGCCTACACCAGTGGTAGGGTTTGCTCCCGATGCGGCCTGAGTCGTCTGATACATCAGGTCACTGAAAGTCATAGACTGTGCTTTATAACCTGTAGTGTTAACATTGGCAATATTGTTACCAATAACGTCCATTCTAGTCTGGTGTGTCTTAAGACCTGCTACACCAGAAAACAATGATCTCATCATAATGAAATGACCTCCTTAAAGTATTTGAGCCCTGGTAAGTTCCGTCTGTCATTCGGGAACTATAGCCTCCAAAAGGTCCGGCTATGCGATTACGGCTCCATCAATATTTGTAAATACGTTTTCTTTTGCATCCTGCTGATTCATAGCTGTAACTACCGTGTTGTTGGGAACATTTACGATAAAAGCCAATTGATCAACAATCACTAATGATTCTCTGATCCCTTTCTGTTCTGCCTTTGCAGTCCCTGCATTCAGCCGCTCGATCTGTCCCTTTGTCAGTTCAATATTCCGGGCTGCCAGCCGGCCTGCTGCATGCTTGGAAAATTTAAGTTCGCTTTCTGGCTGCTGTCTGTTTAAAATTTCCTGAAAAGAAAACCCGTCTGCCGTCTTTACCGAAGCTGCGCCCTTTGACTGGGTTAAGTACTGATCCTGCAGTTGTTCAATGGAAAGAAATCCGTTTTTCTGCACCTTCATAAGCTTCTCCTCCATGAGTTAAAATTCGCATCCTGCTTAAATTATTCTGTATCTGTTGTATCGCCTTCCGATTCTTCTCCTTCAGTACCATCCGTTTCATCGGGATCCGTCGTCTTATTGTTCTCGTCTGCTATTGCCTGCAGTTCAGCGATCCTTGCCACATACTTTTGAAGTTTTTCAACATTGGACTGTGAAATAAATCCCTGCTGATAAGCTGTCATACTGTTAAAGCCCTTCTGCAGAACTTCTACAGCTTCCTTATCCTCCAGTGTAAGATCATCATACAGCGGAAGTTCATCCATTGCATTGTTAAAAAGTACTGCCAGATCATAAGCATCCTGATAAGTCTGATCGATAACTGCTACTACATCATCAGCAGAATAAAGATTTCCATCGATAGAAACATAAGCCTTATTGTTTTCATAAACAACAAATTCAACTGTTCCCTGTACCGACTTAGTCTCTCCCTTACTGTCTGTTGTCTCTACTTCAACCAGCTTTCCAACCATGGAAGATGCTCTTGAAAGCTCCATAGTCGCTGCCATATTCTGCATCTGCTCTACCTGTGAAAAGGTTGCATACTGAGATATGAACTCTGTATTTGATGTAGGTTCCAAAGGATCCTGATACTTCATCTGAGCTACTAAAAGCTGCAGGAAAGCATCTTTGCCCATACCATTACTCTGGGCGGCTTTCTTGACCGATGTTTCAGATGCGGTTTCTACTATTTTTCCGTCTTTTACTTGTGCGATAGCCATATTTTACTCCTTTCTGCACCATGTGCAACATTTTAATATTATACGGTATAATCTACCGTTCCTCCATTTGCTCTCATCATTTCGGCTGCCAGAACTTCCTGCTCATCTGCTTCCTCTTCGAATCCTTCCTCAAGAGCATTCAGATTGATTCTGCGGGGAGTCTTCTTACTTTCCTGATAAGAACCGTTCTCGTCGCGCTGCTGTCCCTGCCACAGATTACTTTCAAAAGCGTGGCTTTCAACAGTCACTTCAACAGCTTCTATCCTGACTCCAAGATCTTTTAAATTATCTTTCAGAATTGTCAGCTGACTTTCAATAGCCGCCTTGACTGTTTCATTCTGAACATGGAACTGGGCCGTTATTTCTCCGCCCTTTGATGTAAGCTGGACATGGAGTGTTCCGAGACTTGCCGGGTGCAGCTGCATCTCTAACTGATCCATACCGGGTTTCAAGTGGATTTTCATATGATCCAGAATCTGGTTCATGATCTCATTGGTATCCGGTCCGGCTGATGCCGTCATTTGTTCAAAGGCTGCTTCAACGCCCTGCGCCTGATTTTTAGGAAGCGTATCCAGCATAGGATTTATGTTGTCCAGTCCCTGCTTTTTACTCTCGTTTTCAGCATTTCCTTTGTCCTGCTTTCCGGAAGTATCCTGCTCAGCTTCTTCTTTCGCTGTTTTTTCTGCAAAGATCGCATTACCGTTTTCATCTACTGTAAATTTAACGATATCGGAACCTTCTTCAACAGTAACTGTAACCTGATCTTCGCCCTTACCTGCATCCTGAAGGGGCAGTTTTGATGAAATCTCTGCCATCTCCTGTGAAGGAGTCTGCCCTGCATTCATACCTTCCAACATTTGGGCAAATTCTTCCCGGTTTAAGGACAATTCTTCCATCAGTCTGTCACTTACTTCTTCCAGATCCTGCAACAGATTCTGTACTTTTCCGTACAATTCTGCATCAGTCAGAAGTGCCAGAGAACTTTCTTCTCCTGACAGCGCCAGCGCCAGTTTCGTAAGATTTTCACTGTCAAGCAGTGCTGTTACGCCAAGGCCCAGCTCTTCCATGACCCTGACAACTTCTTCTTCACTCACGCCGAATTCCTCTGCCGTTTCCCTGATCATATCCCTGCCGGCCTCTGCAGCGGCCTGTTCCTGATCTGCTGTCTGCTGAGACGGTTTTTCAGTTTTTTGACTGCTGCCAGCTCTTAATGCATCTTTATGCGGATGGGACTGGTCTATCCTGCTTCTGTTTAACTCTTTGGCAGTTTTGCTTTCTATCTGATTCTGACTGCTTCCGCCTTTTTCGCTGTAAGATGCTTTACTCATAGCATCGCCGAAGCCGTTTGTGCTTCCTGCCTTGATACTCGAAGCCGCTCCCTGATTGACGGCAAAACTGAAAAAAGATCCTATCTCTTTTACAGATGTACCTGCCATTTGCTATCCTCCTTTCCATGAATCCTTTCGGATTTTTATATTTGTAATTTATATCGGTTAAGAAGGCTGTTTCATTAAGACTCCGGGTCCATCATTTTAGTCAGTCTGGATGCAATCTCAGGATCCATAACACCCAGTATTTTTCCTCTGTCTTCAGCCTCCATAACGCCCAGTATTCTGGCTACCAGATCAAGATTATCCGTCATTTCTTCAAAAATAGCCGCAGCTGCAGCCGGTTTCATGGATGAATATGTCTGCGCGTAATCCTTGATCTCATCTGTCTCTTCTATCTGCTGGACCACCTGCTTATATAAATATTCTGCATAAGCCGGATCGATTTCTTCATAATATTTTCTGTATTCTTCTATACCGGGTCCCTTCTCGGCGTAAACTACTTCTTCGTCAAACTGATTTTTAAGCAGCTGGAATTGTACCTGACTGTCTTCAAAAGTCCTCAGTCTTTCTACTTCAGCCCTCAGCTGTTCAACTTCTTCACTACTGTCTGATCTTGCAGCCTGTGCTCTTTCCAGCTCCAGTTCCAGTTCCTTGATATAGTCTACAGCATCACGAAGATTATCATATCCTCCGTAAGCTTCCTCATGGACTTCCTCATCATTTACACTTATATTCGTTTTACTGTCCGGAAGGATCAGATTGAGCAGCGGTACATCTTTTAATACCGGAGTAAGTACATTGCTTCCAAAGCCGCCGAAATCCAGCTTCACTACCAGGCACAAAATAGCGATCCATATCAGAACGATAATAAATGTAACCGCAAAAACAGAACCGGAGCTGGTTCCTTCTTCTTCCATAAGCTCCTCTTCTTTGCTGGCAATTTCCTTTGCACGCTGTTTTGCAAGTTTTTTCTGTTCCTTTTGCTCCGCTTTCAGCCTTTTCTTTTCTTCTTTCAGCTGTTTTCTGTCTAAAACGCTATCTTCCAGACCCATTTCTTCATCTATTGGCATAACTGTTTCTCCATTTGTTAAAATACATTTTATTTTTTCTGCCCATAGGTATAACTGACAAGCTCGTCAATCTCCTTGGATTCTTTGGCATTTTCTTCCTTCACAAATTCCTCAAACGCCTTCTCCCTCAGCTTATTCTGGGTCTTGCTTTCCTGCATCGCCATCTGAAGCCT
This sequence comes from Lachnospiraceae bacterium, assembly GCA_014803415.1. Taxonomy (GTDB): domain Bacteria; phylum Bacillota; class Clostridia; order Lachnospirales; family Lachnospiraceae; genus Suilimivivens. The sequence goes on from JAAVBZ010000001.1 coordinate 47,507, forward strand.
GAGTCTGGCATCCTCTAACTGTGCCTGTGCTGTCTTCACTGCCTTTTTCTGTATTTCAATGAACTCCTTCATCATTTCAATGGCATTTATGTTTTCCAAAATATCTCGTACATTCAGGCCGCTTTCCTGGAGCTTTCTTCCCTGCTGCTCATATCCCGCCTTCCTGTCCGTAAGAATCTTCAGTTTTTCTTCTTCCTCAGTAAGATGCAGACGGGCCTGGGCAAATTCATTTCTTGCCTGTTCTTCCATCTTTTCTTTGATATCAAGAATACTCTGCATCCGATAAACGAACTTAGCCATGCATTATTTATTACTCCTCAAAAATAGCTTTAAGCATCTTTACTGTTTCATCAAAAGTAAACTTATCGTTTACTTCCTGCATCAAAAACTGATTCACTTCCTGTATTTTGCTGATCGCATAGTCTATCTCAGGATTGCTGCCTGCTTTATAAGCCCCGATACTGATCAGATCTTCCGCTTCACTATAAGTAGCAAGAACATTTTTCAGCTTTCCCGAAGCCTGTTTATGATCTCTTTCTGCAATCTGGCTCATACATCTTGAAATACTCTGCAGCACATCAATGGCCGGATAATGATTTTTATGTGCCAATTTTCTGTTCAACATAATATGCCCATCCAGAATACTTCTGGCTGTATCTGTAATCGGTTCATTAAAATCATCGCCGTCTACCAAAACGGTATACAGTCCTGTGATCGAGCCTTTATCTGAACATCCTGCCCTTTCAAGGAGCTTCGGCATCTCGGAATAAACGCTTGGCGGATATCCTCTCGATACCGGCGGTTCTCCACTGGCCAGGCCGATTTCCCTCTGGGCCATGGAAAAACGTGTCATGGAATCCATCATCAAAAGTACGTCTTTTCCCTGATCCCTGAAATATTCGGCAATTGCAGTAGCTGTCTGCGCCGCTTTCTTACGTTCAAGAGCCGGTCTGTCGGAAGTGGCAATTACCACTACGGAACGTTTCATTCCCTCAGGCCCTAAATCTCTTTCCACAAATTCCCTTACTTCTCTGCCTCGCTCTCCTATCAAGGCAATTACATTGATATCTGCTTTTGTATTACGTGCAAACATACCCATCAATGTAGATTTACCCACGCCGGAACCGGCAAAGATACCTATTCTCTGTCCTTTGCCTACAGTGATCAATCCATCTACTGCTTTGACCCCAAGCGGGAGCACATCACTGATAATTTTTCTGCTCATGGGATCCGGCGGCTTAGCCTCCACAGGATACTCTCTTCCTGACAGCAATTCGCCTGTATCCGGCTCTCCCATTCCATTCAGGGTCTTTCCGAGAAGACTATCGTCTACTTTGATTTTTAAAGGCATGCCTGTATTTTCCACACTGCTTCCGGGACCGATCCCTTCCACATTTCCATAGGGCATTAACAGAACCTTGCCTTCCTTAAAGCCTACCACTTCTGCCGATATGGGTTTTCTGTCATCCCCTTTTATGCAGGAATAGATCATGCATATATCGCCAAGCTTTGCCTGGGGGCCTTTAGACTCTATGGTCAGGCCGACTACATTGACCACCTTACCTTTAACTTTAAAAAAGCTGTCCTGAATCACACTATTATATTTACTGAAATTAATTACAGGTACTTCCAAATTTATTTCCGTCCTTTATCAGGTTCTCTCATAAGAGAGAAGCTTCAGTTTTCTTTCAAGCTCTGATAACTGGGTATCGAGGCTGCAGTCATAAATACCGTTCTCCGTCTCTATAAAACACTGAGCACGGGAAAGGGTCATATCTTCTACCAGCTCTACGGATACACTTCCGCCGGCCTGTGCACGGATCCTTTCTCTGCTTGCCGCAACCTTTTCATAGTCTTCTTTGGAAACATGCACCAGAAAATTTTTTGTAGTTTCTATATTTTGCATGGTACTTATCAAAAGACTGGCAACCAGATCACCATAATGACTTAAATCTACTTTAAAAATATGTTCATATATTCCTGTCAGCGTTTCTATGAACTTTGGTTCAAGTTCTTCAAGTTTCTGATCATATTCCTCTTCAAGCTGCTTTTTCTTTAGGAGATATTCCTCTTTTACAGCATCAGCTTCCTGCTTTCCTATTCGCTGCCCCTCTAAAAGTCCCTGCTGTTTCGCCTCTTCATAGGCCTTGATCTGCATGGCGCCGATCTGGGACTTGGCTTCATCGATCATGCTATCCGCCTGGCTTTTCAGATCCGCAAGTTCTTCTTTGGCCTGCTCGATCTCCATAAGGATAGCATCTCTTTCTGCTGCAGCCGATCCCTTGATGATCGATTCACTGCCTTCCTGTGCAAAGAGTGCATCTAACTGTTCCGTATCCAGTCCGCTTGTAAATCCCTCTTCATTTTCTGGATATTCTTCTCTCTTTTCTTTGGATGCATTAAATGACGTACTTAATTTTTTTTCAATAAGCGCATTGTTATCTATGATCCGCGCCTGCGTATCCTGTACAACAACCCAGCCTGACTTATATACATTACTATACAACGATCTCGTCACCTCCGCCTCTGGAAATAACGATTTCTGCTGAGTCTTCCAGCTTTCTGATAATATTTACTATCTTCTGCTGTGCTTCTTCTACATCTTTCATGCGGACAGGTCCCATGAAATCCATATCTTCCTTGATCATAACGGCAAGACGCTTGGAAAGGTTGTTGAAGATTGCATTTTGTACCTGTTCATTAGCGCCCTTAAGTGCAAGAGCCAGATCATTGTTGTCAACATCACGGAGTACTCTCTGTATAGCACGGTCATCAAGCAGCAGAATATCTTCGAATACAAACATCTTCTTTCTGATTTCGTCTGCCAACTCCGGCTCCTCGATCTCCAGTGTTTCCATAATGTGTTTTTCTGTTCCGCGGTCTACCGTATTCAAAATATCGACTACTGCATCTACGCCGCCGATAATCGTATAATCCTGATTTACCAAAGATGACAGTTTAGATTCCAAAACTTTCTCCACTTCCTTAATTACATCCGGACTCGTTCTATCCATCAAAGCAATACGTCTTGCCACATCCGACTGTCTTTCAGGCGGCAGAGCCGAAACAATAAGGGCCGCCTGCCCGGGGGACAAATAGGAAAGGATAAGCGCGATCGTCTGAGGATGCTCATCCTGAATGAAGTTAAGGAGTTGGGAAGGATCTGTTTTACGCACAAATTCGAACGGTTTAACCTGCAGTGACGCCGTCAGTTTGCCGATCACATCCATAGCCTTATCAGCACCAAGCGCTTTTTCCAAAAGTTCCTTGGCATATGTAATGCCTCCCTCTGCAATATACTGTTGTGCGAGGCATATTTGATAGAACTCATCTATGATCTCGTCTTTGATCTGAGGAGTTACACTTCTGGTGTTTGCGATTTCCAGGGTTAACTCTTCTATTTCATCTTCTTTCAAATGTTTAAAAATAGTAGAAGATCTTTCAGGTCCCAAAGCGATCAATAGAATGGCAGCTTTCTGAAGCCCTGTCATTTTGTCTTCCGCATTGTTAGCCATACACTAATACTTCCTTCCGGTAAATTCTTTCTTTTCGTGCATCGGCTCTCATCAGCCCCAATCCTGATTGAGCCAGTTCCGTAACAGATTAGCTGCAGCTTCAGGGTTCTCATCCACAAACTTTTCAATCAGCATTCTTGTCTCAGATACCGGTTCCGTACCAATATCTTCCAACGCAAATTCCGGCTGGGATTGAAGCAGGGTTTCCACCGGCAGTTCTTCCGGCTGGTCTTCTGATGATTTTTCCGAACGCATACTCCGGAATACCACAAAACCAAGTAATGCCAGAATAATAATGATCAGCACAATCTGTATCGTATCAGATACACTTATATTTAATCCTTCTTTATCAAAGAATATATTTTCGGTACGAGCTACGAATGCAATGTTCTCAACAGGAAAACCCGTTGCTTTGGATACTACCTGATACAAGGCATCATCCACTTCAATTCTTTCGCCTTCTGCGTTTGCTATCTTATATTCTTCCCAGGAAATTCCGTCAAGAAGTCCCTGTGCCTTCACATCTTCCTCTCTGATCATATTGAGCTTAATGGCTGTGACCGCAATGGAAGAACTATTATAATTAATCGTACCGGGAAGCCCGTTTTCTTTGGTGATCCGCTCACTGGGCAGATAATTGTTTTCTGTCTCTTCCATAGATGATGTGCTTTCACCGTCATTTTGATACATATATTCCACATCTCCGTTGGAATCGGTGCCCGGAACGCCGCCGGATGAATTCTCTGATTCAGAGCTGTAAGTTCTGTCTGAACTCTTTACTCCCTGTGTGCTTCCCTCCATAGGCAAATACTCGTGAAATGTGCTTTCTTTTGTAGAAAAGCTCAGATCCAGGTTACTTGCCACTTCGATTTTATTAAACTCATTGGTGCCAAGAAGTACCTGTCTGATCTCACCCTTGATCTGATTCTCCCACTGAACCTTTACGCCAAGCTGGGAGCTGGCAGAGCCTACCGCACTGTAACTGTCATCTCCCGAAAACAGCATATTGCCGGCATTATCCATAATAAAAATTTCTTTTTCTGTTTCATTACCTAATGCTTTGGCTACCCCTTTCGCAAGAAACGCCGCATTATCTGTAGTAAATTCATCACCCAGGGTCAAAATGATCCAGGCTGAAGTATCTTCTTCTTCATAGATCAATGTACCGTTATTTTCCGGTATATTGATCGTTACTCTGGCGCTTCTGATAGCAGAAAACATGGCAACCATATCGTCAGCCAGTTTAGTTTCCATATAATACTTATATCTTTTCTGTTTGTCTGCCTCAGTAGTACTGAAACCGCCATCCGTTACATTATCAATGGTATAAGCAGCAGCCTGAATATCGTTGGCTCCAAGCAAAAGATTGGCTTCCGACTGCTGTTTCTTATTAATGTCGATCCTGTAACCGTCATCGGAAACCTTAAAATCAAGCCCCTGCTCATTCAGCAGATCTGATACTTCGGAAGCTTCCTTGGTACTTTTACATTCAAGAAGCAATATGTATCTGGGTCTGGTCCACACTGATACCAAAATGGCAACAATGATAATAATACCTGCAGCTGCTGATATAATAAAGGTCTTTTGCCTGGCAGAGAACTTATTCCACCATTCCAGTATTTTATTTAAAATTTCTTTTATCTTCTCCGGCATGACTTACTCCCGCTTTCTCACACGCTTTAAAATATATCACAACTTGCAACTACATCTGAATCTGCATAATTTCCTTATATGCTTCCAGGAATTTATCACGGACCGCTACCGTATACTGTAAAGCTGCAGATGATTTCTGCAGAGCAATTGTCAGGTCATGTGTGTTCTCGCTCTCCCCCAATGCCCACTTTAATGTTTCATTTTCCGCATCGGACAGATACGCATTGGTAGTATTCAGATTATCAACCGCTTTACTGAACAGATCACTGAAATCCCCTGTTCCCTGTGCTACTGTTTCCGGCGAATAACTTTCTGCCGCTTTCCTGATAACTTCTGAAGATATATTATGTAAAGATGAGATGTCCATTATTTTTCCTCCGTACTATCTATAAATATATGCCTACTGGCCCATTTCAAGACCTTTCATTGCGATCGACTTGCTGGCGTTAAAGGCTGTTGCATTGGCTTCAAAAGATCTGCTTGCATCGATCAGATTGGTCATTTCAGTTACAATATTCACATTGGGATAAGTAACATATCCGTTTTCATCTGCATCCGGATGAGAAGGATCATAAGCCATTACCATATTCGTCCATGTATCTTCGGAAACTTTGCTTACCCGGACTCCCTTTCCTCTAAAGGCGTCGCTTGCACGGCTGAACACATTGCTGAAGCTTGCCGCCTGGCCGTTTCGCTGCTCAAAAGTAACCACCTTGCGTCTGTAAGGCGTACCGTCGGCCGTTCTGGTAGTAGTGGAATTCGCCACATTTTCAGAAATAATATCCATACGATAACGCTGTGCAGTCATACCTGATGCATTAATATCAAAAGATGAGAAAATACTCATGATCTTTTACTCCTTTCCTATTTGCTGACCAGCTTCAGATTTGAAAATTCATGATTCCAGCTGGCAGCCAATCCGTTATACTTGATCTGGTTGGCAGCAAGTGCGGCCCCTTCTGTATCCATATCCACATTATTTCCATCCAGCCTGAATGAAAAACCTGCGGAATCCGTATAAACTGTGGGATTAAGTTCCGATAGATTAATTGCTCCGACTCTGGCGTCAACCGATTTGAATCTGGTATTGCGGAGCGCTTTCCTAAGCTGGCTCTCGAAATCAATATCCTGCCTCTTATAGCCGGGCGTATCCACGTTTGAAATATTATGGGATAATACTTCGTTACGCATCCACGCAGCATCTGCCGTTTTTTGAAGCACATTTACATAATCAAATATATTACTGTTAAACATCGGTTACTCCTTTCTCAGGGCTTACTACACGCACCTTATTCTATTATAAAATATTTTTCTAAAAACACAAGTTAAAATAGAAAAAAATCTGTTAAAAAAACCACTCTATATTGTACCAGTATTGTATAATACTGCCAATATATAGATTTTGACTGCTTTACCTGATAAGAGAAAAGGACTTATGAAATTTACCTGCTGTTCATAAGTCCTTTTATTCCTTAAACATAATCCTTTATGCTCTCGTTTCCTTTTTCAGTTTTTCCACTTCATCAAATACCATGTCATTCAGTACTTTGATGTAAGTTCCTTTCATGCCTGACGATCTGGATTCAATAACGCCTGCACTTTCAAATTTACGAAGTGCATTAACGATAACGGATCGTGTGATCCCCACTCTGTCTGCAATCTTGCTGGCTACCAGAATTCCTTCCATACCGTTCAATTCCTCAAAAATATGAACGATGGCTTCCATTTCCGAATAAGAAAGGGTGCCGATGGCCGATTTGATCACATTCAGCTTTCTGCTCTCCTCCGCGCTCTCCTCATTCACGGCTCTTAACATTTCAAGCCCCACCACCGTGGTTCCGTATTCACAGAGAATAATATCATCAATATCGTATTGTCTGTCGCATTTATATATGAATAAAGTTCCAAGCCTCTCTCCTGCTATTTCAATGGGAGTAATGATCGCCTGAAATCTCTTCACATCCTCTGTTTCAAAACCAAGCGTTTCAAGATTTACATTTTCTTTGGTAGAGAGTACCGACAGCAGACGTTCATTCAGCATTCCGTCAATGAATCCGCCTACCTGATCCACGATCAGCTCTGTGATGGAATCCACTCCAAACGCATCGCCGACTCCAAGCACTTTGCCTTTTTTACTGATGACAAGTACATTGGAATCCAGAATCTCACACAGTACCCTGCAGATATCGTTAAATACCACTTTGCTCGAATTATTATTGTGAAGAAGTTTGCCTATCTTCCTGGTCTTATCCAGTAACTGTACACTGCTCATGGCCGATACCTCCTGTAAAACACTCCATCGCTTTATTATAGCACATGTTTCCCCAACATTCAATGATTCTACAGGAAATCACAGTAAAATTCAAACATTTTTCATAATTTCAAAACTATTTATAAGGACTTTTGGTATTTTCTGACTATTATATCAAACAGTACTCTCAGCGCTGTGCTGTCTCAACTTCTTTTTTCGGAACATTGGTCACATAACCGCATTTTTCTTCCGAGCATACCAGTTTATTTCCCTTATACAGCATCAGGGAACCGCATCTTTCACATTTCACATCGCTGGGACGCTGCCAGACCATAAAATCACAGTCGGGATTATCAATACAGCCATAATACTTTCTGCCTTTTTTGGTCTTTTTCAGAACAATGTCCTTTCCGCATTTAGGACACGCCACGCCGATCTTTTCAAAATATGGTTTGGTATTCCGGCATTCCGGAAAACCGGGGCAGGCCAGAAACCGGCCGTGAGGACCGTACTTGATGACCATCAAACGTCCGCATACATCGCAGACTTCATCGGAAACCTCATCTGCGATCTCCACTTCTTTCAGCTCTTTTTCTGCTTTTTTTACAGATTCATCCAGATCAGGATAAAAGTTGGATACCACCGTTTTCCACTTTACGTCTCCTTCTTCCACTCCATCAAGCAGAGCCTCCATATTGGCCGTAAAATTCACGTCTACAATACTGGGAAATGCTTCCTTCATCATATTGTTGACCACTTCTCCAAGTTCTGTTACATACAGATTGCGGTTTTCCTTGACCACATATCTTCTGGCAAGGATGGTGGTAATGGTAGGAGCATAGGTACTGGGGCGGCCGATTCCCAGTTCTTCAAGCGCCCGTACCAGAGAAGCTTCCGTATAATGAGGGGATGGCTGGGTAAAGTGCTGCCTTTGATCAAATTCCTTAAGGGTCAGCTTAGTATCAACATCAATCCCTTTTATCAGAGTATTACTTTCTTCTTTTTCCTCTTCTTCCGTATAGACATTCATAAACCCTTCAAATACTACCCTGGAAGCGGCTACCGTAAAGCGGTGGGCGTTCGCATCAATTTTAACGGAAGTAGTTTCATATCTGGCCGGCGCCATGCGGCTGGCCGTAAAGCGTTTCCAGATCAATTGATACAGGCGGAACTGATCTCTGGAAAGAGAATCCTTCAGCATAGCCGGCGTACGCATAAGATCCGTAGGACGGATAGCCTCATGGGCATCCTGTATCTTCTGACCGGTCTTTTTACTTATGGTATTGCCGGCAGCATATTCCTTGCCGTAATTATCTGTAATATAATCCTCTGCCATTTTTTCTGCTTCTGCGGAAACTCTGGTAGAATCCGTACGCAGGTAAGTGATCACGCCCACCGTACCGCTGCCTTTAATATCGATTCCTTCATAAAGCTGCTGGGCCAGACGCATCGTTTTCTGAGTAGAAAAATTCAGGACTTTGCTTGCTTCCTGCTGCAGGGTAGAAGTGGTAAAGGGAAGCGGCGGCTTTTTTATCCGTTCTCCCTTTTTCACTTCGCTCACTTTAAATTCAGCTTTATCAATATCTTTAAGAATTCCATCCAGCTCTTCTCTGGAAGAAATCACTGCTTTTCCTTCCTTTGTACCATAATACCTGGCAGCTAAGGGTTTTTTCTCTCCCGCTACGTCAAAGAACGCATCCAATGTCCAATACTCTTCGGGGATAAAATTGTTTATTTCCTCTTCTCTGTCACAGATGATGCGAAGGGCTACGGACTGCACACGCCCTGCACTCAGTCCCCGTTTTACTTTCGCCCACAAAAGAGGAGAAATCCGGTATCCCACCATACGGTCAAGCACACGTCTTGCCTGCTGGGCATCCACCAGATCCATATTGATCTCTCTGGCGTTTTTTAATGATTCTTTTACAGCATTTTTCGTAATCTCATTGAAGGTGATACGATATACTTTTTTATCCTCCAGTTTGAGAGCTTTTAGAAGATGCCAGGAAATGGCCTCTCCCTCACGGTCAGGGTCAGTTGCCAGATAGATCCTTTCCGCCTTTTTTACTTCTTTTCTCAAGTTTGCCAGTATATCGCCCTTACCGCGGATAGTAATATACTTCGGTTCAAAATCATGCTCTACATCAATTCCAAGCTGGCTTTTTGGAAGATCACGGACATGACCGTTACTGGCCGTCACTTCATAATTAGCCCCCAAAAATTTTTTAATTGTTTTCACTTTTGCCGGTGATTCCACAATTACCAGATACTTTGCCATTATTTGTCTACCCCTTCATCACTAAACTCATAACGTGCTAAACTATACACCTATTTCTATGGGTTTTCAAGTAAAAGTTTTCTTAAATAAATATAAAAACAGAAAGAAACTCAAATCTGCCGAATTGAATTCCTTCCTATTTATTTCCGCAAATCATTGTCATAAAAATCCCAAAAGATAAATAAGGCCCAAAAGCCAGCACTCTGCTTTTTCCCTTTAGCTTCATCAGAATAAGATGTATGACACTGGCTGTCACGGAACCGATCATAAGGGCAAGCAGGATATCCCTCCATCCAATTAGCAATCCTGCGGCTGCCATCAGTTTAATATCCCCGCCTCCGATGGCTTTTCCTTTGGAAATCAGATACATCACAAAAAGCAGACTGCTTACAGCAAAGAAACCGGCCGCATATTCATACCAGTGTTCCGGATCAGTCATCAGCCGTACAAGCCCCAGCATTCCAATGATCCTATTATATTTTACAGGAATTTCATATGTCTTTAAATCTGTGATACTTATCATCAGCAAAACAGAAACACATATGGTAAATAAAATGCTTCCCTCGTTTTGACCGTTTACTGCAAAGATCACCACATAGGAAAGGCCGTTTAACAGTCCAAGAAGCGGATGCCGGCTCATAAAAATTCCTGCAGCACTTCCTATTATAAATAAAAATATATAAGATACCAAATTCTGCATAAACATTCCGTATTCTTAAATGATCTCATACTGCATCCACTCATATTTCAGTTTTGTTCCCTCCGTGATCTCAGCAGGCAGCAAGGCTCTGGCCACCAGCTTTAAGTCTTCGCATTCTATATCCGTTCTCTTTAAATTAGCATAATCTCCGTCAATACTGACTATTTCATACATAAAGGTCTCCATAGTTTCCTCCGATCATCTGAATCACCGTACTGTTTATTGCAATCAGTTTACACTTTTCCCGCCGAATATGCAAGATTGATAACGTCAGTCCAGTTTTCTGACAAAATAGCTGCCTCCGATCTGCTTTGCTTTTCCTTCCATACATAAACGGATCAGTTCAAAGAAAAGCTGGGAAAATGTCAGCTCCATTCCGGCATTTTTTGCCTGTTCCAGAATCTCATCGGTTGATTTCGGCACAAGATCCAAACATCCTATCAGNCCTGACANCTCCNCAAAGTCCTCTTCCCCNTCTTTTGTTTTCTTTTGCAGATNCTCTCTGCCTGNTCTCTTCGGTTTTCTGTTTTCTNCAGCTGTTNCTNCCTTTCCTCTTCGATTNTTCAANACAGCNAGTTCTGCAATAATATCCTCCGGNGTCAGCGCAATGCCCGCCCCCTGCCTGATCAAAAGATTACATCCNTCACTGAGCCTGTCCGTAAGACGCCCCGGAACCGCATACACATCTTTNCCCTGCTCTAAAGCCATGTCCACNGTNATCCATGTACCGCTCTTTAATCTTGCTTCTATCACAAGTACNGCATCGGACAACCCGGCAACAATTCTGTTTCTATAAGGAAACAATGTTTTCTGAGGCTTTGTNCCCGGGAGAAAAGGAGAAATGATACCGCCTTTTTCCTGAATGACATCATAAAGTTCCCTGTTAGATGCGGGATAACAGATATCCACGCCGCATCCCAATACGGCAAAAGTATATCCTCCCGCATCAAGGGCCGCTCTCTGTCCGATCCCGTCTATCCCCCTTGCCATTCCGCTGATGATATTAAGACCTGCCTCCCCCGCCCTTGCTCCAAACGACTTTGCCGTAAAACTGCCGTAATCGGAACATTCTCTGGCACCTATGATTGCCAGGGCATTTTTCTCCTCATCGGGAAGATGCCCCAGGTAATACAAGATNAGAGGCGGTGACTTTATAACCCGGAGTCTTTCCGGATACTTTTCATCCCAGATGCTGACCATATGGATCTTCTGATCCAGCAGTTTTTCATATTCTGCCGATACCTGCCATTTTACTGCCCACTCCCTGATCTTCTCAGCCTGCCTGCTGCTTACGATCTGCATTAAATNGTTCTCCGGGGCAAAGTAGATTTCTTTCGCNCTTTTAAAATGATCCATCAGATTNCTTTTGGCNCTGTCCCCGATCTTTTCAATACTATGGAGCCAGTACCGGTAAGCTTCCTCNCTATCTTCCACCTTCAAACACCTTCTCTCCGGCACTGTAATAGCAGACTGCCTCTGCCAGATGCTCTTTCTTTATTAAATCGCTTCCTTCCACATCCGCGATCGTCCTGGCCACCCTGATCATACGGTGATATGCCCTGGCACTCAGATCCATAGTCTCAAACATTGCTTCCATCATTTTTCTTTCNTCTTTTCCAAGNGGACAATACTGTTCCATGTCGCCCGTCCCAAGATCGGCGTTGAAGCGAAATGCAGTTCCCTTATACCNCTCCTTCTGCNTAAGTCTTGCCGACAATACCTTCTTTTCCATGGANCTGCTGTTTTCNCCGCTTTCTCTTTGCTGCAGCTTGGAAATTTCCACTTTGGGCGCTTCCACACAGATATCGATCCGGTCCAGTACAGGCCCCGATATATGGGAAACATAATTGTGAATTTCAAAAGGAGTGCAGCGGCACTTATTTCTGTCAGGATAATAGCCGCAGGGACAGGGATTCATAGCTCCCACCAACATAAAATCTGCAGGATAACAGAAGNTTCCATATGNNCGTGCGATCTGTACCTTCTTATCTTCAAGNGGCTGTCTTAAGATNTCCAGAGTCTGCCTTTTAAATTCCGGCAGTTCATCTAAGAATAANACGCCTCTGTGTGCCAGACTGATCACTCCAGGTCTTGGCTTTTTGCCTCCNCCCGTCAGTGCCTGAGGNGATATGGTATGATGGGGATTTAAAAANGGACGTTTTCTGAAANTAAGATCTTTTTCATTAAGCATTCCCGCAATGCTGTAAACAGANGTTACTTCGAGNTTCTCCTCTTTTGACAAAGGAGGCAGAATAGATGGAAGCCTTTTGGCTATCATGGTCTTGCCGGAGCCGGGAGGTCCTATGATCAGCATATTATGAAATCCTGCCGCTGCGATAACCGCTGCTCTTTTTACGCTTTCCTGCCCGGCAACCTGTGCAAAATCAGGCTCATCACCCTGCATCTCAATTCCTTTTTCATCATATATATAAGGAGGAATCACCCTGTCTTTTTCTTCCTCCGGCGCTTTCAGATAGTCGATCATCCGGGAAATTGAAGAAACGCCGACTATTTTCATTTCTCCTATCATAGCCGCTTCCCTTACGTTTTCTTCCGGNATCAAACATTTTCTGACGCCTTTATCAAAAGCTGCTTTCACAATGGGCAGCACGCCCCTCACCGGCCTTACTTCCCCATTCANTCCCAATTCNCCAAGCATCAGTATTCCTTCCCCCTCCTCTTTTCTGATCTTTTTCATGGAGATCAATACGCCGGCNGCAATGGGCAGATCATACGCAGTTCCTTCTTTTCTCACATCTGCCGGNGACAGGTTTACGGCAATATGCATAGGCGGCAAATGAATATCTACGTTTTTAAGCGCAATTCTGACTCTTTCCCCTGCCTCCTTCACTTCCCCTCCCAGGTTTCCCACCATGGCAAAACAGGGCAGTCCCTGGGACAGATCCACTTCAACCTGCACTAAATATCCCTCCATTCCATGGATGGCTCCCGATAAAACCGTACTGTACAAAAAATCCCTCCCTTTCTTATTTGCTTCGATCTGTAATAAATTTGTTTGTTGGAAAATATTTGAANTATNATAAAATAATAGAAAAAAGATACAGTAAAATTATCACTGTACGGATAATATTACTGTATCTGAACAAGAAATGAAAATCAATAATATTTTTATAAACAAAAAATAAAAATTTAGTTTTTTCTATTTGCCTGCATTTTCAAATCCTTCCCGNAGTTTCAATAACGCTCGTTTTTCAATTCGGGATACATAGCTTCGCGAAATATGCAGCATNTCACCGATTTCTCTCTGTGTTACTTCNCTTCCTGTTAAAAGNCCATAGCGCAGATAAAGGATCTCACGTTCTCTGTCATTTAACACTTCTTCCAGCAGGCCTTTCAGCTTCTTTATGTTTTCATAAAGCTCCATCTGATCTGTAATATCTGTCTGTTCCTGCTCTATAATATCCAGCAGATTGATCTCATTGCCTTCCTTATCCGTTCCGATAGGCTCATAGAGAGAGACTTCCCTGGAGTTTTTCTTTCTGGAACGAAGCAGCATCAAAAGTTCATTGTCAATGCACCTGGATGCATAAGTGCTAAGTTTTCCCCTTACAGCGTCAAAGGAAGATATTGCCTTAATGAGGCCTATGGTTCCGATCGATATCAGATCTTCCATATCCTCATCCACATTCTGGTATTTTTTGGCAATGTGGGCCACCAGGCGCAGATTCCGTTCTATCAGAACATTTTTTGCCCTTTCGGCTTCTTCGCCGCTTCCCTCTTTTAGCAGCTGCAGATAGTATGCTTCCTCCGAAGCAGACAGCGGTTGACTGAAAGTTTTCAAAAAGGGCGCCCCCAAAGTCATTTTTATTATTCTATGACCTCTAACGCCCACAAGTGCCTTTCCACAAAAGGAATTATTAAATTTAAGTCAGAAGGAATTCTGCCATCACCATGTTGCTTACATCCAACCCCAATTCACTTAACCGGAGCTTTTTGCCCGTTTCATCATATCCGCAGATCAGCAGACCCTGCTTTTCAAACTTCTTAACAACACCGGGATAGACGTCATCGATAGTTTTGCCGAAATTCTTCTGAAATTCTGCATAAGAAACGCCCTCAGTCAGACGAAGGCCCAGAAACATAAATTCTTCCATCTGCTCATTCAGAGAAAGCTTTTCCATATTTTCCCTGACATCAGTTCCTTCTTCTATTTTTTTTATGTAGTCATCGAGACTTCTTATATTGTTAAATCTGGAATTATCTATAAGAGAAGCCGCTCCGATCCCAAACCCTCTGTACTCTCCTCTCTTCCAGTACACCTTATTGTGCCTGCACTCATATCCCTCCCTGGCATAATTGGATATTTCATATCTGTGATATCCTTTTTCTTTTAAGATATCTCCCGTTATTTTATATAATCTGCGGTCTGTCTCTTCATCAGGAAGAACCGGCGTATTCTCGTAAAAAGGCGTTCCTTCCTCAATAATAAGGCTGTATGACGATATGTGCGAAGGCTGTGGATCAAGTCCCAGCACCCGCTCAAGAGTCCACACACAGCTTTCCACACTCTGCGCAGGAATTGACGACATCAGATCAATGTTAATATTGTTAAATCCTGTTTTAACTGCATATTCGTAAGTAGTAAAGAAGTCTTCTGCCGTATGGATCCTGCCAAGTAGCTTTAATTCTTCATCTATTGCAGACTGAAGACCGATACTGAGCCTGCTTATCCCCATATCATGATATGCCTGAAGCTTTTCCCGTGTAACCGTACCTGGATTTACCTCTATTGTTATTTCTGCATCCTTCCTGACTCTGTAACTTTCATAAACAGCCTCAAGGANCATACGCATCCATTCTGACCGCAGGATGGAAGGGGTTCCGCCTCCTATAAATACAGTTGCCACCTCATAATGGNANAAGTTCACAGACTCTCTCCTTATTTCTTTAACAAGGCTCTCTGTGTATCTCTTCTTCACTTCTTCACCTGCCGGTGCGGAGAGGAAATCGCAGTACAGNCACTTTTGTACACAAAATGGAATATGAATATAAATGCTTAAGGGTCTATATTCAGTTTTCATCCAGTTTCAGCACGCTCATAAATGCTTTTTGAGGGATCTCCACGTTACCGATCTGACGCATACGTTTCTTTCCTTCCTTCTGTTTCTCAAGCAGTTTTTTCTTACGGGTGATATCACCGCCATAACACTTGGCAAGTACATCTTTACGCATGGCTTTCACCGTTTCCCTGGCGATGACCTTTCCTCCCACAGCTGCCTGAATGGGTATTTCAAACAGGTGCCTTGGTATTTCCTCTTTCAGCTTTTCACACATCTTTCTGCCCCGTTCATAGGCGCTGTCGCTGTGCACAATAAAGGAAAGGGCGTCCACTTCCTCTTTGTTGATCAGAATATCCAGCTTTACAAGCTGTGACTGCTCATATCCTTTTAATTCATAGTCAAAAGAAGCATAGCCTCTGGAACGTGATTTTAAAGCGTCAAAAAAATCATAAATGATCTCGTTTAAAGGAAGTTCATATTTGAGCAGCGCTCTGGAAGTTTCCATATATTCCATTCCCAGATAACGTCCTCTTCTTTCCTGACACAGTTCCATAATGGAACCGATAAATTCTGTTGTCACCATAATTTCCGCAGAAACGATAGGTTCTTCCATATAATCGATTTCCGAAGGATCCGGCAGGTTGGAAGGATTGGTAAGCTCGATCACCTCACCGTTCGTCTTGTGTACTTTGTAAATAACGCCCGGCGCCGTTGTGACAAGGTCCAGATTATATTCCCGCTCCAGTCTTTCCTGAATGATCTCCAGATGAAGAAGTCCCAAAAAGCCGCACCGAAAGCCGAATCCCAGGGCTATTGACGTTTCGGGTTCATAATTCAGCGAAGCATCATTCAGCTTAAGTTTCTCCAGAGCATCCCGAAGGTCAGGATACCTGGCGCTGTCTGCCGGATAAATACCGCAGTACACCATGGAATTGACCTTTTTATATCCGGGCAGAGGTTCACTGCATGGCCTGTTATTGTCTGTGACAGTGTCCCCCACAGCCGTATCTTTCACATTTTTAATAGAAGCGGTAATATAGCCTACCATTCCTGCCGAAAGCTCTTCACAGGGAATAAACTGCCCCGCTCCAAAATATCCCACTTCCACTACATCCGCTACCGCGCCCGTTGCCATCATACGAATGCTTGTCCCTTTTGAGACCCTGCCCTCCATCAGACGGCAAAAAATAATGACTCCCTTATAAGAATCATAAACAGAATCAAAAATAAGCGCTTTAAGAGGGTTCCGGGGATCCCCCGATGGAGCAGGAATCTTATTCACGATGGCCTCCAGCACCTCTTCGATCCCAATACCGTTCTTGGCTGAAATAAGAGGCGCATCATGGGCCTCGATCCCGATCACATCTTCTATTTCATTCCGGACTCTTTCCGGTTCTGCGCTGGGCAGATCTATCTTATTGATTACGGGAAATACTTCCAGGTCATGGTCAAGCGCAAGATAAACATTGGCCAGTGTCTGGGCTTCAATTCCCTGCGCTGCATCCACTACTAAAATAGCCCCGTCACAGGCAGCCAGACTTCTGCTGACCTCATAATTAAAGTCAACATGTCCCGGAGTATCGATCAAATTGAAAATATATTCCTCTCCGTCCCTTGCTTTATAAATCGTTCTTACAGTCTGGGCTTTGATNGTAATGCCCCTTTCTCTCTCNAAATCCATATTATCAAGAACCTGCGCCTGCATTTCCCTGCTGGTAAGAAGTCCTGTTTTTTCTATAATTCTGTCAGCTAATGTAGATTTACCATGATCAATATGGGCTACTATACAGAAATTTCTGATTTTA
Source organism: Lachnospiraceae bacterium (assembly GCA_014803415.1). Classification (GTDB taxonomy): domain Bacteria; phylum Bacillota; class Clostridia; order Lachnospirales; family Lachnospiraceae; genus Suilimivivens. Next base: position 64,730 of record JAAVBZ010000001.1, read on the forward strand.
CTCTGNCCGCTTCTGTTCCATATGTACCTCCTGCCTTTTAATGCTGTATAGAGGATAGTTTAGCATATTTATCCGTTTAAAACAATGGCNATGATATGNGCCAGGGGATCACAGGCATTCATGATCTCTTCCACTGTGTTTGTCTGTGCACCAAGCTCGATCAACATACATTTGGGACATAAATGCATATTGTACCGGTAAGCCTTCAGATAAATCTTCCGNGCAATNCCGGGATAATATTCATTGGCTGCCACCTGTGCCTGAAAGGAAAAAGCCAGATTATCCTGAATATAAGGATTTTCCAGATAAGAAATATCCCCTTTGCCCCTGATATAGCTCATACCGTTAAAAAACATAAATCTGGCAGTAGGACGGCCCTGCAGATCCATGACCAGTTTTTTNCCTTCTCTCATTTCATCCCGGTGAAGGTCGATGACCACTTCTATGGTAGGATTTTCGGCAAGTATCTGCTCTATGGCAGGCAAGGAATCATTATAGGCATTGTCTCTGTTNTCCACATCATATTCTCCTGTGTGATGAAGTACATTAAAACCATATTCTTCCCTGAGGATCCTGGCAAGCTTATCTCCCGCTCCCACTATNGTGGTAGAANCATCTCCGGGAACAGAATCTACGAAGCTCTCCTGGGAATGAGTATGATAGATCAANATCTGCGGCCCGTCGGATTCTTTATCTACAGACAGATCCCTGTACAGCAGATCATCCAGATTTACATATTCTTCCTTTAAAGAAGTAGTATTGTCCACTGCAAAAAAGTTAGAGACCAGCTCTTCATAACCCCACTGCTCTGACCAGTCATAAGCATAGGCTGGATAAAGGGATGACTGAAAACCTGCCTGCAGCGACTCCGCTTCTATTTCATCCGTCTCATTTTCCGGATCATTTCCGGGAGCTATTTCACTATTTTCTTCTAAATATCTGTTATTTTCCTTCTGTATTTCNTCCATCATACTGTTTTCAATGTGAAGGGCATCTTCTCCATAGTCAAGATGGCTTTCTTCTATACTTTTAGTATCTTCGTCAATTCCTTCCTGTTTTCTAATCATTTCGGCCAGAATCTCATCTTCCGTTTCTTCTTCTTTTTCTGATTCCTGCAAATAACTATACAGTGGAATTTCTTTTACAGCGATATCCCACGCCACCGATCCNCCTTCCGGGTATGCTCCCTCTTCATATAAAAAAACAGGCAGTAAAAAATAAGTCTTTTCCACCTGATGGAAAACACTGTGATAAAGGACCTGCAGGATTCCGGGATTCTGATCCGGACCTTGTTTTCCGGAAACACCTTTCCAAATATAGCATACCATTACCAAAATAACACAAGCTATTAATATTTTTTTCAGTTTATTTCTATTAATATTNAACATGCCGGATACACTCCACTAAGGAAGTATATGCCGCTAAAAGGACATTCATGCTTCCTGCGCTCACACCTCCAGAGCACAGTTGATAGCATCACATATAATGTGGCTGATCTGNTTGATCTCATAATCCACATCTTTTCCCGTTACATACATATTATAGAGTTCTGACAGTCCGTCATGCAGTTCTTCCTGTAGTTCGATCCCGTTTTCCTTAAAATGTGNCATAAGCTTTTGAAAGGCGTCNTTTACTATGGTAGCCGCATCCACTACTGTAGGNACTCCGATNGCCACGACAGGNACTCCNAGTATCTCCCTGGTAATGGAATTTCTGTGATTTCCCACGCCCGAACCGGGATGGATACCTGTATTGGTCACCTGGATCGTCCGGTTAAGTCTTTTGGTGGATCTCGCTGCCAGAGCATCTACAATGATCACCACATCCGGATTTGTCTTCTCCACCACTCCCTTAATGATCTCGGCAGATTCCATTCCCGTTTTCGCCATAACACCCGGCACAAGTCCGCTGATCATATGCACTCTGTTCCTGCCATAAGCCGCTTTTCCGAATTCTTTTACCATATGCCTGGTTATAGTCAGATTATCTACTACATTAGGGCCTAATGCATCAGCCGTCACATCCCGGTTACCCAGCCCTACCACCATGACTGAAATTTCTTTATCAATTCCCGGAATAACTGTTTTCAATTGTTTTGCCAGCTCTTTTGATATTTCTTTATGATATTCTTCATCAGGCTGGGCCATGGCAGGAGCTTCCAGTGTAATATAGGTCCCTATTGGTTTTCCCAGTAATTTAGCACTGTTTTTCGATTCGATCACTACCTTGGTCACCCGCACTTCACTCTCTTCCTCATAAAACTCCTCTACGGAAACACCCCGGAGCTCTTCTGCACCTTCCTCCGCACCTTCCCTGGCCTCCAGTGCAAGATCTGTTCTTATCTTAAAGCTGTTCATTTTCCCTCCAACAGTTATAATATTTCTTCTATACAGTATGCACATTCTTCAGAATTACTACTCTCAAATTGAAAAAGAAATGAGTTGGCTGAACGTTTAGTAACAGTTCAGTTACAATATTTAAAAATATTTTAACCATTGGTATTGACATATATTCNCTGACAGGCTACAATAATATGCGTGTGTTTACATTAAAACGTCCGTGTCTCCGGCTTTAATGAAACATCATGAAAACTGATGATTTTAATAGGAGGTGTACATCATGGCTAATATTAAATCTGCTAAGAAGAGGATTTTAGTTAACAGAACCAAGGCTGACAGAAATAAAGCTATTAAGTCTGGCGTTAAGACAGCTGTTAAGAAAGTAAATGCTGCTATCGAAGCAAACGATAAGGCCGCAGCTTCAAAAGCGCTGGTTGCTGCTACTGCTACCATCGACAAGGCTGCTTCTAAGGGCGTTTATCACAAGAACACAGCTTCCAGAAAAGTATCACGTTTAGCACAGGCTGTAAANAAAATGGCTTAATTCCGANATTATATATATAANAAATCCGGCTCATACCGTCATGTGAGCCGGATCTTTTTATAATATAGGAAATTCCTCCAAAGAGCGGAAGAACCGAAGGTTCTTCCCAAGAAAATNGCGAAGCGATTTTCTTGTACTCTTCCATTACTGTTTTAAGGGAAACTCCCGCCAATTCATAATACTGCGTTGCTCCGGATAAGGTACCGATATAGTTTCCGTAATAATCAAATATTCCGCTTCCCGACATTCCCGGNACTGCCGTTCCGTCTCCATAGAGCATTTCTGTTCCATATTCTTCCAGAAACNGTTCTTTATCCACNACCGTTCCTTTATACANAACCGGATNCTGCCNGTCGCTTGCNATATCTANNATAAAAAAACAATCGTTTTTTTCTAAATCATCATATACTTTTTCCCGTTTTCGCAGGCACTTGAGCTGTTTTATTTCATTTCTTCCCATATCCTCTTTGGAAACACTGACAAATCCAATATCAGCTGTCTCGCTGATTCCGATTATCCNGCCGCNGCACNGCGNTCCNTTCCAGAANGTCACATAGCTTTGGGCGTCAAAATAATCCAGCATATGCTTATTTGTTACAATTATGATCTCNTTTTGGCTGATCTCATAAATGCTCCCGCTTCCATAATGGCCGTTTCCCCGGATGCAGACCATGGTGCACAGCACATTTTCAAATGCCTTTTCCATATCCGCTTCTGTAAGGACAGACGTTTCCAGAGACTGCTGCATTCCGCAAAATACAGTAAATACAAGTAAAAAAACAGGAAACATAAGGGATAAACATTTTTTATAAACCTTCTGTTNTTCTATTAAATCCAAATTTAACTCCATTGCATTCAAATTTATAAACATCAAGCAGGACGATAAGCCGGGTTATGTCGTGAATGATCATCTATCTAGTACTGCTGTTACCAGCAGCATCCAGCGACCCACCTGAAAGCTCGCCGGGCCGGTTCAAACGCTTTCCATTTGGTCTTGCTTCGGATGGGGTTTACATGTGCCCTGCCCGTTACCGTGCAGGCGGTAGTCTCTTACACTGCCTTTCCACCCTTACCACNAGAATNGGCTTCGCCNANTCTNGNGAAGTTTGCGCNNGCGCAAACTTCCTTNNATAACACANGNTATTTNTGGCGGTTTATTTCTGTTGCACTGGCCTTGGAGTCACCTCCACCGGACGTTATCCGGCATCCTGCCCTATGAAGCCCGGACTTTCCTCACCTGTCATAGACAGCCGCGATCATTTGTCCTACTTGATATTATACCTTGTTATACCGGGAAACAGCTTCCTCCGATAAACTCCCTGCANATAGAATTGCTGGGCACATTCTGACTGTCAATTCCCTGAAAATATNCAAGGAANTTAAGTAATCTCTTAGCCTCATGGTATTCCGGCTCTCCCGGNANAATACTGAACAGCAAAGGTTCTGCATACTGTTTTAACACTGATAATTCATAAATTAAAACAGAATTAAACATTTCATCTGCACCTTCCTGAAAAGGAAAAATATAATTTTCCTCACCTCTTCTTACGGAAGGCCACATTTCTATAGTCCTTTTGGCACTGGCACCCCTTGTCCTTGCATCCCTTACCATTCTTCTAAGAAGTCTTCCATCTGTAGTAGGGATCCTGTTGTGCTCATCAATATTGAGACTGGTCAGCGCACTGATATANATCTTAAACTTGCTCTCATCCGGCAGGGAATATGTAGTAGCCGGATTTAAACCGTGAATTCCTTCTATAACAAGAATATCTTCGGGNCCTAACTGTTTGAAGTTACCCCGGTATTCTCTTTTTCCTGTCTTAAAATTAAAGGTTGGGAGCTCAACTTTTTTTCCGTTCAGAAGCTTTACCATATCTTCATTGAAAAGTTTGATATCAATTGCTTCCAGACACTCAAAATTATAATTCCCATTNTCATCCTTCGGCGTTAATTCNCTGTCTACGAAATAATCATCCAGCGCNATAGGATGCGGAATTTTGCCATAAGTACGAAGCTGGATAGACAGTCTGTGGGAAAAAGTAGTTTTGCCGGAAGAGGAAGGCCCTGCGATCAGCACGAACTTCACATCTCCTTTATCTACGACAGCCTTGGCGATCTCACCGATCCTGCGCTCCAGCAGTGCTTCCTGCACCAGGATCATATCATTCATACCGCCTTCGCAGATCACATCATTCAGATCACCTACCGAATNGATTCCCATCATCTCGCCCCAGACAGAAGATGTTTTTAAAGTCTTAAACANNTTTTCNCTGGGTTCAAAATAATTGATCTTATCCGGTTCTTCCATACCCGGTATCAAAAGCAGGATTCCATCCTCATAAAGCATCAGGTCAAAATATTTCACATATCCTGTGCTTGGCAACATAAAACCATAGTAATAATCATAAAATCCATCCAGACAATAGATATTGACAAAAGAACTTCTCCGGTAACGGAACAGCTTTTCCTTATCCAGCATGTTGTATTTCTTAAACATGGCACGGGCATCATCAATGGGATAAGACTTTTTGGTGATCGGCAGATCCTGTTCTATCAATTCATGCATTCTGCTGCTGATCTTCTTTACGGCTTCATCCGTCAGCTTTTCTTCCATCCTNATGTCACAGTAATATCCCTGTCCAATAGCAAATTCTACTTTAACNTTTTCAACTTTATCNGCNCCCAGCACATCGTAGACAGCTTTTACNAGAATCATNGTNGCTGTACGCACNTANGCTTTNTGGCCNATATTGTCTTTCAGTGTCAGAAAAGANAGTTCACAGTCTTTATGAGCCTTTTTGATCAATTCCCTGATCTTTCCGTNTTCCAGCACCAATGCTATCATGTTGTTATAACGGGANTGATATTCACCTGCAATCGCTTCATATGTNGTACCTTCTTCATATTCTTTCGATACGCCGTCAATCGTAATATTAACCATGAAAACCTCCTTATTCCTTAAGCAGCTNCTTAGCCTTTCNTAAAAGTTCNAGTTCCTTAAGCANCTGCTCTTTTCTTTTCCTTGTTTTATCACTGTACTCATGTTCTTCCAGTTTTNCTAANATNTCCTGCTTCAAAGGTATTTCCTTTTCAATATACTGTAAAAGGACGGGATGNTTTTGTTTCAGTAAAAGTCCTCCCAGAAGATCCTCCATCTCANAGGATCCTTCCGCGCTCTTTTCNGCTGTAAGATCNTCNGAAGGTCTCACTTTCATCACCACATAAAATTTCCCTTCCTCAAGGATCATGTCTTCTCTCAGGAAAACATATCCCTTTTCCCTCAGGAATTTCCGAACNAGGGGAATTTCCGACTGTGGCTGGAGAACAAGNTCTTTAAAATCAGCTGTTTTTTCCGGCTCCTTCNTAAGAATATCCATAAGAAGCCTTCCTCCCATACCTGCGCATAAAAGAGTATCCGCTTCCCCTATATGATATGCTGTAAGTCCGTTCGATAANCGCAGNGTTATGTAGTCCTCCACCTTAAATTTCCGCACATGCTCCTTTGCTTTTGACAGAGGNCCCTTATTGATGTCCATGGCAAGCACACAAGGCGCTATTCCTCTCTGGTAAAGGTAAATTGACACATAGCCGTGATCACANCCCACATCGCACACCCGGTTTCCCGAAGAAACCATNTCNGCAACAGCCTGCATNCGCTTTGAAAGCGCTATCNNTTTGCACATAGNCCCTAATCCAGATAATCCTTTAACTTACGGCTTCTGCTGGGATGACGGAGCTTGCGGAGNGCTTTGGCTTCAATCTGTCTGATACGTTCTCTGGTAACATTAAATTCCTTACCTACNTCTTCCAGCGTTCTTGCTCTTCCATCATCAAGGCCGAAACGAAGGCGCAGGACTTTCTGCTCTCTGTCTGTAAGAGTACTGAGTACTTCTACCAGCTGTTCTTTCAGNAATGTAAATGCTGCTGCGTCTGCCGGAACAGGTACGTTATCATCCTGNATAAAATCTCCNAGATGGGANTCCTCTTCTTCTCCGATCGGCGTCTCCAGAGAAACTGGCTCCTGGGAGATCTTCAGAATCTCCCTGACACGCTCAACGGGAAGGTTCATTTCCTTTGCAATTTCTTCAGGAGTAGGTTCTCTTCCCAGCTCCTGCAGCAGCTGTCTGCTCACACGGATCAGCTTGTTGATCGTTTCAACCATATGCACGGGAATCCTGATGGTCCTCGCCTGATCTGCTATGGCTCTGGTGATGGCCTGGCGGATCCACCATGTTGCATAGGTGGAGAATTTATAACCTTTACGATAATCGAATTTTTCCACAGCTTTAATAAGACCCAGGTTGCCTTCCTGAATCAGATCAAGGAAAAGCATTCCTCGTCCTACATATCGTTTTGCAATGCTGACTACCAGACGAAGATTTGCTTCTGCCAGGCGCTTCTTCGCTTCCTGATCTCCAGTTTCCATTTTTTGGGCCAGTTCGATCTCTTCTTCTGCACTGAGAAGAGGTACCTTACCAATCTCCTTCAGATACATTCTTACAGGATCTTCGATGCTGATGCCGTCAGGAATGGAAAGATCAAGATTTTCCATATCCACTTCATCTTCATCTGTCAGTATGATCTCTTCGTCATCCACATCATCCACTTCTGTGATCCGAAGTACATCCACACCGTTTTGTTCCAGCGTTTCCAGTATTTTATCAAACTGTTCCTCGCCCAAAGGCATATCAGTAAAAAAATCAGTGATCTCCTGATATTCCAGAACATTTCTCTTTTTCTTGGCAATTCCTAAGAGACTTTTCAGTTTCTCATCAAATTTTGCCTGTGTGTTTTCATCCATTGCGGGTTTCCATCCTTCCTGAAAATTATAGTAAAAGTATTAGCCTTAATCTAATGAAATATGCGTTTTGCTAAGTTCTTCCAACGCCTTTTTACCGGCAATTGCCTGATTCAGTGCATTTACATCATTGCCAAGCTGCCTGGAAAAATACTCAAAACTGTTTTTTTTGACCGCTAAAACGATATCATGAAAAGCTTTTTCCTGTTCCTGTCTGGTGGAAAGCTCCATCAGTTTAGTGTTAAAGACCTCTGCAGCCTCTCTCTGTTCTTCCTCATCAGTAAACATACTGATGACAGACGCCGGGCTCAAGTTCCCGTTTTCCAGACCTTCAAAAAGCTTCTCTGCAATTTTTCTATATAAATCCTCGGTAAAATCTTCCGGCGAAATATATTTCTTGATCTTCTGATATAGTGAAGGCTCGTCCGTAAGCCATGTCAAAAGAAGTCTCTGGGATCTCTTTTCGTTCTCCTTAGGCGACGCCTTCTTCTGAATACCGGATTTAGGCCTTTCTACCTTCCTGGCAAATCCGGTCTGGGCCGCATAGCTCAATACCAGTTTTCTTAAATTATCAAAGCCGATCTGGTATTTGTCCGCCACTGCCTGTATGTAATTCTCCCTTTCCACCTCTTCCGAAAAATTGCAGAGTTTCTTAGCAATTTCCCTGTGGAATCTGGTCTTGGATTCGGGATCTTTTAAATCGTAATCTCTCTGGAGCATCCGAAGTTCGAAAAAGAAGGTGTTTTCCGCCTGTCTGATCCTTTCTTCAAAAGCTTCCTGTCCTTTATTTTTAATAAATTCATCGGGATCTTTATAAGGCTCTAAATTCAGAACCTTTCCGGTAATGCCGGCTTCCCTTAATATATTGATGGCCCGAAGAGCTGCATTCACTCCTGCCCCGTCACTGTCATAAGACAGAACCACTTCCTCCGTGTAACGTTTAAGCAAGGAGGCCTGTCCCTCCGTGAACGCTGTTCCCAGGGAGGCTACAGCCTGTGTAAAGCCTGCCTGATGCATGGTAATGACATCCATATAGCCCTCACAGAGNATAATATTNTTTTTCCTTGAGGTCCTTGCCAGATTCAGGCCGTACAGATTTCTGCTTTTATCAAAGATCATGGTTTCCGGTGAATTCAGGTATTTAGGTTTGGCGTCTCCCATAACACGCCCGCCGAAACCGATCACTCTGTGGTTAATATCCTGAATAGGAAACATGACTCTGTTCCAAAATTTATCATGCATACCAAACTTTTCATCAAAGCCNGCAAGTCCGGCTTCCATGACAAGTTTATCCTCATAACCCTTNCTCTTTAAATATTTGACCAGATCATCACTGGTCATATTGGCAAAGCCAAGTCCGAATTTCTTAATAGTCTCATCGGACAATTCCCTGCCCTTTAAATACCGGTAACCGGCACTGCCTCTTTCGCTCCTTAACTGATAAAAGAAATATTTAGCGGCTTCTTTATTTACCGCAAGAAGCATGGAACGTCTGCTTTCCTTCCGACGCATCTCTTCACTATATTCTTCTTCCGGCAGATCCACTCCGACTTTATCCGCCAGATATTTAATGGCTTCCGGAAAGGTATAGTTTTCATATTCCATGATAAAGGTAAATACATTACCGCCGGCTCCGCAGCCAAAACAGTAATACATCTGTTTGGAGCCAGATACAGAAAANGAAGGTGATTTTTCATTATGAAAAGGGCACAGTCCAAAATAGCTGCTTCCCTTTTTCTGAATCTTCACATATCCGGAGATCACATCCACTATATCATTTTTNAGGCGTACTTCTTCCACTAACTCATCCGGATAATACATACTCTCTCCCTAACCATGCCATGACTTGGGAATATAAATTTCCTCATATTTTGCAATGGCAAACCGGTCAGTCATGGCACCTATGTAATCACATACTACTTTTTCCACCGGTTCTCCTTTATCGATCAGTTTGATCAGATCTTCGGAAATCAATTCCAGATGATGACGATAATAACTGTAAAGCGTCTGCATNAGCATCTCNGCTTTACTTTCTTCACTTTTAGCTTCCTTATTAGTATAGACCCTTTCAAACATGAACTGCCGAAGATCTTTCATGGCCTTGGCTACCGGCTGCGACATAACGATGTCATCCTTTCCGTAGCTGGTGCTTACAATATCATGTATAAAATGATCCANNCGTTCTCCTGTGGTATATCCGATCACATCTCCGATCTCTTTCGGTACATCTGCTTCCGTCAAAATGCCTGCCCGGATAGCATCGTCCATATCGTGATGAATATAGGCAATCTTATCGGAAAATCTCACAATTTTACCCTCCAGGGTCAGGGGCATTCCTTTGGTCTGATGATTTAAAATACCNTCTCTCACTTCAAAAGTCAGATTCAATCCCTGNCCGCCTTTTTCNAGCAGATCCACTGTCCTGACGCTCTGCTCGCTGTGCCGAAAGCCGTAGGGACAGACCGCATTCAGGGCTCTTTCNCCTGCATGTCCAAANGGGGTGTGTCCAAGATCATGTCCAAGNGCGATAGCCTCTACCAGATCTTCATTCATTCTGAGTGCNTTGGCTATGGTCCTGGCATTCTGGGATACTTCAAGGGTATGNGTCAGTCTGGTTCTNTAATGATCCCCTTCCGGCGTCAGAAATACCTGGGTCTTATCTTTCAGTCTCCNAAAGGACTTGGANTGAAGGATCCTGTCCCTGTCTCTTTGNTANACCGGCCGGATATCNCACTGTTCTTCCNNGCGAAGACGTCCNTTGGANTCNCTGCTGTGGGCCGCATAAGGACTTAAATATTCTGTTTCAAGCTGCTCCAGGCTTTCCCGAATGTTCATAAATAGCTCCTTTAGCTACAGATACTGTCCTGCTATGATTCACCATCTACTAACATTATTCGGTATAAAACCGCTATTTCCTTTTTTTTGGCGAAAAATTATCGGCAGATATCATATATAAATTCAGCGCATTGATCCATAGCTTCATAGGACGTCTTTAATGGCGACATCTGAAAGACATGCCACATTCTTTTATAAATGTCTATTTTTACGGATACATTCTCTTTGACCATTTTTTTGTGAAGCTCTACTGAATCGCTGAGCAGTATTTCATTGTCTCCTACCTGAATATATGTGGGCGGAAATCCGGAAAAATCACCGAACAAAGGAGAGATCAGCGGATTGCTCCTGTCTTCATCCGGAGCATAGTTTAAGATCATCCTTTCAAGATATTCTTCATCAAGCACCGGATCCAGCTCTTTTCTGCTCTCATGACTCTTGCCCGAAGAGGTTAGATCTGTCCAGGGCGACAAAAGTACCAGTCCTCTTGGCAAGAGTCTTTTTTCCTCTTTCAGCTTCAGTGTCAGAGACAACGCCAGATTTCCTCCTGCAGAATCCCCTGCAACAATAATATCTCTGGCACCATATCCTAAAAGCATCAGATAATCCCATACCTTCATGGCATCCTGCGCTGCTGCGGGATAGGGAGATTCGGGTGCCAGCCGGTAATCGAAGCAGAGCACATCCATAGAAGTAGATGCTGCCAGCTTGGTGGTAAGGGTTCTTGCATACAGGCTGCTTCCTGTAGAATATCCTCCTCCATGACAGTACAGGATCACATACTTTTTCATATGTACTCTGTCCACGCAGATCCATTCTGCGTCCATATCTCCAATTTTAAAAGGAGTGATGATCTCGTCCTTTTTATTACCGAGGAGCTGCCCCACCTGATCCTGGGAATGGCGGTGCTTTTCAATATCAGGATGATCTATCAGACCGTGAACCTTTCTGATCAGTCCCATCATGCTCATATTTACTGCCTCCGGAGAGGGTTTCTTACTGATCAGTTTCTTAGATTTTATAGCCATACTTCCTCCATTTATCGCAAATAATTAATAGTGTAGCACATTTTACCGGTTTTGTGGTATACTAATCAAAAACTTGTATAAAATTTGCCAAATATGTTTTCTTTTAACAGGACAGGAATAAGATTGAAGAAATTGTCATCATCGAAAAAAGCAGGAAAAGTTGAAATGAATACTGAAAGAAAAATATGGTATAAGCTGGATCTGTCAGCCATTGTATACCCTACCCTGCAGCGCAGGGACTTTTCTTCCGTTTACCGTCTTTCCGTAGTACTGAAAGAGCCCATAAAGCCGGATATTTTACAGCAGGCTGTGGACATTGCCCTGAAACGCTTTCCGACTTATAAAACAACCATCCGCAAAGGTCTGTTCTGGCGGTATTTAGAGCCCAACAACAGGCCTGGACCTTTTGTCCGGAAGGATATCCGCAACTTTTGTATGCCCATGCCCTTTAAGGCTGGCAGCCGTTATCTTCTGCGTATCTATTATTATGACCGCCGTATCTCTCTGGAAGCTCATCACAGTCTGGGTGACGGAAGCGGCGGCATGTATGTGCTTCAGACCATTACTGCCGTTTATTTAAGACTTCTGGGCCACCGGATCGGAAACGGCTATTTTGTAAAAGATGTAGATGAGACGCCGGATCCGGAAGAACTGGAAGACGCTTATATGCGGTATGCCAACGCCAAAGTATGCCCAAAACGGCCCGGGGATAAAACTTACCGTATCAGGGGTACCAAGGAACCTTTTTATACTTTTAACGTCATTGACGGTATCATGTCTGTAAAAGAGGTTATAGCAGTTGCTTCAAAATATAATGCCACCATTACAGAATATCTGAATGCAGTGCTGCTCTATGCTCTTTTGCAAAAGCAGCAGAGTGAAAGGCACATTCGGCTCAAACCGGTAAGGATTGCCATGCCTGTAAACTTACGCCGCTTTTTTCCTTCCAAAACCATGCGCAACTTTATAACAATGGTATTTCCCGGCGTTGATCCACGGCTTGGGGATTACACATTTGAGGAGATCATCAATCAAGTACACCATTACATGCGTTATTATATTAACGAAAAGTTTCTGCGGGGGGATATCACTACCAACGCCAGTACCCAGCGGAATCCTTTTATCCGTGTTGTACCTCTTTTTATCAAGGATTTTGTAGTCAGGCTGTTTTATACACGGGTCCAGGATAAGAATTCTTCTGCCGGGCTCACCAATATGGGGGCTTTAAAGGTTCCCGAAGATATGAAGCCACATATTGAACGTTTTGATATCTATATGGGGCAGCCCTTTTCTTCCCGTACCAACTGTGCCATTATAAGCTTTGAGGATATCCTTACTGTGAACTTTGCCAGCAGTATTATTGAATCAGATGTGGAAAGATACTTTTTCCGGAAGCTGGTTCAGGACGGTATCCATGTAACGATAGAAAGTAACAGAACCTGACAAAAAGTGGAGGATCATTATGTCATATTGTGTCAATTGCGGCGTAGAACTGGAACGCTCCCTTACCAAGTGCCCTCTATGCAATACGCCGGTCATTAATCCCAATGAATTACAGAAAGCAACCGCTGCTTCTTCTCCTTATCCTAAAGATAGTGGGCAGGTTGATGTGGTCAAAAGAAAGGATCTGGCAATCCTTACCGCAGTAGTGCTGATTGCCACTTCTCTGTGCTGCCTGTTATTAAATCTTCTGGTTTTTTCAGGCTCTCCCTGGTCTTTGTTCATTATAGGCGCCTGCCTGCTTTTATTCGTGATAGTGCTGCCTGTCATGATCTATACAAAGCTCCCTGTCTATTTATCTCTTTTGCTTGACGGAGCCGCCACCGGATTTTATCTGTATATGATCGCCTTTAATACATCAACTGACAGATGGCTGTGGGAACTGGCTATTCCTATTGTTGCCCTTGTTACGATTTTAGTGGAGATTTTTGCTCTGCTGCTTCACATTTTTCCTGTTTCTTTTCTTACCACTTCCCTGTATTTCTTTGTGGAAGCAGGCATTTTATGTGTTTCTTTAGAGCTTTTGATCGATCACTTCAGGGGAGTGCCGCTTAGACTTATGTGGTCTGCCATAATTCTGACTGTATGCTGCGTGATCGCAGTCATACTTCTTACCATACTTTCCAAGCAGAGACTGCGGGAGGCGGTGAGGAGAAGGCTGCATTTTTAGGGATTGGTTGGTACGTTTTTCTGTAAACAGATCATTCACACACCGGAAAAAAAGACAGAGGCAGGGATTTGTATGCTCACTGCGGACATGTGTGTCCGCGTTCGTTATACAAATCACTGCCTCTGTCTTTTTTACGGTGCATTACATGATCTGTTTACAGAAAAACGCAGCTACAATGCGAAAAACAGCTACAATCAGGTTATGAAATCATTATTCGTATTTTCCCTGGTAGTCGGTTCCGGTTTCGGTCTGCATTTTGCGGATATATTCTTCAGGATTTTTCCGCATTTTAAGAAGGGTATCAAAGGCTAACAGGAGCATTCTGTCACCGTTTTGCTTTGTTCCTCTCGTATCCCTGTCAAGCCATGCCTTAAAGTGATCCATCTGCCAGATCATGACGTCTATTACCGTATAGCCGCATACTTTTGCTTTGCAGGCAAAGTTTCCATGCTCCATGAAGTAAATGAATTCCTGAAAAATTTCCTCATCTGCTTTCAGATTTTCATAGAAGGCTTCTGCAAAAGTTTCATCTTCTCCCGAATATTTACATAATTGGTCGATGAATTCTTTAATATTCTCCATATACTTCTCTCCAGTCTGATTCCAGCCAGTACTCAGAGCCATCTTTAAGCCTGCCTATAAGCTTATATTGAAACATCTCTCTTCGAATCAGTTCAATATCGCCAAATGCAATGGAATCTCTTATGATCTCATTTACTTCTTTTTCTGTATATTTCTTCTCCAGATCTAACTTTTCGGCTATTTTTGAAAGTGCAATGATTCTCATTGGTCTTTTAGACGGATATTGTTTCAGTTTTCCATCAGGATCATAATAATTTTTTAATTTGGCAGCATATATTTCTATATTCTTTTCCATTCTCTCTCCTACAAACAGATTATTTTATAATTTGATAAAAACCTTTTCAGATTACAGTTGTTAATGAATGCAAAAAATCCGCTCTGTATTTTCCTTTGCATGTTTTATCAGGAGTTCTTCTTCTACTTTCATGTATTTCGCAAGTTCCCTGGCTACATAAATGATGTTCTCCGGTACGTTTGTTCTGTCAAGTCCGGGTACATTTCTCGGCGTCAGATAGGGAGCATCCGTCTCTATCAAGATCCTGTCAAGAGGGATAAGTTTTACAGCTTCCCGCAGCTGGCCGGCTCTCCTGTCATCACAGATCCACCCCGTAATTCCAATGGAAAATCCCATATTCAGATATCGGTCCAGTGTTCTCGTATCACCGGTAAAGCAATGAACCACAGACTTGCTGCAGATATCTTCATGTCTCTTAAATCTTCTGACAAATTCATCCGCTGCTTCCCGCTCATGCAAAAACAAAGGTTTATTTAAACGTTCGGCCAGAACAATATGCTTTTCCAGACACCGGATCTGATTTTCCCTGGTAGAAAACATTCTGTCAAAATCCAGACCACATTCTCCCACAGCAACGATCTTGTCATTGGAAGTTATGATTTCTTCAATCAGATCAAAATCCTCTTTCTTGGCTGAGTCTGCATTATGCGGGTGAATGCCTGCTGTTCCGTATACATCATGGTTTTTGACAAATGCATCGATCCGTTTGTTTTCCTTCATATCCGTACCGGTCAATATACAACTGACACCTGCTGTGGCTGCATTTCTTATTATTTTTTCCGGATCCGGAAACTGCCTGCAGAACAGATTTAATCCTATATCATAATATTTAGCATCCATCATATTTCCTCTTCTTTCTGATTCCCATCTTGTATTCTTCTTTGGTATTCCTCCATCAATAAGGGCTGAATTAAGGGGTATGTCCATTTTGTAGGAAGTTCGTCCATAAGAATTACTTTTTCTATTTCACTGTGCAGCTCTTTTTCAAATACCTTGATCTCTGCACAGTACAGCATTCCAAACGATTCTTCGCCGGTTTCATTCACCCTTGTTCTGCCTGTAACAGAATATGCACATAAAGGTTCTATACTAAATTCAACAGCACCTGTCTCCTCATATAATTCTCTTCTGGCAGTATCTGATATTGCTTCATTTTCTTCCCTGTGGCCTCCCGGTACTTCAAAAGTGTCACGCTCTTTATGTTTGCAGATCACCCATTTTCCTTCTGACCTGGCAATAATTACCGCAAATTCAAGCAATGCGTCATCGACGGAGTCATAAAATTTTACTTCCATAAACATACTCCTTTATTGTTTTTCTATTTTACTAAGTAATTATAGCGTATCTGAGCAGAGTTTTCCATTGGCTTTTTTAAGCGGCAGTTCTTTTCTTTTGTATAATACAGATGAAATGCTGTAATACTAATCCAAAAATCATTGGAGGACTTATGAAACTTACTGATAAAAAGAAACCAATCAACACTATCCCAAAGGGGGTTTGGGAAAGCAACAGACCCATACAGAATAAAGACAAAGATAAGACCGAATCCCCTTCTACCGATCTGCAGGATAATGGATATCCTGATGTTACAGTTCAGCCATGGAATAGTGATTAAAGCGCGTGGGAGCTTGCTCACAAAGCGATTTTATCACTATTCCATGAGCGGAGCGCCCTCAAATGAAATAAAAGATGAGCCGCGAAGCGGCGCCGGATGCGAAGCAGGCGCTTTTATGAATGCGAGGGCTGAACTGCAACATCCTGATAGAAAACGGAGTAAATAGCCTTTCCGATTTCTTGCGCACTGAAGCAATCTGTTATATAATATTTACGGCATCAGTTCCGGGAGGAATGCGGTTAATCTGTATTGCCAGTGTCTAGGTTCAAACTATTCGATTATCCCGTAGAACACTTGGCAGCTGATGCTCTTAAAAGTCAACTCAAAGAGTCAGCCGAATCGAGAGGACAGCATGTATGGGAACAGGAATTATCATATGTGGTTTGAATGGCGCCGGAAAAAGCACCATAGGAAAAGCTCTTGCGAAGAAGCTGAATTTTTACTTTATCGATAGTGAAGATCTGTATTTTCCCAATAAGGATTCCGACTACTCTTCTCCCTCTTCACATAAAGATGCCGCAGAACTCTTTTTTCAAAAAATCTCCGCCCATGAAAACTTTATCTTTACATCTGTCAAAGGAGCGTTTGGAAAAGATAGTTATCCTTTTTTCCAATATGCTGTATTGGTTGATGTTCCAAAAGCCATTCGCCTGCAACGAGTCAAAAAGCGTTCTTTTGAGAAATTCGGCAATAGGGTATTATCGGGCGGGGATCTACATGAGCAGGAAGAAAATTTTTTTGATTTTGTTGCAGCCAGATCTGAAAATATGGTTGAAGAATGGATACAATCTTTGAACTGCCCTGTCATTCGGATTGATGGCACAAAATCTGTTGAAGAAAATATAAACTTTATTTTAAAGCAACTGAATTGAAGACACTAATGTTTTTACAGTTCAGCCGCCATTAATTGGAGGGAAACCCCTTGGAAATTTCATTTCTTATATCATTCTCACAATTTTGTATAAACCGGAACACTTGATATGCATCATTGGCATGTTTTGAGTCTTTCATACCAATAAAATATGCTGTGAATAAAATTTCTATATTTTCCATCACGCAGGGGATCGCATCTTTTTCTTTTAAGGAAAGATCCGTTATACTTTCATAACCTGCAATAACTGCTTTCACATTTTTAATCCATTCTTTGGAAGTAAAGGTCTCATCTGTTTCCTCTGCCAGCAATCCTGTCAGGAAATAGCAGATATCAAATATCCTGATATTTCTCTGACTTAGATCAAAATCAATATACCCCGATAAATTACCCTCAAAAAATAAGAAATTTCCAAAATGTACATCTCTGTGAATCAGTTGCTTGGGCAGATAATCATACACAGCCTCTAACATTTCCACTGCTTTAGAATATTCTTCTTTGCTTATTATCTGCCAATTATGATCCATTAAATGATCTCGCACCCAGCCTTTCATCTCTTTTAAGAGACTATTATCCCAAAATTCAACTTCTTTTTCGCACTTAATAAATGCTGCATGAAGCCGCGCAATAGCTTCACCCATTTTCCGGGCCATTGTTTCATTTTTAACATCGGAAATATTACTTCCCGGTAATTTTTTAGTCAAGAGGAAATAACTGTTTTGATACTCAACATAATTCTTTCCCGCCTGGGTAGAAACTATCTCTGCAACCGGAATATGACACTCTGATAGTATATTTGATATTTTTATATTTCTTTCCAATTGATTTTTGTTATCATATACTTTGATTACATAAGAATGATCAATTTCCCAGGCCGAAGAATAAATCTGCAATATTTGCTCACTCTTAAGCCCCCAAAAAGATAGAATCTGCTCTATTTTCTCTCTCATTTCCCCATACCTTTCCTTTTCTTTAAAGATAATCCACCTGATATTTCATGAGCATCACTCTACAGACATTTTTTCATTATAGCATACAGTCCCTGCTTATTGGGGATCATATTTTGTTCAGAATAATATATGATCCATGAAAGACCGGCTTGTAACAGATTATGGATAATGATATTATCTTAAAAAAGTAACTTATTTATTTGGAGAGGAGTAAATACATGTTTTGGAATAAAATATCCGGATTATATGATCTTTTTGAAACGGTATACAATGGCAAAGTATATCAGGCGCTTGGCAGAAAGGTAGCTGAAGAAATCGGGCAAGATGATATTGTACTGGAATGTGCCTGCGGCACGGGCGCCATCAGCAGGTCTATTGCACCCAAATGCAGACAACTGATTGCAACAGATTTTGCCGAAGGAATGTTAAAGCAGACAGCCAGAAAGTGCCGGCAATTTAACAATATCAAAATCCGGCATGCCGATATGACCAGACTAAAATGCCTGGACAACAGATTTGATAAAGTAGTTGCCGGAAATGTCATCCATTTATTGGAAGATCCATATGCCGCGATCAAAGAATTGGAACGGGTATGCAAGCCGGGCGGTAAGATCATTATCCCCACCTATATTAACGCTTCCAGCGGCGTTAACAAAAAGGTTGTAAAACTGCTCGAAGCAGCAGGTGCAAATTTCAAGCGGCAATATGATATAGATTCTTATAAAAAATTTTTTGAAGATGCCGGATACGAAAAAGTTGAATATGACATTATTTATGGAAGAATGCCCTGTGCTGTAGCCGTTATTACAAAACAGTAAATCGCAATCTGTTTTTATAATAATCCATGCAGTACATGATAAATTATGGGAATGATCAGTGCCGGAAGCAGATTTCCCACCCTGAATTTTTTCCCAAAGGCAATATTGACCCCTACACAGAAGATCAGCGCTGAACCGATATAGGACAGATCACTGACTATCACATCACTGACAAAGGAGCCGAAAAAGGCGGCAAGCAAGGTAATGCTTCCCTGATATACCAGGATGGGAACTGCTGAAAAAACAGCTCCTATCCCATAGGTAGAGGCAAAGATCAGTACGATTACCAGATCCAGGATGGCTTTTGCCATCAGCATGGAGTAGTCTTTGCTGATACCATCCTGAATGGCGCCTACAATTGCCATGGCGCCTACACAGATGATCAGCGAAACATTAACGAAGCCTTCCACAAAGAGATTGTCATTCTGGGCCTTTACTGCTTTTTTAATCTTCTCGCCCAGAATATCCATTTTCTGCTCAATACCTAACCACTCACCCAGTATTCCGCCAAGTACCAGCGAGAAAATAAGCAACATGGTCCCAGTAGCTTCCAGCCTGCCATCCTTTATCACCAACATTTTAGATAAAGCTCCAGATGCCCCGATAAAAATAGTGGCAATCCCGCAAGCCTGCATCAAAATGTCCTGCATTTGCTTTTTCAAGCCGTTTTTCAGGCATAATCCTAAGAGTCCCCCTGCTATGACAGCAGCCGTGTTGATCAATGTCCCTAATCCTATCATCTCTTTATCCCTTATGCCATTTCCTTTTGAACCTGTTCCTCGCAGGAACGCATAGCAAGTATAGTCTTTTCAAACAGATCGTTCAGATCCCAGCCTAAATTTTCCGCTCCCTGTCTGATCACATCCCTGGAACAGCCAGCTGCAAATTTTTTGTCCTTAAATTTCTTTTTGACACTGGAAGCTTCCATATCCATAACGCTCTTTGACGGACGCATCAGAGCTGCTGCTCCGATCAGTCCGGTCAGTTCATCTGCAGCAAACAAAACCTTCTCCATTTCGTGCTCCGGTTTCACGTCACAGCAAAGTCCGTATCCATGAGAGCAAACTGCATGTACTATTTCTTCGGATGCACCGCCCTCCCTAAGTAATTCCGGAGCTTTAACACAATGTTCTTCCGGATACAGTTCAAAATCAATATCATGCAGAAGACCTGCTGTTGCCCAGAAATCAGCATCTTCTCCATATCCTAATTCATTTGCATACCAACGCATAACGCCTTCTACTGTCAGAGCATGCTGTATGTGAAAAGGCTCCTTATTATATTTTTTCAAAAGCGCAAGTGCTTCCTGTCTTGTCAGATTACTTTCCATGATGACCCTTCCTCCTGCTATTTTATGGTATTTACTTCACTTACGGTATCATACCACATTTTCAGATTTTAGCAAAGAGTCGGTCCTTTTCACAAACGTCGTCTGAACAAAGAAGCCGCCCATAATGGCTGTCTTTTAGCACTCTTGCTGCGTATCAGCGATCTATTTTTCAGATTCAAGTTCTTGCAGAAGAAAACGCTTTACATCGGTAATGTGCTGGCGGAAACTGTTGTTTTTTGTGTTTTCAACGTTTTTCCCATCGGGATGGCCCAATACAGCCTATCATGTTCTTTGGATTTGATAAGGCAAACAATGGGGCGGTGCTTGGTATCGTTCCATGTGCCTCCATTATTTTTTATCATCTGTGCAAAATCAGCGGCTGCATAATATAACCCACGTTCAACCATAACAGTACCTCCCGCATTCATCAATAAATGTTTTATCAAAAAAGCCTCCGGCTGTCACCGGAGGCTGGTAAACAATGTTTCTCTGTCGCACATTGTGAAGCGTGTTTGTGTAAACAATGTTCCACTGCCGTACATTGTGAAACGTGTTTGAATAAACAGTGTTTCAATGCCGCACACTGTAAAGCGCCTTACAATCATATCATACGCAAAAGCAGAGAGAAATACAATGTCAAAACAAAAAAATTAGAAAAAATTTATATTTATTAGCTTTTCAATTTGTTACATTCGCCCACTCTGATACAACTTTAATCTTTCATTGAATAATACAGCGCTTCTCCTGTCATTCATCCACATAACAAGATAAACGGCTGCAAAAATTGCAGCAATAGACAAAGCAAGCACTACAACTACAACCGGTTCAAAGGGCAGTCCCGACAAATAATTCAGTCCGAAGACCATGATCTCGATCAAAAGCAGATGGAGCGCCATACGAAACAACATCTGTTTCATACTAAGTTCCTTTTTGGATTTCGTCACAAGTCCGAACAGTACTGAGAAAAAGCCAAAAATTGGCGGTGAGAAAAATGCTTCATAGCCAAATATCTGCTCCGGAAAGAAAATCATCCCCATGATTCCCTCCAGAATCGTAATACAGGCCGTGCATACAAAAAAAGCCATCATAAATTCGGATATCAATGTTTTAACTTTCATCCCTGCTGCCTCCCATCACTATCTGCTTCATTTTTCGCGCATATTGCCTGGATATCATCAGTTTCTCTCCGTTTTTCATATGGGCAAAGAATCTTCCATTCAGAGCCGGACTGATGCTTTCAAGCATCATCAGATTCAGTACCACTGACTTGGAGCACCGTACAAAGTGATAAGCCTCATATAACTGCTCTGCTTCATAAAGCCTCATTTTAATCTCATAGATCTGCTCTTTGGTATAAGCAAACACTTTTTCATCCAGTGCCTCAAAATAATACACATCCTGCAGAGGAAACCTTTCTAAGCGCTGATCGGCACTCATCCCTGAAAGCTCGCAGCCCTTCGCCAGCACATAGCTGTGAATATCCTTTATTTCAGGAGTAATTTCCACACACTCAATAACCACCTGCTCTTCTTCTTTTTTCAGAATCTTTCTGACAGTTACCTTCATTCCGCCGTCCATTCCTCTTTTAATATTCGCTTTTTAAATTCAGTTCGCCCTTATCCTTTAAATAATAGTCAAAATAATCAAGCACTATCTCATTGACATTACCGATGCATGCGTCGGCTCTCACCTTTCCTACTCCCAATAGCTTTGCCAGAACCGGAGATACCAGCGGCAGATCTGTAAAATTAAGATGCCCTGTATCGTTAAAAATTACAGCTCTATAGTCTGCTGCATTTTCTCCCACATAAAAATTCACATACTGCCAGTCGGAAAGAGAATCCGGAAGCTCTGCTTTCATCTCCTGCATCATTTCATAGACCCTTCTGCCGTTTACATCAAGAAGCGGTACCGGATATGGTTCTTCATTATAGATCTCCATGCCGTTTTCAAATCCTGCATACTCTCCCATCATAGTACCCTCCAGATCGATGACCGCATCTATATCCTCTCTCATTCTTCCAAGCTGTACGGAAGATGCTCCGCCCATAGAATGTCCGAAGAGTCCGATTTTTTCTGTATCGATCAGGGAAAATGGTGCGTTCTCTCCTGCTTTTGATTTGTCCAGGATGGTATCCAGTACAAAGTTTTCATCATCCACACGCAGCTTCATCCATTCTTTGCTGTTTTCATAGCTCTTCTTCTCTGTTTCAGGATCGTAGGTACCGTTTCCTTCATACATGCTTTTCACAAAATTCATGTCTGCTATGGTAACTTTTCCGTTTACGTCCTTTACGAACATGGCATGATAGGGATGGGCAATGCTTGCCACCACATAACCGTTGGAAGCCAGTTCCATACAGGTGGAATAATTGCTGTCAATAATGCCGAATGCCCCGTGGGAAAATACCACGAGAGGATAACTTCCCTCTTCCTCAGGATACCAGAATTTCACTGTAAGTGCACGCTTCTCTCCGGTATCCGTGAAAGTTTCCACTCTGCTTTCATCTGTCCATGTAAATTCGGTTATCTTAACTTCGTGCTCACCTGTGATCGTGACATTCTTATACGGATTCGGCGGAAAGCTAATAATTCGGAGCAGGATAAATATAATTATCACTGCTCCAACTGTTATTAAACATCTTAATAATATTTTTCTTCTTTTTGTTTCTGATTTCATCGATGTATCCTCCCTGACTTTTACGTCATCATAACATCAATGATTTCCTGATAAAATACCTGACTGGATAAGATGCTTTCAGGAAGGATGAATTGCATAAAACCCGAATAAAAACAATATTATCTATTTCCTTCATACTTCTCTATACTGCACTGATGCTTTCTTTTCCCGGCCGGAGCTTCTTTTGAATAACTGATTCCTACCAACAGGATATTCCCGCCATACCCCTTAATGGCCTCCGGATATCGTTTGTCCTTAATCTGCTCAACCGCTCCCCGAGCGGACTGATTCCACTTCAATTCAATGACCAGCGCTGGCAGAATGGAGTCCTTCTTTGGCAAATACACAATATCTGCATACCCCACACCTGCTGGCAATTCCTCAAACATCACGTATTCATCCCCGTAGCTGAAATAGGCACGTTTGATCACGCTGCGCAGTGCCTGTTCATTGTTATAGTAAAGAGGGGCTTCTTCCTCATGGATTCGCTCAATCTGCCTTGCCACAGCTTCCGCATTTCCATGAACAGTATCTTCAATGAGCTGTTCACTCTCCCTGACCCGTCTGATCGTATCATCTCGTTTTACCTGACGGATGGCTCTGGAAAATTCCAGCCGAATCTCTTCATTTGGGATACGTACCTTCCTGACAGTCTCATCGTAAGCCAGATACCCCAGATGGACCAGCAGCGTCAACACATCATCTCTGTCACGGAATGTCACCAGATCATTTGCAAATCCATTAGTATCTACTTTTACCGCTCCTCCGCCAATCAGTTCTGCGGCGGTCCTGCTAAGTCCGTCGAAATCAAGACTGATATATCCCATCAGACTCTCTGCAACAGAAGTCTGGGTCCAGTAGGAATCAAAATCCTTATTGCGAATTGCTTTCATAACGGAATTAGGATTATAAACAGATTCTATCCCGCAAAATCCATAGCCATCATACCAGTTTTTCATCATTTCAAAATTGCTGTCATAGTCATGACAAAGCTTTTTAACCTCATCCTCGGTAAATCCTACATATTTACTAAACTGTCTGGGTTTTATCATGGTATATTCTTCAAAATCTGATATAGCAGACTGAGAACCGTCCTTTTTAACAGGAAGAATACCTGTCATATATACCGCTGCAAATATCTTATCCGTTGCTCCGCTGTTTTTGAACATTGATCTTAAAAACTCGAGATATTCTCTCTGCAGATTTGAACGATCGTCACCTTCCCGTATGGGTGCATCCCACTCGTCAATGATCATGACAAATTTATTTCCCGTTACTTCCACGGCATTTGCCAGAGTTGCCACAAATCCTTCTGCTGCTTTCAGTTCCGGATACTGTTCTTTCAGTTCTCCGATCATATTTCTTTTCACATAAGCTATAACATCTTTCGCCGAAACTTCTCCCATTACCCCTGTCATATCAAGATAAAATACATCATATCGATTCATATGCTCTGTATACTTCTCATTAGCGGCAATCGCAAGATCATGAAACAGGTTTGCCGAGTCACAGGTCTTGTCATAATAGGCACACAACATTTTTGCCGCGAAAGACTTTCCAAAACGCCTGGGCCTGCTGATACAGGTCAAACGTCTGGGGGTATCAATCGTTTGATTTATCAATTCGATCAAGCCCGACTTATCCACATAAATATCATTTCTGATTCCGGCGAACCCGCTGTTGCCGGGATTCAAATAAATTCCCATATTCTGCTTTTCCTCCAAAAATGCCTTCTGTTATAGCGGCTGGATTTTTGAGTTTATTATATCTTATCCGGTATTTTTTCACAATCGATAATTGGCATATTCTCTATCCATGATCAGGATACCATGTCCCCTGCCCTGATAGTCATTATTTTTTCTTGACAAAACTGATTTCACAAATTATTCTTTTCTATAAGAAGCGGTTTTGTACCATTTGTCTACCTAGTAGTCTTGAGTGGGTTACTCGCTTCTTTTTTTATATCACCCCGCCCCCATAACATACTCAAACTCTGGACAGTCCTCAAGCATACTCCGCATCTGCAGAGCATAATTACGGTAAATCTCTCCCCAATTCTCATTGATACCTGAACGGGTTCCATTCCCCCACAATGTATCTCCCTGCTCTACCGCATCATTTAATTCCTCCGGTTCCCACCAGAAGCGGTTGCTTTGGGCATTAAGCCATGCATTGCAGCTCATCAGATAATCTTCTAAAAGCTGCTTTCCCTCTTCGTTTATATTCTCCTTAAGCAATTCTGAAATCATGACATAATCATTGCCCCAGGAAGCTTNANAACTATCCTGTCTGGTCCTTATTTCCACTTCACATCCATCATACATGACAAGAAGAGTTTCTTTGTCGATAGCATTATTTAATTCGCCGCACTGTTCGTATATTTCCCAGGGACCAATATCCTTCATGATCTCCAGCCCCTTATAATATAATTCTTTATCTGAATCGTCAGGCTCGAAATCAGTTGCTTCCCCGCGCACAACATGAAAAGCACAGCGCCAGGTCTGTATCTTGTACCAGATTTTTTCTTCTTCCGGCATATCCATATACTCCATCAGTTTAGCCTGTGCTTTTTCTGCTTCCTGCACTGCTGTCAGATAAGTTCTGACCATTTCTTTATCTTCTTCATAATGACATTGTCTGCCAAACTCCGTAAGATAATCTTCCAGCTGCTTTTTCCATACCTGATAATATTCTTTAAGCAGATCGGTTCTTCTTTCTTCTCCGCTTCCGCAAAGCAGGGGCAGATACCATTCATCAACAGGATTATCAAAATTTCCGCTTTCTCTCATGCGCTTCCTGTCCGAATCCATATTTGCCGCAATCCTCNCCTGATCAAAAGACCNCTCCAGATCGCTGCTGTCATACCAGTACTCAGCNGGGATTCTTTTAACTGTTATACTGTATTTCCAATCTGATTTNCCCCATTTATCTTCCCAAATNCTGGCCTTTNCACTATACNGCGAACTGTTCACATAGTAAGAACCGCATTCTGTGATCGCATCATAAGGCGGCTCACAGAATTGCGTTTTAAATTTATTTATATCTGTAACNGTCAGATGCTGCAGCAATTCNNCAAGGCNGCTTTCCTGATTTTTTCCCATACAGTAAAACAGACGGGCATTTTCTATCTTATACCCGTCTCCNNAAATTTCTGTGATTCCCAGCAATTCTCCGTTGTCCAGTAAAGTAATATCCTCTATGCNGTTAGANGGATACCATGCCCAGCACGAANCACTGNCTGTAGAAATATCATAGTGAAAAANNCCCGCTGTTNTGCCTTCTTTTTTCTTAATGAACATTTCAGGCAGCCTGTCACCATCCAGATCGCTGAAAGCAAAAAGCCAGCTGTCTTTTTCCTGACTGAATATTTCAATGATATCTTCCTTNTTNANACCGGATTCGTCAAGATCTTCAAAATTACCTGCCANCAGNTTNTCATAANGATCAAAANCTTCCNNNCNTCTGCTGCGAATTTCTCCGGGCAGTTCCCTNCCTGAAGAAATTCCTACACTAAGAACTGTCATCAGTAATATCTCTTTTAACATACCTATCCCTCACTGATCATTTCTCATCTTNNTCCTCNAAAATGTACCGGTNNCATATCNTCNGTGATCAGTTCCATTTTGTATTCGGGAAAAGCATCTATCAGATCTTCCAAAGCCTGCGCCGTATTGTCTACTCTGTCATGGGCAAGCAGTACCACTCTTTGTCTTCCAAGAGCTGTGTCCTTGGCATTCTGGATCAGCTGTTCAGGGGTCTTTTTACCTCTTGCAGCATCTTCTACGCTGGAATTCCAGTCATAATAAATGAACCCTCTTTTTTCCATTTCCGCAATAATATCATCCCGCACTTCTTTATTATAAGCATTTACNCTGCCTCCCGGAAAGCGGAAGAACTTTGCTTCCACACCGGTCACCTCAAGTACCGTATCATAAGCCTTTTCAAAATCCGCTATATANCTGTCTACGCTCTCATACAGGGGGCCATANTCATGGACATCACAATGAATACCTATGGTATGTCCTTCCTCTACGATACGCTTTGCAGTTTCAGGATATTTTCTTACATATTCTCCTATCACAAAAAAAGTGGCTTTCACGTTCTTTTTCTTCAATACATCCAGCACCTTATCNGTACTTTCTGCGGAAGGACCGTCATCAAAGGTCAGATACATNGTTTTGGGATTCAGATACAGGTCGATNCCNTTTGCAATTCCTTCAGCGATCTTATCTCTNTATTCAATCGTATTCAGATTCTCTCTTTCCGTTTCATTGGAAAGAAATCCTGTTTCTATGAGGCATGATGGCATAGTGCTTTTACTGGTAACACAAAGCTCCGAATCATCCACCAGCGCACGGTCATTGGCTCCGGTTCTTTTAACGGTCTCCTGCTGGATCAGCTGCGCCAGTCTTTTACTGTCCCTTGAAGTATCGCTTCCGTCATACCAGGTCTCGATACCTGATACACTTTTGTCCACACAGGAATTCTGATGAATACTGACATAAAGCAGGGCGGACTTACGATTGGCTTCTTCCACTCTGTCAGCTTTATCTATATAAGTGTCGCCTTGTCTGGCAAGTTCTACTTTATAGCCCATTTTTCTTAACTTTTCCGCTACCCGATAGGCTATTTTTTTATTGATTTCCTTTTCCTTTATATTGTCAAAAACACAGCCATCATCCACTCCTCCATGGCCGGGATCGATGATAATCACAGGTTTCGGCTCTGGATCTGTCTCTTCTGTCTTAACTTCTTCTGACTCTGTTTTTGTTTCCGTATCCTTGACTTTCCCATTTTCGGCCTCTGCTGTCAGATGTGTTTTTTGCTGCACAACTATTTCCTCTGCCTGAATCTCTGCTGCAGGACTTAAAGGTGCTGCCATGACTTTCATGGCCATAGATNCAAAAACCATAATNATACCGGCAAACAGTCCAAGCAATGCTGCCTGCAGATATTCCCTCACAAACACTTTTTCCCTGCTTCTTCTGCTTCTTTGTCTTTTGCTCATGATCGAATGCTCCTCTCCCTGTATCTGTAATAAGCATACAGGAAGAGTGCATCAGAATTTCATCAAAGTTGTATCAAAGTCCCATCATTTTTGCATCATTTTTGCATCATTTTGAAATTTTAAGAAAAAGCTCGTTTATACCGTCATAAAAACCGATCGTAACAATGGTTCTATCCCCGCCCATGCCGGAAAATGCATATTTCTTATAATAGGGCGTAGTCTCTAAAAGAGGGTTGTCCGTCTCATATTCTTCGGGCGCTCTTAGCCCCATATAATCGCTCCATTTCTCAATCAGTTCATCCGTATCAATATCTTCCCAGCCAAGCTGAGATCTTACATAAAATTCATAAATTTTACCGTCATCCGCATCAATATAAGCGTCGATCAGCCTGTTTGACTTATCGGCGTTCTGCAGACTGCCAAGCAGGCTTAATTTCCATACTGCCACATTGTTCCGCGGTTCCGGTACATCAATGGCAGAATACAGTGTAGCTTCATAGGAAGATGCCTGCACATCCCGTATTTCTTCCGGCAAAATACCAAGCTCCTTTAAAGCCTTAAGTCCATCATTTGCAGTAGCATAAATTTCCTCGTCTGTAATTTCCTTACCGGAAGGTCCCTTGCGGTTTACCACAAAAGCATAGGTTCCTGTAAGATCCTGATACGTTGTATCCGTTTCTCTGGTCAAAGCGCTCTTTTCGCTTTCCGGCAGAGTCTGATTATTCAGACACTGAGACAAAATATACAGCTTTTCATTGCTGCTTAAGCGGTATCTGTAGCCTTCAGAGCCGGTTTCCTCTTCCTCCACCTGGATCCGGTTCAGAACTGCCTTATCCTTATACTCTGCAAGTGCTTCCGGCCCTAGTATGGACAGAACCACTACCAGTAGTGTCAGTATAAAAAGAGTGAGGTTAAGAGTTGTTTTTTTCATATGATTCCTCCTTTCCCTCCACTTTCAGTCTGAATCCGATGGTCGTCCCTTCTCCAAGGGTACTGTCAATTTCCAGCTTGCTGTCATGCAAAGCCAGCATTTCCGTACACAGAGCAAGTCCCAGTCCCGCGCCGTTGCGGCTTCTGGACCTTGATTTATCCACCATATAAAATGCCTTGGTGATCTTGGATAATTCTTCTTTCGGAATGCCCACGCCGTAATCCCTTACCGTGATCAGATAATCATTCTCGCAAAGGTTTCCATTTACTTCGATCCTGCTGCCGGGTTCCGAAGCTTTGCAGGCATTGTCAAGCAGATTGATCAACACTGTTTTTACCAGATTGGGATCTGCCATCACAAAAGCCTTATCATACGTATAAACAAATTCCATGGTTTCATTTGGATGAAACATACTGCGTAAGTACTCAAACAGACTTTCTACAGATACTTTCTGTATCTCGGCATCACCCTGTTTAGTCACGATAATATCCAAAAGCCTTAAAGACATGGTTTCCAGTCTTTTTCCCTCTGTATAAATATAATTGGCGGAAAGAAAACTTTTTTCTTCATCCAGCTTTCTGGAGCGGAGCATATCAGCATACCCGATAATAGAGGTCAGCGGCGTTTTTAATTCATGGGCAAAAGCCCCTACAAAATCCTCTCTTGCCTGAATCTCCTCTTCCAGCTTATCAATATTATCCTCCAACACTTCCGCCATATGATTAAAATCCATGGTCAGCTGTCCCAGTTCATCATTGCTGACCTTTCTTGCACGATAATTGTAATCTCCCGCCGCCATTTTCTTAGTGGCTTTCGTAAGAAGGCGGATAGGTTTCGTCAGCCAGGAGGCAATAAAATGCATGATAATGATCCCGAGAACCAGCATGATCACCGTCATATGCCGATAGACCGAAAATCCCATTTCACGCTCATGGAATACTTCGGATACGTCCTTAAGGGTCTCTAAGTACAGCACCCTGTCAAGAGCATTTACGCTGCTTCCTGTCTGAACATAAAAATAATCTCCCATCTGAATGACCCGGTAAGCGCGTATACTTTCTTCCGTCTGTGAAAGAAGCTCTCCGTCTGCCTCAAAGCTGTCACTGGCATAGAGAATATTCTTTTCCTCGTCGGAAATGCGGATCCGGCGGCTTGCTTCCTGTCCGCTGGTCTCTATATTAGAAGCAATCTTCTCTACCGTACCGTTCTGAAGAACATCATACTTAACAGGTACATTCAAAGCCGCTGTTTCAAATGCAAACCGCAGAATACTGTTTTCGTCAAGCGCCTGCTCCACTTCTCTTTCCAGAGAAGTCTCAAATACATAATTTACAAAGTAAAATCCGCTGAAGCCAAGAGTAATTGCCAAGATCATTGTAGTCCACAGCAGAAGTTTTAAGGAAAATTTCATTTCTATACCTCTAAGCGATAACCTACCTTATATACTGCGACAAGGTTTCGTTCCCATCCAAGTTTCCGGCGAAGTCTCTGCACATGCAGATCCAGCGTCCTGCTGTCCGAAAAATATTCATCCTCCCATACCTTTTCATACAGGTTTTCACGAAACAACGCTACATTCCTGTTCTCTACAAAAAGCATAAGAAGATCGAACTCCTTACTGGTGAGAGGAACCGGTTTACCGGCGCGCATCACACGTCTTGCTTCTATATCGATCTCCACATCCTTAATGGTTATCTTCTTTTCCGTCTTGTTATACCTGCGAAGCACTGCCTCAACTCTTGCCACCAGCTCCACTACATCAAAAGGCTTTACCAGATAATCATCTGCTCCCAGTTTTAATCCTTTGACCCTGTCCTTAACTTCATGCTTGGCAGATATAAAGATGACCGGCACTTTAAGGGGCCTGATATATTCCATGACATCATACCCGTCTGCCCCAGGCAGCATGATATCAAGAAGTACCAGGTCAAACTCATTTTGTTCGATCTCTTCAATTGCCCTAAGACCATCCTGTACCGCCACGCAGTAATAACCCGCCGCAGACAGGTTTAGATCGATCAGATCACAAATTGGCTTTTCATCATCTACTATCAATATTTTTATCATGATTCTGTTTTCCACCCCCAATAGGCTCGCGCCTTATCCACAAGTCCCGAAACTGTATCCTCATCTGTACAGCGCACTTTATTCTTCACTTCTGTATCCGTATCAAAACCGCCGGTTCGCTGGTAGTAAATGGCATAATCACTTTGGGTCCGCAGTTCATTGTTCGCTTCATCATAACTGTATCTGGCAAGCACCAGAATATCCTTCATGCCGTCGCCGTCTATATCCCGGCAGGCAATTCCCTTAAAGGCATACAGATTATCAAAATTTCCCATAGGCTGAAAGCTCCATACGATATCTCCCTGCTCATTGATCAGGTAGATCATAAAGGTTGAAAAATTCGCCATGGTATAAGTCCCCGGCAACACTTCAAGTTTTCCCAGCTTTTCAAAGGTTCTGGTATAATGCTGTTCTTCCGTAATTACAAAACCGTTTTTTAAAAGTTCTTCCTTTGTCGTTGCCGTATACAAAAACTCTGCAGAATATCCGTCTCTGACATAAGCCGTGATACTCTCTGCGCTCCTGCTCATTCCAAATCTGTTGATCTTGTCCGAAATCCGGTAATCCCGGTAAAATCCTTCTTCGCCCTGAAACAGCACATCTCCTATTTTATATGATTTACCTGCATAAACTCCCGTCTGGTTCCGGCAGGATGTGATAAGCACAATATCCACCTTGCCGTCTCTGTTCAGGTCCTGAAAAGATATGGCGGAAATTCCTCTGGCCGGCTGTTCCATTTTCCCTGTATTCCAATTGTTGGTCTCTAACTGATCTGTCTTATAAACTACAGTTCCGTCTTCCTCTGTGAAAAAAAGCGCCAGGCGGTGATACTGTTTTTCCATGGCAGGCACCAGATAAACATTTCCGAAGCATTCCGTTTCCATAGGAAATATCTGATCTTCTATGATCCGAAATCCGTTTTCGTCTATCTGCCGCTTACTTTCTATGCCCTGAAGGCGTTCCTGATAATCTTGATAATCGTTCAGGAGCTTTTCCCGCGCCTCTTCCTCTTTGGTCTTTTCCTGATCTTCCAAGGCCAAAGCCGAAATTGGAAGAAAGAAGGACATAAGCATTATGAAATTGATCAATAAAAAATATTTGATTCCTTTTCTCAATGAGATCTTCATTTCCTTTTCTTACGTTAACTGTTTTCTTAATTTTTCTGCATCTTTGATTATACGTTATCTTTTCCTGCTTTGCAAATTTATACAGAATAGGAATTCAGAATATTCAAGATACTTTCTTTATACACATTCCCATTCAGTACATCTCCGTCAGGCTTAAAACTAACGGTTCTGATATCTTTCGGATCTTCATCGTATGGGCTTACATATTCCGTGTTTTCGTCAAAATATTCACTTAAATACTTTTTCGCATTTCCTCTGGGGATAATAATATTTCCGCTGGCCGATTCAAGTCCCAGCATACGAAACTCTCCTAATATTTCTCTCGTCCTTAGATTATAGGGGTTATCATCTTCCACGCTGACAAGCCATGCAGGCTGTGTTCTGATAGAAATTCCTTCTTTCATGATACACTTTGCAAATTCCTTCACAGGCTCAAGAGGAATCGTCTCCTGATGAAACGCATCCACGGAAAGCAGAATACTGCTTACTCCGCTTTGGCCCAGCATGTGTGCAACCTCCCTGATTCTTTCCGAGTTCTTACTGAAATAACCGTTTGTAATAAGATCCCTCTTCGGGATATTCATTTCCCTGGCGGCTTCATGTATTTTACAAACGTCTTCGGGATATAACAGCGGTTCTCCCCCAAAAGTCATTAGTGATTCAATGGAAT
Organism: Lachnospiraceae bacterium; assembly: GCA_014803415.1. Classification (GTDB taxonomy): domain Bacteria; phylum Bacillota; class Clostridia; order Lachnospirales; family Lachnospiraceae; genus Suilimivivens. The sequence continues at coordinate 97,388 of JAAVBZ010000001.1, forward strand.
AATTTTTGCAGATATCATAAACTGCTTTAGCTGCAATATCCCCGTCTATATGATCTCCCGCAGCTGTATGCTCCCCTTCAGAGCAATGCTTGCACCGTCCCGTACAAGCCATTGTCACAACAAATTCTATTCGATTTAAGTTTTTTACATATTTATTCATTTTCTTCCTCCAAATCTATTTCACTCAATTCAAAAACTCTCTACATTTATCCCAATGCATACCGGAACAATTATTTTCACGAGCTATAACATCATTTACATCATCCATTTTATACCATCTAATGTCATCTACTTCATCAGAATTGCAAAATTGTGATTTCTTTACATAGGCAATAAATCCAATCATAATAAGCTGCTTAGGTGCAAAGTAATAACTGGATATATATTTACACCTAATAACATCTTGTCCGGTTTCTTCCTTTACTTCACGGGCAACAGCATCCTCGATTGTTTCTCCATCTATCATATAGCCAGATATGACTGTCCATTTATCTTCTGATATGTAATTCTGTTTTAATAGGAGTATTTCATTAAACTCATTGACTACTAATACCTCTACAACAGGTAAAGGATTACTGCCATATATTTTTTTACACGATGGACAAATCTTACAATCATCGTCACCACATTTAATATCTTCTAATTTATGACCACATTCTGCACAATATTTAAAAATCATTTTTCTCTCATTCCTCCTGTCATATCGCAATCCCCCGAAAACGGCTAAGATAATGATTTTTGCAGATCAGAGATATACAATGCCTGCTGCTTTTTTAAAAATGCTTTCAAAAATGGCTTCATAAAAAATTTCTTTGCAGTGATATCTTCCGTAAAGTCAATTTCTGTCTGTCCGCCTTTTTCAGTAAAAATACCTGTCCAATGACCTTTCATATTATCATTTTCCATATCAAACTCCCAACGCTTACAGGGTTCTTTTATTGTAATCGTAAAAGTTGTAGCATAGCCATCTTTTGAGTATTCAACAAATTGATCTTCATTTTTAATCTCTATTTTACTCAAATCACTGCGCCATGAATAATTTGTAAGAGAAGTTACAACTTCCCACACTGTCTGAATATCCTTTTGAAATATAGCTTTTATATTTGAAACTGCCATTTTTAGCTTCTCCTTCATTTTCAAATTATCAGGCCATATGCACATTATAGCACAAAGCATATAGAATATGGTAAATTGATTGGTATGCGCTATTCCGGAACTTTCACTCACCCCGTATTTCTCCAGCCTCCAAATTTTTACGGATAACGCCCATAATGACATTGCCGCAGTATCTGCACCTATAATGTTCGTCAACTGCTCCCACAATGGCTCCTCCGCAGGACGGACATTGATCTTTAACAATTTTCTTAGCAAGCGCCACCTTCAGCACGCCATCATGCTTTTCAAACGTACAATTCAAAAGATAGCGCTGCCGAAGCGCACCTCTGACCAGTTTCAGCCCTCTTCCTTTATTTGAGCTATTTGGGGTAACGGGCAGATTCTGGGCGTTCACAAACGGTGTCTTACACCTAGAAAAATACTGCGAACAATCATCCGCCGCAGAGATATATTTTATCTTTTTATATCGATTAATAGCCACAGGTATAAACGCCAAAGCAAGCACTCCGCCCCAAATAATATTATCCATGATCTCCGCTTTGATCAATGCAAAAGAAGAATAATGGCTCTTCCCTGACAATAACACTTCGGTCAAATATTCCTGATTATTGTAGTCGGCAATATTCCCCAGACAGATAATCATCCCGATAACGACCGCAAGCAGACCCAGACACAGATAGATCAGAAACCATATCTTTTTCATTGTAATATTTTTTACGGCATAGAATTCCGGATTTTTTACGCCTTTTGACATCCGATTCTCAATACTGTAAAATCTGTTGTTCGTCAGAACCCTTGCAAACAGATCCGAACTGCCGCAATAAGGGCAGACACCTGTAAAATAGATTCGTTTTTCCATCAGACCTGCGCAATTTTTGCACTCACAAATACATTTTTTACTGTTCAAAACAATCTGTTCCATATGATCTACACTTTCAAGCTCATAACCTTTCATGTAGATCTTTCTGAAAAAATGTAACTGCCGTTTTACCGTATCTGCGCTTTTTCCTGTTACTTCCGCCAGATCACCATATTGAATATAGCCGGACAGATCCCCCTCAAAATAACTTGAATAGAAATTCGCATCTCCAATCCGGTGCCTTGATATCCCCGCTATGACCAAAAGAACTGTACCAATAATAATAGACTTGATACAATCCGGAGTTGCCTTTGCCTCTAAAACTATTTTCAAATCATCACGGTAATATGAAATCAGTGAAGTGAGTACAAAAACCGATGACGCCACGCAAAACATTCCAATCATCACAAAGATCACATTTTTAATTTTCAAAATTTTGATTCGTTTCTCTCTTAAATACACTTTATTTTCACCTTCAACACACGAAAAGACTAAGTACAGACTCGCATGACCTTTCACCATTACTAAAAATAGGATTTATATTATGATAATACCGCAGGCAAAGCCAAACATCTCTATATGGTCAAATGCTAACTTTTGAAGTGTGGTCGCATTGGTCGGAATCTCTCTTATTGTTTTTTGCCCGAAGAGGTATTCGGTTGCCTGTTCTGAATCATCGCAAGCCCCAATGATGGAGAAATTGGCAGCAAATTGCTTTATATTCGATTTTTCAAGAAGGTGCTTTACCATTGGTGGATAGAGCAGCCAACTATAGCAGAGAAATGCTTTGTACTGCACTGTTGGAAAATGAGTTAAAAAAAATCGTTTAGAGCTTTGAAAAGACGCTTCAACCGCTTCGGGACTTAAATCTGCGTTCTGCTGAATATGGCAGTTTATCACGGGCGTACCAGTTGGCAATGCATCTTTCTGTTCTTTTGCAAATATTATATACGGCTCACCAATCGTTTCCTCATCCAGATATATCATTTCAAAGGGCTGAAACTGTAGCGCACCTATTTTGAATATAACGCCATTCATTATGTGGCGGAACCAAATTACATCTCCCTTTGTGATACCAACCTTGCCGGTTTTCTTGTAGTACAGTTCTGCCCGTAAAGAAACATCTCTAAAGGTGTCAAAAATAATACTTTCAGAAATCTCTTTCGATTTGTAATCGTCATACTTACGCAGCAAAAGATATGTAACAACAGACAAGCGTGTTAGTGGCATACGCTTGCATAAAGCATAATTAAAATCTTCTCCATAATATGCGGTTTCTGCAATTTCTTCAATTAACTTTTCATTCTTACGGATCTTCCGCAGAATTTCCCGTTCAATATCGTTTGTGAATTGCAGTTCTGTTATCAATGTTTCTAAAGTCATATTAACACTCCCGTTAAATCATTTAGCATAGTATAACACAAAACATATAGAATATGGTAAATTGATTGATAGTGATCATTATGAAATTAATAAAACAATCTTTAATGCAACTTATAAGTGCAGAAGCTTAATAAAAAGCACCTTGAAATCTCTAGACTTAGATAAATATGTACGGGATAATATTTTCATCAAACACAAGGAGGCATTGAGGATGAATTTAGGAAAGAACATACAGATTCTGAGAAAGATGACAAACATGACGCAGGAGGAATTGGCAGAAAAAATGAATGTCAGCCGGCAGACCATCTCAAAATGGGAACTTGGGTCAATATTGCCGGAAATTGAAAAGCTGCTAGATCTTTGCGAAATGTTTAACTGTTCTGTAGATCAACTGCTAAAAGGAAATATGGACTTTAGCAATGAAGCGTATTCTGACATCAGAATAGTTACAGTCGCTCCTTTTCGCTATATAAGTTATGCAGCAATAAGCCGTGAACCGGAAGAAGATGCCATCACTCATGTAGAAAATTGGGCAAGACAGCTGCAAGTAAAAAATCCATATATTATCGGCTGGGATTTTCCACCGGTGTCCCAAGAGCAAAGGAATGTATTTCATATGCGTGGTTATGAGGCCGCACTGATTCTTGAAGATGAACAGGATACCGGTGATCTTGATGCAGAAATATTAAGCCAGGGGCAGCAAAACTATATAACCATCACTTTGGAAGAAGTGCAGGATGCCGGAGAATTTGAAATTATCCCCAATGCCTATAAGGCTTTACTCACATACATGGCCATAAATGGAATCAAAGAAAAACATGATCCGGAAATTCTTTCCTGCTATGAACATGAATATTTTGATGATAAGGGTGTTAAATTCATGGATATTTATATTGCAATTGCATGACGGATCTCCGTTACAAGCTGTGGACTGCCTATTCATCTAAGCTTTTTTGAAAAATACAAAACCAAATCGTCATCATTACAGCAATTCGCATATTGTTCACAAACCTTATCGCAGTACCAAACGCCAGTGCCGTCAGGAATGTATCCGCGCTTCACATACATTCTTTGGGCACTGCCGTACCCATTATGTAATCCCACGCCAAGATAAACTACATCAGAATATTGGGCCGCAATCTGTTCTGCTATATCCATTAGTTTGCTTCCGATACCATTATTCCGATATTTCATCAAAACGCCGAAGTCAACAATTTCGGGATATCCTTGATTTGCAAAAGCGCCCCATTCAGAATCAGGGTATATATTTATGTATCCCGCTATGTTTCCTTCATACTCTGCAACTAAAGATATGGACTTACCTTCTGCCTGATGCTTAAGTCTCATTTCATATTTTTCTACACTGGCATCCCAGCCCTGCGCTATTTCTCCATCTGTAATCATCTGAGCATCGCTTAACTGCATATCACGTATCACGATTCCATTCGTATTATAGTAGATCATTTTTTCCCTCCACTTCAACTGAGCAAATCGGTATTTTTAAGGAATCAGTTTATCTAATTCTATCTTTAACAAGGCTTTCAGTTTTTCTAATTCTTCTTCCGTTGGTTTATATTCATCAGAATTAAGTTCTGCTTTATCTAATCTCCATACCGGGCCCGGTTCAGATGTATCACCCATTCGTCTGGGGAAAATATGCCAATGCATATGAACTCCATTACCCACACCAAGTAATTCATAATTAAGTTTATCGGGATGAAATGCATTATAAACAGCTTCTGCAACCAAAGACATTTCTTCCAAGAAAACACATTTAAAATCCTTTTCTAAAAAATGCAATTCCGTGGCATGCTCTTTACATAGAAATAAAGTATATCCTTTAAACCTTTGTATGTCCCCCAACACCACATAACCTGTCTTAAGTTCTCGTACAAAAAAAGGATTCTTACCTTCTTGAGTCAATTTAATTCTCTCACATACCCCACAATTACACATTTTGCTCACTGCCTCCATTCCATTATATCTATAATAGCATATCCCGGCGATGGCGGCAATCAAACTAAAAGGACTTCAAATGCCGTGTTAATTATCTTATATTTTTCACAGCTTTTATTTCTATCCGACCAACTGAGTGATATAATTTTAGTAACGTTAATAGCAGCAAGTCGGAATTTAAATTAATGGAGCATTTCTGTATGGAATATAAACAAGTACAAAAAATTGCTAAAGATACAATGACATATGCAAAGCAGAATATCAAAGCCGGAATGAATTTACTGGATATCCGCAAAATGTGTGAAACCAAAATGTTAGATCTGGGAGCAGATTCTTTTTGGTATTGGAATATAGGAGCATTTGTGTTTGCGGGAGATGAAACAGCTATATCTGTATCCGGCTCAAAATATCTAACCTCAGATAGAATCATCAGTGAAAATGACATAATAACGATAGATTTGAGTCCGCAAAACAAGGATGTCTGGGGTGATTATGCAAGAACCATTATCGTTCAAAACGGAATTGCTGTGAGCCTTGTAGATATAGCCAACGAAGAATGGAAACAAGGATTATTAATGGAAGATTTTTTGCATAACGAATTGATTAAATTCGCTACGCCCAAAACGACATTTGAAGAACTTTATTACCATATGAATTATGTAATTGAAGAGAATGGTTTTATTAATCTTGACTTTTTGGGGAATTTAGGACATTCTATCGTGAAGCAGAAAAACGATAGGATCTATATTGAAAAGGGCAATCTGTCTTGTTTGGGAGATGCGGCATATTTTACATTTGAACCTCATATAAGCCTCCCCAGTTCAAAATATGGATATAAAAAAGAAAATATATACTACTTTGAGAATGGGATTTTGTGTGAACTGTAATCTTTTTAATTGCCCTTAACTAATGAGTCTTCACATACTGCATAAACTCATCCGTCTTGGACCAATATTTTATTCCCCAATTTTCAAAGTTCCACTCATCCATATAAGTATTACATTCATAATCTATATAATATAATTCTTCATTCTGTACAACAAAATTTGTAGGAAAATAATCAATATTTGTATGGGCTGCATATAATAATCTGCACATTTCCCTAACCTGCTCAAGATAATGCAGTTTCATTCTATCCGAAAGCACCAAATCAAATATTGTTTCCCCTTCTATATATTCTTTCAATATCCGTTCCTGACGGACATCAACTTCGATCATTTCTGGCATTTTGATCCCTATGGATCTTAGCTTGTCATAATCATTTATTTCTGATTCAATCTTATTCCCGAACTGATAATAATCGCATGGCTCGTGATGAATCTGCTTTAGTACATACTGACGCTGTCCATCCGAGGCCAGATAAGAATAACCGCCTTTACCCTTTCCCAATAATTTAATAATCATAAATTCCCGACCATTCACCTGCATAATTTTTTCCACTATTTTGCCACCTCAATCTAAGAATATCTTTTCAAGATCCCCATATAAAACCGATATGCCAAACTTATCTTATTTCAGTTTTATTAGTGCAATTATACCCTATTTTTAACAGGTGTACAATTCTGAAAAGGGCGGCATACGCCAAAGGCGTATGGTTTCACAGCTGGTTGTGCGATTACCCGTGAAAAGTAATGTACAAGATAATGGTTTATATTTTGTTGTTATTTATCCTCCGGTATGTTAGGATTGACTCAATCACACATATTAATAATTAACAGGGGGTCTTATCATGTATTTACTACCAAACCCTAAAACTGTAATTGAAAAACAGGGTTCATTCATGATCAGGTTGGACAGCAGAATATTTATAGACTCACTTTGCTCTGCTGAAATTTACAACTTTGCTCTTATTCTTCAGAAGGAAATAGCCGCAAGCACCGGTCTTTCCCTTCCAATTCTCCGGCGTAATGTGAATAATCCTTCCGGCTGCATTTATATCACTTCTCTAAGAGAAGGCAGTGCGCAGTCCTATGAGCTTACTATCGAAGAAGACCATATTACTATAAAGGGAAGCGATAACAGCGGTATCCTTTACGGAGTTCAGACACTGCGTCAGATCATCAGACAATCCGGTGCCATCCTTCCGGCTCTGTCAATCTCCGATGCACCTTCCATGCCCTGCCGCGGCTTTTATTTTGATACTTCCAGGGGACGTGTCCCTACTTTGGAATATTTAAAAAAGCTGGCTAATATCCTTAGTTTTTACAAGTACAATCAGGTTCAGCTTTACATAGAACACAGTTATTTATTTGATGAATTAAATGAAATGTGGAGAGATGATACTCCTCTTACTGCAGAAGATATTCTTGAACTGGACAGATACTGCCGTGACCTGCAGATTGAACTGGTTCCGTCACTTGCCAGTTTCGGACACCTTTATAAGCTTTTATGCACGAAAACATATCATCATCTTTGTGAGCTGGAAGGGTCTGATACTGCGCCTTTTTCCCTGGATGACCGTATGATGCACCACACAATCGATGTTACCAATCCCGAAAGTTTTGAATTAATCAAAAGTCTGCTTACTGAATACATGCAGCTTTTTACTTCCAGACATTTTAATATCTGTGCAGATGAAACTTTTGATCTGGGTAAAGGCAAAAGTAAAAAAGAATCTGAAGAAAAGGGCGTAACTGCCGTTTATATTGAATTTTTGACAAAAATAAGCGGTGTGATCCTTGAAAACGGACGAATTCCCATGTTCTGGAGCGATGTGATCTGTGAAAAGCCAAAGGCCATTAATCAGCTTCCCGAAGAACTGATCTGTCTTCACTGGGATTATGCTCCTGATGTATCTGAAGAACGTCTTTTGAAACTTATTCATGCCGGAGCCAAGAAGCTCTATGTATGTCCCGGAACACATGGCTGGAATCATTTGATCAATGCCCATCATAATGCCTATGAAAACATTTCAAGAATGTGCTATTACGGTCACCGCTACCATTCTATGGGCGCCCTTACCACTGACTGGGGCGATTTCGGTCATGTCAATCATCCGGAATTTTCCCGCATGGGCCTTATTTACGGCGGAGCGTTCTCCTGGAGTAATACTACCATTTCGGAAGAGGAGATCAACCGTCAGATTTCTGTGATAGAATATGGTGATATTACCGAAACTCTCTGCAGCATCTTCAGAAAATTGAGTGAATGCGAGGCATTTCCCTGGTATCACATCGTACGTGTTCTGGAAATCTTCCAGAATACCAAAGATGCCGAATCTGCCTCCAGATTTTTAACAGAACTTAATGTATCTAATGTACCGGAATATAATTCTGTCATTGATGACCAGATTACAATCCTCTACACATACCTGGGTACATCGACTCCCTATGCCAAAAGCACCATCAATGCTTACATTATAGCTGCGGAGGGGCAAAAGCTTTTCAATCTGCTCCTGCCAATCTTAAAGAACTCTCTGGCAGGAGAAAGCAACCAGATTCCGGTGCCTGCAAAGGATCTGGCTTCCATGATTGAAAAATGGATCGTTATTTACAAAGCCCTTTGGAAGACCACCTCAAAAGAAAGTGAATTTTACCGGATATCCAATTTACTGTTCTTCTGTACCGATTATCTGCGGACGCTTTAAGCAGACTTATCGCAAAATGAGGTCACACCGAATGACCGGTGTGACCTCTATTTTCATAAACTATAATTTTTACAGATCGTAATACATCATAAATTCCGCCGGCGTAGGAATCTCTCCGGCTTTCTTGGCTTCAGCTCGCTTACGGTCGATCCAGACATCAATAAGTCTCTGGGGGAATACGCCGCCTTTTGTCAGGTAATCATGATCTGCTTCCAGTGCATCTAAAGCTTCCTCCAATGACTTGGGCAGCCCCTTTATCTTCTTTTGTTCTTCCTCTGAAAGTGTATATAAGTTGAAATCATAAGGTCCCCATCCGTTTGCTGCGGGATCGATCTGTTTCTCAATACCGTCAAGTCCTGCCATCAATATTGCTGCATATGCATAATAGGGATTGGCAGTNGCATCNGGGTTACGCAGCTCAAANCGCTTGGTCTCAGGGGACTTGGCATAAGCNGGGATCCTGATGACCGCACTTCTGTTGGAAGTTGCATAACCAATTGTNACAGGNGCTTCATANCCCGGCACCAGACGNTTAAAGGAATTGGTNGACGGATTGGTAAACGCACACAAAGANGCAATATGGGAAAGCAGTCCGCCGATAAAATAGTGGGCCGTTTTACTCAGTCCTGAATAACCGTTTTCATCATAGAAAAGAGGCTTGCCGTCTTTAAACAGCAGCATATGCACATGCATACCGCTTCCTGCTTCCTGATAAATGGGCTTNGGAAGAAATGTTGCNGTTTTTCCTTCCTGNGCCGCCATGTTCTTGATAATGTATTTGGTGATCATAGTATTATCCGCCATCTCGGGCATGTCCGCCAGTTCTACCTCGATCTCCATCTGNCCGGGNCCTCCCACCTCATGATGGTGATATTTCACTTTGATTCCCCAGTTCTCCATTTCCATACAAATCTTACTGCGCAGATCATATCCCACATCCTGAGGAGCTGCAATATGGTAGCCGCCCTTATGATGCACTTCATATCCGTTATTTCCCGGTGTATCCAGACTGCAGTTCCATGCAGCCTGCCTGGTATCGATCTGATAAGCACACTGCTTCGGTGATACTTCATAGCGGGCTGAATCAAACAGATAGAACTCAAATTCCGGTCCAATTATCATCTGATCTGCAATACCGCTGTCCTTCATATATTCCACTGCACGAAGACTCACATTTTTCGGATACTGGTCAAACGGCTGATTTTCTCCCTTTCCTATAATGCATACATTACCGCACATAGTCAATGTGGGCACCTGTGCGAACGGATCCACGTAAGCGGTATCCGGATCCGGTAAAAATACCATGTCGCTCTTTTCAATGGGTGCATATCCATAATTGGAGCCGTCAAAACCGATTCCATAAACAAAAACATTTTCATTGAAGCGCTCTACCGGAATCGTAATATGACGCCAGCGTCCGTCAATGTCAGTCATTTTGAAATCGATCATACGAATCTGTTTNTCTTCGCATAGTTTTCTGATTTCCACACTTCTGTCCATAACCATTTCCCTCGTCTTTCTATCGTTGTTTAGCTATACACTATTTAGAGTATATCACATGAGGCTCCATATTGCATTCAATATATTTTTATCCTGATTTCTTCCCCACTATGTACATAGATAAGCTGCTCCCCCATATCCTCTTTTAATATCTGATACGGAATTTCCCCAGTGCAATGACCTGTAAAAAAAACAGTATCCGTTTTTTTCAGTTCCATGGCTATTTCCTTTATCATATCCATGTCTTCTTCCGTATAGCCGGACTTTTTACGCATATGGAATCCGCTGATCACAACATCCGGACAAGTCCCGTAAATTTCCCTGTATTTATCCAGAATATTCAATATGCCGTTATGAGCGCAGCCCGATATCAAAATTCTTTTGCCATTTTCACTTATCACCAAATACTGCTCATGACAAAAATCATCCTGCAGAAATTCTTCGTTCTTTTTCACCTTCAATTCCCGATTACCTGAAGGCCACATCCTTCTTCCGGTGATACCGCTAAACAGGAACAGTTCCTCATCTATCTTTCTGTTTCCGTCTATCCATACTACTTGAGGCAGTTCTTTGATCATAGGATCTATCCCGATATATTTTTCNACTGTGCNGNTTTGGTGATAATATTTTTCACCGGCTNCANNCTGCATCAGGATCNCAGCATCCGGATTTATTTTAACAAANTCTAAGATNCCTCCNGCATGNTCATAATGTCCGTGGCTTAAGATCACAGTATCNANCNGCTTTAANTCCACCCCAAGNTTTCCCGCATTTGTTATAAAAGCGCCTGTGGCNCCNGTATCTATAAGNAGTTTATGCTTGTGGGTCTCAACNTAAAAGCTGAGTCCATGTTCACAAAGGCAGCCTTCGGCGCCCTGCNTATTCTCGATCANATTAATAATTTTCATTGTTCCNTANCNCTTNTTNNNTNNTATTTNTNNNTTNNNNACTCNTATTTTATCATATTTATTACAACTCTTACTATCNAAACTACCACTTTTCTCCAATAATATGCTATAATGTACGCGGACAAAATAATTCCGACAACATGACGGGCAGAATTAATATTAAATGTAAAGGAGTGTTTAACAAAATGGAAATTACCAGNGATATCAAATATGTAGGTGTCAATGATCATTCCATAGACNTGTTTGAGAGTCAATATGTAGTGAAAAACGGCATGGCCTACAACTCTTATGTAATACTTGATGAAAAAATAGCTGTATTCGATACAGTTGATGAACATTTTACGAATGAATGGTTAAGTAANCTGAATACAGTGCTTGGTTCCCGNAAACCNGACTATCTGATCATCCAGCATATGGAACCTGATCATTCCGCCAATATTTCAAATTTTATGGAAACTTATCCCGATGCGCAGATCGTTTCTTCTGCACAGGCTTTTAACATGATGAAGCAGTTCTTCGGAACAGATTTTGCGGACAAGCGCATGATCATAAAAGAAGGAGATACTCTTTCTTTNGGCANGCATACACTGAACTTTATAGCCGCTCCCATGGTTCACTGGCCNGAAGTCATGGTTACTTACGACAGCTGNGACAAAGTCCTCTTTTCTGCTGACGGATTCGGAAAATTCGGCGCCCTGGATGTGGAAGAAGACTGGGCATGTGAAGCCCGCCGTTACTATATCGGAATTGTGGGCAAATACGGCATGCAGGTGCANAATCTTTTAAAGAAGGCTGCCGGTCTGGACATTCAGATCATCTGTCCTTTGCATGGTCCCATCCTTAGCGANAATCTGGATTATTANCTGAATCTTTACAATATCTGGTCNTCCTATGCTGTAGAGACNGAAGGAATTCTGGTTGCTTATACTTCTGTTTACGGAAATACCAGAAANGCNGCACAGCTTCTGGCNGACAAGCTTCGNNAAAAGGGCTGTCCCAAGGTAGTTGTTGCCGATCTGGCTCGTGAAGATATGGCAGAATGTGTGGAAGACGCTTTCCGCTACGGGAAACTGGTTCTTGCCACTACTACCTACAACACCGGTATTTTCCCTTTTATGCAGCAGTTTATTACTCATCTGAAAGAAAAAAATTATCAGAACCGTACTGTTGCTCTTATCGAAAATGGTACCTGGGCACCAATGGCTGCCAAAACCATGAAAGCCATGCTGGAAGGCTGTAAGAATATCACCTTTACCGAAAACAACGTATGTATCCGTTCNGCTCTCAACGAGGAAAGCACAGCNCANCTGGAAGCTTTGGCAGATGAGCTTTGTAAGGAATANTAAATNCAAGNCGGATTTTTCNGTTTTATTTTAAAACACAACGAGGGAATTTACTCTGTTTTTATCNGAGCNGATTCCCTCNTTTTTNATTCCTGTTATNTTATTCCTTTCATNTATCCGGCAAACCGCTTNCTGACATAATAATCAAAGTATCTGGTTCCATCCTCTCCCACCAGACATTGATCCGTATTATTAAAGTTAAGCTTCTCTAATCCCTTACGCCTCTTACCTGCCTCCGGCACTGCTTTTGTTGCAACCATATCACAATCAAATATGACATAAATGTCCTCTAAAAGTAAACTTATGATCTCTGCCACACAATCTTCTGTCTCATATTCACTTTTCAGATCCAGCCGCAGTAAGCCTGTATTTGTAAAATAATCTTGAGAATCTCTGTGAAATACCTCAATGGTTCCGATAGCTCTTCCTGTATCTTTGCTTACAATGCTCCATCTTACAAACCATTTTTCATCATAGGATTGTTTCCAGAATGTGATCGCGCTCTTCATCTTTTCCGGTGTATCATAGTGAAATTTATCACCATGGCAATTATCCGAATTAAATAACGGAAGCGCGCATTCATCCGAATATACTTCCATTAAGTCCCCCACGTCACCATCCTCGATCTGTCTCAATAGGAAATGCGAATTTTCAAATACCGGTACCTTCTCGTATACGTCAATAACCTTTTTCTGCATAACTGATTCCTCCAAATAGCAAGNATTAGAACATTTGTTCTTTTTGTATTATACTGCACAGGGAAGCTGCTGTCAAGAACGTATGTTTGTATTTTCGATTTTATTCAAATTCCCTTTCATGCTTTTTAAAGAACTCATAATATGCACGAACATTTGCAAGCTCGCTCCAGCGCTTTATGGTGACTACCTCNTCATCCATGTCATATATTTTGGCTCCTCTCATAGAAAGCAAAAATGGTGAATGGGTTGAGATAATGAACTGACANCCGAAAAATCGTNCCGAATCTTCCAGAAATNTTAACAGTTCCTGCTGCTTTTCCGGAGACAGACTGTTCTCCGGTTCGTCCAGTAAATAGAGGCCCTCCTCTTTTATTTTATTGGCAAAGAAGATAAAAGCACTTTCGCCGTTTGAATGTTCCCGTACATTATCCATAAGATTCCTGCGCACATATTTTGACTGGGTATTGCTCCGCGCTGCTGTTACCTTTTTCAACTGCTCATAATCATCAAGTGACCGCATCTGAAAGCTGGAATATTTGGCATCCAGATAATCTTCAAATATCTCTTCACGCCTTCTGTCGATCCCTTCATTGATATTTCTTAAATTCAGCATAAAATCAAACACATCATCACTGGTTATGATCCTGCTGTCAGGGGGTATTTTTCTTTCGGTCTCATAACTGCACATCCCTACATAATCTTCAAAGAAGTTTGAGCGGTTATATAATGTATCACGTTTAAGTCCCAGCTTTTCTGCAATGACATTTAATGCCGTAGTTTTTCCNGAACCGTTNCCTCCATACAATATGGTGACCGGTTCAAAATCCATCATTCGGAAACTGTGTCGGGACANGATCTGAAAAGGGTAATAAGTATCATAACAGGTTCTCTTTTGATCAAGTATGAAATTATACTCCCGGCCTTCATCGGGAAATTGAAAATGTGATAAATATACCATGCCCCTATTATAAAATAATCAGTTATTAAATGCAAATATACTGATCACTATCTTATCCGCTATAAATTCTCCGTCCTCTATGTATCCTTCCATTGTCACGTGCTGATCCAGGCGGAGATCTTCTCTGGATGCAGTCCCCTCTTCCATACGTTCTCCCAAAGTATCATAAATAGTTTTGCTCTGATATACCGTATCGGGAAGAAACCTTACGGTAACAAGATTCATTTTATCACCTACACCGATCGTAGCAATACTTGCTCCATTTCCCAAGTCTTCAGTCGTTCCCATATTTATCACAAATCCATCATCAGTAAACTCCGTGATATTTCCCCATATTTCTTTCGTTTCATGTTTCTCCCGGCTTTCCTCAGGTTCTGATCCCTCTTCTTCCGGCTTTGACCCGCTCACTCCGGATTCCTCTGCAATCCCTTCAGTTTTTACACTTTGGACCTCTCCGCCGTTGTTTTCTCCAGCCCCCAGTATAAGCAAAACGGTATCCACCTTATCATCCGTCAGCCAAATGCGCATTTTTGAATACTTTCCTATTTTCAGAATTTCATCTTCCGACATAAGTTTATACCTGATTGTTGCTCCTTTTCTGCCGCTTTCCACCTCCTGCCGGACATATCCGGTCTGATCGGTTAATTCCTTCTCTATTAAAGACAATAGCTCAGCTTCAGCACTCCCTTCATTTACATAAGCGGGATAAAAAGCAAGAACTCCATTCTCTCTGCTTATGAAAGTACCCTCATAGTCACTGTCTCTGTCCGGAATATTTTCCTGTCCTTCATAAACGACTTTATAATTGTTAAGCCCCAGGATCGTCCCAAACTGTCCTTTTGCCACAAGGAATGCTCCCACAAAACAAATTGCTGAAAGAGCAATTGTGATTTTATATTTAGCAGATTTCCTTTTCACCCATCCATCAATAACTTTAAAGCAGCCGTATCCTGCACAGGCTCCTGATACATTCAGAATAATATCATCAATATCCGCACTACCCAGATAGCATACGTATTGACAGATCTCAAAGAACAGGCTGAGCATCAAACCTGTCAAAAATATCAAACGAAGCTTCCGAAATTTCCGGTATAGAAAAGGCAGGAAATATCCCAAAGGGCAAAAAATAAGAATATTTCCCAATATATTGGAGATCCCTCTTAGGATCTGTCCTCTTTTCCCAATCTTTATAAAATCATTCACCGTCATAAAGGGAATAAAATTCAGGGAACGATAGCCTCTCTGTTCATTTTCTATCCATCTCTCCAACACCTCTGAAACTGATGTGTACTTAAACAATACAATTTTAAATAATAGTAAAAGATAGATAACGAAGATAACACTCACTACATATCTGTATACCGGACTGATCCTCTTCTTTTTCTTTGTTTTCATCTTTCCGCCACCTCCATATTTCAAATTCTAACTGACAAACCTCTAAAATCCCTCTAAAAAGCCTTTGGAAATCCTTAAAAAAATACCCTATATCAGTTTATAAAACCGAATAGGGTATTTTTATGTATCCTAATTTAAAATCAATTACTTTGCAAATATGAGAAGATACTTATTCTTCTCATTTATGAATAATGATTCAATATTTTAAAAATCTCGTTTAGAAATCTATATCTTCCTTGACTGTAATAAATCCCATCTCATCTCTTTTCACTTTAAGCACAAAGGGAAAGCGGTCATATTTAATACACATCCAGAAATCATCTTCCGGAAAAATATGCTGTCTGGTCTTATCAAAAAAGTGTTCTCCGCCCTTATCTTTCAATTCCAAAACTCTTCTGTCCATATCAGCAAGTTCTCTGCCTTCCAGGATACTTTTAATATACGCACCGCATAGTTCATCCTCTGGGGCAGGCCTTACTCCTCCATTTCCCATACATACAAGAGACACCGATTCCGGCTTCTTTGCCATGATATAGTTTGCTACTGCTCTGGCGTTGACCAGACTTCCTGTAATAATTTCACTTGCATTAACAGCATTCACAATACCCTGTGTCCCTGCACTTGTAGTGTGTATAATAGTTTTTCCTGTTACATTTTCTTTGAAAACTGCTGAGGGGGAATTTCCATAATCAAATCCCTCACATTTTTCACCGCCCCTCTCACCGATCAGTATACTTCCCGGAATACTGCTTCCCAGAGCAAATGATTCTTCTATTGTTCCCACAGGACGTATTTCCTTAACTCCCATATCATACAGATAGCATTCCAGAGAAAATGCCCTGAAAACATCAATGATCACTGTAAGTCCTTCTGCTTGTTTTGCGCCTTCGATCAAATGGAAAATATTTATCTTAGACATGACTTTTATCCTTTCTGCTTCTTTAGACCATCATATCACTTTTCAGTGCTTCACTTAAATTACTTTTTAATATTTTTTTCCCACCAATATAATAGGCGCAGCCCACAAACAAGAAAAGTAACAAAAGAAATACTGCCATTGGGATCACAGGCATCTTAACGATAAACTCCATGGGATTCAGGAAACTGGCTTTTATCATAAAGCCTACCGAAAGTGCCGTGATCGGCAGGGTAATCAGAAAAGGCCGTCCGGCAATGACCAGCGCTTCAATGCAAAACATCTTCTTCATCCCGGCAGGGGTAAGGCCTATGGACATGTACCTGGCAAATTCTCTTTTCCTCTGGCGTATAAATCCCAGCGTATTGGAAAACACATTGGCAATTCCTATAAGGGCAAGAAGTGCACAGAACGCCCCAAATAACAGCTTAAATCCCTGCAGCATATTGTCATTTGTCAGTTTTTCCTGTATGCGGTTTTCACTTTCAACAATATAGCTTTTTTCTGCAAGCCGGATTATCTCATTTTCCAATTCACTCAAATTGTCATAAGTTGTTCCTTCTTTTGCAAGGATCCGGATATAAGTTTCCGATCTATCTGTATCAAGCTGTTCCTGTATCTTTCTCCATAGAGATAGTGGGATAAAATGCACCAGTGAAAAATTATCATACTCTTCCCTTAAAACCGGCTCTTTTTCTGTGTAAGCAATAACAGCTATCTCAACTGCTCCTTCTCCTTGTCCCACGCTCTGCAGGATGCTAGTTTTCCCTTCTTCTATAAAAGGGACAAATTTTTTATAGCGGAAATTACTGTTCTTATTGTCCCAGATCCTATTTAAAATAATGGCTCCGTCAAGTCCAGGCTCCATACCGATCTGTCTGCAATATGATTCAAATCCATCGTCATCCAGGATCACAACAGGCGCTTTCACCAGAAAAGTATCCTGGCTTTCTGAAACAGAAGAACCCGCTATGGCTAAAGTGCCGCCCAAGGCTTTAAGTTCTTTACTTTCTGCTTCCTTTGACACAATGCTTACAGCTTCTGTCTTCTCATATACAGTACTGTCCTGCACTCCTATAAGTTCCTGCAGTTCTTTCAGATACTTAAAATCCTCAATCCTTGTATCCTTACATGTCACCATAATATCCCATGCCGACTGATATCTGTCAAAATACGTATAGCTTGTACTGATCTGTGCCAGAGTCAAAAAGCAAAGTATCAGGGAAAATCCCAGAAAAGAAAGGGTCAAAGATATGGCAGAAGTCCGCAGTGCCTTTCTTTGCGCTCTTAATGCATTACCGGCCAATTCTCCTTCCATTCCAAAAAGAATAGCCAAAACAGGTGAGTTCTTCTTTCGTTTCAGCTGCAATTCATCTGTACTTCGGATTGCTTGCAGGGGCGTCAGTTTACTTAATTTTCCTGCCGGTATCCGGGCTGAAATAAAGGTAGTCAGACCTGCTGACAAAATGGTGATAACAAACACAAGAGGATGATAAATAAAAACTGCTTCATGACGTCCTGCTGCCTCTTGTGCCGTCACGTTGACCATCTGTATCACGCCATAACTAAGTAGAATGCCGGACAGGGAGCCAATAAGCACCGGAATTACACAAAGTACTGCCGCTTCCTCAAGAAGGCACATACGGATCTGCCCCGGCGTGGCTCCTACGCTGGAAAAAATGCCAAACTGATGAATTCGTGCATTCATGGATACTGCAAAAGAGTTGTGTATGATCAGGATCAGAGAAGCGCAGACCATGATCAGCACGATCAGATAAAAGGTCAGCAAAAGGGGAGGGGTTTCATCCTCCGGATCATGAATCAGGTATCTGGATAAGAGCAGTAAATGATAATCGGCTGCTTCCTCAGGAAGCCCCAGTTTTTCTGTAATAAGAGGCATATCACTGAAAATCGTTCTCTTATTTATAAAATAAACATCAACCGTAGTTCCCTTTTCTCCGGATAACTCTTCATTGATAACAGCCTTTTCCACATTGGCAAAGTTACCTATTACCAAAAGATCCTCTTCACCAATATCACCTGTAATGCGCCCCTGCCAGTCGCCCTCCTCCAAAATGATATTTTCTACCTCATATGTCCATGAATTAAAAGCCAGACTGCAGAGAAGTGACAAAAACAAGGTGGAGATAAATGCAGAAATAATGATAGATATACCACAAGCACGGTTATTTTTAAGATAACTCCATAAATAATCTTTCCACATATTACTCACCTCCGTCTCCGGTCGCTGATGATCCGTCCATCCTCTATGGTGATGATGCGGTCTGCTTCCAGTGCGATCTTTTCATCATGCGTGATAAGTAAAATGGTCTGCTTCAGATTGCGGTTGGAGAGTTTCAACAGATCGATAATCTCTTCTCTGTTCTTTTGATCCAGATTTCCGGTAGGTTCATCTGCAAGAAGAAGCGCCGGCCGGTAGATCAAGGCTCTTGCTATGGCTGCCCGCTGCTGCTGCCCTCCGGATAACTGACCGGGAAGGGCTTCCAATTTATCTCCTATTCCCAATGTGCTTACTGTTTTTTCAAAATACTCCTGATCCACTTTCTTCTTATCCAGCAACAGAGGCATAAGAATATTTTTCCGAATGGTAAGTGTAGGGATCAGATTATAGAATTGATACACCAATCCCACTTTTCTGCGTCTGAATATGGCTGACTGTGTAGGATCCATTGCAGAGATATCTGTACCGTCTATCAGTACCTTACCCTCCGTTGGCTTATCCACACTGCCCAGAATATGCAAAAGAGTGGATTTGCCGGAACCGGATGCACCTATAATAGCAACAAATTCACCTTTTTCCACGGACAGATCGATTCCGTTAAGAGCCTTCACCTGATTACTGCCTTCACCGTATATCTTTCTGACACACTCACATTTTAAAATTTCCATGTTGATCACTCCTTTCCTTTTTTTCATCTAAAGGTATCTTACCAAAGGAAAGTGACATCTCAGTGACATCGGATCAGTTCTTGTACATCCTTATTTCAAAACAGGCGCCGCCCTCCGGCAGATTGCGGGCGGTGACATTACCGTTTTGCAGTTCTATCACAGAGCGGGCAAGAGAAAGTCCGATCCCCATTCCCTTTTTTTCAGCTTTTTTTCCTCTGTAGAACCGGTCAAAAAGATAAGGCAGTTCTTTTTCATCAAAACCCGGTCCCTCATCCCATATCAGGATTTCCGTATAAAGGGGATTTTCGGAATAATCACAGTATATGACTCCCCCTTCTGCGGAGTGTTCCATACAGTTTTTCATCAGGTTGATAAAAGCTTCCATTGTCCACTCCATATCTCCGCTTATTTCAACATTTCCCTTGTCCGGAATAAATACCGTTATCTTTTCTTTGGACAAAAGATCATTCAGATTCTCAGCTGCCAGATTCAGAACCGTATAAACATCTACCGGCTTTTTCTCCAAGTAAAGCATACCGGCATCAATCTTAGAAAGCGTAAGGAGAGATTCTTCCAGCCTGTTCAGACGTTCTAACTGGCTTTTGATCCGCTCTATATAAACATTGGGCACTGACTGCTGCACAAGGCGCAGGGAAAGAAATGCGGCAGTAATAGGCGTCTTTAACTGATGGGCAATATTGGCAAGGTTATCCGCAAAATTTATCTTAGCTTTTACGGCTCCTTCTTTTGTTTGATAAAGTTCTGTGACCGTTTTGTATATTTCATCCTGAAGATGCGAAAATTCATCCTCTTTAAACGGAATAATGCTTCCTCCTGCCCCATAATTGATCTCTTCCAGATAATCTGTCAGCTCTCTGATCCGCTTTTTACTGCGTCTGTTCCAATATCCCAGCGCAGAAATAAAAACCAGCGCCGTCAACAAAAATGCTGCAAAAGAAAAACCAAACACTTTACCCACAGATTCTTTTGAAAAATCATTGCTTCTGTATCCGTATTCTTCCAAAAGATCAATGTCTTCTCTCTCCTTTACCCCCTCCAGGTAATACCCCTTCAAAAAGGAAAGCACCTGCTGTTCCGATTCCGGATCCTTTTCTATCATAAAGCGGCAAAATCCTGAAATCTGTTCATAGGCATTCTTACTGTATTCTTTTATCCCAAGAACTGTCAGACTCATCATGCAGATCATACAGACCATTATCGGAAGCAGTATTGTTATCGCCTGTTTCTTTTTTTCCGTCATAAGCTTTCCTCCATCCGATATCCAAAGCTCCGAATGGTCTTCAGGCAGGAGGGACCATGTAATTTCTCCCGCAGACGTTTCATGGCAACCGTCAGTGTATTGTCATTTACAAAGTTTCCGTTGCTGTCCCATACCTGCTCCAATAGCTGTTTCCTTGTTACGGTTCTGCCTTTATTTTCCATAAGCAGTAAGAAAATCTGATATTCCGGCTGACTTAATGTAATTTCCTCCTGTCCGCAATAAACCGCCATCTTTTCTGTATCTACAGAAAGATGATCACAAAATATCCTGCTGCCTTTCATCTGTCCCGATCTTCGCAAAAGCGCCTGAATACGGGAATACAGTACTTCCGGTTCAAAGGGCTTCACCACATAGTCGTCCGCCCCAATCTCAAATCCTTTTACAATATCGGATGTCTCTCCCCTGACCGTAAGATACAATATTGGTAGATGCTCCCCAAAACGGCGGCGTATCCAAACACACAGATCATTTCCGTCTCCATCCGGCAGATTCCCGTCAATGATCACGACAGACGGAAGATTTTCCCTTAATGCCTGCCTGGCGTCTTCCATACTGTCAAAAACGGATACTTCCATATTTTTCAGCCCCAGATAATGCTTAACACTCTCTGCAATATCCCTGTCATCTTCAACATAATAGATTTCTGTCATTTTTCAATTCTCTTTGATTCCTATATTTTAGACCGTGCCAGCAATATCGACTGATTCAGATATCCTAAATTTTCTTTTAAATATCTGTCAAGATCATATCCGCCTGCCTTGTATACATTATGAAATGCTCCCCATACAAAGAGCAGCGTTATTTCCATAAGCAATATCCTCATCAGTTCATCTATGGGACCATTCTTAAAATGGCGCAGCGTATAAGACTGAAACATGATATGGGGAATCTCATCATGAAGCATTTGGGCACATATGCTTTTAAGGGCGGCCGACTCTGTACTTTTTGCCAGTGCATCGTAATAAGTCAGGGCGATCATCTCTGCTGTTACCAATACTGTCACTTCGCATTTTATTCCGCCCAGACGTCTCAAATTTCGAAACACTTTATCAAGAAATGATCTTTCTTTTATTTTGACCTGATGGTGATCCATATATTTTCGAAGATATGCGGAATGCCAGTTTTCTTCCTTAACAAACCACAGCATAGCTTCTATGTACTCCGGAAGATTGTTCTTATCCGCAAATTTATTAACAGTTTCCATTAAAAATCTGCCGTCCGACCCTTCCCCTTTTTGAAATTCCCTGATAGAGGGAAAGAGTAATCTGCGCTCTTTTTCGGACAGATTCTTTTCTTTGGAAAAATCTATCTCCAGGCGACGTTCATTGTTCCCGGAAAAATACTGATTCCATTCTTTATAAGTAAAATCGTTCATTTTAGAATTCAGAAAATTAACCATATGTTTATCCTTTCTTTGCTAAAAGCCGTTTATTTACAAAACCTCCTGCCTAAAGCTTATATTATATCCCACATAAATATAATAATAGCTTTAGCAAGGAGGTCTCTATACATTTTCTGCAATTATCTGTCACATATCTGATCTGTCTTTTATACTCCTGCTGATCGATCAGGCAATTCACTGTTCATTCATCTTCGCCAGCTTTGCAGCCTGGTCTGCTGCAATACATCCGTCAATGATCTCCTGAATATCTCCGTTCATGATCTTATCCAGCTTGTAAAGAGTAAGGCCGATCCTGTGATCTGTTACGCGTCCCTGCGGGAAATTGTAGGTTCGGATCTTTTCGGAACGGTCTCCCGTACCGATCTGGCTTCTTCTAAGCTCTGCTTCCGCATCGTGCCTTTGCTGCTGCTCCATATCATAGAGCTTGGCTTTCAGCAGTGCAAAAGCCTTTGCCTTGTTCTGGAGCTGGGACTTTTCGGTCTGACTGTATACCACGATCCCTGTTGGATAATGTGTCAGCCGCACCGCGGAGTCCGTGGTATTGACACACTGTCCTCCGTTACCGGAAGCCCTCATGACATCAATACGTATGTCTTTTTCTTCGATCACAATGTCAATATCTTCATCTACCTCCGGCATAACCGCTACACTGATGGTTGAGGTATGAATACGTCCGCCGGATTCTGTTTCCGGCACACGCTGCACACGATGCACGCCGCTTTCATATTTAAGCTTGGAATAAGCTCCCTGTCCGGTGATCATGAAGTTCACTTCCTTCATGCCGCCGATACCGATCTCATCCACATTCATGGTCTCCACTTTCCAGCGCTGGCCTTCTGCATAATGAACATAAAGACGGTACATCTCTGCGGCAAAAAGCGCAGCTTCATCTCCGCCTGCACCTGCCCTGATCTCTACGATAACATTCTTATCATCATTAGGGTCCTTAGGCAAAAGAAGGATCTTAAGCTCCTGTTCCAGTTCCTCAATACGCTTCTTTGCTCCGGCTAATTCCTCCTTCAGCATTTCCTTCATATCTTCATCGGATTCTGTTTCCAACATCATAAGGGAATCTTCTACGACCTGATTACATTTTTTGTACTCTTTATAAGCTTCTACCAGGGGAGTCAGATCGCTCTGCTCTTTCATAAGCGCCCTGAACCGTTCCTGATTGTTAGTCACGGTAGGCTCATTCAATTCTCCCATGATCTCTTCAAATCGAATCAATATATCTTCCAATCTATCAAACATCTCATTAACCTCCATAAACACCATGCACGACTCTGTCAAGCCCTGCAAGATCTTTGCAGACCGTTATCTCACAAAATCCCGCTGCCTTCATCAGTTCACTGACATCTTTTGCCTGATCATAACCGATCTCAAAAAACAGCATTCCTTCCGGATATAAATAACTTCCTGCTTCTTCTATGATCCTTTTATAAAAATACAATCCGTCTTCCCTGCCGTCAAGCGCTATGACCGGCTCGTGATCTTTGACCTCCTCCATCAGCGTGGGAATTACGTCTGTGGGAATATAGGGGGGATTGGATACGATCAGATCATATTTATCACTGATATTTTCAAATAGATCGCTCAATACAAAAGCGGCGTCAAGGGAAAGCTCATTTGCATTTGCCTCAGCCACTGCCATCGCTTTTTTGGAAATATCACAGCCTGTTCCTACGCAATCGTTTGAATAGCGGAGAATACTCAATAAGATACACCCGCTGCCGGTACACATATCCAGTATATGCATTCCGTCGTGAAGATAACGCATGACTTCTTCTACCAGCGTTTCCGTATCCTGTCTTGGGATCAGTACATCGGGAGTCACTTGAAACTCAAGTCCCATAAATTCCTGATATCCTGTGATCTGCTGAAGAGGGATGCGGGCTTTACGCTTTGCAATACATACTGCATAACGATCGTATTTATCCTCTGCAACCTGTTCACCGCCATGAGACAACAGATAATTTCTGTCTGTACCGCATACATCTTCAAGGAGCAGTCTTGCATCCAAAGCAGCTTCTTCCACACCCGCTTCTTTCAGCTGTGATACGCCCCATTTATAAATTTCCTGATATTCCATTTCTTTATCCTCTAAGTGGGCTCAGAATCAGCTTCCGGCTCCTCGTCCACCAGCCAGGAATCATCAATTTCATATCCAAAAGTATCTTTCAGATAAGCTTTCCAGTCAAAGACCGCTTCTACGGATTTGATCGCTACCTCTGCCATACTCCTGTCCGGTTCCTTGGTAGTCAGTCTCTGAAGCATCATGCCCGGCGCTGAAATGATCTTGATAAGAATATTGTCACTTCGTCCCGCAAGCCTGATTATCTCATAGGAAATACCGGCTATAACAGGAATCAGGGCAATCCGGAGAAGTACTCTGTAAACAGGATTCTCCACCCTGATAAAGAAAAACAGAATAATACTTACAAATACTACAAAAAACATAAAACTGGTTCCGCAGCGCTTATGGATCCTGGAACTCCTCATTACATTGTGGACTGTAAGCGGTCTTCCTTTTTCAATACAATTGATACATTTATGTTCTGCACCATGATACTGATACAGCCTGTGGATATCCTTCATCAGACTGATACCTACTACATAAGCCAGAAAGATGATAATTCTGATCCCTCCTTCTATAATGGCCAGAAGAGAATCGTTTCTTACATATTGTTTCAGCATAGAGGAGAGGAAAAAGGGCAAAAGAATGAATATTCCAATTGCCAGTGCCACAGAAAATACTGTAGTAATACCCATCAGTATACTTTCCGCCCTGCCCCCTGACACTTTATTAAGCGCCTTATCAAGCCCTGTCTCCTTCGCATCTTCATCTTCATAAAAAGAAGCCGAATAATTAATGGATTTCATACCAAGAGTCATAGAATCTATAAAATTAAAGATACCCCTGACAAAAGGGATCTTTTTTAATTTACTTCCGGGCAGAGTTCCGTGGAAAACATCCACTTCCACTTCAATCTCACCGTTTGGTTTCCGGATGGCTATCGCATAGTCATCCTTATTTTTCATCATTACGCCTTCCAAAACCGCCTGTCCCCCTATTCCGGAAGAACGGCTGAATTTTCTATTTCTCATATTGATACCTCTACAACACAAAAAGGTTGAGATGTAGTTGTAACACCTCAACCTTACTGTACTCAAAACTTATTTGTTTACTACACCATATTTCTTATTGAACTTCTCAATACGTCCGTCAGCTCTAACTGCCTTCTGCTGACCTGTGTAGAATGAATGGCATTTAGAACAAACTTCAACGTGAATATCTTTCTTGGTTGAACCTGTTACAAATGTGTTGCCACAGTTGCAAGTTACTGTTGCCTGATAATACTCAGGATGAATTCCTTCTTTCATCTTTTCACCTCTCTATATAAATTAAGATTTCGTATACGTTCTCATCCACTGCATATTCATGCCTGCTGTTTACCCGAAACAGCTTTTTAATTGTATCATAGCTTATCACAGTATGCAAGCTTTTTACTAGATAAATTTCATTTTTTTGACCATATTCACAAATTCCTGATTATTCCTTGTCTTGGCAAACATATCAAGAACCTTATCTACCGCTTCTTCCGGTTTCAGGCCGTTTAACGCCTTACGGATAATATTGATCGCTTCCAGTTCATCTGCAGCAAGGAGCAGATCTTCTCTTCTGGTACCGGATTTGGGAATATCGATAGCCGGAAATACTCTCTTTTCCGAAAGCTTACGGTCAAGCACCAGTTCCATATTGCCGGTTCCCTTAAATTCTTCATATACCACATCATCCATTTTGCTTCCCGTTTCAACAAGGGCTGTGGCAAGAATCGTAAGGGAGCCGCCTTCGCGCATGTTTCTTGCAGCACCGAAGAACCGCTTGGGCATATGAAGCGCAGCCGGATCAAGACCGCCTGATAAGGTTCTGCCGCTTGGCGGAACCGTCTGGTTATAAGCACGCGTCAGTCTGGTGATGCTGTCGATCAATATGATAACATCCTTTTTATGTTCCACGAGGCGTTTACCTCTTTCAATGACCATTTCCGAAACTCTCTTATGATGTTCGGGAAGTTCATCGAAAGTAGAATAAATAACTTCCACATTAGGTCCCTCGATCGCCTCTTTAATATCAGTTACTTCCTCAGGTCTTTCATCGATCAGCAGAATGATCAGATGGACTTCAGGATTGTTACGCTTTATGGACTTGGCTACATCTTTAAGCAGAGTAGTCTTACCGGCCTTAGGCGGTGATACGATCATACCACGCTGTCCCTTACCTACAGGACTGATAAGATCCACGATCCTCATAGCTATGCTGGCGCCGGGCATCTCCAGATGCAGTCTCTCATTGGGGAATATGGGCGTCATGTCTTCAAAATTCCGCCTTCTGGCAGCCTCTTCCGGCGTATATCCGTTAATGCTCTTTACAAATAAAAGGGCTGCAAATTTCTCTCCCTGCGTCTTGATCCTGGTATTTCCATCCAGAATATCCCCTGTTTTTAATCCAAAGCGTCTGATCTGACTGGGTGCAACATATACATCGCGCTCACCGGGCAGATAATTATCACTTCTGATAAAGCCATATCCATCAGGCATAACTTCCAGGATACCATGCACTCCGATTCCGCTGTCAAGTTCNGCCGGATACTTGTCCTCATCAGNTTTNCCATCTTCTTTGTCTTTGCTTTCTTCTCTGCTGTTTTCCCTGACNGTTTCCTTCTTTTCTTCNCTTTCNGAAGACCTGGTAATGACTACCGACTTGGACTGNACATTTTTCCCNGCCGCCTTGTCCTTTTCATCTTCCTGAAGCATCAGTTCCACCAGATCAGCTTTTTTCATTGCAGAAGTTCCTTTTAGACCTCTGGCTTTTGCAATTGCTTTCAGATCAGCAAGAGCCAAAGACTCATACTTTTCTCTCATAAAATCCTCCATTCAATTAAATCCTTACAACTATTTCGTTCTCACAATACCTTCCATATCTATTACTACATTACATTATGGGGATTATAACGACTTGTCATTTGAAATGCCTGTAGAACTATTATACTACANAAAAATCTAAATAGGAAGTACCTTTTTACTAAATGTTGTCTGCCNGGACGTGNGAACTGTAACCCGGCAGACAACCCAAAANATCTTATTCTTTACCGTCCCAACANTAAGTACACAGCCTGTCTNTGTCAAGACCNACAGACTCGATCATATCATCCAGTCTGTGATACCGCAGTGAGGTGAAATTAAGCTGTACACCGATCCTCCTTACCATTTCCTGATATTCAGGGGTTTCAGGATTGGAATATGCGCTTAGATTTACGTTTTTGCCCTCTCCTTCCATCTCTTTGATGATCCTTCTGGTGATCAGATCCATCTCTGAGGTGGAACGCGAAAAATTCAGATATTTGCAGCCATACAAAAGAGGCGGGCAGGCGGGTCTGATATGAACTTCCTTAGCGCCGCTCTGATATAAAAATTCNGTGGTTTCACGAAGCTGNGTACCTCTGACTATGGAATCATCNATCAGTANAAGGCTCTTGTCCTGAATCAGATCNTGAACAGGNATCAGCTTCATTTTAGCGATAAGATTTCTCTGGCTCTGTATGGTAGGCATGAAAGAACGGGGCCAGGTAGGCGTATATTTTACAAAGGGCCTTGAAAAAGGAATTCCCGACTCATTGGAATATCCGATNGCATGGGCTGTACCCGAATCNGGNACCCCTGCAACATTATCCGGTNTTACATNATCTCTTTTTGCTAACAGCTNTCCNCAGTTATAACGCATTTTNTCTACGCTGATACCCTCNTAAGAGGAAGAGGGATANCCNTAATAGATCCATAGAAACGTGCATATCTTCATGTCAGTTCCCGGTTTTGCCAGGGTCTTCGTTCCTTCCGGCGTTACAATTGCCACTTCCCCCGGACCAAGCTCTCTTTCATCCANATANCCCAGATTCAGATAGGCAAANCTTTCAAANGAAATACANTAACTATCTTCTTTTTTNCCGATCACCACAGGTGTCCTGCCCATTTTATCCCTTGCGGCATAAATNCCCTTTTCCGTAAGGAGAAGAATNGTCATGGAACCTTCTATCAGNTCCTGGGCGTAGGTGATCCCNTCCACAAGATGNTCTTTTTGGTTNATGATCGCNGCCACNAATTCTGTAGGATTAATATCACCNCCGCTCATTTCCAGNAAATGAGTATGTCCCTGCTTAAAAATATTATCAACGATCTCATTCGTGTTGTTGATCTTTCCCACTGTCACGATCGNATAGGTACCATGATGAGAACGTACCAGCAAAGGCTGCGGTTCATAATCGGAAATACAGCCGATTCCCATATTTCCTTCCATATTNTTTANNTCTTTATCAAATTTGGTACGAAAAGGAGCATTNTCAATATTATGAATAGCTCTGTCAAACCCTTTTTCCCTGCTGTGAACAGCCATTCCGGCACGCCTTGTTCCTAANTGGGAATGGTAATCAGTACCAAAAAACAAATCAAATACACAATCNTTTTTTGAAGCTACTCCAAAAAAACCACCCATCTGCCTACTCCTCCTATACGTTGATCTCNGCTTTNACGCCCAAAAGNTCCNTGTTGTCTTCNANAACNGGCTTAATTACTTTGGTAAGGAATGCNTCCACCTGNTNNNCGGAACGTCCTATATANCTGGAAGGATCCATGGTCTTCTGCAGGTCTTCCAACGTCATATTAAAAGCAGGATCTGCTGCGATCAGTTCTAAAAGATTGTTTTCNTTTCCNAGAACNTTCACATTTTTNCCGGCTTCCATGGAAAGCTCTCTGATCCTTTCATGGAGCTCCTGCCTGTTNCCGCCCATCTTGACNGCATCCATCATAATATTTTCTGTAGCCATAAANGGAAGCTCNCTCATCAGCCTCTTTTCAATGACNTTGGGATANACTACAAGACCGTCTACCACNTTCAGGCAAAGATCCAGGATACCGTCAACAGCAAGAAANCCTTCCGGAATGGAAAGACGCTTATTGGCAGAATCATCCAGTGTTCTTTCAAACCATTGTGTCGCNGATGTAATGGCCGGATTTAAAGCATCGATCATCACATATCTGGAAAGAGATGCAATTCTTTCGCTTCTCATNGGATTTCTCTTATAAGCCATNGCNGAAGAGCCGATCTGGCTTTTTTCAAAAGGTTCTTCNACTTCTTTTAAATGCTGAAGAAGCCTGATATCATTNGACATCTTGTGGGCGCTTGCNGCAATGCCTGCAAGCACATTNGCAACTCTGGTATCCACTTTACGGGAATAAGTCTGACCGGAAACGGGATAACACTCCTTAAATCCCATCTTCTGTGCGATCATGGGATCGATCTTATCAATGGTCTCCTGATCTCCGTTAAATAATTCCAGAAAAGACGCCTGGGTTCCGGTGGTTCCTTTGGAGCCAAGCAGTTTCATTCCGTTAAGGACATGATCGAGATCCTCAAGATCCAGGCAGAATTCCTGCATCCAAAGGGTAGCTCTCTTTCCTACGCTGGTAGGCTGTGCCGGCTGGAAATGGGTAAATGCAAGGGTTGGCTGGGCTTTATACTTATCGGCAAACTCAGCAAGCTCTGCAATTACATTGATCAGCTTTTTTCTGACAAGCCGAAGAGCCTCGGTCATAACGATAATATCGGTATTATCTCCGACATAACAACTGGTGGCTCCCAGATGAATGATCCCTGCTGCCTTGGGACATTGCTGTCCGTAGGCATATACATGACTCATAACATCGTGGCGCACTTCTTTTTCCCTGGCCTTGGCCACCTCATAATTAATGTCTTCTGCATAAGCCTTCAATTCATCGATCTGTTCCTTCGTGATCACCGGTTTTCCGTTTTGGGAAAGCCCCAGTTCCATTTCTGTCTCAGCAAGCGCGATCCAGAGCTTTCTCCAGGTCCTGAATTTCATGTCCTGTGAGAAAATATACTGCATGTCCTTGCTGGCATAGCGCTCAGATAAAGGGCTTATGTATCTGTCCGTACTCATATATCATGAATCTCCTCTCTGCTTATGCAAGTCCCAAACGCTTAAATACTTCGTTATAAGCCTCTTCCACATTGCCGAGATCTCTTCTGAAACGGTCTTTATCCAGTTTTTCATTGGTATGTACATCCCACAGACGGCAGGTATCAGGTGAAGTTTCATCTGCCAGAAGTATCTGTCCGTGGAAACGTCCGAATTCAATCTTAAAGTCGATCAGTTTAATATCAGCCTGCAGAAAATATGCCTTCAGAACTTCATTTACCTTAAAAGCGTATTTTTTGATGATTTCGATTTCTTCCCATGTTGCAAGACCTAAAGCTACGGCAAAATAGCTGTTGATAAGGGGATCGCCCAGTTCATCATTTTTGTAACTGAATTCTATCGTAGGCTCTTTAAAGGGAGTTCCTTCCGGTACGCCCAGTCTCTTGGAAAAGCTTCCTGCTGCCACATTACGGATGATCACCTCAAGAGGTACGATATCTACCTTCTTAACGGCTGTTTCCCTGTCGCTTAACTCTTCAATAAAATGTGTGGGGACTCCGTCTTTTTCAAGCAGTTTGAAAACATGATTGGTCATACGGTTATTGATAACACCTTTTCCCACGATGGTGCCCTTCTTTTCGCCGTTAAAAGCTGTTGCATCATCCTTATAGTCTACGATCACAACATCAGGATCATCAGTTGCAAATACCTTCTTTGCTTTTCCTTCATAAAGCTGTTCCATTTTCTTCATTGTTTCTCCCTAGCCTTTCTTTTCATCCTGTTTTGGTTCGCAAGGTGCGAGCACATTATTTTCTATTTTGGAGTATATATTATCTTTTGTTATAAGTCAAACACCCTTATGGCGCTATGATTGGAATTTTCCATAAACAGGTATTATGAGAAATCTTTTTCGTACTTTCCTACAGCCTCCACAATTTCTTTTGCATATTTGGGATATTTTTCCACAAGATCTTTGATCTCGTTCTGCGCCTTTCCGGCAACGCTTTCTTTGTTGTAATCCATTCTTTTTCTAAGTGACTGCCGTCTGATGATCAGATTATGACGGATCTCCACCATTTCTCTTTTATCCAGAAGGGCNGCNGTCTGATGTANCCAGATCATGGGATCCTGTATTTTATATCTGCGAAGNTCATGAACCAGCTTTTTCTGACAGCCGTCCAGTTCCTGCTCTGCCTTGTAATATCTTTCTCTTTCTTCCTTCTCCTTCAGATACTGCTGCCATGTCTTTCCAAGTTCTTTGGCGCTGGTCACATTATATTTTAAGTAGAGATATTCCAGCAGATTCGTATTATTCACATATCTGATCTTAACAGTNTTCTGGAGACGGATNATNTTCCCTATACCGNTTTCTACCAGTTTCAGTTCACTTTCTGCATTGGAATGTTTCACAAAAATAGCGGTTATGGATATGGCNCCNAGNGCNGCTGCTGCAAAATATCCCATNCGGATATCCATATCAAAGCCAAACTGCAGAATAAGCAAAAGCAGNATGCAGATGACCACTGCANNTGTNCATANAATNGCCATAGANCTTGTATCATCTACTGAGCGGCGCAGTTCATTCCTGCGAAACATATACGCCTGTTTTTCTCCATCCAGCTTTCGGAGGTCTCGTTTCACAAGTTCCTGATATTCTTCGGTTCTTATGAGCTTTTCATATCCTTCCTGTACATCAGATTCAATACGTTCCATCTGTTTATACTGGGCATCACTCATTCTGCTTTCTCTTTCAAGATAACCGATTTTTTGTCCTTCCAGCTCTTCGATCTGTCTTGCACATCCGTCCAGCACCTCTCTTTCTTCTTTAGAAAGAGCCTCTATCTCCTCCATATCTTTAAGATAGGTGGTCACCATATTGTACTCAAATTTCAGATTCTCCAGTTCTCTGGAAGCTTCCGCGATCTGGTCAAGGCATCCTTTGACATACTCCTGACGCTGCATCCTNTCATCGATCTGCAGNTCNNCCCTGTCATAAATGACCTCATTCCAGTCTCCGCCATGATACTCTTCCGTATTGTCTGCTCTCTTTTTAAATTTAAATAACNTTTGTAATAAACCCATATGTCCTCACTTCAAAAAAACGTTATTGTGTCACACATTCTCTGTATTCTTCTTTCAGTTCTGAAATGATCCTGTCTATATCTTCATAATACGACACTGCATTTCCTTCATCTTTATAGATCTTAAGTGCGGAAAGCATAATATTATCCTGGGTCGCTTCGAACTGACCTCTTGCGTTTTCATATAATTGTTCCACTTTTAGAGACAACTCGTAATATTGCCCGTTATCAGCAATAAAGGAAACATACTCACCTTCGCTTAGCTGCTGCCTTACTGCCATCAGATACTGCATACCCGATGTTTCATTCCCTGATAGTTCATAAGCTTTTTTAAAGTATTTTGCCGCACTTTCAAATTGAAACAAGTGGCTGTAAGCCACGCCTATATTATGAAGAATGAAAGGCTGCAAAGCGCTTTCTGTTTCCGGAAGCTTTAACAGCAGCTTGTCATATTCCATGATCGCCATCTGATAGCTGCCGTTTCGTATCAAATAGTCTCCCTGTTTCTTTAGTTTCTCATATTGGTTTAAACCTATATTGTTTTTAAGTACCTCATCTATTTTCCGCCTCTCCTCCTGATCTAAATAGTTCACATAATCCAGGATGGTATTTACAAAAATACCGGGCTGGCTTCCTCTTCGCAGCAATGTCAGCAGCTGATGGCATAATTCCGTCAGTCCGCATTCCTGATCAAGCCATTCTGCCAGTTTTTTATCCATGATTTCTGCATCGATCATAAAAGGATTGCCGGCAAGCAGATAACACAATTCTTCCACACAATATACATTTGCACAGATACTCTCAAAATGATAAGGGTTCTCGGCATATCCGCCCGTACATAATAATACTTTTCCCACTGCTTTCTCCTTTCCGGCTATACTGTGATCGTCTGGGTCCAGCCCTTGCCGCTTGAAGGAAATATTTCTCCGAATCCCATATCTTCTATCGTCGCCGTAACCTGATTTACCGCCGTCATTTCTATATGAAATCGCAGTCTGGAAGTGTTCTTCGGTCTCTCCGGAAGCCCATCCAGAGTAATTCTCTTATACATGACATTTTCCCCTGTTAGAGGTGTGATAATAAAATCTACAGCATTTCCTTCTTCTAAGATCACCTCAAAATCAGCTGCCACTTCATACCAGTTGGTTCCCGCATCCAAAATTGCAAAATAAGAATC
This sequence comes from Lachnospiraceae bacterium, assembly GCA_014803415.1. Classification (GTDB taxonomy): domain Bacteria; phylum Bacillota; class Clostridia; order Lachnospirales; family Lachnospiraceae; genus Suilimivivens. The sequence continues at coordinate 130,849 of JAAVBZ010000001.1, forward strand.
TTCTCCTCTTCTTAGCACTTTCATGCCCACGTTGGACTTTAACTTATCGGCTCCCAAATAAACATAACTTTTTCCTTCTTCACTGGGACATATCCTCTCAAGCGCTCCATAACATGCACCCCTGCTGTAAAGATTATTGCCCTGAAAAACCCTTCTATTCCTGCAAAGATACCGTAAGGATTCCGACGCCCAGTCTTCCTTGAAACCATCTCCCAAAAGATATACCGTAGAAAACATACTGCCTTCCATCTCTGCCTGGGCAATGCGGAGAAATTCCTTATCCAGATATGTTTTCTGCTGTTCTTTCTCCGGTCCGTCACTGTTCCAGCTCATTCTGGTCATATTGGGATAGCCGTTACTGTTGATAAAGACCACCTGCGGCGTGGTCTTTCTGTTACATTCCAGACATATACTTTTAAGCTTAGAGGTATAATCAAAGATCATCACATTATATTTCCACAGATCCTCTGACTGATGAAGCATATAATAGTAAAAGCTCTCTACATAACTCTGGAACAGAATATGATTTGCCTTCAGGGAAAGTCCCGCTGCCACCTTGCTTAAAACATCCACCATTCTGGGCGTCAAGTCTTCTACCGTAAACATAAAGGATTGGATCTGATCCAGGGATACCCTCATATTCAAAAGAGAAAGACTTCTTTTAACATACAGTGTAAGCAGTGCCGCCGGATCATAACTTTCACCTTCCACGATCACTTCTTCTCCTCTTTCTGCAAGAGTCAGAAGATCCTCAACTAAAACTCCGTTCTCTTCCTTCGCATACTTAAGCGCTTCTTTTCCATAAAACCACTGATTGACTCCGCTTCTTTTACAAAGTACTGTGGGAATATTATACTGTTCGGTCCCTGCCACGCTGGAAACAGTTTCCACTTCCTTAGCATTCAGGGCGCAGTAACTGATCTGCGAAGCCGTTTTTCCAAGGTCATAACCTATTGCTACTTTAGCAACGTTCTTTCTTTCTGACTGATCCTTAAGGCCGGTAAACATTTCATCTACTCCTTTAAATAATATGGAATAACTTCCTTACAATAAATTCCTTTTCATAATATTCATACAAAAGACTGCTCATAGTATCTTCATCGTTCAAAGTACGTCCGATCACAATGTCATTGATCAGACTGTATTTGCTTTCTTTCTGCTCTCTGTCCGTATCGCTTCTGTTAAGAGTGCCGCTATGCGTCAAATGCTCTTTTCCCGCGTCGTTTTCAGTAATATAATACTGTATCTTTTCACCAAAGAAAAGAATGAATTGTTTCACACAGATTCCGCAGAACATTTCAGGCATTTCTTCTACGATATAGTCTCCCTCATCTTTTTCTATGAGATAGTGGATCATAGCTTTATTTCCTTCTGCTGCTTTGTACTGGATCATGGTCTTGTCCGCAAACTGTCTCATAAATGCAATATTATCGGCATATTCCTTAAAGTAAGGAAAATACATTTCCTCTGCTAAAAGTTCCCGCAAAAACTGCACCAGATAATGGGAAATATGCTCATTGATCTGTTTCTTATTTTCCGCATAGTACTTGGTATAAGCCAGTTTACATACCATAGGCATATCTTCTTTTCTTTCTATGACACGCTGCAGATCTTCCATGATATATTCATCCGTTACCTGCTCAGAGACAAAATAATCAAAGCAGCATTGAGAAAGAAACGCCATCTCTACTTCTGTCTTGGCTCCTCCGTTTACATAGCTTTTAAAAATTTCTGTTTTTTCGCCGATATATGCTCCTGTATAAAGGATCTGCATCAGAATCCTCTCACTCATTTCATAAGTATCCACGCCAAAAGAAACTGCCGCTTTCCAGATATCCCGCATGGATTTTACTGTACCGTAATAATGAACCGTCAGATATCTGAGCAGATATTCATCATATTTACCTGCCTGAAAAGCCATATATACAAGAGATGTCATAATATCATCCGGCTGCGCGATTTCCATAGCGATCAGTCTGCTGCTAAGCCGCATAATGCTCTTGGCCTCGATCCCATGACCCCCTCTTTTCCGGATCCATTCATAAGCTTTCTCATACATTCCCCTGATGATCATGAACCGCACCACTTCGGCATAATCCCGGTTTTCGATCATTTCCGGCGTCAGGTCAGCAAGAAAGAGGTCGATTTCCCTCATTTTGTCATTATCATAGAAAAAATGGATCAGCCTCATTCTAATCTCTTTCTGAAGCCTTTCTGCCAGTACTCCGGAAGCTGCTACCCGCTTCATTGCTTCCATATTATCATCATTGATCGCGGCAAGTGTACGTCCTCTCTCACACATCCACAGATCAAAATCAATATCATCATTCAGGAAGGGAGCCGCCATAAGCGCCAGCTTGTCCGGTATCAGAAGCCTTTCCAGCTCATAATCCTTTTCACAGCAATAACGGCAGCCTCTGCCATCTTCCAGAAAGATCCTGTTATCACTGCCGTAAACAGGAATATATACCTCTTTACTGCTGACCGGATATGACCGTTCCCACTGCTGCTTTTCATAGACAACGATCACTTTTCTGATATCTGAACGCCTGATAGAAAGCTTTTGGATAAAGATCACTTTGGAAAGCGCTTTTGCTGTTTCCTCTGTGATCATTACGGGAGTGATCATATTATTGTATAAATAAGACAGCCATTTGTTATTGCGCCCTTTCAGTATCTGAAATACAACAAATCGCTCAATTTGTTCTCTGTAGCTTTCGTAGAGTTCAGGATAATTTTCTTTGTTTTTATGCATATAAGCATACAAAAATGCATTATGAACACTATCAAGGCTGCTGTCAAAAGCAAAATACATCAGTACCATTTTAGGAAGCTGTGTCTTATCTGACAGTTCACAGGACATCATATAATATTCATATAATCTGGTAATGCGCAGCTCTCTTTCAATGCCGAGAGCATACCATGTAAAATGCTCCTTCTGTACCATATTTCCTTTAATAAGAAGTGTACAGATGGCGCGGAGCACCTCATCACTTTCGGTGATCTCATAACATTTCTTTAAAAGATAATATACTCCCTTTGAAAACACTTTGATCTTTAGGGAAAGATATGCTGTAAGCTCTGCAATATCAGCATTTAAAATGCCCTTTTTGGCTGCATAAATAAGAACCTTCAGTTCGAATCCCTCAAGCTTCATTAAAAGTGCCGGATTGGCCGTCATCAGATTATAAGCTTCAATATAAACTACCGGGCTCTTGCTTCCCAGTCTGTATTGTTCTTCTAAAAACATCCACCTTCTGGATGGACTTTTGCTGTAATCCTCAGATAAATATAAAAGCAGCCATGCAATACGCCAGTTATCTGAATTCTGGGCAAAAATCCTCTCTACCTGTCCTGCAGTCTCATCAATATATGCTTCATCTCTGTTGATCAGGGTGGTAAGATACAGAAAATAACAATACAGGGCAGGATCAAAATGCCCCTCCATCATAACCTCCGCCTGCTTTAACATCCAATCTGCTTCGCTGTATCTTTCCTGGGTGATCAGAAGCTGGGCTTTCATCAGCTGGTATGAAACATCCCTGCTGTCAATGTCCTGCAGCTGATCGATAATTTTATCCGTTTCCTGCATCCAGGAGGCAGTACTGATCTTTTTAGCCCTGTAAGCCTCATAATACTGCATCAGTTCCACTATGGTATGTTTTTTACGCATGCGGATGCCGGGCAGCCTGCTCCTTACAGAAGAAGTATACACCTGCACGGAAACCTTCAGATCGGTATATGCGTTATACAATCTGATAGTTCCGTAATTTTTCCCTCCATGAAGGGCTTTTTCCGAAATATAGAAAGGCAGTCTGAAACAATTTCCAAGAAAATCCTCTTCTCTGATCACTGTCTTTTCAACCACCAGGAAATCGCCTTCTGTTTCCACCATCAGATCAGAATATCCCCAGCCATTGCGGTTGATCACAACTTTATACTCCATATTTCCCTGGGGATTATCGATCCGGATCTCATTTTCTTCCAGCAGAAATTCCACTTTCTGCTTCTTCTTCACTTCTATGAGAAATTCTTCTACATTCTGTTCTCTCTTCTCCCCGCCGGAAAGTCCTCTGTATACTGAGTAATACTGACTGTCCGTTCCCTGAAAGACCCGCTCAAATTCTTCCGAATAAAACAGATTGACAGCTTCTTCAAAACTTGTTTTAGCCAGATTGGTAAAATGAAACAGATTCCTGATATCTCCAAGACTGGACTCAATATTTACTGCCGCTATGGTCACTTTATAGGGTACACTGTACTCTCCGTGATTGGAAACAATGCAGAACTCTCCGACAACAGATTCTCCCTCTTCCATATCCGATGCATCAAACTGGTAAACGATCTCTTCCTCAGAGCCTGCAAATCTCTCTGTCAGGCATTGCATCCTGAGCCTGCTGGAGGAAACTCTCCCCTCTGTTATCTGCTTGTCCGGTCCATATATGAAAAAAGACCCTTCATAAATTTCACCGCCTTGTACAGACAGTTCTATCCTNGGGGNTGAGAAATTCAGAAACTGATTGTCCTTTTTAAATTCTCCCGCTAAAATTCTGTCAACTGCACTGCGCACTTTATGTATTCCTCCGGGTTTGCGTTTCTCTTTTAGTAATAAACTGATCTTANTATCAGTATATAATGAAATAATCTTTTCCGCAACGGACATGAAAATAAAATTCTTAAAAAANNNANTGAACTGACAGCTATCAAAGTCAGGCTTCCCTGACTTTGGTGACTGCCCATGGCATGATATCCTGCTTCTACCCCGGTAGTTATCTAGCCCGGCTCTGCGATCCTGCTGACTCCTACATAAATATTGGAAATGCTGTACCATGTAGGATAATCCACTATCCCCGTCTGGGGCAGNTTAAATATTCCNTGGAAAGTACGTACCGCATCAGCGGTGGNCTGNCCGTAGATCCCGTCNGCTGTGATCGTAGGAATCGCCGGATAGTTTCTGGCTATTCGGTTAAGCTGACTTTGAATCTGCCGCACTTTTTCCCCCGAAGAACCAATGGTCAGATTATATCCCGGCCATGAAGAGGGCACTCCCGACACACCTACCGCTGTATTGATATACATGTCGCTTCCATAGTAGTAACGTATGATCTCGATCGGCGTATATCCCTCACTTGCCAGATACTGGGATCCCCACTGGCTGAGACCGTCACAGGTCACTCTCCTGCCGTCGCAATAAGANGTAAAAATAGGCTGCCTGACNCCCGGTCTTGATAAATAGTTNGCAAAAATAGAATCTACGATNCGGCCGATATTAGCNTAGATATTACGCCCNTNCATCCATTTCTGATCGTATGCAGTAGAAGAAGTAATGGTAAAATTNTATCCCTTGTTCCGATACCATTCNGTNTATACCCTGTTAAGGGTAAAGGACATGATGGCCAGAGTATTGGCNTAGATGGCATTNTCTTCCCATGTGGCATAGATTTCNGAAGATACCACATTCTTAATGTAATCTCTGTAACGCACATAGTAATTAGCTGCCGTTGTGTCATCGGGAACGCCGTCATGGACAACNACGTATTCGGGAATCACTACCCGGCTGAGAACAATCTCTCCGCTTTCGTCCATAGGCTTTATCTCATCCTCAGGAATCTTNGGNGGATATTCCTCATAGAGCGTGTGTCCGGGAATGACTATCGTTTCTTCCTCTTCTTCTGACGTTTCCACCGGAGTCAGCTCTATAGGCTGAACGGCCGTCACATCCGGTAAAAGCTCAGTTCCCGAAACCATTACCGACTCATAGCCGGGTGCATCCACCTGGATATTGTACTCGGAATAAGGCATTTGTTCCGAAGGCTCCACGCTGTACTCAAGGGGCGGCGTAGGCAGCTCCACTTCTTGCGTCTGNCCGGAAGAATCNGTGCTTAATTTCTCTACNGTNACNTCNGGGANNCCTGTATAGGATATGGTTACGGTAGCATCGGGAATCGGNATCAGTCCCAATGAAGAGGTTACGTTGATCTGNAGNTTTCCTCTGCCATCTNCTCCCGNCTGTGCACTCTTTAAGCTGTTTAAAGGCATAAAAATACCTCTGCATATTTCTTTACCATAATATATGCAGAGGTTATTTTATGTGTACCTATTCCACGATCCGCATCATAATATCATTGCTTCTTGTGATAAATTTACTCATAGCTTCCGGCTCAAGAGGCGCATGCTGCAGCAGTGCAAGATCATAGAGCTGTTCACAGATCATGTTTACATTTTCACCCTCTGTATGCTCCATTACATACTGTACCAGCGGATGGTTTGCATTCAGGATCAGAGTTTCTCCTTCCTTGCCAAAACCGCCCATATCCATGCCCGGCATAGAATACATCTTCATCATATCCTGCATTCTTCTGCTTTCTTCCGACAGAGTGATCATGGAAGCGATCTTTTTATTTTTCAGCTTTTCAACCTTGATGGTGATCTGATCCTTCTTGATGGCTTTCTTCATGACCTTACCGATGGCCTCTGCTGCTTCTTCCAATTCCTTTTCAGCTTTCTTGCTGGTCTTGGCCTTAAAAGTATCTGTCAGATCGGCGTCGATCCTCTGGAATTTGATTCCTTCATTCTTAGCTTCCAGCTGGGAAACAAAAGGCTGATCAATATTGTGTGTCAGAATGACAGCGTCCATCTTTGCCGCCTTGAACATATTGATATACTGGCTCTGCTGTTTTTCATCGGTTACATAGTAAATGACTTTTTCTTTCTTTTCTTCAGCCTGATCCTCTTCCGGCTCTGCCTCGCCGCTTACTACATTTCCGTTTTCATCCACTACTTCTGCCTTATTCTCCTCACCTTCTGCATTTTCTGCTTCATCAGGATCTATCTTGTTTACTTCAAGGCATTCGGGCAATGTCAGATATTTGCCCTCCAGATTCTTAAAGAGAATATAATCTGTCATCTTTTCACAGAACTTATCATCTTTCAGGCAGCCGAACTTAATAAAAGGACTGATATCATCCCAGTATTTATCATATTCTTCTTTTTCTGTTTTACACATTCCTGCCAGCTTGTCGGCAACCTTCTTGGAAATGTAATCAGAGATCTTCTTTACAAAGCCATCGTTCTGAAGCGCGCTTCTTGATACATTTAAAGGCAGATCAGGACAATCGATCACGCCCTTTAACAGCATCAGGAATTCAGGAATCACTTCTTTAATGTTGTCGGCTATAAATACCTGATTATTATACAGCTTGATAACGCCTTCAATAGATTCATATTCCATATTGATCTTCGGGAAATACAGAATACCCTTTAAATTGAAAGGATAATCCATATTTAAATGGATCCAGAACAAAGGCTCCTTGTAATCCTGAAATACCTTGCGGTAAAACTCAAGATATTCCTCCTTTGTACATTCATTCGGGTGTCGCATCCACAAAGGATTAGTATCATTTAAAAGCTCCGGTCTTTTTACGATCTTATATTTTAATTCATCTTCTTCTTTTTCAGGCTTGATCTCCTCTACCACAGTATCGGTATCCAGCTTCTCGTCAGCCTTGATGATCTGCGTCTCCTTAGTATCCTCTTTTGACAGATAGATCTCTGTAGGCATAAAAGAGCAATACTTTTTGATCACTTCTTTTGCCTTATACTCGTTGCAGAATTCCAGAACATCTTCGTTCAAAAACAGAGTGATCGTTGTTCCTACCTGCGTCCTGTCTCCCTGTTTCATATCAAATTCAGTACCGCCGTCACATTCCCAGTGAACAGCTTCCGCACCCTCCTGCCATGACAAAGTATCAATATGCACTTCATCAGCCACCATAAATGCGGAATAAAAACCAAGACCGAAATGACCGATGATCTGATCTTCGTTTGTTTTGTCCTTATACTTTTCAATAAAATCCGTTGCTCCCGAAAAAGCGATCTGATTGATATACTCTTCCACCTCTCCTGCCGTCATACCGATACCGTTATCGATAAACTTAAGGGTCTTCTCCTGCGGATTAACAACTACCTGGATCTTAGCCTTGTAGTTCTCAGGAAGGGTATACTCTCCCATCATGTCAAGCTTCTTTAACTTGGTGATGGCATCACAACCGTTAGAGATCAGCTCTCTGTAAAAAATGTCATGGTCTGAATACAGCCATTTTTTAATAATGGGAAATATGTTTTCGCTGTTAATGGATAAACTTCCGTGCTTTTCTGCCACGATCATCACTCCTTTTTATAAAATAATTCCAAAATCTTTCATTAAAGACAAGTGTAATTCTCTTCAAAGTAAAAGTCAAGAAAAAATTAGCACTCATTTGCAATGAGTGCTAATAATTCCTGTCAAACGCCGCAAATACGCGGTCTTTTAAATTATAAAATTTTTATTAACTCCCTATTTTTCAAAATATTTATTGTAAATTGCAAAGAAATCAGTGGTTTTTACATTATCATCATGAATAAATCCGACTTCTTCCCATAACTCCTCATTTAAGTCTCTTGTAAGAGATATCACAAAAGCTTCATATTCCTGACCGAAAACCTCTTCCTTCCTCTTTTCCACGATCTTTACTTTATTGGCATCGGTCTCTTCTCTGTTAAAAGTATTAATACATCTGATAATATAATACCCATAAGAAGTTTCAACTATATCGCTGATTTCCCCGGTTTCCAGATTAAAGGCAGCCTCCTCAAAAAGCTCTTCNGTNTCTCCTTTACCGAAAGAATAGGTNCCGTTTTCATCATCNCTGTACTCCTGCATCAGTTTTTCAAAATTGCTGTCCTCTTCCCTTGCCTGTTTTAAGACATCCTCTGCNTTCTTNAAAATTTCCTGTTTCTCGCTTTCAGAATACTCAATTTTCTGACCGGTTCCGTCAACAATGCATGTCTGAAACAAAATATACTGTACTGTAATGGTTCTGGCCTCATCATCACTGATCTCCGGATTGATGTCTTTGATAATATATTCATANACTTTGTCTGCAAGCGCATATTCCAGGTACAGATTTTCAATATCTTTCCGGGTGATCTGCATACTCTGCGTTTCTGCCTGATTCAGGGAAGCAAAATACTCTTCAGCCGCATTTGCAGCTTTCTCTTTTTCTTCTGCTTCCAATGTCACGCCATGCTGCTGTGCCAGCAGATTCATCGTCTTGATCTGCGCCAGCTGGGCGATCACTGTTTCCTTCACATTTTCTTCCAGNGTCACACCGTCTANATNNGTNGCCCAGATTTCTTCGCCGTAAACACTTTCGTACTGATTTTGGATATTCGTCANAAATACCATNACCTCGGGAAGGGTGCAGGACATATTTTCTATCCTGAATATCTCATCTTTATCAAAGCCTGTGGTAAGCACCACTTTGGTCTTTTCTCCGCTGCCTTTGCAGCCTGATAAAAAAAGGAGTAAACATATTAAGAAAAATACTGTTTTTTTTCTCATTCTTCCATAATCCTTAAAATACTTCTCGCCACACTGATGCCGTTTGCGGAAGCCTGCTGCAGTCCCCTTGTTACTCCTGCGCCATCCCCGATCGCCCGAAGTCCTTTTATGCTGGTTTCAAATTCTCTGTTGACAATGACCTTATTGGAATAGAATTTAACTTCTACACCATAAAGAAGGGTTTCATCCGCTGCAATACCCGGCGTGATCTTATCAAGAGCAAGCAGCATTTCCTCTATATCCACCATGATCCTGTGAGGGAATACCAGGGAAAGGTCTCCCGGCACCGCATCCTTCAGCGTAGGCATCAGATTATTTCTGCAAAGCCGCTCCTCTGTAGTCCTTCTGCCTCTCCTGAAATCTCCAAAGGTCTGCACCAAGATCTTTCCGCCGCAAAGCATATTGGAAAGCTGTGCAATATGCTTGCCGTATTCAATAGGCGTCCTGAAAGGCTTCGTGAAATTCTTACTTACCAGAATCGCAAAATTAGTATTATCTGTTTTATATTCGGCAGATTTATAGGCATGACCGTTCACCACTGCTAATCCGCCTTCGTAATATTCCGTTGCAACCTCGCCGGAAGGATTGGTGCAGAACGTTCTTACTTTATCATCAAAGGTAGGCGTATGGTAGATCAGCTTCGCCTCATACAGATTCTCATTCAAAAACTGCATCACTTCGTCCCTTACCTCTACACGTACGCCAATATCCACGGTGCCGGAGGTGGTTTCAATACCGATTTTTTCGCATATATCCTTGAACCAGTCAGCGCCTTCTCTTCCTACTGCAGATACGATCTCTTTTCCATAGAATCTCTCTCCTTTGCCGGTTCTGACGCCCACCGCTCTGCCGTCTTCTAGCAGAATCTCTTCCACCATGGTGTTAAATAAAAGCTCTGCCCCTTTTTCCATTAAGTGCTGCTGGAGCTTTGCATATATCTTATAACCTTCCTCCGTACCCAGATGTCTGATAGGGCACTCCACCAGTTTCAGGTTGGCTACGATGGCTCTTTTTCTGATCTCCCGGATCTGCGCCTGCTTATCTGCTCCGTACACACTGGTATCCGCACCGAATTTCAGATAAATTTTATCCGATTCGCCAATCAATTTCTGCGTTTCATCATAACCCAGTATTTCCGGAAGATTGCCGCCCACATCCGGGGAAAGCGACAACTTACCATCCGAAAAAGCGCCGGCACCTGCAAAGCCGGTAGTAATGGAACAGGGTTTACATCCTACGCACTGCCCTGTTATCCTTTTAGGACAGTTTCTTTTTTCTATGGATCGCCCCTTTTCTATGATCAAAACCTTTAAATCCGGCTTTTTATCCAGTAATTCATATGCGCAGAAAATTCCTCCCGGTCCTGCCCCTATAATGATCACATCGTAATTATTGCTCATACTCGATCTCCTTTTCTTATGTCTTCGCCCTTTTTACTGAACCATTCATCTCCATTGGTAATGATATAGTCCTCACCCGAGAGAATAGCCTTACAAAAATCCTGAATGGAAGTAAGTTTTCTCTTAAAAGCCATTCCTCCTCCAAAAAGAAAGGTACTGTGTACATCTGATCCTGCAGTCAGAGGAAGATTATGTTCTAATCCGTATCTGATCGCCTGTCTGTCCCATTCCGGATTATTGTGATTGGTACTTAAATGACTGGAATGTGTGGCGTTGATCCCTTCCACGCCGTCTACATAATCAGGGAAAAGACGTGTTTGGGGTATATAATCTGCAGCTCTGAAAGGATGGGCATGGATCACCATACCTCCGGCTTCATGGATCAGCCTGTACTGTTCCTCCACGGAAGCATCTTTAATTTCATAATGTTCTTTCAGCCACAGCTTGTCCACTCCATATATCAAAAACTCTGTACCCTTATAGGCGGATTCATAACCGAAAAAAACCTGGAGTCCATTTTTATCTCCCCACTTTTTCGCATTTTCATATCCTTTGCAGTATTCTTCCACCCATTCCTGCCATGGCAGATCTCCATCAATACAGTTATTACCATACCAATTATGATCTGTCACTATGATTCCGGTATACCCGGCTTCTTTACAGGCCATGGCCATCTCCTCTCCCGAATTGTTGGCGCATCTGCTGCTTTCACTGGTATGTAGATGCGTTTCATAAAAGTACGGATAATCTTCTCTGACCATTTTTCACATCTCTTTTCTTAAGTTTCTTGCAGTTCTATTGTAAATCAATTCATTCTCTCCCGCAATCCCAACAATATTTTTTTTTCCATACGGCTTACCTGAACCTGACTGATGCCAAGAAGTTTGGCTACCTCGGTCTGGGTCTTATCCTGATAATATCGAAGGATGATAAGGCGCTGCTCTGTTTCCGGCAGACCGTCAATGAGCTGTTTCACCACCAGATGATTGAGCATGCTTTCCTGTTCATCTCTGCCTTTATCCGCCAGCTGATCTACCATATAAATCTCATTTCCGTCGTTCTGATAAACGGATTGATAAATAGATTCTACCTGAATATTGGCTTCCATAGCCAACACTACCTCTTCTACGGACAGCTCCGCTTCCTTTGCCACTTCTTCCAGAGTAGGCTCTCTGTTCAGCTGCATGTTAAGTCTTTCTCTGGCATACTTGATCTTGATCCCGTTTTCTTTTAAAGTCCTGGATACCTTCACCATTCCGTCATCCCTGATAAACCGTTTGATCTCTCCGGCTATCAGCGGTACTGCATAGGTAGAAAATTTTACCTCAAAGGAAGTATTAAATTTATCTATGGCTTTGATCAGTCCGATCACTCCTATCTGAAACAGATCCTCTGCCTCATATCCCCTGTTCAAAAAACGTTTTACAATATGATGAACCAGTCCTAAATTCTGTTCTATCAGTACTTCTCTTGATTCCTTTTCTCCTGCCTGTGCCCGTTTGATCAGTACTGCGTTTTCTGTCATAGGCTATTCCTCTTGTTCAAGCCACGGTGTAATTCCCAGTTTTTTATTCATCAGTACGGTAGTTCCTATTCCCGGCTCCGAAATAACTTCCAGATTATCCATAAAAGCTTCCATAAATGCAAATCCCATCCCGGATCTATCCATGTCCGGCTTAGTGGTAAAAAGCGGTTCCATGGCCCGTTCAATATTGTCGATCCCTTTTCCATCGTCTGTTACTTCCACATGAAGTACATCATTTAAGATGAGACAGTGTATGTTTACCTTGTTCTCCCTGTCATCACAGGCTTCTCCTTCTTCTACATCATAACCATGAATGATCGCATTGGTCACAGCCTCGGACACTGCTGTTTTAATATCCGATATTTCTTCCATTGTAGGATTTAAAGGCGCCACAAAGGCCGCCACTGCCACACGGGCAAATGCTTCATTTTCAGAGACCGCATCAAATTCAATCTTCATTTCATTTTTAAGGCTTTTTTTGTTTTTCAGTCTTTCTGTCATGCTCCTGCCTGTTTCCATTTTATTTTCCTCCACAGTTGATCCTTCTTTTTTCATTACTCCATAATTTCTATCACTTTATGTAAACCGCAGATCATCAAAGTTCTTTTGATCCTTGTATCCGCATTGACCGCAAATACTTTGCCGCCAAAATAAGCTATTTTTTTATATCTTCCGATAATGATACCGATTCCGGAACTGTCCATAAATTTAGTATCCTCAAAATCAAATACTACATTTCCTATTCCTTCTTTCATGATATACTTGTCCGCTGTCTTACTTATGTAAGCCGATTTGTGATGGTCCACCTCCTCCGGCATTTTCACCATCAGATAGTTATCAATCACCCTGAAATCCTCTTCCATGCTCTTTCCCCTTTCCTGCTTTATATCTGTCATCATGATTCTATACAACGAAAAAGAGAACATGCTGACATGTTCTCTTTCGTATTGTTTCTATTTTAATATTTTATTAATCCTCGCTATTGATCTCNGCCAGAGCGGTCTGCGATTTATTTGCACGATCCGTATTCGGGAAATTGTCAACTACCTGCGCATAGATTTCCCTGGCTTTATCTGTATCCCCTGTCTCCCTATAAGAATTAGCCAGATAGAACAACGCATCCACATTTGTTTCATTATACCGGAAAGCTCTGATAAGGTATGGAATCGCTTCTTCAAAACTCTCTTCCCGATAGCTTGTATTTCCCAGATTATAATAGTANGCNGCAAGCTTTTCACCTNTNACNTCNACAAACTGTGCATAAAGCTTTTCAAAGGANTCTGTCCGTTTTTCCTCTTCAGCTCCTTCTTCCGTTTCAAAAGCCTCCATATAATCTGCGATCGTTTCAACGTCATCAGGATCACTCAGATAGGCATTAACTGCCATCATCAGTCCGTCTGTNGACTTAATGACGCCATCAGTTCCGTCATAAGCTGACAGATCTTCTAAAAGNCGCTGGTTTTCATCTGTCAGNCTTTTGACCTTCTGTGTCAGTTCATCTATNGTCGCTGTTTTTGCATCAGACTGCTCACTGACTGCACGCAGTTTATCATTAATATCTGCTTGGGCATTTTGTATCCTTGCCGGTAATATTAAGAAAAATGNAATGGCAATTCCAATNATCAAACCGATNCCAAGATTAAGAATGGATGAAACTCCTTTTTTCTCNCCTTTGTTAACCGGCTGGATAATCGTTTCATTACCGCTTTGATATCGAATNAATNCATCTGATGCNGCTTTCTTNTTNGGAGCATTNTTCGCNCCTTCCTCCGGCATCAGCATATGNTCTACTTCNTTCAGATAACGAAGTGTNGTNGTNTTTCCCGTATCGATCTGAGTACATTTGATCANCTCTTTTTTNGCCTTATCCCACTCTTCAATATTGATGTATAAAAGCGCAAGCAGCTGATGGGCTGTTACATATTTGGGATTGTAGGAAAGTACCTTTTTNAGCTGGATGACTGCCAGATCCTGACTGTCCTGATAACAGTAAAGCAATGCCTGATTATATTTCTTGATAGTCTGGTTAATCCCTTCAAGCCTGGCCTGATTGTTCTGGATCATATCAATATAATCATCGGCAATATTCTTTTTGGGACGCAGATTCTTACTGATGACCCACTCTCTTAAGGCGGATACCACTTCTCCCATTTCAAAATACACAAGTCCCAGTAAATTTCTTGCATCTATATTATTCTTATTAAATTTTATACTCTGCCTGAGACTGATAATGGCTCCCGACAGATCTCTCACCGTTGCCTTCTCAAGACCATCATTATAAAAACGGTTGGACATGAATATTACTTTTTTGTATAAAGAAACATCAGCTCCGCAACCCGTACAGAAATCGTGCTCCGACAAACGGCATCCACAATTATAACATATCATGCCGTTACTCCTCTTCTGCCTCTGATTTTTCTTTTGCTTTTTCAACCATTTGTATCAATATATCAGCCACATCTGTCAGATCCTGACCATAAATAGCTTCTGCTGCATCCTCAACTTCAAGGCTGGGATGGAATTTCTTTAACTCTTCTTCAAAATCAATCATCCGGTATTCTCCTCATCAGGGCCTTTAACTGCCCTATCAAATATAGTGATCCGGCAATATAAATGTTATCTGCCTCTTTCCTGTCTGACAATAGATGATGATATGCCTCTTTCGCATTTTGATGGAAACTGCAATAAATATTATATTGCCCCCAAATTTCTCTCAGTTTATCAAGCGAAGCACTTCTGTCTGTTTCTAAAACTGTCACTGCTGCTTCCGAAAACAGGCCTGCATCTGCAATCTGCCTGATCATCTTTTCATACTGTTTGTCAGCAACAACACCGAAAAGCAACAACCTTCTGCCTTTACACCGGCTGCTTCTCACTGAATCAAGAAATGCTTCAATTCCGTCTTCATTATGGGCGCCATCCATATAGATTCCCGGACAGATCTCTTCCATCCTGCCGGGCCAATACGCTTCCATAAGTCCCCTTCTGATACTCTCTTCCTTTATCCTGGCATCCTCTTTTCCAAGAATTCCCGCAGCACATACTGCCAAAGCTGCATTTTCTGTCTGATAGAGGGCTGTTGTACTAAGGGACAAGCCAACATAATTATAATAACCAGTATGAAAAGAAAAATCAATCTTTTTATTACCGATATTTACCTCGGAAATATCATCTTTTCTGACAATATGCACGCAGCTTCCAGCTTTATCTGCATATTCTTTCAGAATTTCCGTAATACTTCTACGTTTATCCATAAGCACCACCGGTACTTCCGGTTTCATGATACCTGCCTTCTCACCTGCAATTTCCTCCAAAGTATCTCCCAGATACTGCATATGATCATATCCGATCTCCGTGATCACACATACCGTTGGCCTTTTTATACTGTTAGTGGCATCCAGCCTGCCTCCAAGTCCGGTCTCCAGAATAATATATTCAGGACTTTTCTGCGCAAAATAAGTCATTGCCATAAGAAACAGGTACTCAAAATAGGACGGATGGCAGTTTTTCGGCTCATGCCCCTTCGAAACATACTGCCATTCATCTTTTTTTACAACTTTTAGTACCTGCTCAAATACTTTTACAAAATCTTCCTCTGAGATCATTTCATTGCCGATGCATATTCTCTCTCTTATCGTTTCCAGATGAGGTGAAATAAACATTCCTGCACTGGCCCCGCTTTCTGCCAGAATCGAACGCAAATAAGCACAAACGGAACCTTTCCCGTTTGTGCCCGCAACATGAATGATCTTGCTGTTTCTGTTCCCTCCCGTCAGCATATCAAGCAGCCGCCCGGTATCTTCAAGTGTGTGTTTACCGGCGAATTTAGGAATATCTAAAATATACTGCTGCGCTTTATCAAAAGTGATCATAACTGTTTCAGTCTTTCTTTTACCTGGTCCATCATCTGTGTATATTTTTCAAGCTTTGCTCTTTCTTCCTGAATCTTAGCCTCCGGTGCCTTGGACATGAACTTTTCATTGTTCAGCATTCCGTTAACACGTGCAAGNTCTCCNGTAAGGCGCTTTTCTTCTTTTCTCAGACGTTCTATTTCCTGNCCGATATCCACAAGCTCTGCAAAAGGAATATAAAGTGTTGCGTTAGCGATCACTACCGATACCGCATCTTCTGCAATGCCTGTCTTATCCTTCTGGATCGTAACCTCAGAAGCATATGCCAGAGATTCAAAGAACAGTCTCCCTTCTGTAAAGGCGGCAATAATATCTTCATTTTCGCTTACTACATAAACCTGTGCTTTTCTGCTGGGCGCCACATTCATTTCCGTACGGACATTTCTGATACCCCGTACTGCTTCCTTGATGATCTCAATATCTTTCTCTTCTTTAATAAAATTCCACTCTTCCTTATACTCAGGCCACTTGGAGATCATGATAGATTCCTCTTTGGACTGCAGTGTGCAGAAAATCTCCTCTGTAATAAAAGGCATATACGGATGAAGCAGTTTTAAAGCATCGATCAGGACTGTTTTTAATGTCCACAATGCTGCATCTTTGCTTTCCTGATCATCGGAATTATAGAGGCGGGGCTTTACCATTTCAATATACCAGTCGCAGAACTCGTCCCAGATAAAATCATAGACCTTCTGAACCGCAATACCAAGTTCAAAACTGTCCATATTGTCAGTTACATCTCTGATCAGCGTATTTAATTTGGAAAGAATCCACTTATCTACAGGCTCTAATGCTGTATTAGCTTCCTGCTCCGTTTCAGATGCATTCATCATAATGAAACGGGAAGCATTCCATATCTTGTTGGCAAAATTTCTGCTTGCTTCAACTCTTTCATAGTAGAAACGCATATCATTACCCGGTGCATTTCCCGTGATCAGGGTAAGACGGAGCGCATCTGCACCATACTGGTCTATGATTTCAAGAGGATCGATGCCGTTTCCTAATGATTTACTCATTTTTCGTCCCTGAGAGTCTCTTACAAGACCATGGAACAATACTGTCTTAAAAGGCTTTTCTCCCATTTGCTCAAATCCTGAGAAAATCATACGAATGACCCAGAAGAAAATAATATCATATCCTGTCACCAGTACGTCAGTAGGATAAAAATATTTTAAGTCCTCTGTCTGCTGCGGCCATCCCAATGTGGAGAAGGGCCACAACGCTGAAGAAAACCATGTATCCAGGGTATCGGGATCCTGCGTAAAGTGATCATGTCCGCATTTGGGACACTTGTCCGGAGCTTCCTTTGCCACTACAGTTTCTCCGCATTTATCGCAGTAGTATGCCGGAATTCTGTGGCCCCACCAAAGCTGTCTTGAAATACACCAGTCACGGATATTATCCGTCCAGTTGAAATACGTCTTTTCCATTCTTCCCGGAATCAGCTGAATATCTCCATTTTTTACAGCCTCTATCGCAGGCTTTATCAATTCATCCATCTTTACGAACCACTGCTGTTTGATCATAGGNTCAATNGTAGTCTTACANCTGTCATGNGTNCCTACATTGTGGGAATANTCTTCAATNCGTACNAGAAGNCCCATNNCATCCAGTTCTTTTACAATNGCCTNTCTNGCCTCATAACGATCCATGCCGCAGAACTTACCGCCGTTTTCATTGATCGTGGCATCATCGTTCATAATATTGATCTCCGGCAGATCATGACGCTTTCCGACTTCAAAATCGTTGGGGTCGTGGGCCGGTGTGATCTTTACCACACCNGTACCAAATTCCATATCTACATAAGAATCGGCAACAATAGGAAGTTCTCTGTTTACAATGGGCAAAAGAAGCTTCTTTCCAACAAGNTCTTTGTATCTGTCATCCGCAGGATTTACTGCTACAGCNGTATCACCCAGCATAGTCTCCGGTCTGGTCGTTGCAAATTCAATGAACCGGGTGGTACTTACACTGCCGTCATCCTCGATCATCGGATATTTGATATGCCAGAAATGGCCTGCCTGTTCCTGATATTCTACCTCNGCATCGGAAATAGATGTATTGCAGACAGGACACCAGTTGATAATACGGCTTCCTTTATAGATCCATCCTTTTTCATGCATCTTACAGAANACTTCCGTGACNGCCTTATTGCAGCCTTCATCCATGGTAAAGCGCTCTCTGTCCCAATCACAGGAAGACCCAAGCTTCTTGAGCTGGCTGATGATACGTCCGCCGTACTCCTTTTTCCACTCCCAGGCTCTCTCAAGAAAACCTTCTCTTCCAAGATCTTCCTTATTAATGCCTTCTTCCTTCAGTTTCTCAATGATCTTTACTTCTGTNGCAATGCTGGCATGATCTGTACCNGGCTGCCANAGAGTATTATATCCCTGCATTCTCTTATAACGGATCAGAATNTCCTGCATGGTATTATCAAGAGCATGTCCCATATGCAGNTGNCCTGTTATATTTGGGGGCGGAATCACAATGGTAAAGGGCGTTTTGGAATGATCCACNTCAGCATGGAAATATTTCTTATCCAACCATTTCTGATANAGCCTGTCTTCAATCCCTTTGGGATCATAAGTTTTTGCAAGTTCTTTGCTCATGTCTGTTCTCCTTCCAATCTTTTACTATCTGCATCAAAAAACCCTCTGCAGATATTGTCTGCAAAGGGCGTATTTACGCGGTACCACCTTTTCTTATCACTCTGCGGCTGCTGAAATGTCTCCTTAAATTCATTTCAAAAGCCCTATCCTGTAACGGGGATAAAACGTGAAAACTTACTTGCCGCCATTTATGATCAGACGGTTTCGGCCTCCCGGTTCTAAAGCTACCTTCCCTGCACCTTTCCTTAAATACCCTTTCAGCCTCTGGGATATCTTCTCTGTAAAAGAGGACTGCAGGTACTCCTCTTCGTCATTACCTTTTAAAATTGATTAATATCATATTAGTAACGGATTTCACATTTGTCAAGCAGGTTTTTAAAAAACTTCAGTAACAGTTCAGGCATGGAATAGTGATAAGAGGGCATGGGAGCTTGCTCACAAAGCACTTTTATCACTATTCCATGAGCGGAGCGCCCTCAAATGATATAAAAGATGAGCCGCGAATGCGGCGACGAATGCGCAGCAGACGCTTTTATGAATGCGAGGGCTGAACTGTTACGTTATATTACCTCTGCAATCTTNNCTATCTCTTTACAGCTCNCCGGAAGNCTTAACGGTCTTTCCCCGGACTGCGCACTAAAAATAAACATACTTTTAAGCCCGTATTCTGCCGCTCCTAAAATATCGGCCTTATATTCATTTCCGATCATGACAGAATCTTCCCTTTCAAGCCCATGCTTCTGAAACAATGCATCATAAAAATAGAAAGAAGGTTTTTTCACTCCGGCATCAGAAGAATAAAGTATACCGTCAAAGCTGTCATAAATACCAAGCATCCTCATTTCCGGCTCAGTAAACATACGCTGGGCGTTGGATAACAGATATATCTTTTTTCCATTCTCCTTGAGTCTTTTCAAAAGCTCCGAAACCCCGTCATATAGTTTGATATATCCCAGTGACAGACACCTGAAAGTTATTCCCAGCTGTTCTATTTGCTTTTGGTCTGCTTTCACTCCCTTATCTGACAACAGTTTGTAAAATATTTTTTCCAGCTGAATTTCTATCTCTTCTTCCCTGATCTTTTCGTCGCCAAATCTATCTTTTATCACAAGAAGCTGGTTCTTGCTTTCCTCAATTGTCAATTCTTTATACTGTNTTTTCAATTCNTNTGCCGTATATTCAGCTCCCATCATGGAAAATATNNCAGCCATATTTTTCCATAGTGAAAATTTCGCTTCATTNGTTCGTATATCGANCAATGTACCATATAAATCAAAAATATAATNNTTCATACNNGNTTTTCCTTNCATTTTTCTGTAATTCATGACTATATAAAAACTGCTGCCTTATATAATTATACATGNCAGCAGTTTAAATTTCTCTCATCANTTTCATTTTTAAGTCTACCTCTTATCAGTTACCAATCTGATCTTACCNTTTACCGGCTGATTTCTGTTTCTGTCAGCTACCAGTAATCTGATATTTTCGGCATTCATTAAAGCAAGATCATAAGTTTTCTCGATTTCCGTCTGAAGACCAAATTCCATGGTATCCATACGTTCCCTGAGATCGCCGATGGATATCTGCAGTGCAGCAATCTTNCCACCCAGCTTAATNTGCATATCATCCATATCGGTTCGAAGGCTCTGTATGTCGCCTTTCAGCTCGGTATGCATTTCATCCATATCGNTTCGTAGACCCTGTATGTCGCCTTTCAGCTCAGTATGCATATCATCCATATCCGTTCGAAGACTCTGTATGTCGCCTTTCAGCTCAGTATGCATATCCTGCATATCGCCTTTCAATTCGGTACGTAAGTCCTGTATGTCGCCTTTCAGCTCAGTATGCATATCCTGCATATCGCCTTTCAGCTCAGTTCGCAAGTCCTGCATATCGCCTTTCAGCTCAGTTCGCAAGTCCTGCATATCGCCTTTCAGCTCCGTTCGCAAGTCCTGTATGTCGCCTTTCAGCTCCGTTCGCAGGTCATCGATCTTACTTATAATCAACTCTGTATCGGTCATCGCATAAACTCCTTTCCTATAAGACTTCCCTATGTCAGTCACATTTCTGCTTTACTAAGGGTGTATTCCCATCATATAAGAAAGGAGCCCGNTTGTCAATCTATTTTTATTAATTTTATAAACGTTTTTTCGTTTATTGATCATAGTATGACTTCTTTGCCGTTAAGTACTGCCCGATACAAAGTTCCCTCCGCCCTATAGCAAAGCTTTAATGAAAAGAAGGGAATTCCTTTCTCAAGCAGCTCAAAAAACAGCCTGTCGCCATCCCATAGATTCAGATCCGCAATATCTTTCTTATGGATCCATTTAAGAGTCCCTTCATCGCACTTTGTCAATCTGCCCTCAAAAGCATCTGCCGTATACAGGCACATATACTCTGTCTGCTGGCTCTCACTTGAAAAAGTTACGATTCCCCTGAACTGATAAGAAGTAAGAGTCAGACCGGTCTCCTCCTTTACTTCACGGAGCAGACATTCCTCAGGACTTTCGCCCTCTTCAAAATGACCTCCGACTCCNATCCACTTATCTTTATTGATGTCCTTTGCTTTCGAGACTCTGTGAAGCATCAGGTATTTTTCATCCTGCTCAATATAACACAAAGTAGTCAGATTACTTTTCATAAGCTAGCTCAACATCTCTCCTACGATTTTGTTAACCAGTCCGCCGTCCGCTTTTCCCTTTACCCTGGGCATCAGCTCTTTCATCACTTTTCCCTTACATGTGGCTGAAGGTTCTGTAATGCCAAGAGATTCAAGAACAGCCGAAACTTCCGCTCTGATCGCTTCTTCACTCATATCTTCAGGAGCAAATTCCTGATAAACGGCAAGTCTCTTTTCACAGGCTTCAATAATATCTGTTCTGTCAGACGGCGCAAGCTCCATGGTTTCTTTGGTCTGCTTGATCTCCTTTTTTACGACTTCAAATTCTTCTGCCTGCGTCAGATCGGCCCTCTTGTCAATTGCCTTATTTTTAAGGGCCGATAACAGCATGGAAAGGGCATCCTTTCTGTCCTTTTCTTTGTTTTTCATTGCCGCCATCATCTGGCTGCGTACTTCATCGATCATACTCATGATTTCTTCTTCCTTTCTCCTATTAATCTCACTCACTGTATTTGATAATCAAAAGCTCAACGCTCATGTTATCGTTCATTTTTCCTGTCTTGATGGCTTCCTCCGCCTCTACGCACTCTTCCACTGCTTCCCGCAGGTTTTCCTTAGTAAATCCGGAGGCCTGATTCACATATTTTCCTGCAATAAAGCCGGGAAGACCCACTTTTTCCCCAATGACCTTATTGGAAAAGCCCTTTCGGTGCAGCTCTTTCACCTGCATCAGCATATTGAACTGTCTGGTAATAAGGAATAAAATACGCATGGGCGGTTCTTTCAGAGCCAATAGCTCATAATACAGTTCCAGCGCCTTTTTTTGTTTCTTTTCCGCTATAGCGCCCACCATATCAAAAATATGGCTGCTAATCCGCTTTGTACAGATCTCATCGATATCCGGGATTTCTATCGTATCCTTATCAAGGCAATAGCAAAACAGTTTTTCTGTCTCCTTACGGATATTTTCCATATCTGTGCCGGTCATCTCCAGCAGATAATTGAGGGAAGATGCTGATATATTCTTGCCCTCCTTTTTCATCATACCAAGGATCCAGCGTTTTAACGTTGCTTCATCCTGTACCGCAAACTCCGCGCAGTACCCCTCTTTTTGCACCGCCTTATAAAGCCTGCTCCTTTTATCCACCTCTCTTTCCGCAAAAACAAAATAACTGGTCTCCGGCTGCTTTGAAAGATAAGATGCAAGCTCTTCCCCTCCGCTTTTAAACAATCCGCTGTTTTCCAATATTATCAGTCTTCTTTCGGCAAAAAAAGGCATAGTCTCTGCAAGATCAATGATCTCTCCCACAGAAATATCCTTACCTTCATAATAGTGATAATTCATAGTATCATCACCTACGATGGCACTTTTAAGCCTGTCCTTATACTGCTTACGAAGATATGCTTCCTCTCCGTAAAGAAGATATACATGCTTTAGTTGTCCGGTTTTAATATCGTTATTAATACGCTGCACTTTTTACCTCACACTATTTATTGACCATTCCTACTATAGTTTACCACAGGCTGGTCAGGTGTCAAATACTCCTCCACCCACATTTTCTTTCCATCAGTATGAAATGTTATAGCACCGCTTTCATAAGTGATCATAATCTCTGTTTTCTGCTCATTCAGACGTTCTAAAAGTTCCTTGTGAGGATGACCGTAACTATTATTTTTTCCGCATGAAATGATTGTATAGGCTGGATGCAGCAGCTTCAGCAATTCCTCGCTTGTAGATCCCGCAGAGCCATGATGGGCTGCCTTTAATACCGTAATACCTCTCTCCCTAAACGACATTTCCAAAGTGCCCTCATTATCAGCTTCATATAGACTCCGGAGCAGTTTCTTTTCCCCCTCCCCTTCCACATCACCTGTGAGAAGCACCTGAAAATCTCCGAAACCCAGAAACAGAACCGTTGAAAATTCATTGGCTTCAAGGGTACTGTATCCTTTTTCCGGGTGCAGACAGATCAGCTCAAAATCATCTTCTATCAGTGCCTGACCTTTGCTGATATACCCTACCGATATTCCATTTCTTTCCGCTTCTGTCACAAGCGCTTCATATGCCTCTGATCTGGACTCTTTCGCAATATCCGGAAGATACAGATTTCTCACAAAGATACCCTGCTCTTTACCTGTCTGCATCAACTCTGTAATACCGTTACAATGATCCTGATCCGGATGGGTAACAAAGAGAGCCTCAATTTCATCAGCTCCTTTTTCCTTCAAATATGGAATGATGCGGTAAGTTCCCACAGAAGATACCGAGCTGCTGCCGCCGTCGATCAAGTAATTGCTTCCTTCCATGGTGCTGATATGGATACAGTCCCCCTGGCCCACATCAAGAAAGGTGACTGTCAGCTCCCTTTTCCCCGGAAGAAACAGAAGAAATGCACTGCAAAGCAATAGCGCCCATCTTTTTTTCAAAGTAATCCTTTCCTTTAATACGATCACCGTAAACATACCTGCCAGGTATATTCCTATCTGCACTTTGCCCGGCTTTCCCGGGAGAATCATATGAAAAGGAAGCCTTTCTACAAAACGGCAGCTTGTTTCATAAACTGCCAGTATTCCCGTTATCAGAGAAGCAGTCAGCGTACTGATCATAGGGATTTTGTAAAAAAGAAGGAGCAGTATCCCTCCCGTCATCAAAAAACTCATAAAGGGAATCACCAACAGATTCAGTACAGTAGCATATACAGGCATTTGATAAAAGAAACATAACTGCAGCGGTATTCCTGCCATGGTAAGAGCAGCTCCTGACAAAAAGGAAGTTAACAATACTCCCGGTTCTTTTTCTCTGTGCTTCATCTCCTTCGTCAGTGCCGGAACCAGAAATCCGATAGCAAAAATACAGCCAAAAGAAAACAGAAAGCTGCTGCTGTACAGATACAGCGGCTGATCAAGAAGCAGTAATACTGCAGCCAGAAAAGCTGCTGTGATCATGTCATAAGTACGCTTACAAAGATGCGCCGTCATGTGGATCATAAACATAATAACTGCACGCAGTGAAGATACCGAAAATCCAGTCATGAAACCATAAAGCAAAATAATAACAGCCGGCAGTCCCGCCGTGACCCACACTGGAAGCCCTGCCCTTCTAAGCAGTTTAAAAAGCGTCATACCAAGCAAAGAAATGTGAAGACCGGATATTGCAAGAATATGCGCGATCCCGTTTCTTTGATAAAGAGCCTTGATCTCCTTATCTGCGGAGCTCTTTTCTCCAAGCAGCATAGTTTTCATAACAGAAGCATCCCTGTCTGAAAGTGAGATGTCCAGAATACCCGAAAAGTACTCTTTGTATTCATAGAGTTTTTCTCGAAATTGATCATAAGTGTCTGATTTTGCCTGAATTTCCGTTTGATTTAACTGAAAAGAAATTTTTAATATATGATAATAAGATTCTGCATCGAATTGTCCCGGATTGGAAGGTTTTTCAAAATTTTTGATCTTTCCTTCTACTTTTACCATACTGCCCATTTCAGGCAGCTCCTGATCCGGTTTTAGATAACATATGATATTTTGTAATGTAAGTTTATTGTCTGTATCTGCAAGATACTGAGGATCCTCTATCGATGTGAGGTGCAGATACAATATTTTCTGCTCTTTTTCTGCCTTGAACGTACATTCTTTTTGATATACCTCCCCCACAGCAGTTATCTTTTCTCCCTCCCACTCTGGCAATGCGGAAGGGAGCTTTACTGCAAAATGTGTTCCAAGGTAAATAAACAAAATGATGATAAGGCAGACCACACTGAATGGTCTTCTTCGCATATAACCTCTTTCTTTAATAATTTTTTATTCTACCAGATCCAGATTTCTCTCAAATAAAGTAGATAAACTGATATTTTCCCTGTAATTCTCATTGGTTTCCCCGTTAATGGAAATCTGTACTTTATTTACATTGGACAGTTCCGCCAGGGAATTTGTCAGCGCATAGATCGTTACTTCCGGCGTTACATTATAGACCTGAGTCATAAATCCACTGTCCAAATTGACATAACATATTCCGTCGCGGATGTTTACACTGTTTACCTTCGTTTCAGGATTGACCACCGGGTACGCTGTGCTGTTTTTAGATATATCCGTATCATTTTCTTTAGGTCCGGCAATGATCGCATCCACGATCAGTCTCTCCACCGAAATATTACTGTTGTAAACTTCCGTTCTGGATACTGCTGTAAGTCCGGTGCCGCTCTCATTGGCAAAATACAGACGCAGTCTCACTTTTTCATACGTATTGATCTCATTTCCTGCATTATTGATAAATGTCTCGTTGTTCATAACTCCCACCATGTTGCCCGATGCATCTGTAAGCGGCTGGGAACTTACAAGAAATGAAACATACTGTACTTCTTTTACCTGCATAAGAGTACGCACAATAGCCGCACGCATTAAAATTTCCGTAATGATCTCCTGTTTCTTATAATTATCATCAAAATTAAGGATCAGCTGTCCTTCCGAAAGGCTGTAATCAAGCAGCGCAAAGTCTCCTGCAAGGGGAGCTTTATACTCCAGTTTTTCAGAAGCTGTTCCAAGCCGTTCGATCAGTTCCTGAAGTACTGCATCTGTATCTGTACTGACCGTGGCATAGTCATTGGATACTACTCCCGTATTATCATAATTTACATAATAGATCTGATAAATAAATTCTTCCGCTTCCGTTTTTTCCCGTCCACAGGCTGCTGCCAGCATAAACAGCATACAGGCCGCAGTAAAAATCAACATTTTCTTTATTTTTAACATATTGCCTGCTCCTTTACAGCTTCACATAGAAAAGAGGAATTTTAACAATGAATTTCGTTCCTTCCCCCAAAGTACTTTCCACCTTAATGGTCCCCCTATGCAAAAGCACTGCATTTCTTGTAATGGCAAGACCAAGGCCGGTACCTCCGATCTCTCTCGAATGTGACTTGTCCACACGGTAAAAACGTTCATAAACATGGGTCAGCGATTCCTCTGGGATACCGATTCCCGTATCTGCTACCTCAACAGTAAAAAACTGATGATCAGCGTCCACCGTAACAGTGACTTTCCCCTGCTCCTTATTATATTTAATAGCATTTTCAATCAGATTGGTAAGGATCAGGGAGATTTTTACTTCGTCCACTTCCGCCAGCACTTCTCTTGTCCCCACCAGCAAAAGCTCAACATCGGACTTTCTGGCAATGGGACGAAGTCTCTTCAAAATAATTTCTGCCAGCTCATTAATATTGATCACGCTGATATTTAAGTCAGCCGCTGCTTTATCCAGCTTCACAAGAGCCAGAAGATCATTGATGATCTTGTCTTCCCTTTCTATTTCGGCCGCAATATCCACCATAAATTCACGATATAATTCTACCGGTACATCCGGCTGGGAAAGCAGTGAATCTGCCAGAACCTTTACAGATGTTATCGGCGTTTTCAGCTCATGGGAAACGTTTGCAACAAATTCCTGCCGGGAACTGTCCAGAGTTTTCATGCCGGTGATCAGACTGTTAAAAGCATTGACAATATGCTCTGTTTCCAGATAATCAGCTATCGAAACAGGTTCATCAATATATCCCTCTCCCGCTTCGCTGATCACTTTCGTGATCCGGTCAAAAGGGCGCATCAGTATGCTGGCAAGAAACATAGAGGCTGCCAGTGTGAAAATGACCATAATGATCTCGATAATAAACACTTTCCTGTTCAGAATATCCAGGGTGGCGACAATAATATCCGTTGATACACTGGTAAGCATAACTCCNCTNGTAAGCTCAGTTCCTTCCGGAATGGCCTCCGTTGCCATCTGAGCCGAAACTGTTTCCACGATTGGCGTNGTGATCTCAATGAAACCGTTATTTTTGTCATAATTGGCTATATTGGTTCCTTTAAAACATCTGATAACTTCCTCGGAAATAATAGTCTTACCTTCACTGATCCCATAAGTATCCTTTACCACTTTAAGATTACCGTTAATGATCAGTACACGGCCATTATAAAGATTGGAGAGCTGCTCGAGTTCGGCATTGATCACTTCAGAAGAGGTATCCTGCAGATAATTATATGTAATCAGATGATTGGCTATGATCTTAAGCTGATTCTGCACATCCGACTGACGTACCTCNACGGCNCGGTCTTCGTAATTACGCAGTATCCCTTCTTTAATGATCAGNGCCGGCAGCATTCCCATTAAAAAGATNATCACAAAAAGGCGGAATTTGAGACTCCGCCACAGTTTCAATTTGCCTAATAATCCCTTCACTTTTTCTGACATAGCGCCACCTATGCAAAGTAGTAGCCTACACCCCATTTGGTGTGCACGTACTTAGGTTCACTGGGATTTTCTTCAATTTTCTCTCGAAGTCTTCTGATATGCACATCAACAGTTCTGACATCTCCGGGATAATCAAGTCCCCAGATCAGTTTTAAAAGATTTTCCCTGCTGTAGACCTTATTGGGATTCAAAATAAGAAGTTCTAAAAGTTCAAATTCTTTGGCAGTCAGATTGATCTCCTTACCTGACACATAAACTCTTCTGCCATCACAGTCAAGNCGCATATCACCGCTTTCGATGATNCCTGCTTCTTCCTTAGCNTTGGGAGCAGTCCGCCTNATAATNGCCTTAATCCTTGCTTTTACTTCCAAAATATTAAANGGT
Organism: Lachnospiraceae bacterium; assembly: GCA_014803415.1. Lineage (GTDB taxonomy): Bacteria > Bacillota > Clostridia > Lachnospirales > Lachnospiraceae > Suilimivivens. The sequence continues at coordinate 158,921 of JAAVBZ010000001.1, forward strand.
TTNGTNATATANTCATCTGCGCCGTANTCAAGTCCAAGNATTTTATCCATGTCTTCACCCTTGGCCGTCAGCATAACGATAGGAACGCTTGAAAACTCTCTTACCTGCTGGCAGACTTCAAATCCTGTCAGCCTGGGAAGCATTACATCCAGAAGAATAATATCGTATTCATTATCCCTGATCTTCTGCAGCGCCTCCTCGCCGTCATAAGCACAGTCAACCTCCATGCCATCCTGCTCAAGACTGAATCTGATTCCTTTTACNATCAGCTTTTCATCATCTACAACCAAAATCTTTTTCGCCATTTCAACCTCACTTCTGCAATAAACCGGTATAAGCTCCTTTAAACAGTAATGCTGTCTNTGATTTTCTGAAATAAACCGTCTTTTATCCCTTCCACATTCATAATGTCTTCAATGGACTTAAAACTGCCGTTTTTCGTTCTATATGTAATAATACTTTGGGCCTTGCCGCTGCCAATGCCGCTCAGCGTGCAAAGCTCTTCCTCTGTAGCCGTGTTAATGTTCACAAGTCCTTTATCTTCGGAAGAAGTATCGTACTCAAATGTGCTNTCTGAATCGACCTCATCCACAGTCGGCACATAGAGCCTGATCCCATCCTGCAGAACCTGTGCCTGATTCAAAAAGTCCTGTCTGGCCTCAGAAGAAAAGCCGCCTGCCGCCTGAATCCCCTGATAGATCCTGCTGCCCGCCGGCAGTTCATAGACTCCCGGACTTTCCACCGCACCGCATATATGTACCACGATAAGCTCCTTTTCGGCCTCTGCTGCCTGCAATGACTCTTCTTCTGCCGTCAATACCGCCGGATCAGCCTCCTTGACCGGACTTATATCTGTCAGCAGAACCTTTTCCTTTTTTTCACAGCCAAAAAGTATACAGGCGATTACTGCCGGTATACTTATTAGTAATTTTAATTTGTTGCCTTTCACCGTTATACTCCTTTCTGCACNTAAACAGAAAGCCCCCATACAACGACTGTTAATATTGTAAAGTAAATTCAGGTGTTTATCAAGGGCAATTCATTATTTCCACTTAAAAATAATGATACCCGCTATAGCAACGATCATCCCTATGATCTTGCGCCATTCAAGAGGCTGTTTCTCGGCACCGAACAGGCCAAGCAGCTCGATCACATAGGCTACGATCAGCTGCGCGATCACAATCAGCATNACAGCCCTTGCCGGCCCCAGCATNTCCATACTTTTAATGACTGTCAGTGTGATAAATGCTCCGATTGCCCCTCCAAGCAGCATATACTTCGGTTCCACCTTAAAAAGTGTTCCAAAAGAAGACCTGTCACTGATGATCCAGGCTGCCAGACATACCAAAAGAGCCGTAAACTGTACAAAAGCGTTGGCTACCCATATACTTGAANNTTTCGTTACCTGNGTGTTGAATACTCCCTGTATGCTCATCANGGCACCGGATATCAGTGCAATAAAAAATCCAATCATATCGGACCTCCTTCATCATCTACTAGTAAATCTTGCCCCTATGATTGGATTTTATTCATATTTCATTTATTCTTCCATAGCTTCCTGGGTATAATATTCTTCATCCAGATACTCTATTTCTTCCTCTTCCCCTGTATCTTCAATATATTCTTCACTATAAGCGCTTCCGGTTACTTGCCCCATGATCTGCTCTGACAGATCTTTCAGCATCCGGTTGGCATCTGCTCCGTTCCAGACCTGTGAAAAGGTCACCTCGAGCTGCACCCAGAAATTACTGGTTTCTATCATCTTGGGCATGGAAATGGATCTTTCATACTCTCTGGCAAACTGATACAGCGCATCATTTCCATAATCTACATTCTTTGCCGCCGATACTTTACCTGTTCTGTCATAAAGAATATCATTGTACTCAGAGGTCAAAAAACGCGCAAAGTCATTGGCTTCCTCCCAGTGTTCCGAATAACCGTTGATCACGGCGCACTGTGTCACCGATAAAGATCTTGTCTGCATACTTTCACTGATATCCGGCGTCAGTGCGATNCCATAGTCATAAACAAACTCTCCCTCTTCCTTTGCCTGTTCGACCCTTGCTACCGCATCCGTAGTAGCAACCGTAAATACCAGTTTTCCGGCTATAAATTCATCTATAACAGTGTCATAATCCACATCNCTTGTATCAATAGAAAAGAATTGCTTCAGATCTTCATAGGCTCTCATACTGTCAATCGCATTTTTATTGTATATATCGATCTTTGACACATCCCAGCCGGCTTCACCGCCCATATTAATGGCATTGCCTATAAAGAAATAATTATAAAATACATCTGTGACATCCCACTTAAATACCGCTTCTACCTGTTCCGGTGCATCATAGCTGTCGGCAAAAGTCTTCATTTCTTCTAAAGTGGAGGGTAGAATTTCCTTCATTCTCTCTTCAATCTGCTGCTGATCTATGGGCGCCTCAGCGGTATCTCCCACATCGTTTTCGATCCCTTCCTCTAAGCTGCCTGCTTCCGGTGCATTAGCCTCAGCTTCCTGCGCTGCGATCACATCTGCCTGCGCCTGAAGCTGGTTATGTGCCATCTCTTCCAGATAGGTCCTGTTATAAAGAAGGGANCTGGTTTCAAAGTAAAAAGGATATCCTATTACCTTGTCCTTATATGTGGCAGCTTCAATTCCCGTTGTCATATAAATCTCTTCCGGGGAATTTCCCTCTCCCGGCATGATCTCGCGGGCCAATCCTGCCAGATACGCTTTCTCCAGCGAATCATTGCTTAAAATATAGATATCCGGTATCCCTTCTTCCGTAAGAGANGCCTGATTGATCTGTTCCAGNTATTCCANCCCGGATTCGAGCACCGGTACGATCCTGACATCATGATCTTCATTGTAGGTAACTGCCGCACCGCTTATATAAGGTGTAAGCGCCTCATCTGTATACCATAAATAAAGGGTTTCCTTTCCACCGAAAATATCAGGTATCTTTTCTTCTATCTCTGTAATTTCTCTGCCTGATCCGGCTATTCCAATCGTAAGCGCTACAGCAGCAGCTATTGCTCCTATAGCAGTCAGTCGTTTCTTCAGACTCATTCCATTCTCCATTTACGAAAAACAGGATTCCAGAATTTCAACCATTTCGTCCACATTTTCTTTGGTAATGATAAGCGGCGGTACAAAACGGATAATATCTGTCCCTGCGTTGATCAGTATCAATCCTTTATCAAGAGCTTTTGCAATGTATTCTCCTACAGGTCTGTCAAAAGCAAGTCCCTGCATCAGACCGGTGCCTCTTCTTTCCATAATAAAATCATACTTTTCTGTCAGTCTATCCAGTTGTTCCGNAAGATAAGCACCTACTTGATTTACATTATCTATTATATGGTTCTCTTCAAATAAATCAAGTACGATATTTATTGCTGCCGCTGCAAGAGGATTTCCTCCATAGGTAGTGCCATGGTCTCCGCTTGTCAGGGAGTTTAAGCCCACCTTTTCCGTCATCAGAAAAGCGCCTACCGGCACCCCGCATCCAAGTGCTTTGGCAGTAGTCATAATATCCGGCTTTACTCCGTATTTCTGCCAGGCAAACATAGTTCCGGTACGCCCCATACCGCACTGGATCTCATCCAGGATCAGCAGAATGTCTTTTTCATCACAAAGGGCACGTATCTTTTTCATAAATTCTTCCGTGGCAGGATAGATGCCGCCTTCACCCTGGATGGTTTCAAAAATAATAGCGCATGTCTTATCCGTTACCTGTGACAGAACACTCTCAAAATCATTCATTTTGGCAAAACGGATATTACCGATCATAGGTTCAAACGCCTCTCTGTACTTGGAATTTCCCGTAACGGAAAGGGCTCCCATAGTCCTGCCGTGGAAAGAATGCTCCATGGCAATGATCTCATGATCTGTAGTGCCGTCTTTTAAATAGGCATATTTTCTTGCCGCTTTAATTGCTCCCTCCACTGATTCCGCGCCGCTGTTGGTAAAGAAAACACGATCCATGCCGGATACCTTCTTTATTTTCTTAGCCGCTTCTATGGCCGGTACATTATAATAAAAATTGGATGTATGGATCAGTTTATCTATCTGTGCCTTCAGGGCATCATTATATCTCTTATTATTATATCCAAGAGCAAATACTGCAATTCCCGCACCAAAATCCAGATATTCCTTTCCTTCCATATCGTACAGATGCACCCCGTCACCTTTATCCAGAACTACCTGATAACGATTATAAGTATGCAGCAGCGCCTGCTCTGCCTCCTCTATATACTGTTTCATTGTTTCCATTTCTTTTCCTCTTTCCTGCTCTTTATTTCATATTATCTAAAAGCTGTCTGTCTTCATCTTTGAGGATCATGGTTCCCACGCCTTCATTGGTAAAGATCTCAAGCAAAAGACAATGGGGAATGCGTCCATCCAGAATATGTACTCTGTTGACTCCGTTCTTTACTGCAGAAGTACAATTACTCAGTTTAGGCAGCATACCTCCGCCTATGATGCCNCCTTCTATCAGTGCATCGGCGTCGGAAGCCGTAATCCTGGGAATAAAAGAATCTTTATCGTTAATGTCTCTGTANAGTCCCTCAATATCTGTTAAGAATACCAGCTTATCTGCNCCCACTGCCTTGGCAATGGCACAGGCCGCATCATCTGCATTGATNTTNTAGGTATTGAACTGATCGTCAAGTCCGATAGGNGCCACGATTGGCAGAAAATCTTTTTCTAAAAGNTCATAAAGGATCTTGGCACCTACNTCTTTAATATCTCCTACAAATCCGATATCCTGNCCGTCAGCATACTTTTTATCNACAGTCAAAAGTCCGCCGTCCTTTCCGCTGATCCCCACAGCTCTGACTCCCAATTCCTGTACCATGGTCACCAGACTCTTATTGACTTTGCCAAGCACCATTTCTGCGATCTCCATGGTCTCATCATCAGTGACCCGCAGACCATTCACAAATCTGGCTTCCTTTCCTACCTTGCCCACCCAGCGGCTGATCTCCTTGCCGCCGCCGTGCACAATGATGGGCTTAAAGCCTACCAGTTTCAGCAGTGTTACGTCTTTGATCACATTTTTCTGCAGCTCTTCGTTGCTCATGGCGCTGCCGCCGTATTTCACAACTATGATCTTCCTGTTAAATTTCTGTATATAAGGAAGGGCTTCGATCAGCACCTCCGCTTTTTTTAATACCTGTTCCATATCCTTATCCATAATACTGTCTCCCCTTTTCTAACTTCTGTAATCTGCATTGATCTTTACATAATCATAGGTCAGATCGCATCCCCACGCCGTAGCAGCCTCTGTTCCCATCTTCATATCTGCCAAAATGGTCACTTCCGGCTCTGCCAGTATTTTAGAAGCTTCTTCTTCATTGAAATTCAGCGCTGCTCCGTCTTTGTAGGTCTGAATCCGCCCCGCTTTGCTCTCGAAAAACAAATCTACCCTATCAGGATCGAATTCGACTCCTGAATATCCCAGGGCACATAAAATTCTGCCTCCGTTGGCATCATGCCCATAAATCATTGCTTTGACCAGACTGGAGCCCACTACCGATCTGCTCAAGATACGGGCATTTTCCTTCGTATCAGCACCGGTCACTTTAACTTCCAAAAGAGCCGTCGCACCTTCCCCGTCTCCTGCCATCATCTTTGCCAGAGATTCATTGATATAATGAAGAGCCTCTTTAAATGCTTCATATTCCGGCGTATTATCCTTGATCTCGGGATTCTCTGCCATACCGTTTGCCATTATGATCAGAGTATCGTTGGTGGAAGTATCCCCGTCTACAGAGATCATATTAAAGGTATCCGTTACATCCTCTTTCAGCGCCTTGGTAAGCAGTTCTTTGGAAATGACCGCATCCGTGGTAACAAAGCCCAGCATAGTGCACATATTGGGATGGATCATTCCGGAACCTTTACTCATACCTCCGAGAGTGACTTTCTTTCCGCCGATCTCGATCTGCGCTGCTGCCTGCTTGGAACGTGTGTCGGTAGTCATAATAGCTTCCGCTGCCAGTGTACCCGCTTCCAGGGTATCCGCTTTTGCTGCTGCCAGCATACCGATACCGTTTTCAATCTTATCTATGGGAAGCTGCATTCCGATCACGCCTGTAGACGCCACCAAAACTGCACTTTCCGGTATATCCAAAACCTTTGACGCTGCTTTTGCCGTTCTATTACAGTAATCATAACCTTCTTTTCCTGTACAGGCATTGGCAATTCCTGCATTAATGATGACTGCCTGTCCGTAAGGCGACTCTTCCACCACTTTCTTATCCCACAAAACCGGAGCCGCCTTTACCACATTGGAAGTAAAGGTCCCTGCCAGAATACAGGGCTTTTGGCTGTAGATCATTGCCATATCTTTTCTGTTCTTATACTTAATACCTGCTTCTGCTCCTGCCGCTTCAAATCCTGTTGCTGCGGTCACACCGCCTGTTATTATGTTCATCTTTTTCTCCTATCTTTACTTATTATAATTAACTATATTTTCTTTATTTAAAGTAAAATCGTAATAATTAAGATCCTCTCTTTTCGTCCATCCGATCTCCTTCCAGAAAGCATTTCCAATATCGTTCTTGGTAAAAGCGATCAATGAGACCTTACTGATATGTTCTTTTTCCAGTTCCTCCATGCAGCGTACCACCATACTCTTGCCAATGCCTCTCATACGGTAATCCGCATGCACGCATACATGATAAAGGCAACCTCTTCTGCCATCGTGACCGCAGAGAATACTGCCTACGATCCTTCCATCCTCTATTGCTACCACACTTGTATCCGGATTCCTTTTAAGAAATCTCTCCACCCCTTCTCTGGAATCATCAATGCTTCTTATGGCAAAACCGCTTATACTCATCCATAATTCATAAACCCCGTCATAATCTTCTATGGTCATCGTCCTGACAGTCATGTTCTTCCTCATTTCCTTCATCTATAATCCCTTTATAAACAGAGTCCCTTATCCTCTTCACAGCCAAGCGCTATATTCAGGCACTGAACAGCTGCTCCCGAAGCTCCTTTCCCAAGATTGTCAAACTGGGAAGAAAGCAGGATCCTGTCCTTATTGCCGGTCACAAAAATACGAAGTCCATCCCACCCTGAGCAGGCATTGCCTGCCAGCATATTGCTGCTTTCTTCCTCTGCTCCAAGGGGCATTACCTGAATGAACTTTTCATTCTTATAAAATTCTTCCAAAACCTGATGTACTTCTTCCACTGCCTTAGCCTTTTGTAAAAATTCCGTATAAATGGGAACAGATACCACCATTCCGCTGTAATAACCGGAAACAATGGGAGAAAACAAGGGTTCTCGCAAAAGCCCCGGAATTTTTTTCATTTCCTTTAAATGCTTATGGGACTGAGACAGTGCATATTCTCTGGGGGAGTTAAGCTGCGCCGGCTTCTCCGGAGCCTCATAGGCAGCGATCATCTTTTTGCCTCCTCCGCTGTAACCGGAGATGCCAAAGGAGCATACCGGATAATCCGCAGGCAGTATGCCTTCCGTTACCATAGGATAGACCAGCGAAACAAAACCGGTGGCATAACAGCCGGGAACAGCGATCCTCTTTCCTGCTGCAATTGCTTTTCTGTGGGCATCGGAAAGCTCCGGAAAGCCGTAAGCCCAGCCTTCCTCAGTCCTATGGGCCGTGGAAGTATCAATGATCTTTACATTTTCATTCTCTACAAGAGAAACCGATTCTATAGCCGCTGCATCGGGCAGGCAGAGAAACGTAATATCCGACTCGTTGATCAGCCGCTTTCTTTCCTTAATATCCTTCCTGAGTTCGGAAGATATGGGCATCAACTCAATATCTTCCCGTCCCTCAAATCTTTCATATATCCTAAGTCCCGTAGTCCCTTCGCTGCCGTCAATAAATATCTTTGTTTTGTTACTCATAGTTTTTCTCCTTGATCAACTTCTGTTTTAATCCTGTAATATCCTCTGTAAAATTCTGCTTTTGACGGCTTAACAGCTATCAGAACAGAATTAATAATATCCGATCCTGCAATAATTGCATTGATCCATGCAATATATCTTAATACTTCATATAAAAGTCCCTTCGCCCAAAAGGTAAAAAATACTGGAGCAATTGTCAACACAAGTAACGGCAATGTCATGAATAACCAGAATCTTTTCTTACTCATAACTCCGTCACTGTTGATCCAGAAAAAAACACCTGAATGCGTTATGCTGATATCTCCTATTCCATATATGACTAATACATGTAATGATTCATGAATCAAAAATACCATACAAAAAATGCTAAATTCAACATACCAATTTAAAAAATCCCATACCCTCAGATATATCGACAGCAGAACAAGCAATATCTGCAAAGCATATACAAATTTCATATAGTTTTTATTAAACCACTTGTTTTTTATAAATGGATGCGCATCGGGAAAATTAACCTCCCTTTCCGGAAGCGGCTTAAAAAAATATATCATCTTAATCACCTTTTGCATTTTACTATTCTGCAGAGTTTTCTGCATTCGAAACAGAATTCAGCATGCGCAGCGCCGATTTGGCCATCTCACTGTCCGGGAACTGCTGCAGCGTTTTTTCATAATACTCTTTTGCCCGTCTGCCATCTCCGATCTGGGTATAACAATATGCAATATTGACCAACGCCATCTCTTTATATGTCATTCTGCCGGATGACAGCAACGTAATAAAACGGTATTTATCAATCCACTCATGCTCTGAGAAAAATGCATAACTTTTCTCATACTCACTGATCGCCTGCTCATAATTCCCTGACCTGACCAGTCTCATCCCGCTTCTATGATTGTGCGGTATCAGATTTCTCAGCAACAAAGAAGCCGACAAATAAATCACCATCGCAATACAACTGGCAAGTTCATAAGGCTTGATCAGCATAGAACATACCACAATTAAAATGATCATGACAGCCAGCTGGGGAATCATAGATATCCACGCCACCTGACGCACCACCGGTTTTCCTGAAGCCATTATAATCTCCTTACACTATCTTTTTCTTCCTTTAATTATGAAGCTGTAACAGTTCAGCTCTCGCATTNATAAAAGCGGCTGCTTCGCATCTGGCGCNGCNTTCGCGGCTCATCTTTTACACTATACTCTTTCTTGACTGAAATCTCAATAAGTTTTCAAAGATGGGGCAGCATATTGTTCAAAACTTATCTGATGTCTGCGACTTATGAAGGATATTAGATTTTCTTAATGCTCTGTTCATCTTACCAGCAATTTCCGGCATGGAAGCCGGAAAAGGACAAAATGAGCCATGGAAGGCGATTTTTGTCCGGTTGCNTTCGGCTTNGATTCCTTTNCATCAGAGCATTTAGAAAATCTTATATCCGTAGTCAGGAGCAGCAGCGGATANGTTTTGANCAATATGCCNCCATCGTTCATACCTTTACCTAAATTTCAGTTCAGTCCTNNTTCATGNATAATNATACANTATNANTGCATANTATGCAATACTTATTTATTTTTATGCANCTTTTCAACTTTTTCTTTTTAAATATGCAAAATAGGTATTGCATTCTCATTTATTTTGTAGTATATTATGCCTTGTCAAAAAGATAANGAATTTACACTGGAGGCATTAATTATGAAGGAAAAAGTTGTTTTAGCGTATTCAGGCGGTCTTGATACCACTGCTATCATTCCCTGGTTAAAGGAAAACTTCGATTATGAAGTTATTTGCGTCTGCATTGACTGCGGTCAGGAAGAGGAACTTGACGGACTTGAAGAAAGAGCTAAATTCTGCGGCGCTGAAAAATTATACATTTTAGATGTAGTAGATGAGTTCTGCGATGAATATATTGTACCCTGTGTTCAGGCACATGCAGTTTATGAAAACAAATATTTACTTGGCACTTCCATGGCAAGACCTCTGATTGCTAAGAAATTAGTTGAAATTGCACGTAAGGAAGGCGCTGTTGCCATCTGCCACGGTGCTACCGGCAAAGGAAATGACCAGATCCGTTTTGAACTTGGTATCAAGGCTCTTGCTCCCGATCTTAAGATCATTGCAGCCTGGAGAAATGAAAAATGGACTCTTGATTCCCGTGAATCCGAAATTGAATACTGTAAAGCACATGGAATCGACCTTCCCTTCTCTGCTGACTCCAGTTACAGCCGTGACCGTAACTTATGGCATATCAGCCATGAAGGCTTAGAGCTTGAAGATCCTGCCAATGANCCCAACTTTGAACATCTGTTAGTACTTGGCGTAACACCCGAGAAAGCTCCCGACGAAGGAGAATATGTTACNNTTACTTTTGAAAAAGGTATTCCTACTTCCGTAAACGGTCANAAGATGAAAGTTTCCGATATTATCCGTGANTTGAACAAATTAGGAGGAAAGCACGGCATCGGTATTGTTGATATCGTAGAAAACCGTGTAGTAGGNATGAANTCCCGCGGCGTTTATGAAACTCCCGGCGGAACTATCCTTTATGAGGCTCACCAGCAGCTTGAGGAGCTGATCCTTGACCGTGATGCTTATGCAGTTAAGAAAGATATGGGCAATAAGATGGCTCAGATNGTTTACGAAGGAAAATGGTTCTCACCTCTCCGCGAGGCAGTTCAGGCATTCATTGAATCCACACAGCAGTATGTAACAGGTGAGGTTAAATTCAAGCTTTATAAGGGCAATATCATCAAAGCCGGCACCACATCACCCTACTCTCTGTACAATGAAAGCATTGCAAGCTTTACCACCGGTGATCTGTATGATCATCATGATGCAGAAGGCTTTATCAACCTGTTTGGTCTTTCTACTAAAGTACGTGCCATGAAGATGCAGGAACGCGGAGANNTATAAGGTTTTANAAATGAATGTAGTTACTTTACTTGCAGCATATTTTATATCTGTGAATCTCATTGGTTTTTTCCTTATGGGAATCGATAAACACAAAGCAAAAAAAAGGGCCTTCCGGATACCGGAAGCAACCCTTTTTATCGTTGCGATCATTGGCGGAAGCATAGGTTCCATTATTGGAATGTATGCTTTTCGTCATAAAACAAGACACTGGTATTTTGTCTATGGAATGCCCTTTATTTTACTGCTTCAAATTGCTCTTGTCATAGCTCTTTTTAATGCGCCCATCCAAATATCTATCATTTAAAGGCGGGTTACAAAGTTACGATCACGCCGCCGTCATTGGCATACATGCTGCTGACGCCCCTGGTATCCATAACAACAACCTCTTTNCACTTTATCTTATCAAGAATCATATTTTTCACCTTTTCAGCCCGCTCGCGGCAATTGCAATGGGTGATCATCAAAGTTTTNTCCTCCGGTGAAACAGATTCCCTTGCCACGATCTCCGCCATTTTGGCAAGTCCTTTTTTGATTCCGATAGACTGGCTAAGCTGAATGATCTCTCCCTTATCAGAACCCATCACCGGTTTAATATTTAAACTGGAAGCTACCAGTGCTTTCACTCCCGAAAGTCTTCCATTCTTACGAAGTGTCTCCAGATTATCCAATACAAAATAAGTCTTCATGTGGTCTCTGAACTCAATCAGCTTTTTACAGATTTTTTCAAAAGGAAGGCCCTCTTCAGACCATCTGGCTGCTAAAAGCGCCTGCTGAGTCTCCCCACAGCTGGCCGACTGTGAATCGCAGACAAATATATTTTTCTCTCCGTATTTTTCATGATAGAGCTGTTTACCAAGTTCAGCACTGTTATAACTGCCGCTGAGTTTAGAAGATAAGGTAAAAACAAATACATTCTCCGCCTCGGTTACATATGCTTCCATAAATTTCTGTGGAGAAGGGCAAAAAGATTTAGGACATTTAGGCGATGCTGCNACACGCTTNAAAAAATCNGCCTGATCAAAGNTTTCATCATCCATGATCAGCTNTCCTTCCACTTCCAGTCCNAGGGGTACTATTTCATANCGNTCATCCCCATGATATTNTTCCGGCAGTTCACAGCAGCTGTCTACCACTATCTTATAACTCATATCNACCTCCAAAACNATTCCATTTAATTTTTNANAACTTTATATATNGTTTTTATTACTACTTATGATAGCATATAATATTNCAGGTGTAAATAATTTTTACTACTTATTATTTCTATATTTATTTAAGTTAATCCTTTTCTCTTTTTTATTTCATAACACTACTTGCAAGCATGACTTAATTATTATAGAATGGTAGTGTTGCAATGAAATTCAAACAGGAGANATAAANATATGACAACAAATGAAAAAGCACTTATGCTTCATAAAGAATGGAACGGAAAACTGGAGACTGTATCCAAAACCCCTGTAAAATCGAGAGAAGATCTGGCTATTGCCTATACTCCCGGTGTTGCGGAACCCTGTAAAGTGATCGCTGAAGATAAAGAAGCAGCCTATACCTATACCATGAAAGCCAACACGATAGCTGTTGTTTCGGATGGCAGCGCAGTTCTGGGCCTTGGCAACATCGGTCCTTATGCTGCTATGCCGGTTATGGAGGGAAAGGCCGTATTATTTAAAGAATTCGGTAATGTCAACGCCGTACCGATCTGTCTTGATACACAGGATACCGAAGAGATCATCAAAGCCGTCACTTATCTGGCTCCCGGTTTCGGCGGCATTAATCTTGAAGATATCAGCGCTCCCAGATGCTTTGAAATTGAAGAGCGATTAAAAAAAATACTGAATATTCCTGTATTCCATGATGACCAGCATGGAACTGCCATTGTAGTTCTTGCGGGAATCATCAACGCCCTCAAAGTAGTAGGCAAGAAAAAGGAAGATTGTAAAATTGTGATAAACGGTGCAGGAAGCGCCGGCGTTGCTATTACAAAGCTTCTTATTACCTACGGTTTTACCAATATCATGATGTGTGACAGAGCAGGTATCATATCAAAGAGCACCGAAGGACTAAACTGGATGAAGCAGCAAATGGCGGAAATAACTAATCCGGGTAATGAGACAGGTACTCTTGCAGATGCTTTAAAGGGTGCAGATATCTTTGTAGGCGTTTCCGCCCCCGGTACCGTAACTGCTGAAATGGTAACCTCCATGAATAAAGATGCTATTCTTTTTGCCCTGGCCAATCCGGTACCCGAAATTATGCCCGATATAGCCAAGGCTGCAGGCGCCAAAGTTGTGGGAACCGGGCGAAGCGATTTCCCTAACCAGATCAATAATGTGGTAGCCTTCCCCGGCATCTTTAAAGGTGCATTAGAAGGCCGTGCCCCACAGATCACGGAAGAAATGAAGCTGGCTGCGGCCAATGCCATTGCCTCTCTGGTACCTGATGATGAATTAAGCGAAGACAATATTATGCCGGAAGCATTTAATCCCAGGGTTGCCGAGGTTGTTGCCCAGGCTGTTAAGTCTCATATTGTAAAATGAGACCTTACTATTCCCTGAACACTTATCTGAAAGATACTTACGGAGAAAAAATATACAAAATCGCACTAAATGCGGGTCTGACCTGTCCCAACAGAGACGGTCGCTTAGATACGCGGGGTTGTATTTTCTGCAGCAGAGGAGGAAGCGGTGATTTCGCTTCCTCTCTTACTGACAGGTCCTTTAAAGAGAGCATTGAAGAGGGTAAACAGAGGCTTTCCACTAAACGGACAGGCACCCGGTTTATCGCTTATTTTCAGGCATACACCAATACTTACGGTCCTCTTCATTATTTAGAAGAGATTTATCGGGAAGCGCTTAACGATACAGAGATCATCGGCATTTCCATTGCTACCAGACCGGACTGCCTTCCTACTGAAGTACTTGTGCTTCTTTCCAGATTAAAGAAGGAGTTTCCCCATAAATTTATCTGGGTGGAATTGGGCCTTCAGACTATTCATGAAAAGACTGCAGAATTTATCAGAAGGGGATATTCCCTTCCCTGCTTTGAGCATGCTCTGAATGCTTTGCAGACTTTAGATATTCCGGTGATAGCCCACCTGATTTTAGGTCTTCCCGGAGAATCAAAAGAAGATATGATCTCTTCTGTCCGCTATTTGAATGAAAAGCCTGTATGGGGCGTTAAGCTGCAGCTTTTGCATATCCTGAAAGAAACCGATCTGGCTGAGCTGTATGATAAAGATCCTGATCATATCTGTTTTTTTAAGGATCGGGACGATTATATATCTACCGTGATCGACTGTATCGAACACTTGCGTCCTGATATGGTCATCCACAGAGTAACCGGCGATGCGCCGAAAAAGCTTCTGATCGCACCTGCCTGGAGCGCTAATAAACGTGATGTATTAAATGCACTGCACAGACAATTAAAAGAAAGAAATGCTTTTCAGGGACAATTGTACGGAAAGGAGTAAGCAATATGTCAGATCCTTTAACTTTATATAANCTGATCGTATTATATATGCTGAGCAGNGTGGATTTTCCTCTTACCAAATCACAGATCAGTGATTTCATACTGGAGCGGGAATATACCACCTTCCTTACCCTGCAGCAGGCTATCGGCGATCTGATNGACGCCGGCTTTATTACATCACAGACCATACGCAACAGAACCCATCTTGCTATGACAAAGGAAGGCNCTCAGACTCTTGCTTTCTTCAGCAATCAGATCAGCAGCAGTATTAAAAAAGATATNGATGAATATNTAAAAGGAAATGAACTGGAACTGAGGAATGAAGTCTCCGTTTTTTCNGATTACTATAAAGCCACTACCGGAGAATATGAGGCTCATCTGGTAGCCAAAGACAAGAATATTAATCTGATAGATATAACCATTTCTGTCCCGATTGAAGAAACCGCTGCTTCCATTTGTGACAATTGGCAGAAAAAGAACCAGGAAATTTATCAATATCTCATCGGACAGTTATTTTAAAAGGGAATGGATNTCACCATTCCCTTTTCTTAACGCGTGATCTCGCTCCAACTGGAGATTCCTATNATACTTTTNGCAAATTCCGTATACTCNGCATGACTGGCCGTATCAATATATTTAAATACNGTATAGATCTGCTTATGNCCTCCCCCTGAATTATTCAGGCCAAAAGCCAGCCCCTGGGCNACCTCTTCCGGTGCATCNGTCTCCCTGTTTAGGAGGAATCCNTCAATATGGGGATTGGCTTCNACTTTGTAATAAGCATANGCAAACGCCGCTGCCTGAACNGCCTCTCCTGCGGTTGAAGNATAACCCTGCTCGCTTAAGATNATNCTNCTGACCTCTCCNTTNTCATTCAGAAANTGATTCTGCTGCATATAATTTGTNAGNACTTCAATATTNGCCATAGTCATCATGGAAGTATCCGCANTATGAGTCACCAGCTTATTTGATTTCCATATCCTGGCTTCCGTCAGCGGNACATTGTAAGGNTGCTGTGCAAGNCCCCAGTCAATATCACCTTTTTCTTTGATATTCCGGTTAAACTCATCAAGTATATCCCGGCCGTCATAATCCGGATTATTCTTCAGATTTCTGTCCCACTGCTGGTCAATGGGCATATATACTCTGGCACTGCTGCTGACACTNTTGATNGCAGTATAGAACACCCGGAAGCCTTTGGCATATTCTTCCACATAAGTAGCTACATCCGTCATAGCCATATAGTTCCACTCTTTTCTGGCATTGATCTCATTGGCAATGACCCAGTTGGAAATTCTGCCATGCCTGTCTCCNGAATACCTCTCTGCCAAAAAAGTGGCGACCGCTGCCATATATTCCACGCCCGATTCTTCCGCTCCATTGAACATGTAATAGGGAGCGGATCCGCCGCTCCTTGCATTGGGATGGATCAGCTGCGCATAAGAAGGCGAATAATTATTCAAAATAATGGCCGTGGTGGTGATTCCTTTTGCTGTCAACGTTCCGAAAACCAGATCATATTCTGCAATTACCTGTCCGTTAAAAGAATATGTCCTTCCGTTATATGTATACTGAATAGTAGGATAAATACTGTTCGAAGTAGGTCCCAGCAGTCTTGCAACAGGAATATTGTATGCCGCCTGCTTCACTCCCAGGTCATCCAGCTCACTGCCCTGCAGCTTATTGGGATCCACCAGCAGACCTTTTTTAGACGCCGGCTGCTGATACACTGAGGTATATTTAGCAAGAACCTCCGGATTGGTAATGTATTTCGGAGTACTGACGGGTACAAATTCTCCGTCTTTTTTCACCGCTATCACAAACTTCTTAAAAAGCCGGCTGCCTGCTCTGTTATAATTCACAGCAGCGCTCATCACAGTGGTACTGTCCTTATATTCTTTATCAATATATTCATTATCCGGCGAAATTCCGGTGTCATAGGTATTCAAAGCAAAAAGATAATAATATTTATCATCACTTTTAGGAATTCCNTCCGCAGACGCCGTTACCACTATTTTTCCTGTCCCGGACTCCAGCAGGCAGGAATCTATGGCTGCAAAATCAGCAGTATTCTCTTCCGTCAATTCATAACTCCTGGGTCTGCTGTTATAGGATTTGTCTACTTCACTTCCTGCCGTAATGATGTGGTCTATGACCGCATCTCCCAGATCTGCATCTATATTTTCTTCCGGCTCCTCTTCCGGCAAGGGTGCCTGAATACTTTCAATATCTTCAGGAGGCATCTGAACTTCATGCTCCCTTATCACCAGAAAATAAATCAGTGCTGCTGCTGTTATGCCGCCTGCAGCAAAGAGCGCCAGCAGTTTAAGTATCAGGCTTTTAATATCTTTCTTTTGCTTTCTAACTTTCCGTATTTTTTTAACTTTTCTTTTGCCGGTATCGTTTTTCTTATTTCCGGTATCTGAATTCATATTATTTGTTTTCCTTTGCTTCTCTCTTTATCCGGCTCATATGTTCTTTGATCTTGACCTCATATCCATTGCCTGACGGATGATAAAATTCCTTTCCATTTAATTCATAAGGAAGATATTGCTGCTCCACATAATGATTGGGGTAATCATGGGCATATTGATACCCTGTTCCATGTCCCAGTTTTGCTGCTCCTTTATAATGAGCATCCTGCAAATGGACTGGTATTGCCAGGTTTCCGGTTCGTTCCACTTCACTCATTGCTTCTCCTATGGCCTGCATGCAGGCATTGCTCTTGGGAGCACATGCCACATACATTGCCGCTTCTGACAAAATGATCTGAGCTTCCGGCATCCCCACTCTTTCTACCGCCAAAGAAGCATTCACTGCGACAGAAATTGCCTGGGGATCGGCCATTCCCACATCTTCGGCTGCACAGATCATAATACGTCTTGCTATAAAAGTAACGCTTTCCCCTGCATAAAGCATTCTTGCAAGGTAATACACTGCTGCATCAGGGTCAGAACCTCTCATGCTTTTGATAAAAGCCGATATAGTATCATAATGGTTATCCCCGCTCTTGTCATANCTGACNGCNCGTTTCTGAATGCATTCCTGCGCTACCNCNAGGGTTATNTAAATNTTGCCGTCNGACGNCCGCTGNGTGGTCATAATACCAAGCTCCACCGCATTTAATGCATGCCTTGCATCTCCGCCGGCAATATCTGCCAGAAAATCAAGNGCNTCNTCTTCAATNACGGCNTCATAGGCNCCCATTCCNTTTTCCTTATCATAGACTGCNCTGCGGATCAGAGTTTTNATATCTTCTNTATCCAAAGGTTTTAACTCAAAAATAATNGAGCGGGAGATCAATGCGCTGTTTACCTCAAAATAAGGNTTNTCCGTGGTAGCGCCGATCAGGATCAATGTTCCGTCTTCCACAAAAGGCAGGAGGTAATCCTGCTGCCCCTTATTGAACCTGTGGATCTCATCAATAAAAAGGATGGTCTTTTTGCCATACATACCTAAGGTATCCTTGGCCGCCTTCACCACTTCTTCCATATCCTTTTTGCCTGCCACGGTAGCATTGATCTGGGTAAACTCCGCACTGGTGGTATGGGCGATCACCTTTGCCAGGGTAGTTTTGCCGGTTCCCGGAGGGCCGTAAAAAATAAGGGAGCTCAATTTATCGGCTTTAATAGCCCGGTATAACAGCTTGTCCTTACCTATGATATGCTGCTGTCCCACTACTTCATCCAAGGTAGTGGGGCGAAGCCTTGCGGCTAAGGGAGATTCCTTTTCCATATTGGCGGATCTCATATATTCAAATAAATCCATTNTTTTCCTCGNTTNACTTGAAAAGCTTTTTAGATATATAAGTTATAGTATATCATGTCAGCAGGAAATCAAGCGCGAACAAGGTGAGCATTTGATTTCACCTGACATGATAACGAAAAAATCTTTGAGCGCGAAGCGCGGCAGCCGCATAGCGGCTGGATTTTTGGGTTTATTATAGCATAAGAATTATGTGTGGGTAAAGGGGCGGAAGAAAAAGGCAGGCAGCTACCTGCACCTTTCGATCAATTTCTTATAGATCCACTCTATAAACCACGGTTCTTTCGGCACCTTCAGGGCNTCTTCAAAAGACCACCACTTTACTGCCTGATTCTCATCTTCTTTTACGATCAAAGTATCATTTTCATTCGCTTCAGCCAAATAAGTAACATTCATATGTAAATGGCCGGGCACATAAATTCCTTTCTTTATGTGACCGTTGACAGTTAATATTTCCAGGCTGAAAATATCCGGGCTCACTAAAGCAGCATTTTGAACCCCTGTTTCTTCCTGCAGCTCTCTCAATGCCACTAAGCGCAGATCTTCTATTCCATCCGCGTGGCCGCCTATCCAGGACCAGGAATCATAGATGTTATGATATACCATTAATGTTTTCGTACGTTCTTTATTTACCGTCCAGATAGAAGTTGTAAAATGAGCAGTCTTATTTTCACGCTCCAGATAATCAGCATTATTTATCATATATTGGAGCATCTGCTCTTTATCACACACCTCCTGCTGGTTCAAAGGTTTATAATCCTTAATATCCTGAAATAAGCTCATATTTACCTGCTCTCCTTCGTATTTTATCTTCACAATTATAAGCTATCCGGTGTAGAAACACAATTCCCAAACGCCATTGATATATTGATTTTTCTGCATCAGTACGATATACTAATCCTATCTTTGATATATCATTTAATGAAATGATTTTAAAGGCAGGAAGACATCTTCTCCCCTGCCGGAAAGGAATAATGTATGAATACAGATCTTAATGCTCGAAAACTGCGCACCGTATCCCAAAACCCGTTTATTCAGTCCATCTATACTGCCGATCCCTCTGCCCATGTCTGGGCTGACGGCCGGATGTATATCTANGCCTCAAGAGATATGGATCCTCCCAGAGGATGTGACTGTATGGATCATTATCACGTTTTTTCCACCGAAGATATGGTGAACTGGAGGGATGAAGGTGAGATCCTGTGGTCCGGAGATGTTTCCTGGGGACGCCCGGAAGGCGGTTTTATGTGGGCCCCGGACTGTGCATACCGAAACGGAAAGTATTANTTTTATTATCCCCATCCCAGTNANTCNCACTGGAATGATTCCTGGAAGATCGGCGTTGCNGTCAGTGACAGACCGGATAAAGACTTTCAGGATATCGGATACATAGAAGGCCTGGGAGGCTTTTGTATGATCGATCCCTGCGTCTTTGTAGACGATGACGACAGAGTCTATATGTATTACGGCGGAGGCGGAATGTGCTTTGGCGGAGAAATGAATCCCGATATGATATCCATGAAAGAAGAAATGCGGAGCATGGAAGGACTGGAAGATTTTCACGAAGCCACCTGGGTATTTAAACGAAATGGTATTTATTATCTTACCTATTCTGATAATCTTCCGGAAAATAACCGTTTATGTTACGCCATGAGCACCAGCCCTTTAGGACCCTGGGAATACAAAGGCGTTTATCTGGAGCCCACCGGCTGCGATACCAGCCATGGTTCCGTGGTGTGCTTTAAAGGCGAATGGTATGCATTATACCATTGCTGTGATATTTCAGGCAGAGGGAACCTTCGTTCCATATGCTGTGACCCCCTTATTTTTCGTAAGGACGGTACAATTGAGACTGTTATTCAGTCAAGAAACGGACATCTGCCCAAGGGTCCTGCCCCTGCCGTTAACGAGCGGATGACGGTATATGGCGCTTCCCTGGCCTCTCTTTCCGGTACGGCAGAGCTTACAGATGAACCGCTGGCTTATGAAGGAAAAGTGATCGGCGGTTTCCACAAGGGGCCTTCTCATGCAGAGTTCTGCAATGTAGAAGGTTTTGACGGAGGACGCGTCAGTCTGGGTATCTATTATGCTGCCCGTGAAAGATTAAATAAATTCCGCCTTATCATTAATGATAAGGACTGGTCACTGATCAATCTGGTGAGAACCGGTTCCCCCACTGTATTTACCGGATATGCTAATATTACAGTAACGCTGCTGCCGGGCAAAGTGAACACCATAAGACTCCTTGGAGACTGCGGCGATGTAGCACTGGAAGCGATCTCTGTAGAACCTCTTGATTAAGAATCAATATGCTGCTGAGGGCACTGCTTATGACACATGCAAATCCCCAGGATCGTTCATCACTCCGGTCCTGGGGATCTATTATCTCTACCTCTAATAATTTACTTTTATTGTCTTGATCTCAAAGGGGCGGAAAGTGAGTGTCAGCTCCTTGGCAGCTGCATATTCTTCCTGTACTTCTTCAAGCATATTGGTTTCTGCCATTCCCTTAACAGGTATACCAAAGGTAAGAACCACGTTATCGGAAGCCCCCTCTGCCTCATAAAGACGCAGAATAAATCCCTTTTCCTTTTGTTCCAGAGGCTTAACTGTTTCAACGATCACATGGTCGGTACTTAAGCTTACCAGGCTCTCCATGGGAAGCGCTCCATTTACGATCAAAGGCTTTTCATTTAACAGATATGCCGGTTCAATTACATTCTCTGCAGACATGCTTCCAAGGTGTGGCAGGAAAGCATAAGTGCAGTCATGTATTCCCTTATCTCCCCTATAGTCAGGCATGCAGCCGCCCTTATGCAGGGACAGACGCATCTGAGAATCCTTTACACTGATGCCATACTTACAATCATTCAGCACAGCCGCGCCATAACGAGTTTCCGAAAGATCCGTATATTTATGATTAGACACCTCAAATTTTGCCTTTTCTATCTCCGTATTGCGGTTAGTCACACGGCGGATATAGCCAAACTGTACTTCCTGACTGGTTATATCTGTCTGGATATTGGTATCAAATGCTGTCTTTAAGAAACGATGGTCATCCTGCCAGTCCATTCTGGTCTCAAACACAACTTCCGGAGAATCCGCATAGAAGATCATATCCTGTTTTAATGTAGATTTGGCGCTCAGGCGGTAACTTCTGCGGATCCTGTATTCTACTGATCCATCCGATACCACCTCACAGGAAAGCAGCTTTGCACAGTCTCTGAACTTGGATTCGCAGTCAGCGTCCACATCCCAGTTATCCCATCCGAGAGATACTTCTTCAGCCATAAGCAGCGTATTCAGAGCATATCCTTCTCCTTTCAGCTCACGTCCGGAACGTTTATCCACAAAGGATTCCATATACCCCTTTTCATTAAATGATACCTTGACAGCTGGAGTTTCCAGCCTGTTTCCATCTGCTGTAAATACTGATTTTTCTGCAGTATGTTCTTTCGTCATGGTAAGTACCGTGCTTCCGAAAGCCGGAATAGTAACTCCCAGCACAGCCAGTTTCTGATTTCCGTCCAGATCCTCTACTACCTGCTGGCGATAATCACCGCTTACATAATATCCCTCGAAAGGCAGATAGATCACATCATTTCTTGCAAAAGAAAGGGTATTAACAACTGTGATCTTTTTCTCTTCTTCTGCCGACGCCCCTGCTGTAAGCAGTGCCATCGTCTGCTTTCCCGCTTCTTCAATAATATGGGACACTGCCTGAATTGCCTCATCATGGGCTCTGGGTATGCAGGTTCCGGGAAGGATATCATGGAACTGGTTGATCAGCATCTCACTGGTCAGGGGATCAATATTTTCTGCTGAAGCTTCCATATCCTTTGCAATGGCATTTCTTACCGTAGCATATTCCAGATCACGGAGCGCAAACTCCGCCTTCCTGTTATTTCTCTTAATCGCATGCTGGTTGGTTAAAGTACCCCGATGCAGTTCCAGATAAAGTTCTCCATTATAGGTAGAAGGCTCGGTCAGATTCGCTTCCAGTTCATGCATGAACCGGCTTACCGTTGTATGAGAAGTTCTGGGCATTCCTTCCAGATCCTTCAATCTTTCTGCCATTTCGATCATACCGAATTCCGGGCCGCCGCCGCCGTCTCCAAAACCATAGGAGATCAGACGCTTATTTGAAACCGCGCGCTCTTTAATGGTATTGCTTCCTGCTTCCAGCAGATTTTCCGATAATGCAAAAGGATCCGGCCATACGTGAGTACGGTTAAAATGTACCAGTACTCTGGANCCGTCGATTCCTTTCCAGTAAAATGTATCATAAGGAAAAACATTGGTATCATTCCACGACATCTTAGTAGTAAGGAAGTATTTGATCTCACATCCCTTCATGATCTGAGGAAGAGATGCGCTGTAACCAAAGGTATCCGGCAGCCAGAAAGCATCCGATGTGTAGTTAAAATTCTCTCTGGTAAATTTCTGCCCCCACACAAACTGGCGGATCATATACTCACCGGAAGGAATATTACAGTCGCATTCGATCCACACACCGCCGTTTGGCTCATATCTTCCCTCTGCCACTCTCTGTTTGATNTCTTCAAACAAAGCAGGATACATCCTTTTTATAATATCGCTATGATAAGCAGANCTCTGTACAAANGTATAATCNGGATATTGATCCATCAGGTTCATCTGATTTGCATAGGTTCTNGCACATTTTTTCTCGGTCTCGCCTCTGTGCCACAGCCATGCAGTATCCATATGGGAATGTCCGATCAGCCCGGCATAGGGTGCAGAGGAAGAATTCTGCTCCTTCAACACATTCTTAAGCACTGCATCGGCACGGCGGATCTGCNCTTTAAACACTTCCGGTTCTTCATTTTCAAAATCATAGGAAATAAAACTATGTATTTCAAGCAGAGCCCGTACAAAATCCGCTCGGCGGAAATCTCTTTTTTCCAGTACTTCCACCATCTGGTTGGCAATCTTTAGATCAAAATAAAATTCTGCAAGTTCTTCATTTTTCAGACAGATATCTACCGGATGATAAACNATNTNGTATGTCTNCTGTGCCTCAANCTTAAAGGGCTGTGTTCCNTTGATATAGTGATTGGCATAATATTCTAATGCTATCTCAATGTTTTCACCGNCATGTNCTTCNTTACGAAGCATATCNCAGTAATGATTTCCATGNCTGNTTACAATGATCTTNGAAGCNAAATTNCCATATGGNTTTCCGTCTACCCAGAGCATNCCNTCATANCCNTCGATCTTAGGGNAAATAAACANCTTCTTNCCTTCCAANGCNTCCGGCACNGTATAGNTACCCTTAAACCANCAGTAAATTCCTTCCCCTTCAAATACGGTTCCGTCCTCGCATGGTAAGAAGCAGGATTCCTGCGGCACCTCATGATGACTTCCATCTGTTTGAAATNCCTTCATAGNCACTGTATCAACAGTATCAAACAGCTTAGGTTCCAGCATTTCCTCAAAGCGNTTCATCTTACCNAACATTCTTTCCAGTTGTTTTTCCGTATACACTNTTTGANCCTCCTTGTGATTNTTCNNCTGGTNTTACCAGATTNAAATTCCCGANCTNATNTTTGATATATCATATCATTTCTTCTTTTANCTGTCAATCAATATTCTTTTTCTTTNCTTTNTATAAATTACTATATATNTTTACCANANNACATTAAAAAACAAGTAAAAAACNTATNATGNTCATTTGACATATAGNNAAAAATNCTATATAATACAAAGTNGATTTAATATATCAAAAAGATAGATAGGAGTAATATGAACCAGTCAAATATTACCAAACCCAAATATGAAATCATNATGGACGATATTCTGAACAGAATCCATAATAATGATTTTTCCTANGATACTGTCCTGTGCACGGAAAAACAGCTATCCGAACAATATCATGTCAGCAGGATCACCGCCAAGCGCGCTATTACGGACTTAGAGCAGATGGGTATCCTTTACCGCAAACGGGGAGTCGGCAGTTTTGTTGCCAAAAACACCTTAGAAAACATAAACCACCCTAAGCCATCCGCAGTTNATTCTAAAATGATTTCCTTTTTACTGCCCTTCGATACNACCAAGGGTAATATTATNAATACANTTGAAGTTGCNAATACCATCCTCAGCAACAACGGCTATTTTATGAGCCTTTATATTTCCAATGTTTCCACTATCAAAGAAAAAGCCAATATAAAGCTGCTCCTTACCCAGAACATTTCCGGTCTGGTATATTATCCCATGAGGGATAACATACATCTGAATCAGCTNAACGAATTTGTTTATCTGGGTATCCCTGTTATCATTATTGATAAATCTACAGACTGCCCTTATATNCATAATGTGGTNNCAGATAATTTTGAAGGAGGAAGGCTGCTGACAGAGCACCTGATTTCGCTGGGCCATAAAAACATCGGCTTTTTCAGTACCGCTCCCTTAGAGGAGACTTCTTCCGTGCGTAACCGTTTTGCCGGTTATCTTCATCAGCTGCGGATCTCCGGTATCAAACCCAATATGAACCATTTTCAATATTTTCCTCATGATATTACAGAGGAAGATGCACTGGGTGAAAGTGATGTTTCTTTTCAATATACCATCCGCCAGATGTACAATATGGGAGTCACTGCGATCATTGCAGAAAATGACAGGGTTGCACATCTCATCTATCTGGCCTGTCGGAAAATGGGGATCAATGTTCCCGGGGATATCAGTTTATGCGGATTTGATAATACGGATATCATTCAGGAGCTTGGAATCACTTCTATCAAACAGGACTTTCGCGCTATTGGCGAGATAGTAAGTCAGATCCTGTTAGAATCTATTTCCAATCCCGCAGCTCCGATACAGAAGATTACTGTTCCTGTAGAACTGTTCGTACGCAGTTCCACGGATGCCCCCAGAAAATCTACAAATATACTTTAAAAATCGATTTACAAAAACGCCACGATCAATCCAAATTGATCGTGGCGTTTTTTTATCTTCCGCTTTTACTATTCATTCTTGTAACNGCTTCTTTGATCTGCTTGGCCGCTTCACTGATCTCATGATGGATACCAGCCGACTGACCTGCCAATTCTCCCATCTGCTTGGCAACTACCGCAAATCCCGCTCCTGCTGCACCGGCTCTGGCTGATTCTATAGAAGCATTTAATGCCAGAATATTCTGCTTGGAAGCGATGCTTTCCAGTTCCTTGGTCTTCTTATTGATGATATCTACCGTAACTGTTGCTGTAGCCAGCTCACTTTCAAATATATCCAGTTTCTCACCGGTAGTACTTTTTATATATTCCAGATTTACAGCTTGGTTGACTGCATCAGCAAGCAGATCAGCTGCCGCCCTGATAGACTTTTCAGTACAGACCGGTACTTTTCTGAGAGCATTTATATAGGCATCCGGATCTATCGATAATTCTTCAGCTATCTCACGGAACTTCTCTTCATCCGGCTTTTTGGGCAAAACTTGTCCCCCGATAATAGAGCCAACTTTTTCACCGTTAACAATAATATCTGATGCAAAATCCATAAGTCCGGCATGACAGAAATAAGTACCTTCACACTCTGTGTCGCACTTTAAACATCTTTTACTGCCCTCTGTGCTGTTTCTGGTATACTTCATACAAAAATCAGTAAAATTACTGCCCTTTGTTATGTATTTACCTTCCGCATCCACCGCAATGGCTGCCAGACCCGTAGCATCCGAAAACAGGTCCTGAATATGCTGTAATTTCTTTACATCCATAAACTCGCTGATCTTCATTTCCTTACCCCTGACGGCTGTTCCCCAAACCGGAAATCTGCCGTTCCTTTCTGCCTTTCTATGTTATCCATACTCTTATTTTGAACATTCGGGCATGAAATGTCAATATTATTTTACCTCAAAATACTCTCCCTTTTCATAATAATAGATCGTCTTTTCTTCCAGCCACCATTCATTATCTTTGGTCGGCTCCTTGATCTCCATCACATGAACATATCCGTCCTCCCCGTCCTTACGGCATTCCCGGTAAGACAGCATCTGCGGAGTTTCACCGTCAAATCCCAGATAGAACATCTCCGGCAGTTCCACTCCCGCCAGCTTGTCATAATTTTCCTTGATCTCTTCAGAAGTATAATTGGAAACGGGCAGTTCCTGTGCTTCTTCCATATAGATATCATCAGCCATCTTTAAAATTTCTTCGGGCTTTTTCCTTGTGTTATAAAGCTCTTCATGGACTTCATAAAAATAGTATCCATCTCCATCTATATCGGGTTCATAAAAATATCTCGAAATTTCCGGCAGCTCTATGCCCTTTTCTTCTTCTAAAGCCAAAACCTTATCATCTATCTCTTTTTCCATCCGGCTTTGCTGTTCCTGCTGCTGTTCATCCCAGATAAGAAGCTTTTCCACATGTCTCTCCTGGGGTCCTGCAACTGCATACTTTCTGGTACACTTTTTNTNTNNNTNNTAAACCAGCCAGTCATATCCATCAGGATTCCATAACCAGTATTCCAGACTCAATTCATATTTGCTCANCAGATCCTGATCTTTATATTCAAAAATGTCCTTTTCTTCNCATCTGAAATTNCTTCCTCCATAATTGCTTATCAGAAGATGATTTCCCGAGATCGTAATTCCCTCATAAGGATCNCCATAGATTCCTCCTTCATCCGGATTTCTTGTATCGATCTTTTTGATCAGTGTATAGTCTCCATCTTTTGTTCCCAGGAACACATAGACNGCNCTTTGTCCCCAGTCGGTAATACTGCCTGATTCATCCTTTTCCTGCCCGGTGCATCCGGTAACTGCAATATCTTCAATACCGTCTCCGTTCAGATCACCCTTTGCAATATCTTCTGTCAATACCATTCCGCCGGACACGACCTGATCAAGTAATTTCTGCGCCGCTTGTCTCTCATTCTCCGGATCATTATAAATATCGATCCCTATTCTCAGATCAGGAGTAAGCACCAATCCGCCGATATCCTGACTGGGATTGTTATAGACAGACAGATAAAATAAATTTTCAAGACCTTCAATGGGAGTAAAATCTCTGATCTGATTGCCGCTAAGACCCAGCCACTCCAGCTCTGTCATGCTTTCAAGTACACTGATATCCTGTATTTCATTCACATCCAGCGCCAGATTATACAGCCTGTCCATTCCCTTAAGGCAAGATATATCACTGATCCGATTGTCCGCAAGGCCCAGCGCCGTAAGCTGCGTCATTCCTTCAAGCGGAGATAAATCCTCAATCTCATTAGACATGAGATTAAGTCCTGTCAGATTCTTTAANTTTCCCAGGGCTTTTATATCNGATATCTCATTCCCCTGAAGTCCCAGTTCCTTTAATTTCACTGCAGAAGCCAAAGGGCTGATATCCTGAACGCNGCAATATCCTAATGAAAGCTCCTCCAGCTCTTTACAATGAGAAAGAGCTTCAATATTCTGAATCTCATTTCCATAAAATGATGCCTTTTTAAGTCCTGTCAGATTTGCCGCAAAAGAGATATCCTTTAGATCACAGTTTGTCAGATAAAGTTCTTCCAACTGTGTCATCTGTCCAATGGATCCGGCATTTTTAATCTGTGCTTTATCAATGGAAAGACTTTTCAAGCTTTGAAGCTTTGCAAGATCTTCCAGCGTTTCAATTTTGGAAATATCCTCTATTTCAAGCATTTCCACTTTGGAAAGCTCTTCCCTGGAAAGAATCTTACCCTCTGTGTCTGAAGAAGCAAATATTGCCGCATTACTGTATACCGCCTCTTTTATATTCTGGTCTTTCCATACAAACCCATCACTGGGAATTCTGCCTTCCCACAATTTCCAAAGCATGGTTTCCCATAGGGAACCGCTGCTTTCTTCTGCTCCCTCTTCCTCATTTCGATCTTCATCAAGATATTCCGCATCCTCAGTCTCTTCAAGATCTTCTGCGGCAAAAGCAAGTTCTTCTATTTGAATCTTAATGGCCTGAAAATCACTGTCATTCATCTTACNGTNATATTCAATCCTGTATAAATTCCCTCCTGTTATGTAAAAGAAACCTTGGTTTTCTTCCTGGCTATACAGGATCATTACTCCCTTATCAGCTTTTTCTTCCTCCTTTTCCATCATCAGCCAGGTATCATGCTGCCAGCTGTCGCTGCTTTTTTCTCCCAGTATCGTACTGCAATACTCCCACAGCTTTTGATAAGCGTTATTGCTACTGATCAAATTTATATCACNTTCTAATGTATAAGAAGCAAATCTGAACCGCTCCTCTCTAAAGCCTGTCAATACATCAAAATTCACACCATCTGCATTACTTGCCATCCCNTTTATTNAAAGATCATCAAACTTAAGGCCTTGATGCANGATTTCTTCAAAAATAAAACTGCCAAAAAAATCATCCTGAAGAGCATTTTTTATCATGTACTCTTCAGTCCATCGGTCTTTCGTCAGCAATTCAGAGAACGCCGGCTGNCGCTCATTATCCTCGCCATCAAAAGAAACGAAAGCAGATTTCTGTGACGCCTTCTCCGGCTGAAGAAACAGACCCTTTCCGCCGCCTCTGTTTTGATATAATGTATAAAGATCTTTATTAAGATAAGCAGAAATTATCTGCATTCCATTTTCATCAAGGACCTTTACCTGACTGTCATCGGAAACCTGCCAGTTTGAATCCATTATCATATAGCAGTTTTCTTCTCCTTTATCCGCTATAGCATAACAGTTTCCGCCTTTTACTTCTATTTCAGGAACCAGATTGTAACAGCTTACGATTTCTCCCTCATTCTGAATACAAATTCCCGCTCTTTGACCAGATCTGATCCATTTCAGTCTTACGGACATGGTTCCTTTATATCCGCACTTTTCGATACTGCCTATGTTTATTACACTGATACCCGCCATCTTGCATCTTGAGTCGACACTTACTCTGTTGCTTTTCGTTTCACCATAAAACCGGCATTCTCTGATAACAGATTTATTGAAATAACATATACCGCCTGCGTATCTGTTTCCTATAATAAGAGATTTTTTAATGGTAACATCATAAATNTCTCCCCGATTCCGCTCTACCAGTCCATATCCGTTTTCACTGTAAAGTCCGTAAATAGTATGTCCATTTCCGTCAAAGCTTCCCTGAAAATCACCTACTGCACTGCTTTTATTCTCCGGCGGCTGACTGGCCCAATTATTATAATCTTCCAGATCATTCAGATAGATATCCGCCATCAGTCTGCCATTTACAAAAGGGTTGCCATTTCTCACCAGATCCCAGTATTTCCTGTAATCAGAGGCCGTATAAATTTCAAGATAGTCATCTTCTGATCTCGTAAGATCCTTGGGTTCTGTAGATTGAAAGACCAGATATGCACTTCCCAGAATGATAAAAATAATTCCAATGGCCAACACAATACCCTGTATTTTCCTTAATATATTTCTCGTTTTTCCCATTATTTCCTCTGCTCCCTGATCATAAGTATTTCTTATCTGTTTAACAATCCATAACTCGCTTAAGCTGCTGATAATATAACCTGTTGATCAGCTCCCTCATTTCAGGATCGCTTCTCTGTCTTCGTTTATCTCCTGCCTCTTTCCACTGCTCCCTGGCAATCTGCCAGGCGGTCAAAATCTCTTTTCCTTTTTCATCCATTTTTTCATAAGCTTCCATGGTAAGACTGCTCAGCTCATTACACCAGTACAGACTGCCTTCTCCTCCTTTTCTTTCCTTTGAAAAAGCCAGTCTTTGAGATTGCATGGTAAACCGGCGCTGCTCCATTTGGGTCANACCTGCATAAGCCATCAGTTCACTCTGGCAGATCATGGCNTTTTGTACTGCATTTTGATACTCGTTTTCTATTTCTTTCATACCTTTTATTGTATTAATTTCTGCTGCTGTTCTTAGTACGCTTTCTTTACCCTCTGCATCCAAAGCCCGGGATGCAAAAAACANTGCAACTCCTACCATTACTATCCACAGAATATAACGAAAAACCTTTAACCATGATTCTTTTTCTCTCTTATTCTCTTCTTCAAACCGTACCTCATTGAACATATGCAGCCCTTCCTTTTCCTATTGTAAAAATGCCCTTTTCCTCTTCTATAGAATACAGGGGCAATGCATCATTTTTTCATCAAAGTTGCATCATTTTTGCATCATTTTTGCATCAAAGTTGCATCATTTTACTGTTTGATTTTTGCCAAAAAAAGAGACTGTCTGTTTCCNGACAGTCCCTTAAAAATTATAATAGTATATTCCTTATGTATGCTTTCATTTACATATTTCCAAACAACCTTGCCACCAGAGTATTATCCTGCATCTTCTTACGAAGCATTCCCATGTGATAATCCTGCAATAATTTGTTTTTCTTCTGCTCCGATACAGCCTTGGGAATATCCAGATCCTCAATACGGCTCTGGGAAGAAACCAGTTCCAGCGAAGATCTTGTATTGGAATTATAAGCATGCTCCATAGCATTGGTGGTTGCACCGGTTCTGCTCCTTGCCGCACTGATCTTTTCCATGGCGGCATCAATAACACCAATATCAAACTTCCCGGTAACATTGTATCCATCGATTCCAAGCGCCTTCAAAGTGGCATTTTCCATCTGGATCTTCATGCCCTCGCCATCNGAAGGATTGGCTGCAATATGCATATCTGCCATACTNCCNTCAAGCAGATTCATTTCATTATACTGNGTTCCNACTGCTGTCCCTTCGATATCCTGTAAAAGCTGATCGATTTCCATCTGGAACATTTCCCTGTCATCCGCACCATAGATCCCATTGGAAGCTTTCAGGCTGAGCTCACGGATCCTCTGCAGAGAATCCTGNATNGTNCCNAGNGCNCCATCCTGAATATTGGCAACTCCGATACCATCTTTAATATTACCNGCAGCTACNTCCATGCCGTTNCTTTGTCTTTGNAATTTACTGGCAATCGCAAGCCCTGATGCATCATCAGCTGCAGTCTGTATTCTCTTTCCGCTGGCTATCTTGCCATATATATANTTTGTATTGCTCACCGNAGATATTCTCATAAACGCTCCTCTCTGCACAGNTNATANTCNTCTGNGCACATNATCCNAANTNATACTTAATTTTATTATAATACCACANTATNTNAAATGCAANATTTTNATGCAATTTTNNNTNNCTCATCTCAATGGGCTTTTTACCGGTAAGAGCAATACTTCTTTCATCCGGCTGACTGCATCCCGCATAAAGAATAAAGTTTTTTCCATCGCTTATTCTCTCGCCGTCCTCTCCCACTACTTCAAATGCGGCTTTCTCAACAGTCAGGAAGATTTCCTTTTCTTCCCCTGGCCGCAAAGTAAATGGTTTAATGGCGCAGAGGCTGTAATTGGGAACAGCCAGCGGAGAATCCAGATTTTTTATATAAATCTGAAGTACATCCCCTGCTTCCCTCTTTCCGTCATTAACCACAACAGCCCTGATAACGGCACTGCCGTTCTCTCCATCGGTAAGAGATGCTTCCTTACAGAATGTTTCACTGTAATTTAATCCGAAACCGAAGGGATAGAGCGGTTCTTTCTCCAGATACCTGTATGTTCTGCCCTTCATGGAATAATCCTCAAAGGCCGGCAGATCATCTGTTGAATTGTAAAAAGTAATCGGAAGCTTACCGGCAGGAGATTTTTTCCCAAACAAGATATCTGCTGCTGCCTCACCTCCAAAAGCTCCGGGATACCAGACCTGCAGTATCGCATCCACATGCTCTGAGGCATAGCGAAGATCCATGGCACTTCCTGCCAGCATACATAAAATAACCGGCTTTCCTGCTGCCGCTACTGCTTCCATCAACTCGACCTGCGTCTGCGGCAGAGAAAGACTTTTCTTATCTCCTGCGGCATATTCATTACTGGCGTCTCCCTCTTCACCCTCAATCGTTGAATCAAGACCGAGACAGAGCACCACTACATCGCTCCTTTTTGCAACCGCAACAGCTTCACTGATACGGTCTCCGCGATTAGCTCCTCCTATCACGGTTTCCTTATACAAATGGCTTCCTGCAGAATAAAGCACTCTCACTTCATCCCCAAGTTCCTTCCGGATTCCCTCCAATATAGTAGTATTATGAGATGAAGTTCCGTAATAATTTCCCCATAACGCCTCTCTGCTGTCCGCATTGGGCCCGATCACGCCGACCGTGGTAAGCTTTGATTTATCAAGGGGTAAAATACCGTTGTTTTTCAAAAGTACCATACTTCTTGCCGCGGTTTCCTTTGCAAGATCACAATGTTCTTTACACTCCACTTTTTCATAGGGAATATCATCATACTCGCAGGGTTCGAACATACCAAGACGCATTCTTGTCATCAGTAAATGTTCCAGTGCTCTGTCCACATTCTCCTCCGGAATCATTCCCTCCAGCACAGCCCTGTATACCTGCAGGTAAATACCGCCGCAATTCAGATCGCAGCCTGCCTCCAAAGCCAGCGCGGCAGATTCTTTGGCATCCTTAGTGATGCAATGATTCATATGAATATCCGCAATAGCGCCGCAGTCAGAGACCACATAACCGTCAAATCCCCATTTTTCACGTAAGACATCAGTCAAAAGCAGCTTACTCCCACAGCATGCTTCCCCGTTTACTGCATTGTAAGCGCCCATCACGCCTTCTACCTTCGCTTCCTTTATACAGGCTTCAAAAGCTGGCAGATAGGTTTCCCACAGATCCTTCTTAGAAACAACAGAATCAAAAGAGTGTCTTCCCTCTTCCGGTCCGCTGTGTACCGCAAAATGCTTTGCACATGCTGCACTCTTTAAATGTTCTCCCTCTCCCTGCAGCCCCTTTATATACGCCACACCAATACGGGAAGTCAGATAAGGATCTTCACCAAAGGTCTCATGTCCTCTTCCCCACCTGGGATCACGGAAAATATTAACATTGGGGCACCAGAAAGTCAGTCCTTTATAAATATCTCTGTCTTCCTGGCTTACACTCTCATTGTACTTGGCACGTCCCTCCGCAGCAATGGCATCTCCAACCTGTCTTATCAACTCTTCATCAAAAGTGGCAGCCATACCGATGGACTGAGGGAAACTGGTGGCTGTGCCGGCCCTCGCCACACCGTGCAGAGCTTCATTCCACCAGTTATAAGACGGAATATCAAGGTGCTCAATTGCCGGGGAACGAAAAGTGAGCTGGGAAGCCTTTTCTTCCAATGTCATTTGAGAGATCATTTTCTTTACTCTTTCTCTCCACGCTTCATTTTTCATTGTAGATTTTCTCCTCAATATTAATTTACATCTGCTTCTTTACGATAATTCCTATTGTTAAAATTTCAAAAGGCTTTACCAGTCTGTGATAGTGGAAATCCTCTCCCTGTTCAATTTCTCCCAGATTTTCTTCAATAACATTGCTTTGATAAACACTATCAAACCAATCCTGTCTTTCTAAACTCAACGTGATCGGTTCTTTCGTTTCATTAACAAAGCGGACTATCACATCTTCTCCCTCTTCCTTCTGTTTCAGTCCGGTAAGGTTCAACCCTTCACCGCTCCACTTCAGAAAACTACAGGAAGCCGGCAGAGTTCCTTCTGATACGGCTATCTGACACGACGCCAAATGAGTCTGGCACTGATGTCCCTTTGTATACGCTTTCCTGATATCCTCTCCTTTAAAAGGAAGGATCTTATAATTTACAGTATGAGTACCCTGAAGCTGCGCAGCCGGCGCAGGGAATACGCCCCAATCCCCCATCTCTCCCGTTGCCCGAAGGAGTGTAACTGCAATTGCATTATGCATATCCGGTAACACTTCGTATTCATAAAGACCGAAGTTTGCAACCAGTATACCGCATTTTCCGTCACTCATAGCAACAAAATTCTGCTGATGCTCACAAGCGCTTAAGTTTTTCCATGCCCTGCTATGACGATTGTTACGCTCCACCACTTCAAAGTTGGAATCCACAAAATGGGTATCAGCCTCAAGTCCCGTGGGCACGATCACTCTGATCCGGTGATCTTTTGCCGTATTCTCAATGGTCGTTTCCACCTTAAGTCCCTTTTCGCTGCGTTCCAATGTCAGAAGCGTAGTGATCGTCAGGGTAACTGTATCTTTACTTCTTGGCGCTTTTCTCTGATAAAAATCCAGGAACATACGGCGCTCTTCTTCCAGCATGTTATCTGCACCCTTTGGTACATCAAGCCTGTGAATGATCCGATATGTACATCCATAGACCTCATTCTCCAACAGCTCGATTTCTGCTTTCAGGCCTTTTGTCGTAATTTTTTC
Organism: Lachnospiraceae bacterium; assembly: GCA_014803415.1. Classification (GTDB taxonomy): domain Bacteria; phylum Bacillota; class Clostridia; order Lachnospirales; family Lachnospiraceae; genus Suilimivivens. The sequence goes on from JAAVBZ010000001.1 coordinate 193,161, forward strand.
GTTTCCGGGATTCTGAATATAGATATATTCATTTCCGATATCGCCGCTCTCCTCATAATATCCAATACGTGAATATATTCTGCCAGTTTCTTTTTCTGTCAGGGAATAAGTTCCGTCATCATGGATCTCCACTTTAAGGAAGTCGTTTTCCATAACATGATTTCCCGTAACCAGAGATTCGAAATCCGGCTCCGCCTCCTGCTCCTGTTCTTTCAGATAATAAGTGCTGTAACCAAGAGCCGGAATATCCTTTGCTTCAAAGGTCACTCTGACCTGCCTTGCCATATAAGGCTGACGGAATTTATCATTTGGCAGATCATATCCAAAGGAGGTTCCCGCATCTTCAATCCGGGCTTTTACTGCATTGCCCGATGCATCCTTTAAAACGAGCGCCGGCATTTTCAGGCCGCTTACCCTCTTATATCTTTCCGAAAGATCCCGTCCATAACTTCTTTCAATATCTATCAGGAGGCTGACCACTTCACTTTTGCTCCAGCCGGTAGTATTAAAGACTGCGAACGGATAACTATTTCCCGTTTCCCTGTCTGTTAATCCCGCAGTATCAATTTTTCCTGCCAGCCAAATCATGCTCTCTTTAAACAGTTCCTTCGACACCTGCCGGCTCTTATCAAACCGGATCTTCATTTCCTCATTTACACTGTCTACGCTGCAGCCGCAGATACTGTCATGAGGATGGTTCTGCATCAGCGTTTTCCAGCTGTATAATAACAATTCTTTAGGATAGCTTTTTCCCATTAAAGAAGCCATTACCGCCATGGGCTCCGCCTCTTTTTCCAACGCAGTCTCACAAACACGGTTCATTTGCTTTAGCGGAATGCGAGAGGAGGTTGTATTCACAAGCGTCCAGAGTCCATCTGTTTCCTGACTGGTCAATTCCCCCTTTACTGTAGAAATATCTTCCTTAAGCTCTGAAGAGACAGCATCTATATAAGTGTTAAAATCCGAATGAATGAACTCAATATCCGGATATAACTTTCGTGCCGTTTCAATTGCAGCAGTAAGATCTTTCTGCACCGGCTGATGATCACAGCCATTCATGAACAAAAGATGTCCTGTACTTGCAAACTGACGCACTTTTGCAAGACCTTCGTCCCAAAATACTTTTGCCTGCTCCGGATCAACCGGAATCTCTGCTCCGTTGTTGTACCAGTTGGCAAAAAGAATTCCGGGCAAAGCACTCCCGTTAGGAGATCTCCAGATCATTTCGGAATATGCAGATTCATATTCGCCGCCTTCCAACGTTTCATTGTTGAATCCCACCGGTTTGACACCGCGTCCAAATACCACTGCTTTCATTCCTGCCTGCTTCAAAAGCTGAGGCATCTGTCCTGCATTTCCAAAAGCATCCGGAAAATAACCGATCTTACAGATTTCTCCATATCTTTCAGCTTCTTTCATGCCCACCAGGAGATTTCTCACATTGGATTCTCCGCTGGTAAGAAATTCATCCTGTAGGATATACCATGGTCCTGCAGAAAATCTTCCTTCTTTAATATATTTTTCTACCTTTTCCCTGTTCTGCGGTTTAATTTCCAGATAGTCATCCAATATTATGGTCTGACCATCCAAATGAAAGCTGCGGAAAGAATCATCCTTTTCAAATAATTCCATGGTCTGATCCATTAATTCAACCAGCTTCATTCTATGCTGTTCAAATGCCATATACCATTCTCTGTCCCAGTGAGAATGAGATATAATATGTACTGTAGTCTTCATCCCGTCATCCATTCTTTTTTAGGCAACAAGCCCCTGTAATACGAAATTACGGGGGCTTGAATTTTACCGTTTCAATATTAATTTGTTATGTTACTTAAAACTTATTATTTGCTTGCAAGAAACTCATCGATCTGTCTCTGATACTCATCAATAAGTGTCTGTAAACCAGCTGCTTCACTATCTGCTGCCAATTTATCGATCGCTGTCTGAGCATCGCCTGCAAGTCCTACGGCAAGGAGCTTGTGAGCATCGTCAAATATCTGATTTCTCTGTGCATATTCAGTCTGAACAGCGTCAGCGTTAAAGCTGAAACCTTCCAGAGGAGAAACTACGTTCTTATCAGTAGAAGCTGCGTATTCTGCTTCTCTTTCCCAGAAACCTTTGCTGTAAGATGCGTTAGGTCTCATGAACTGAGGTTTCCAGAGAGCCCACTGGCCGCCCCATTCCTGATAGTTAGAACTTGCACCGTCCATACCGTCCGGATAAGCTGCTCCGCCTTCATCATCAAGCACATATGTTTTACCTTCGATACCATACTGTACCATATCATATAACTGCTGGTCTGTTTCCAACAGATCCAGGAACATCAGAACTCTTTCAGGATTTTCACTGGTTGCAGAAATACACAATGCATTTGCAAGAGGTGTTCTGTTTGCATACAGATCATCTAAATAAATTTCACAATAATCCCAGCAAGCGCCTTCTTCTACCCATGCTCTGTTCTGATTTGCAAATTCGTGTGTACCCCATTTGGTGATCAGCTTACCTTCGTTGATCAGAGAGTTGTGATCCAGCTTATCTGTCAATATATCCTTCCAGATCAGACCATCTTTCTGCCACTTCTCTGCATACTGTGCCATCTCAAGATACTCGGCAGTCTGTTCCTTTGCTACAACCTTGCACTCAGGATCGTTTAAGTTGATAACTAACCCTGCCTGCAGATCAAGCCAGCCGCCGCCGTTCATCTGTGAACACTCAATGATATATCTGTCAGGATAAGCTTCTTTTAACTGATACAGGAGCTTGTCAACATCTTCCATTGTGTTGAAGTTGTCTTTATCAACTGTGATGCCTGCTGCTTCAGCCAGATCCTTTCTCCACTGAAGATTAGGACGGTTGTTCATGGTCATGGTCCAGGGAAGAACATTGATGTGACCTTTACTCTTCATAGCATCAAGCAGTCCCTTTTCCTCATATACCTTATAGAGGTTAGGAGCATACTGGGGAAGAAGCTCATCCAGATTCATATAAGCATCCTGTGCTGCCATCTGGAAATAACCGGTCCAGTCAGAGTCGAAGTTCATATCCCATACGTCACCGGTTGCTGCCTTAACAAGCAGTTTCTGCTTGTAGTCATCGCCTGCTACGAACTGAACATCAAAATCACAATTCAGTCTGTCTCTTGTGTAATCTGCAATTGCTGCCCATACCTCATCGGTAGCTGACTTCTTGTCACCAAAGAAAATAAAGTGTAAAGTTACAGGTTCTAAATCTGCTGCATCTACAGTTGCGGGCGCTTCTGCATCATCAGAACTGGTGTCTGCTGCAGGAGCTTCCTCTTTAGTAGCGGAACTACTATCGGCTGCAGGTGCGGAATCCTCTTTGCTGCCGCATCCAACCAGGGAAGCTGCCAGCATACCAAGGATCAGTAGAGTACTGATTAATTTCTTTTTCATATTTTTCTCTCCTTTTTTATTTATTTCATAGCGCATATGAAACGCTACTCAAGCAGTGTAATAAAATAATGTTTTGTTCGATCAGCCTTTTACCGCGCCGACCATGATACCTTTCATAAAGTATTTCTGTACGATCGGATATAACAGAATGATCGGTCCGGTAGTTACAATAACCATGGCCATCTTCACGCCGTCGCCGGGTACTGAGGCAAGAAGCTGCTGAACTTCAGCAGACTGCTGTGACATGGTCTGCAGGAACTGGATATTGGACATCATAGTTCTCAGCAACATCTGCAAAGGCTGCAGTTCTGTTCTGTCGATCAACATCAATCCCAGCCACCAGTCGTTCCAGTAACCCAATGCCGCAAAAAGCACAACAGTTGCGATAACCGGTTTGCCAAGAGGCAGATAAATTCTGGAAAAAATCGTAAATTCCGAAGCGCCGTCCAGTTTGCCTGATTCCCAAAGTTCCTCAGGTATGCCGCTGAAATAATTACGGATCAGGTAAATATTCCAGGCGCCTACAATAGAAGGAATGATCAAAGCCCAAATGGTATTCTGCAGATGCAGATATTTGGTACAGATCATATACCAGGGCACCATACCGCCGCTGAAAAGCATGGTCAGAAGCACATACAGATTTAATATTCTCCGTCCTGCCATATGCCTGCGGGAAAGTACATATCCCATCATACCGTTTACAACAACTGCCAGAAATGTTCCTACAGTAGTAACGAATAACGTGATCTTATAACCATTCAAAATCAGATTCCCATTGCCCAGAAGCATCTTATAAGATGCAAGCGTCGGATTTTTGGGGAAAACTTTAAAACCTTCCAGCGTAACTTCAGACTGTGTCATAAAGGAACCGCCGATTACCATCAGGAACGGATAAAGGCAGATAAAAGCAAATACAATTACAAATACATGAACCAAAATTCTTCCGACTGTCAATTTCTCTTTCATAGCGATCATCCCTCCCCTTAAAACAGCGCCGCACTGTCTTCATATTTCCGTGCCACCTTATTGCTGACAAGTACCAGCACAAAGCCGACTACTGACTGGAAGAAGCCTGTTGCGGAGGAAATTCCGATATCGCCTAACTGACGAAGTGCACGATATATGTAAGTATCCAAAACATCGGTGGTAGCATAAAGCGTTGGCATATCGCCTGTTACGTTATAGAAGAGACCAAAATCTGCGTTCATGATCTTTCCTACAGATAAAAGTGTCAGCGTAATAACCGTGGGCTTCAAAAGCGGAAGGCTTATATACCAGACCTGCTGCCATTTGGACGCGCCGTCAATCTTAGCTGCTTCATAATAACCACTGTCAAATCCGCTGATGGTTGCCAGATAAACCACTGCACTGTATCCGGCGCCCTTCCAGATATTGACGATCAGCAAGATCAATGGCCACCATTTGGCTTCCATATAAAAGGCTATCTTCTCTCCGCCGAAAGAAGTGATGATCCTGTTGATAACGCCGTTTTCATAACCCAGCAATCCTGTCACGAAAATACCAACTACAACAGTCGAAATGAAATAAGGCAGGAAACTGAACGATTGTGTCAGTTTCTTAATATATTTATTGGTGATCTCATTAAATGCCAGGGACAGCGCAAGTGCAAAAACGGTACCACAGCCAATAAACAGGAAGTTTAACAAGATCGTATTACGGATCGCATTTAAAGCAGCTGTATTGTTCTTAAACAAGAGTTCAAAATTCTTGTACCAGGGATCCATCCACGGGCTTCCCCAGATTCCCATCTTAAAATTGTACTTTTTAAATGCAATGACCAAACCGCCCATTGGCATATACGCAAAGCAGAATAATAATACAACCGCCGGCGCTGCCATCAGATAAAGCTGCCAGTTCTTTTTCAGTGCAGCAGCAAATCTCATGATTGGATTTTTCTTACGATCTGATTGGCTTACCGCTTTCACCTGTCTCTTCAATGTGTTCATTCCTCCCTGTAATTTGATTTATCATTTACATGTTTGATATATCATATACTAACACCATTTATACACTATGTCAACAGATTTGTAAAAAATAAAATGTTGATTATTAATTTTGTATATAATTCACGCAATTTGCTTTTATAACTATAAATCGTGCATAACATTTTCTTGTGTATATCCGTTATTTGATATATTATATTGAAAATAACAGGAGATAGATATATTCTTTTTATTTATGGGAAAATATGTGTTTCTGATATGAATGTTTAAGATGATAGAAAGATCATGAAAGATTGAAATATTCAGAGCATGTTCCTCTTGCGCATACTTCCGCAGGCACAAAACCGGTATTTCTTTTAACGGAAAGTCTGATCTCATTTTCCTCAAATGTAACTTTCCAGGTATCCTGGAAAGAGGTTTCCTGAAAGAGCATGTCCATATAAAAAGCATTATCTTTGCTGCATCCTTTCACATGACACTTAGGATACAATCCCGCACGGAAGGAATATTTGGAAAGGTCTGTATAATTTCCATCCACATGGATCTCTCCCGGCGTCCAGTCTTTTACAGATACGGTCAGTACATCTATATTTTCACCGTTTTTAAGTTCCAGCCTGCACTTGTCTTCTTCACTATCTATCTGCACAAAGCGCAGTGAGGTAATATGCAGGGCATTTTCTTCCAACACATATTCCTTTCCCCATACATTTTCAGGAAGCTTAAGGTCCGCTCCCTCTATTCCTGCTTCTTCATAATAGGCAGAGATTTCCAGGTCATTTAAGCGCTTTTCCAGTTCACATTGGTCTTCCTGCCAGTCAGTATCTGCAGGGTCCTGTCTTCCTGTCTCTTTCTTTTCACAGATGCTCTCCCAGAAAGTATCCAGTATTTTCTGCATATCCAGTTCGCCTGCCATGGTAATAAACAGCATATCCTCCCGGGGCATGACCACGCAGTACTGCCCGAAAGCCCCGTCCCCACGGAAAACACCGGGAATATGACACAGCCAGAATTGATAACCATAACCATATTTATTCTCTCCTTCCCATGTATTGGAAGAGTCTGACCAAGGTTTGGCTGCATCTTCAAACCACTGAGAGGACAATAGCTGTTTTCCGTTATAGAAGCCCTTATTTTTCACAAACATACCGAATTTTGCAAGATCTTCCACTGAAATATTCAGTCCAAATCCCCCTGTATTGATTCCCTGGGGTGACTTTTCCCACCAGATTCCATCCGAAAATCCAAGAGGCTCAAATAAACGGGGTTTTAAATAATCGAACAGGAGCTGTCCTGTTACCTTCTGTATAATAGCCGATAGCATATAGGTGGCCCTGGTATTATAAAGGAACCAGCTTCCCGGTTCTTTTTCCACCTGGCTTGTAAGGAAACTGATGCACCAGTCTTTCTCCATGTCCACAAACATCTCATCCTCAGCATCAGTATGTCCTGTATTCATGGTGATCAGATGATGTACTGTCATCTTTTTCATGTTTTCACAGATCAGCTCTTCTTTTCCTGCCAGTTCCTCTTTGAAAAAGTCTGTCACTTTATCTGTCAGCGTTAATCTTTTTTCCTGCACCGCAAATCCGATCGCTGTAGAGGTAAAACTTTTGCTCATAGAAAACAATGTATGCAGATCGTCTCTCCTGCAAGGTGCATAGGAACCTTGCGCAAACACCTGATTTCCTTTTATCATGACAAAGTTATGAAGGTGGATCTGCTTTTTTTCGACCAGATCCAGAAAATTTAATAAATCCCGGGGCGCAATTCCTGCCTGTTTTGGTGTAATAGTACTCAGTTTGTTAGTATTCATGACTTTCTGTCTCCTTTCTGATCGTCCACGCTTGATCGCTTTTCTATTATTCCTGCAGCTGCTTTAAATGATAAAACTGTCCTTTCTTTTCCATCAGTTCCTGATAGCTTCCCTGTTCCACTATTTTTCCGTGCTCCAACACACAGATTCTGTCTGCATCCTTAATAGTGGAAAGACGATGGGCTACCAGAAATGTGGTACACTGTTTCATCATCCGGCTGGTAGCCATCTGCACCTTTTTCTCCGACTCGGAATCCAATGCTGATGTGGCCTCATCAAAAATAATGATCTTAGGTTTCCGAAGGAGCGCTCTTGCAATGGATATCCTCTGTCTCTGACCGCCGGAAAGCGTACCGCCATGCTCACCGATCCTTGCATAAATCCCTCCCGGCATTGCAGAGACTACATCGTCCATACCCACTTCCTTTAGGACATCCCATATCTCTTCATCGCTGACATCTCTGACTCCATATGCAATATTATCCCGGATACTGCCGGAAAAAAGAATGGTATTCTGGGGCACTACCGCAATCTGAGAACGATATTCTTTTTTGTCCAGATTGGCCATATTGATACGATCGATCAGAATTTTACCGGATGTTGGTTCATCAAAACCGATCAGCAGATTGAGCACTGTGGTCTTTCCCGCTCCGGAGCCTCCCACAAAAGCAATGCTCTCACCAGCTTTCACATCCAGAGTAAAATCCTCCAGGATCATACGCTCCCCGTCCTTATACCGGAAGCCTACATTCTGGAAAGAAACGGCTCCCTTCAGTTCTCCTAATGGAATGATGGCATTATTCTGTTCCAGGTCATTTGCACTGATAATTTCCCCGATGGATTTTACAGACTCCATACCCTTGGTCAGGTTCGGATATAAATTGATCAGATTCACGATCTGACCCACGATCTGCGTAAAATAAGTCTGATAAAGAACTACTTCTCCCACTGTGATCTTACCTTTATAAGCCAGAAAAGAGGTAAATCCCAGGCACAGGATCTGAAAAGACTGAAAGATCACCCAGCTTGTAGCTCCAAACAGCATATTGATCATATCCAGCCGGTATCCCGATTCCCTGATCCTGTTGAACTTATTATCCATCTTATTGATCTCTACTTTTTCCAGGCCGTGAGCCCTGGTCACGGGAATCAGCTCCACCATCTCTGCCACTGCAGCCTGAGTCTCTTCCATTTCCTTCCGGAACTGCTGATTATTATTGCGGATGGGTTTCCTGAAAAAGTAAACCGCACACACCGCCACCGGAATCACACAAATAAAGAACAAAAGCACAATAGGATTATGGTACATAATGACTACCACTGCAATGCTGATATCCAGAAAAATATTTACCAGGGTACCGAATCCCATGTATAAAAGAGTTTCTATATTTTCTACGTCGCGCATGACCTTGGAAAGGAGACGTCCTGACTGCATTTCTTTATGAAAACTGATAGACAGCTGCTGCAGCCTGCGTATCAACGCCTCCCGCAGGTTCATTTCAATCTCACGGATCACCCTGCTGTAGATCCTCACCTGCGTATAGGAGGAGGCAATATTCTGGAGAAGAAATATCAGTGCAATTCCTACATTCAGTAAGATTTCCGACCATGCATGTTCGTTATGATATGTAGCTATGTTGATAATATTGGAGGTAACAATAGGAATGACCCATACCGGGGACTGCTTGATAATCAAAAAGAGCACGGTCTTAAACATCTCAAATCCATGCCCTTTGAAGAATCCCAGCATAATTTTTAACGGCTTATCCTGATTAGCTGAATAACTTTTAATATAATCTTCTACTGTATTTTCTTTTTCCACCATAATGAATCCTCCCTGTCATCTGTTTCTTTCTTAGATGGCTGTGATCAAGTGCGCTTCTAATTTTCACATTATCATATTCATTATGATATATCAATCTTTATTTAATATATATTATCTCTATTTTCTCAGATAGATGATAAGCTAATTCCTATTTGCCAAGCATATTTCCAACAAACGCAGTCTCTGTTCCTCTGTCAGGGAATATTCGTTTAAAATAGCAGAAATATCCGCTTCCGATCCTGAGCTCAACCTGCTATATAGTTCCCATTTTTTATTATTGTCCATCTGCAGATAGGTGACTGCCTTACAGATTCTCTCCGTCAGTTTTTCACTCTCCTGACTGCCATATTTAACAATAATTTCATATAAAACGTCTGATCCTACCCCAGCCAGCTCCACATTCAGCCTGCCGTTATCATCTACGTCTGCCTCATACTCCACGCCGCCTGCAAAAACCTTCACATCACCTGTCAGAATATTACTAAACTCAAAGTGAAATCTTCTTTCTCTTCTTTCATCGTTCTTTCCGTTTCTGCGAAAACTAAGCTTTAGTGTATTTTCATCTACAACCTTCTGCGAAAAAACTGTGTTTTCCATATCCTCATGCAAAGTATAGCTGCCATTTCCGCTAAATACCTTCACCACCAGACTGTCCGGTTCCTCTGTGTTGTTCGTTTCCTTTCGTCCGTCCAGCACAAGAAAGCCGCCCTCCTTTCCAAGAACCGGAATAGAATCCAGAAACCGGACCATTTTGATCCATTGATTCCCCTGATATTCATCCCCTGTAAAAATATCTGTCCACTTTCCCTCCGGCAGCCAGACTTCCTTTACAGCCATACCTTCTGCTCCGCCTTTATGCGTAATGGGAGCCACCAGCAGTTGCCTGCCAAACAGATATTGGTTCTGACACTCATAAGCATCCTGTGACTCAGGATATGCATAATACATAGGTTCTATCAATGCCAATCCTTCCTCTGCACTCTCCCGCGAAGCCGAGTAAAGAAATGGAATAAGGCGGTGACGCAGTCTCAAAAATTCCTCAGCAATTAATCCGGTTCCGTTACTGTATGCTGTGGGTTCCTTGGTAAAAACAGGAGAACCGTTACTGTGCAGGCGGTTAATCGGACTAAACACACCGAATTGGACGAATCTGACGTACAACTCATCATCTTTATATCCCAACATATGGCCGCCTATATCATGGCTCCACCAGGTATAACCTATATTGGAAGCTGTGGCCGTAAAATACGGAAGATAATCCAATGTCTCCCATGTCACATAAGTATCTCCGGAGAATCCCAGAGGGTACCTATGGGAACCAACTCCACAGTACCGCGACAAAATCAGCGGCTCGTGCTCCAACCCATTATCTAAATAATGATAGTGATTTAACGCCCACAAAGGATCGAGCCCTTTCATGGAAGAATGGCTTCCCTGCTGCCAGTCGATCCACCAGAAATCTACTCCATCATGTTCATAGGGCTTGTGCAGAATCTTAAAATAGGCATTCACAAACCTCTGATCAGCAATATCAAAAGGAATATGCTTCTGCGTGGCTGCATCTATTCCCATGGCTTCTGCCATCTCTCCATACATATCTTCAAAATAACGCACCCCCTCCGCAGGATGCAGGTTCAAGGTAACCTTCAGACCTCTGTCATGAACTTTTTTTAAAAATCTCCGGTAGTCCGGAAACAAATCTGTATTCCAGCTGTAGCCTGTCCAGCCGCTGTTTCCTCCATACCAATCATTGTTTTTTCCCTGTTCTGTAATCCCCTTAACTTCGTCCACCGTAGTTGACCAATGCCAATCCATATCAACCGTTGCAACAGTAACAGGGATTCTGCGCTCTGCCAGACGATCCAGTATATGTAAATACTCCTTTTCCGAATAAGCATGAAACCGACTCCACCAGTTGCCTAAAGCATATCTTGGAATTATCGGCACTGCACCGCAGATTGCAAATAATGCTTTTACTGCACCTCTATAATCATGACCATAGGCAAACACATAAAAGTCCTCTTCCCGATTTTCCCTGATGCAGAGTGTCCCATCTGCTTTCAAAAGCAGAGAATTACTGTCCTCTATCAACGCAACCCCGCTTCGCGACACCACGCCGGTATCCAGACTGATCCGACATGTCTGAGGGCCGCCCCCATCAATATTATCGTGAATCCACTGATCACCATTACAATTATCCAGTGTCCGATAGGTTCCCAGCAAATTTTCCTCGTTACTCAGCGAAACCCTTTTTCCATTAAGCAGGACAAAACTTTCCATACGGTTTCCTTTCCATATGAGCGTCGCCTGCGCTGTTGTGATCTTAATCCCCTTCTCCCTGATTTCCGACTCGTAGGACACTTGCGGCATGTCACGGTACCAGACAGTTTGTGTAGCCTCATCACAAAAAGTGCGGGTACTGTCTTTTTCAATCCGAAAGAGTCTGTCCGTCAATACCGTGATCCTGGACTCCTTCCACTCCACCTGATTTTCTTCCAATGCCTTAGGCCGTACTGCTGCGATCAAATGTTTATCCAACATGATTCCACTCCTCCTGTATCATAATGAGATGCTTAAGCTAAACTACACAATCGCCAGTCATCTCCATTCCATGGGTATCCTGGCTATGTATTCCTGCCCGGTCAGTTCACAGTTTTGTCCATACAAATTGATTTTGATCCGTTCTCCCCGTTTCAGCTTCAGCAGCACATACTCTTTTTTCACTTTTACCTCTATCACCGCATTCTGATAAGTCACATGAAATGTATAGCTTAGCCAATTATCCGGAATCGTTGGTTTCAGTGCCAAAATTTCTCCGTCACTCCTCAGCCCTCCAAAACCATATACAATGTTCATCCAAGCCGCTGCAATTGAGGTTGTATGGAGACCTTCCAATGTATTCCGGTTATAATTATCAAGGTCCATTCTTGTGGCAAAACCAAAAAAGGAATACGCTTCTTCTTTCTTTTTGAGCTGCGCTGCCAGAATTGAATGCACTGACGGTGAAAGAGAACTTTCATGAATACATTTGGGTTCATAATATTCATAATTCGCTCTTAATTCCTCTTCCGAAAAGGCGTTGTTAAACAACAGCATAAACATCAATACATCCGGCTGCTTGATCATATCATTCCGGTAGATCCGGTCATATGACCAATGATGGTACAGCGGAAACTCTTCAAGCGGAATCTGATCCACATCCACATGCGGCAGCTTAAAAAATCCGTCATGTTGCTCAAAAATATGAGTTTCCTTATCCTGTAAAATGAGCATTGCGGAAGCTTTGTTCTCCCAGTCTTTTAACTCCGCATCCTTGATCTCTAATCTTTCAATCAATTTTCCATATGCTTCTTCATCTTCTTTTGCAATGTTTGACAACACTCTTTGGGTATACATCAATGTAAACTTTCCCATCAGATTTGTATAGCAGTTATGGTTGACCATCATCTGAAATTCATCCGGTCCCATAACACAATAATATCCATAGTCCTTGCCGTCTGCAGACCAGTTGCCCCTGGTCGCCAGCATACGGCAGATCTCCACTAACATTTCAGCCCCGTATTCCTTTAAAAAATCTGTATCTGCCGTCATTTTTTCATAAAACCAGATTCCGTAAGCCACCGCTGTTGACGCCTGTAATTGCAGGCTCGCATGCTGCCAGAGATTACAACACTCCTTACCGCTGATTGTTGCTATGGGATAAAAAGCCCCTCTGCAATCCAGCGCATTCGCCCGTTCCCTGGCTTCCTGCAGAGTCTTGTAACGGAATAACAGTAAATTTTTAGCAGCATCTATGTGATTAAACAAATAAAACGGCAGACAATAGGTTTCCGTATCCCAAAAAGCATTTCCGTTATAGGCTTCACCGGTCAATCCCTTTGCTCCGATATTATTGCCCGGCTGTGCCCCGTGATAAGTCTGCATCATCTGAAAGATACAATAGCGAATCCCCTGCTGGTTTTCCTGATCTCCCTCGATCATGATGTCGGAGTTTTTCCATATTTCATTCCACCATGTCATATTTTTCCCTAATAATCCGTCAAATGTTACCTGCTTAATTATTCCCCTTTTTTCTTTTGCATCTCTGCTTTGATCATTCCATGCAACTCTTGAAATTGATACCTGCTGTCCCTTCTTTCCGCATATGTAAAACCGCTTGCCGATTTTTTTATCCTCCTGATAATCCAGCTCGGTAAATTCTCCATCACATGTAAAGCAGCTGCCGGAATATAAATACATTTTATTTTCCGCCACCTCTGCCTCTATTTCAAAAAATGCGGTTTCTGCATCCATACCCAGCACATGCCAGTGATTTTTATTTCCATACATCTGATGTGTTATCCCAAAATCAGCTTCCATGGAAATTTCCACCACACCCTCATAATTCAAAGGAATTGCTGTAATCCTCTGTGCCCCCAGATGGATTTCCTGCATAGAAAGAAATCGTTCAAATAATAATTCTGTTGCTTTACCCGATTCAGTGGTCCAGACAAAGCTTCTGCTTAACAGACCATTTCTCATGTCCAGCACCCGCCTGTAGCCGGAAATGTCAGCCGTCCTGATATCCAGCTTTTCCTGATCAACATAAAGACCTGCAGCCAGCCAATTGACGGCATTTACCATAAAATCTGTTTCATTTACTGTTCCCTTATAGCCGTCTTCTCCCAGTATTGTGCTGGAATAAACCCCGTTAAAATAACTTCCGGTCAGAGTTTCTCCCGAGTAACCTTCTTCAAAAAATCCCCGCACTCCCATGTACTCATTTCCTAAAGAAAAAACCGATTCAGCGACCCGGCTGTACTGAGGGTCAAATCCTTCCTCAATAATTTTCCATGGATCAATACTAAAATATTTATCTGCTGCTTTAGCCATCTTTTTCTTTCTTCCTTCTTTCCTGATTTTCAAAAATAAAGCTACGGACATTTTAGAAAACTTCCTTTTAACCATCTTAAAATGTCCATAGCTTATTTGTTTGCTTTTCTTATACTGCAGCAGGTCAGTTCCAAAGAACTGCCTGCTGTTTTTATTGCTTCATTTTCTTACTGATTAGCTTTGTAAGTGTTATAAGCATCAACTTGAATTCCTATGAAATCCTGATATCCCATCTGATCTAATGTTTTCAGATATTCATCCCACTGCTCTTCAATACCGCCTTCTGTCACCCAGGCTGCCTGATTAACAGCTATGTAGGAGGAAATGTCGGAATACAATGTTCCTAATGTATCTACCTGCTCCTTCGTGTAGCTGACATTCGGATATGCTTCCAATGCATATTGCTTCATGGTCTTATCCAGCTCTAACTTTAATGCATCTCCGTTTTCACCAGCATAAACCACTTTATCGTTGAATCCTTCTTCTACATATTTAGGACCGAAATCACGAAGAGAATACACCCACGCATATGTATCTGCAGACATATCATCCTTGGGTTCAAGAACTGTATAAGTTCCCGCTGACTCGTCTTTCTCTATACCTACGCCAAAAGAACCGTAAAAGTTCTGAATGGATGCGTCATCCGTATAGAATTTATCAGCCCATGCCAATAATTCTCCGGGATTTTCACAGGAAGAAGTAACAACAAATTCATATCTGGTATAATTATAATGTTCCGGATCAGATGCAATATACTGATTTCCATCAGGTCCTTTCAATGCCGGTAATGCCGCATACTGATCTGCATTTGTACCAAATGTAGCATCTGCCGTCCATCCTGCTGCACAACCAACAATCGGGGTTTCGCTCATTAATTTTGCATCTCTCATAGAAGTATCCTGCGTAAAAATCTCAGCATCAAGCAGTCCTTCCGCATAGCATTCATGCATTGCCGCAATACCTGCTTTATATTCCTCAGATGTAGGAATGAAAATTGCATTGCCGCCTTTAACCGTCATGTTATAAGTATTTTCGCCGCCCGGCCTTACGCCAAACGGAAGGCAAAAGTACATAGTTGCATCTGCATTACCTGTTCCGTAAGGGATCTCGTCATTAGGATCACCGTTTCCATTTGCATCCTGCTCTTTGAATGCTCTGAGTACATCTACAAATTCATCATATGTCGTAGGCATTTCAAGACCCAGATTGTCTAACCATGTCTGGTTAATAAACATCTGATTTCCTACAATAGGCCTGCATGGTTTTTTGGATGGAAGTCCATAGATATGACCGTCTGCCGAAGTTGCCAGTGCTTTCATCGTAGGATCAGATTCCATAATTTTCTTAAAGTTAGGCATATACTCATCTATGTAATCTTCTAACGGAATGAAAGTACCTACATTTGACAGTACATCCGTTTCGCTAAAGCATATAGAACCCATAAATGCATCCGGCAGATCTCCACCCGCAAGCAAAACTGCTTTACGATCCGCCCAGTCTGCACTCAGTATTGTATTCCAGCTGATTTCTATGCCTGCCTCCTTTGCTGCCGCATCAGGGAATCCTGTATGATATTCTTCTCCCCAGTCAGCCCAACGTACAGTTGCCACTTCATAAGTTCCTCCGGCAGCGCTGCTTTCCTGCCCTTCTGCGCCCGACGTTTCATTTTCAGTTCCCTGATTCGCCGCTGCACTGCTCTGGGTGTTCGATTCGGTTTTTGTACAGCCGGTCAAAGAAGCTGCCACAGTTAAAGCCATTATCAACGCCATGATTTTTTTCTTCTTACACATAACTTTTCTCCTTTTCTTATTGAATCATTTATTCCTTCACTGCGCCAATCATAACACCCTGGTTAAAATATTTCTGCAAGAATGGGTATAAACACATAATTGGGAGTGTTGAAATCACAATCGATGCATATTTCATCATATCCGAAAGCTGTCTAAGTTCCTGCGCCATCGTTCCTGTTGCAGCCCCCAGCAAAGACTGGTTGGAAATCAAAATTCGCCTGAGCAGAAGCTGTAACGGTTGTAACGATTCATTCTGAATATAGATTAAGGCATTGAACCACGAGTTCCATATACCTACAGCCGTCCATAGACCAATTACCGCAAGCACTGCCTTGGATAACGGAAGTGCAAACTGAAAGAAATACCGTATGGTTCCGCTTCCGTCAATCTGAGCCGCTTCCCACAACGTTTCCGGTAATGATGATTTAAAGAATGTCCTTGCAACAATTATATTGTAGGTCGATACCGAAAACGGCAGCACCATTACCCAGAATGAGTTCAAAAGCCCGAAATTTTTTACTACAAAGTAGGTAGGAATCAATCCGCCGCTTATAAACATCGGAATAAGATAAAAAACATTGATCCATTTCTTTCCTGCCAGATCTTTCCTCGACATTGCATATCCGGCAGGAATATTAACTGCCAGCGCGATAAACGTTCCCACTATTGTATAAATAATCGTGTTTCGGTAACTGATCCATATCTGCTCCTGTTTAAACAGTTCCTTATATCCTGATATATCCCATTGCTTCGGCCACAGCCAAACTTCCCCATTTGCCACGTCTGCCGGATTGCTGAATGAAGCAATGATTACAAACCATAACGGATAGACAACCAGCAGAATCATAATTACAGCGATTATGTAAAATAAAATGTTTGCAATCTTATCTTTCGAAAGAGTGTTCTTCTTTTTCATCTTTTTTTCTCCTAAAACAAACTGGCTTCCGTTGTTTTCTTAGCTATATAATTAATTACCAACAGCACTGCAAAATTTACGATGGTATTAAAAAGTCCTATGGCAGTGGATAAACTGTACTGCGAGCTCTGAAGTCCCATCTTATATACATAAGTAGATATAATCTCACTTGATGTTATATTCAGCGTATTCTGGAGCAGAAATACTTTTTCAAAACCAATGCCAAGAATATTTCCCGCACTCATGACAAGCAAAACTACAATCGTGGGCATGATCAAGGGTAAATCAATATATTTCATTTTTTGGATTGTACTTGCCCCGTCAATTGTTGCCGCCTCATAGTAAGTCGGATCAATACTGGACAGTGCAGCAAGATAAATAATGCTGTTCCAGCCCAGGTGCTGCCAGATGTCGCTCCACACGTATATATGCTTAAATGCGCTTGCATTTCCCATCAGATTGGGAGCTTCATGCCCAAACAGCCGTATGATATTGGCGATCAGACCATTGCTCGGTGACAAAATGATCAGAATAATTCCACACATAACCATAGTAGATATAAAATGCGGCAGATATGTAATTACCTGAAACACTTTCTTAAACATCTTGGTCTTCATCTGATTGCACATTAAAGCCAGGGCAACAGGGAGTGGAGTTCCCACCGCAAGTCCGTATAAACTCAAAATCAAAGTGTTTTTGATGGTAATGGGAAACTGATATGATCTGAAAAACTGCAGAAAGTTTTTCATTCCTACCCATGGACTGTTCATTATTCCTAATGCCGGAGAATAGTCTTTAAATGCAATAACTAATCCTCCAAGCGGCAGATAAGCAAAACAAAAAAGCAATACTGCCGATGGCAAAAGTAACACATATAACGGTATGCTCTTTCTTATTGCCGTTTTTTTAGTCTTTTTCATAGGTTTCTCCTTTCATCTTTTTACATTTAACAGCTTTCTGTACCGCACTGCTTCTTGCTTTATAGCATATCGTTTTTCATTATCTCTTTATAGTACAAATCAGTCTTGAAAATAGCACAAATTCTATTTTCTCAGACGGACCACCGCCAAACCGGCCGCTGCCAATACAATGGCCATCACGATTGTGTAAGTAATTAAATTTCCTGTTTTGTTCTTTTCCGCATCTGCTTCACTGTATGCTGCGCTGTCTTCTTCGCTAATCTTTGCAGCTATTTTCATATCCTTTGTAAACTGATTGTTCTGCATATCAGATTCCGCATAACGGGCTGTGTCATTTACCCATGCGAGAATTGTATGTCCGCCTTCTGCCGCAGTCCATACCGCACTTCCCGTTGGTCCGCTGTTTGCCGTTACTGTGACGCTTTCACCCGGCTTAAGCTGAGTTGTATCTGTATCTGACCATACAACGCAGTGTCCGTCTACCTGAAACTGGACTCCATTTACAATTCCTTCCGGCGTCATACCATTTCCCTGATTTTTTATCACAGCAGAAAAAATAATATCCTCACCTTCTACTGCTTCTGCAGGCTCCCAAAGAATATCAGTAACTATGATATCCGGAATCTCACAATTATCCGGTGATAAATCTGCATCCCCAATTTCCAGCGGTTCTTCTGTCTCCTCCTCTTGCGCCTGTGCATTGGGATAATTCGGAATCTGATACCCGATATTTCCCTCATCCACTGTATTATTGATCTGAATTCCCTCCTCTTTGATCAGGAAAACAGAATTTGTATTTGCTATATTCCTTAAATACAGATTATTTACTGCAAGCGATGCATTACCGCCAAAATTCATGATCGCCGCGCCGCGATGAGGCACAGATATTTTGTCCGGCCTGTTGCCATCTATGCCCGCGCCCCAAATATACAGGTCATTAAACACAACGCCGGAAATATTATCCCCAACTCTGACACCATCATGCTGTGCACTGTAAATATATGTATTGTCAAACACAATATTTTTAACATCACCGATAATATCAACAGCAGCAAGCTCACTTCCCCACGAATCGCAGCTTGTACCGCAGCGCACAATTATATTATTCGAAAAATGTATGTTTTGAGTATTATTAAATTTATAGCCTGAAAAAGTAGTATTCAAATGTATACCGGAAGCCATAAAGCTGTCGCGGATATAATTGTTATAAATCTCATGTCCATCTCCTCCGTAAATAGCTATTGCACCCGCTCTCCACGAAAATTCAATGGTATTATAACAAAACACATTATTTACGGTATCTTTGGCTGACAGATAGTCATTATTCCATACTGCAAGTCCATCATCTCCATTGTTTCGGATTGAACAATTGTACACCGCCGAATTACTGGTACCCTGACAGAAATTCACACCATCCGCAAAGTTATTTCTGATACGGCAGTTTGCGATCATAATACCGTCTGTGTAGTCTACCGGCTCGTTATAATCTGCAATCCAGAACCCGCACTCAAAGTGCTCTTCCCAGATATCATGGATATATGAGTTCTCACCGAAAGTACCCATAAAACATTTATAAACAGCTTTTTCATCGTAGCGTGAGCGAAGCTTTGAATTAATATACATATTGCAGAATTCCACATTGCTTACATTTCCATTGTCTGCTCCGTCTATGCCTCCCGATTGGGGCTTTGAATTTGTGAACTGGATATTGGTATACCACATACCGGCTCCGGTAATTTTCATATCTGTCGCATGCAGTGCCCAGATCCGATCGATATGATAAGTTCCCTCCGGAATATATACATCTTTGCCTTTCTCATCAGCATCTGCAATACACGCTATGATCGCCTCATAATCATCTTCGCCATCATCAGGAACCGCTCCGTAATCAATAATAGAATACGCATTTTCGGGCTGTTCTATGGGCATTTCTATTTCTTCAATTTCAAGGAAGTCCACTCCATAAACAAGATCATTGGCCCCAAAGCTTTGAATCCTTATTCTGTCCCCCGGTTCTAAGGATTGATCCAAAACAAAATGAACCTCGTCAAAAGCAAAACAGGCAGTTCCTTTTCCCGGTACATCATTCGGATTCCCATCCATATACTGCCACATATAATAAGATGTAAGATCTACTGTTTTAACCTTTTTATCATTTACATAAACATCTATAGCGCCCTCCTGTCCCAGTCCGCTTGCCACATCCGGCATAGTATACCGCATCACAACACCTTTTCCCCCGGTATCTGCCGTCCATTCTGCATAAGCTCCATCCTCCGGCAGACTTATGTAAGACTGGTTGGATGCCTGACTTGCAATTTCCTCCAAATCCCAATGTTCAGAGGTTTTCAGCTCTGCGCCTCCTCCAAGCTCTGCCTCAGACGAATCATATCTCACATACGGCATATCGGCACCAATTGCACTCAGATCAGCATTGGCAATAGGAACTGTCAATTCCTTTTTCTGTCCTGCTGTTTCCTTTGCATATACGTTATCAGTTGTACTTACAGCCAATGCAATAATAGACAATAATGCGCCGCATATAGCCTTTTTTCTTATTTTCATTTTTACAAACCAACTCCTTCCATGATTATTTTCTGACTTTAACAGCTTACTTTCTCGCTGCTTCTTCCGATAGTACAATTCCGTTTTTCTTCTTATACAAATCCGTACTCATTTTCCCAGGCACTAGCAATCAAACTTTCTCTGATTTATAATGGATTTGTGCAAAACGGATACGAGGGAGATTTCACTTATGATAATCGGGATAAGAAAAGCAAAAAATGATCAGCCTTCATCATATTCCTTAGTCGGAAATGCAAAAGCATTGATTCTTCTTGCTATTTCAATTATTGGAGTCAATATTATCATCAGTTCCGTCTCTATTATCAATATAAAAAGACAGAATTTCGAAGCAATACAAAATTCTGTGGCACTCTTTTTACAGGAAAATTCTACGAATTTAAATGCAATACAACATTTTATACAATGGACAATATTAAAGGAACTCCTTATTGAAGAAATAGAGAACACTAACAACGGTTATGAGCAGTTTCTTGCTATGGAGGCACTCCGGATTCGTGTAGAAAATCAACAGTATGCAACTGGATATGAATATCACTATTTTGTATATCTTAAAGAACAGGACTTATTTTTCAACGCTTCACAGCTGACTCTTCCTTATTCTGATTATCTGAAAATAAAGTCATTTGTGATCGATCACGTTGCCACAGAAATGAGACAGCATTTTACATGGAATTTTGTTGAACTTAATGAGACTACTTATGCATATAATATTTTAACTTACAAGAACCGGACCTTTTGCGCTTTTGCCAAAGTCAGCGATCAGTTTGCCGCACTGGCAGATATGGATTTGGGAAAACAAGGATACTATCTTATAACAGACTCGGATGGAAATATACTGCTTTCTGATCCGTCTTTTGAAGAAAGATCAGAACCTGACCTGTTTTATTCACTGCATGTATTCCATGGCAGCGATTATAACTTACCTTATAATATTTCGCTTTATTCAGATAACTTTCATAACTACGGACGGCTCTTTCTTTTCCAGCTGTTTGTGATCCTGACATCAACCAGCGTTTGCATTATTCTTGCGGCTTTTATTGTTAATATGTATCGAAAGGTAATTAAGCCAATATCGAATTTTTCTGCCAATTTAGAGAAATTGAATGATGAAAGTGATCTTCTTGATCTCCAGAGCAGCCGGGTACAGGAGCTGGAACAGACAAATATACAATTTAAGAATCTGATCCGCCAGATTAAAAAATTGAAAATTAATGTTTATGAAAATGAACTGGAAAAAAAGCGTTTTCAAATCACCTTTTTACAACATCAGATCAGACCGCACTTTTACCTGAACTGTCTGACTACCATCAGCAGCATGGCACAGCTAAAAGATTACCAGAATATTGAATCCATGGTGCTTTTTACCTCACGATATCTTCGCTATTTATTTCAGGCGGATAAAGACCTTGTACGTCTTGAATATGAATTATCACATATTCGGGCATACCTTGATGTACAGCAATTACGTCTGGGATCCTTTATTTCCTATACCTGTGTTGTGAATGATGAGTTAAAAAGTACCCTGATACCGCCGCTGCTTTTGATCACTTTTATTGAAAATACAATAAAATATAATCCATCTACTAATAAAACACTGGAAATACAACTTATCATTACAAAAGAACTATTGGATAACAATCCCTATTTAAAAATTGATATTATTGACTCAGGAAAAGGATTTCCTCAGGATGTCCTTGACAGCCTGCTTCTTAAGAAAAGTTTCAGTTCAGAAGAACGGACTCATGTAGGCATTACAAACAGCATACAGCGTTTGTTTCTGCTGTATGGAGATCATCATGAAATTCGCTTTTTTAATGAAAAACAGGGAGGCGCACATATACAATTAATAATCCCATATCAGATTCAGGAGGATTCAAAATGAATATATTGCTTATAGATGATGACCGCTTTGTCATCGCCGCACTTATGAAGAATATTGATTGGAAAGGACTTGGCTTCGACAGCGTTTATACTGCATATAATATTACAGATGCTAAGGAAATCATTACTCAGAATAATGTAGACTTGTTACTAAGCGACATAGATATGCCAAATGGCAATGGTCTGGAACTTTTGACCTGGATTCGCCAAAATCATGATGAGATGCCTGTTATTTTCCTGACAAATTATGCAGATTTTGATTATGCCAGGAAAGCACTCACCTTGAAAACCTTTCATTACTTTTTAAAGCCTATTGAATTTGATAAACTGACAGCTATCATTAAAGATGCTGCTCTTCAGCTTACCAAGCAGAGCAACCAATTGATCAAAAATTGCGAAGTATTTTGGCATTCTTTTCTCCATGATGAAATTTTGGATGATCCTGATACGATACGCCAATATTTTACCCATGCGCAGTTGCCCTATAGAGAAACAGATTACTTTATCCCAATCATATTTGATCTGTTTCCCTACTCTCTTACGTCCGAAAATCTGCTGAACAGTCCTTTTTCTGATCACAGCCATCAAGTCAGCTATATGAAGTCCACCTTCAAAACTGTCTTTCTTGATCTGCTCAATTCTGCTGATATTTTTATGGAATATAATGCTTCCTCTGCCCGGTATTTGGCAGTCTTCCAATTGGAAAATCAAGAGATACCATCACTCCTGACCATGGATTGTGAACGTTTTATCAGCTCAGTTTCTGCTGAAACATCATGCAGTATGAATGTTTTTATTGGATTTCCTTCGCCGATAGACACATTTCGAACCCATTTAACGGAGCTTCGCACAATGGCTGCAAATTGCCTGGATTGTGCAGGATGTGTCCAACATTTTTCCGACTATCGGCCAACATTTACCGATTATCCCCCCTGCGATGTTGAAACGCTGGAACTTTATCTGAAAAATTTGCAATATTCTGCTTTCCTGGATTATTGTAATCGCTACTTAAAACGTTTATCCTGCAGCAACAGCTTATGCGCTGCCTCGCTCAGCAGTTTTCAAATAGATGTTGTACAGACACTATATGCGTTTTTATTGGAAAAAGGGATTCTTGCCAATAAACTTTTCCATGATGATACTTACCACATTCTCTCCAAAAATGCCAGGAATTCCATATATGATCTGAATTTATATCTTCAATATATTATTCGNCTTACGGAAAAATATCTGAAAGAGCAGGTATCAGACAAGTCTATTGCAAAATCTATTCAGGATTACATAGATCAGCACTATTCGGAAGATATCAGNCGCAANATCCTAACTGATATATTTTACTTAGATCCTGACTACGCTTCCAAGTTATTTAAAAAGGAACTTGGAATTTCTTTCAAGAATTACCTGATTCAAAAACGGATAGAAGTCGCTAAAAACTTGCTGGAAAATACAGATTTGCCTGTCAATACCATCGCTGATAATGTAGGTTATGGAAATTATTCATATTTTACACGTATTTTTAAGAAAGTTATGAGAGTAACACCGATTGAATACAGAAATCAGATAGACACGTCGATCAGTCAAAAAGCAGTTCATCCACCGTTACAAACTCAAACCCCTGCTCCTTAAGTCTGTCCACGATCTTAAAAGTTGCGGTCACGGTGGTCTTGTACTGGTCATGCATAAGGATAATATCATTTTCTCCTGCTTTGGCGCAGACTTTATCTACAATACAGGAAACATTGCTGCTGCACCAATCCAGGGGATCTATGGTCCACAAAACAGGAAACATATTCAGTTCTTTTTCAAATTCCTTGTTCCAACTGCCATAAGGGGGACGGACAAAAATAACATCCTCCCCCGTAATTTCTTTGATCACTTCATTCGTCTTAATGATCTCCTGCTTATAAGCTTCCGCATTTGTACCGGTCAGCTGGGTATGGCTGTAGGTATGGTTGCCGATCAGATGACCTGCTTCATGCAATTCTTTCACAATTTCAGGATGGGCCTCGGCGTTCTGCCCCGTTATAAAAAAAGTTGCCTTCACATCCCGCTCCTTTAGCCCNTTTATAAGCTGCTCCGTATAATAAGGATGGGGACCGTCATCAAAGGTCAGGGCTATCTTTTTACTGTCTTCGCCCTCCAATGCTTTACCCAAAGTCGGAGCGGCCTCCTGCTGTGCATACCCAAAGATGCACAACGCCGCAAGCAGTATGATCAAAATGATGCAGGCTAAAATTCTTTTTTTCAGATCCATGCATGACAACTCTTTTTTTACTTTATTCTATTTATATGCTTTAAAAGCACTATCATGCATCTCATTTTCACAGCTGCAGCACACTCTTACCACATGAAATTTTCCTGACCGCATAATTTCCAGATAGCTTCAATGAAATAATAGTCAGCATACATCATAGGAAAATCATGTTTCTCATCATGAAATGCAGCCGTACATTTTTCTATGATATAATCTTTTTCATCCTCCCAGCAGGCTTCTGCGTCCAAGGCTTTTAACAACCTGACAGCAGCCTGATGATACATTGGCTTTTCACTTTCGGCTGCGAGTTTTTCGATTTCCAGAAGTCCGCACGCTGCAATGGCCGCCGCTGTTCCGTCCTCCCATGTGCAATCCGCCGGCTGACAGAAATCCACAGGGATCAATCCGCTCTCAGGGATATTGGACATAAAGTAATTTGCCACTTTTTTTGCCGTATGCAGATATTCTTCTTTTCCTGTGTGAATATAGCTTAGCGTAAATCCATACAGCGCCCATGCCTGACCTCTGGTCCAGGAGGAACCCTCTCCATATCCCTGCCCGCCCAGGGATTTCATCACTTCACCCGTGGCCGGATCAAACACAACAATATGGTTGACAGAGCCGTCCTTGCGGACAAAGGTTTTCATCGCCATATCCGCATGAGCCATGGCAATTTGAAGAAATCTGGGATCATGGATCTCCTTATGGGCCCAATACAAAAGCGGCAGATTCATCATACAGTCGATGATCGCCCATCCTGCCTTGTCTCCGTTTCCGTCATCATTCCATGCGCGGATAAATCTGCCTGCCAGATTATACCGCCCGGCCAGGCTGTTGGCCGCGATCAAAGCCCTGTCACGTGACCTGACACTTCCCGTAATACGATAATCAGCCACAGCTGTAAGCAGCCATTTAAAACCGCTGTCATGATCCATGCCCCGGTAAACATGCAGATTTTCTTCCAGCTTATCTTCTGTCTCTACTGCGGCAGTATAATATATTTTTTCACCGGTTGCATGATACAGCTGCCACATGATACCGCCCCAAAAACCGTTGGTCCACCAGCATATATCCTTTTCAGCCATATCCTCATAAAGACCATCTACAGTAAGATATGGTATTTTGCTCCGGTTCCGCTCTGTAACCTTCAACATTTTCCTTTTGATTTTTTCAGATACTTCATTTGACCAGTTTTGATTTTCCATCATAATCCTCCATCCGAGCCAAAGCATTAAAAATATAATATTAAATGATCCTTGGGATTATCATCCTCAAATTCAAACACACACTTTTCATAAGCATTGATCACATGAGTATTCTGGTATTTATCATACCGCTTATGACCTCTTCCGTAAGTCATATGCACGTGTCCATGCAGAAAATATTTCGGCTGATACTTTTCCATCAGTGTCTTAAACACCTCAAACCCCTGATGGGGAAGATCCCTGCCGTCATTTAACTGATAGGCAGGCGCATGGGTTACCAGTATATCAAAGCCGCGCCTGCGAAAGAGCTGAAACCACAATCTGGCAACTCTCTTCTTCATCTCCCATTCTGTATACTGATGGGGTCCCGGTTTATAACGCATGGAACCTCCAAGTCCCAAAATCCTGATCCCCTGATAAACAAAAATCTGGTCTTCTATACAAGTACACCCTTCCGGCGGAATCTTTTCATACTTTCCGTCATGATTTCCATGTACATACAATACCGGTACGCCGGAAAGAGTCACCAGAAAAGAAAGGTAACGTGGGTCAAGATCACCGCAGGAGATGATCAGATCGATCCCCTCCAGCTTGCTCTTATCAAAAAAGTCCCACAGCGACTTGGACTCTTCATCCGCGATCACCAATATCTTCATATTGCAGTTAACCTTCCTTTTGTATTACTCCCTGTTGTTTNATNACGGCTTCTGCCTGNTCCTTTAATTCTTCCTTTTTNGGAATTGANCCGATCACATTTTCTGCAAGCCAGTCCATAGTCATNATCTCTTCCGGTGAAAGANNCCTGTTCGGATCNTCCACTACNACTCCCGTTTGGGAATATAAGATACCGGAAAAAGGATTAAATTCTTCTGTACTGATCGTATGCCTTAAAAGTTCTACCAGNCGCTTNGTTCCGATGGGNAGATANTGNGAACAGATCACATCAATGACTCCNGCNGACATTCCCCACCAGTAATTGATCGCCTTCTTGGNTGANGANTCATCATCATATTTCCACTTTCCTTCCATGATCGTCCGTATCAGACGCTCATAGAACTTACCCCAATGATACAACGGCATAGCCAGATTTCTGGGATGATTCCCTTCCATATGATAGATGCCGAAAAAGCGGGAAGCTTCCTCCGGGATCACCATATCTCTTCCCGATACACAGGAGGCACCGGTTTCTCTGATCCTTTCCTCCATATCCACATCTTTTTTGGAATACCACTCCAGATGAACTTCCGCCCGGGGATTGATCATCTTGGCTCCCAGTGCAAAAGCATTAATATTGGCAATGGAACCGTAAATCGGATAATCACCGATATAAACCACACGGTTGTTATCCGCCATGGCTCCGGCAATAGCTCCCATTAAAAATTTTGCTTCATGCATTCTTGAATAGTATGTACGGATATATCTGTGTGATGTATTCAGGGAACAGTTCAGTATCCTAACCTCCGGATATGCAATTGCCGCTTTCACACTGGCCTGTACGAAAGCCGGCGTTGTNGTAAATATCAGATTACAGCCGGAGTTTATNGCCTCTTCAATGAGGGAATCTATATTTTCCTTAGTGCCGTTTTCATANANNACNGTATTNATNTCATCGGGAAATGTCTGTTCCAGATAAAGTCTGCCCAGTTCATGTGCATAGGTCCATGCCGAAGTTCCCGCTGTCTTTTCATAAATAAATGCAANTTTNANCTTCGNTGAGCTGAGTGAATGAAGAATATTGATNAGNGGCTTCTTNTCGTTTGGTTTCATTTTGAGTTCAACTTCCTNGTCTTCCTGAAGNANTGCAAACTCTTCCCAACTCTTTCCGATCAATTCCTTCANTTCGNTNGTNGTCTTNTCATCNANCTCANTATANCCAAACAANGTNATAAANNNAAGAAATGCATCCCCCGGAGTGTTCTTCAGCTTATTTCCNCCTTTAGCTTTGTATTCGGCTACAAACCTGGTATAAACAGAACTGAATTTCAGCAGNTCATCTTCCGTCCAAACTTCCCCNGGNCCCTTGCCTACTGCTTCCTGAAGNTTGGCAAAGCTNCCCTCCTGNGAAAACCAGATATAATTAATNGGTGCTTTTTGATAAAAATCNAAAAACTCATAGTANATCTTATTTTCTTTTTCCTCACTTCGCCTGGGNACAATACGGGTAACCTCACCCNGAATGGAAACGGCCCCAAAGAATTTCAAAACACTGACTCGTTTATTTCCTTCTTCCACATAAAATTTATTCATATATTCGTAAGCTTTGATCGGATCTCTGATNCCTTCCTCCATGTGACAGGTGCTGAGATTTTCCCATTTATAGGCAAACTCCGTATTATCCTGCAGTATAGGCATAAAATTNCCCGCAAAGGAACTGCTCCTTCCGGCCGTCTTGGTACCTACGATCTGTTCTGTGGGGATCTGTACCAGCCCAAGCGGCACTTCATGATACGCCCCCTTTGGCGGCATGATATCATCCAGGATCTCAAGAGTAGGTCTTTCTCCCTTGAGCATTCGCGCCTGATAATCCCTTTTTCCTGACTTATANGCTTTACTGTATTCTTCTTTTCCCATAGCATCCTCCCATGTCTGCAATGTTTATAGTTCCTTTTATTTACTGCTTATAAACTGATTAGNATCCTTATCATAATAATAACCGATTTCACTCAATTTTTCTTCTATTTCCTTAAGAGAAATATCTAAATCATCACACATGTTTTCCAAATCGGAATAATAATCACGAAGTTTCAAATTCGCATAACTCAACAGTATATTGGGTTCACTTGGTATCATAATCTTTTCCTCCTAAAATTTCTTATACAGTCCTGCATGGTCATAAATACACCGCCAATGACTGTTAGCCCCGGCCGTTACGCAGATATAGCTTTTTCCGTCTTCATCTACGCAAAAGCTTGCCGCACAGTTTCCTGACTGATCTACAAAACCGGTCTTTCCCGCAACGACTTCGCCGCCGCTGTCTTTGTCCTCTATCCGCCGCAAAAACCAGTTGGAAAGCTCTATCCCTTCCGGATGCTGCTCGGTCTTCGATGTGGTATAAATATGCCCTGACAAAACTTCTCTGCACAGTTCATTATCAAGAGCGGCTTCCAGGATCATGGCCATATCAACAGCCGTACAATAATGATCTTTATCATAGACTCCTACACAGTTGGTCATATGTGCAGTATCGGAAAGCCCCAGCTGTTCCAGTTTTTGGTTCATCATTTCCACAAATGACTCCTGATCACCGGCCGTATAAACAGCAAGTCCCATCGCTGCATCTGCGCCGGAAGGAAGTATGGTTCCATAAAAAAGATCCCTTACCGTAACTGTTTCTCCCTTTTCAAAACCTGCAGTACTGCATTTGTGGATAAAACCGTAATCCGTGATCTCCGGCGTCATAACAATGGTATCATTAAGGTCATCAAGGCTCATCAGATTCTCCGCTGCTACTAAAACAGTGAGAATCTTGGTCATGGAGGCCGGGATCATTCTGTCGAAAGCATTTTTCTGGGCCACAATACTGCCATCATTCAGATCGATCAGAACCACATATTCGCTGTACAGTTCCTGATCCGGTTCTATAGTACTTCCAAGCTGTACTGTGGCCGGCGTTGTATGGGCCGTATATTCCCGGTTTGGCTTTACACTGTTTGAAAGCACAGAGCTGACACTTTCAAAATCTGATCCGTCATTTTCCAGTATCTTATCTGTGAGATTGCCAAAGTGGAAAACAGCAGTGATTTTTTCCACAGATTCATTTACCGGTTCCTTGGACGGCGTACTCACCGTCTCTTCATTGACTGCTTGGTTTTTCTCCTTTGCATTTGCCGGCTTTGCAAAAATCATCCTGCCTGCGATCATAAGCACCAGCAAAGATACTACTGCAAAAGGAGCGGCTAATTTGAGACGTTTCCTGAGCATCATCTGTTTTTCCTTCTGACGCCTCATCTCATTCATCCGCTCCCTGCGCTGTTTTATTCTTATATCTTCTTCATTTATCTGTATATCCACTTAAAATGCTCCTTTGAAAGCTGCCATTTTATAGTTGATCTCCCTTAATAACACGCTAATTAGTATATCTTAAAATCTCCATGTCATCAATGATTTATACAGAAAAAAATCTTAATAATTACTTATCATTGCCCTTCACTCACCATATCGCCAATCTTCACTTTCACCGCACTCTGTCAAACATTTGTTGTTTGTTTCCAACGTCTTATTTTTCTTTATATAGTCTTTTTTCCAAATCCATGATCGGTGTAAATGTCATTTTTACATTTTTTCTGGCAAACCTAACAATTTTTCTGGCTTTTGCATTTATTTCCTTTTTTTTCTTATTATTTATTTCAATAGGATCTTTTGTTCCTACATATGTATATAGTTTTTCGATATATTTTTCAGTAACAGGAATCATGTTTTGAAGCAATGCCACATTTTTATTTCCTTTAATATATACAAACGATATTCCTACACACTCGCCATATTTTTTAACAGATTTGTTATAAACAGCCTCATACTTTTTAACCTGAGACGATATCGGAATCATCCAATAAATTTCTCCATCTTTAAAAGCGTAATAACAAGGACGATTATGTTCGCCTTGCTCATTAGTTTCTTTATCTTTGGAAATCTCATTACAATCATATTTATCGAAGTATTCTTTCTTTATAAAATATAACTTATTTTCTTCCATATTTTCCCTTTGTATATACATAGAACCCTACCTATTATCAGGTAGGGTTCTATTTTAAACCCCAGCCATTTATTAGCCGCTTGCTGGGTAGCGAGAATTATTCACACCTGTACCTTTTTATTACGCCGATATACAGTCCCGGCGACATTATAAGGAAATCAACGATTTCTTATTTATAGTATATACTGATATAACAAAATATTCAACTAACAAAAAATGAACATTTTATAAAAAAACTAAATAATTACTTATCACTATCCTTCACTTCTGCCTTAAGCTCCCCGTTTTCCACAACGATCAAGATCGTATCTCCCTGATCCAGCCGGTCAGCCAGGATCAGTCTGGCGGAAAGTGTTTCCACATACTTCTGAATATAACGCTTTAAAGGTCTGGCCCCATACACAGGATCGTATGCATTTTCCACAATGAAATGTTCCGCTGAAGGAGTCAGTTCCACGGTAAGCTCTTTATCCGAAAGCCTCCTGTTCAGATCCATAATGATCAGTTTCACAATACCGGTAATGTTATCCTTGGATAAAGGCTTAAACAATATGATCTCATCCAAGCGATTTAAGAATTCCGGTCTGAAATTACCACGCAGGTCATTCATGACCATTTCTTCCGCTTCTGCCCTGATATGACCTTCCTGGTCGATTCCGTCTAAAAGATAGGAAGCCCCGATATTGGAAGTCATGATAAGGATAGTATTCTTAAAGTCCACGGTACGTCCCTGAGAATCGGTGATCCGTCCGTCATCCAGAACCTGCAAAAGTACATTGAATACATCCGGATGAGCCTTTTCGATCTCATCAAACAATACTACTGAATAGGGCTTTCTTCTAACTGCTTCGGTCAACTGCCCTCCTTCTTCGTATCCTACATATCCGGGAGGTGCTCCGATCAGTCTGGATACAGAGTATTTCTCCATATATTCACTCATATCAATACGGATCATATTGTTCTCATCATCAAAAAGTGCGGCCGCAAGTGACTTGGCAAGTTCTGTCTTGCCTACACCGGTAGGTCCTAAGAAGAGAAATGATCCAATAGGCTTGGTAGGATCTTTAATACCGGCCTTGGAACGGATAATGGCCTCTGTTACCTTGGTAACGCCTTCGTCCTGTCCTACCACACGTCTATGCAGCTCTTCATCAAGATGCAAAGTCTTATTTCGTTCACTCTCTGTCAGCTTGGCAACAGGTATTCCTGTCCATCTTGATATGATCCTGGCAATTTCCTCCTCAGATACACTTTCGTGTACCAGAGACAGATCCTTGTTCCTTACCTGTTCTTCTTCTATTTCCAGCTGTTTTTTAAGAGCAGGAAGCTTACTGTAGCTTAATTCTGCTGCCTTTTCATAATCTCCCTCTCTCTGAACGATCTCAATCTGACTGCTGACAGCATCTATCTCTTCTCTGAGCTTGGAAAGCCGCTCTACAGAGGCTTTTTCATTTTCCCACTGAGCCTTCCGGTTATTAAAGTCCTCTTTTAACTCAGCCAGTTCTTTTTGCAGTGTCTCGAGACGTTCTTGGCTCAATCGGTCATCTTCTTTTTTCAGGGCTGTTTCTTCTATTTCCATCTGCATGACCTTACGCTGCAGTTCATCAAGCTCCGTAGGCATGGAATCCAGCTCTGTTTTAATGAGAGCACAAGCTTCGTCCACAAGATCTATGGCCTTGTCTGGTAAAAACCGGTCAGAGATATAGCGGGCAGAAAGCACTGCCGCACTGACCAGTGCATTGTCCATGATCTTAACGCCGTGATAAACCTCGTAACGCTCTTTTAATCCACGGAGAATGGAAATAGTGTCTTCCACTGTAGGTTCCTCTACCAGAACCGGCTGGAACCTTCTTTCCAAAGCAGCATCCTTTTCGATATACTGCCTATATTCATCCAGAGTAGTGGCCCCGATGCAGTGCAGTTCTCCTCTTGCCAGCATGGGCTTTAACATATTTCCTGCATCCAGTGCGCCGTCGGTTTTTCCTGCTCCCACAATGGTATGCAATTCATCAATAAACAGAATGATCTGTCCGTCACTGTTCTTCACATCTTCAAGTACAGCCTTAAGACGTTCCTCAAACTCACCCCGATATTTGGCACCTGCCACCAGCGCACCCATATCCAGTGCAAAAATTTTCTTATCTTTAAGTCCCTGAGGCACATCACCTTTTACGATACGCTGTGCCAGTCCTTCCACTACGGCAGTCTTACCTACACCCGGTTCCCCGATGAGTACAGGATTGTTCTTAGTCTTTCTGGAAAGAATGCGGATTACATTTCTGATCTCATTGTCCCTGCCGATAACGGGATCCAGTTTCTGCTCTCTGGCCTTTTCTACCAGATCCTGTCCATATTTGGCAAGGGCATCATAAGTAGCTTCCGGATTATCCGTAGTTACCCTCTGATTTCCCCGCACTGTGGAAAGCGCCTGCAGAAACCGCTCTCTGGTGATGCCAAACTCCTTAAACAGCTCCCCTACCGCCTTGTTCGGATATTTGATCATAGCCAGGAACAGATGCTCCACAGAAACATACTCATCTGCAAAAATTTTAAGTTCATCTTCTGCAGAAACCAAAACCTGATTCAGATACTGCCCTACATATGGCTTTCCGCCCTGCACTTTGGTTCTTTTACCGATAGCTTCCTCTACTTTATTTACAAAATACTGAGGATTGATCTCCATCTTCTCGATCAGTTTCAGGATCAGGCTATCTTCCATGGTGAGAAGACTGTATAATAAATGCTCCTGCTCAATTTCCTGATTTCCATATTCATATGCAAGCTTTTCGCATCCTTCTACGGCCTGCATAGATTTTTGCGTAAATTTATTTATATTCATAAGCACTCCTCTCTGCTGGGATCAGCTGACTTGTTGTTCTAGTGTGAATATAACACTAGTTGTTAGCACTGTCAAGAGGTGAGTGCTAAAATTTTCACGTTAGCTATAAGCCATGCCGTCTTATATTGCCATCAGACACCGGGAGCTTGCTCACGAGTGGCTGAATGACAATATAAGGCGATACGGCGACAGCCGTGACCGAGTGAACTTGTTCACGAGGTGCATGGCGAACTTTAATTATTTTGGGGTATGGGTATGGTTCTGCATCTGATTTCATCAGATATCATCTCCGGCTTGCGGTGTTCCTTCTTGGCTTTCGCCGCTTCCTGCTTATTATAGGCATCTACGATATTGTAAAGCACGTTGTTGACTGCGCTGGGCTGTAAAGGGCGGCCGTTCTTACTGGTGAAAATAAAGCCTTTCATACCGTCAACCTCATAATCCCTATCTATCCCCATCATGAACTGATACTCCCTCTGCTTCTCAAAAGCTTTCCTCACGCTTGCAGACATGGGGATATCCCTTATGCCAGCTTCGGTTTTGGGAGTTGTGACACAGAGCCTGCTCCCCTCTCCCAGATTTTTGTAGATAAGCTGGTGGGTAATGCTGACCTGCTTATTCTTCATGTCAATGTCACCGCATCCTTATATTCAATTTTCATTCAGATTTCCTCCAGTCTTGAAATTTGGTTAAACAATTTTCAAGACCGGAGGGGCGGCGCACGGCCCCTGAACGGTGGCCGATGCCCGCATTCCAGGGCGCAAAAAAAGCGCACCGGCAGAGTGCCTGGTACGCCTAAAATAAAAACCATGTGTCTTTTTGTATTCTTATTGGGAAACAGATAGAAATGTGTCGAATAAAAAAATTCCGCAGTCCCCCTTGAGGCTGCGGTATGTAAAGAATAAATAGATTGTCTGGCCGTGGGTGCAGGCGGCCAGTCCCCTGCTCGTGCCATGCCCATGGTATCCCCTTTCCTGGGGACGGCATTTCGTTCCGGCTTCCCCGGCAGCCTGCCGGCGCCATCACTCGGATATGCGATGGCCTGTCCTTTCTCTGAACAATAGAAAACACCCGGCAAAATGCAGCCACACAGGCTACTTTCATCGGGTGTGCATGACGCTCTTTATTTTCTTAGGTTATTCCCTCCCTCTCTAAAGGGCTGCATCTTTGTCAGCCGTAGATAAAAACAGCAGGCGCACTGCAATCCATATTTATCATGAACCGCAGTACGCCCGCCAAAATGTATGTATCGCTTTCTTTACCATTTTTTAATGTATTGTGGAGGATCTCCGGCACACATTCTCCTAAGATCTCATCTTAATATCTAGGAAATACTGCTATAACTACCCCGAAACGTGTTTTCCAAATACCTCAATCCGCTTCCTACACTGCATATTCGGGCATTTCATTCTCCGAATATCTACCACTTCCCTTCAAAGGTGCGGAGGTACCTATTAGCATCCTCCAATAAACGTTTCCCCGTCAAGTCGGCTTTGCCGTATTTTCCCACAACTTCTCCACATTCCAGAAAGCGGAATTGCCCCGCCGCCTTCATGCTTTTTTCTTTCTGCCATACCGCCTCAAAAAAACAGCCAGATAATGACCAACGAATATGAATAAACTCATGACCGCTATATAATCCAGCAGGAAAAAGAATAAAGGTTCATCGTAATCAAAAAACACAAAGTGAACCTTTAACAGCATATAATTCCCTATGTCCCGCTTTACAAAAGCATACATGCCGTATG
>JAAVBZ010000002.1 GCA_014803415.1 Lachnospiraceae bacterium
CAAAATGAAAAATCTAATCATTCCGCCCAAATTGAACGAGGGTGATACAGTAGCATTTATTTCAATTTCAGGTGGCCGTGCCGGGGATGAAGATATGATTCCCCGGTATATGCTGGGTAAAAGGAGATTTGAAAAAATCTTTAATGTAAAAGTTGTTGAAACTCCCAATGCGCTTAGAGGGAGCGAGTATCTTTATGAGCATCCTGAGAAAAGAGCCGAGGATTTGATGTGGGCTTTGAAGGATGATTCCATCAAAGGGATTATCTGTAATCAGGGTGGAGATGATTCCTATCGTGTTCTTCCGTATATCGATTCGCAGGTCATTCATGATCATCCCAAGGTATTTATGGGTTTTTCCGATATTGCTACATGGATGGCTGTTTTTGCATATGCAGGCGTCCGTGCTTATTACGGTCCCACTGTTCTGACTCCACTCGCACAGCCAGGGAAACTTGATGAGTATACGGAAGCGGCAATCAGACGGACATTGTTTTCAAATGAGGTAATCGGCGAAATTAAACCTGCGGAAAAGAACACACCGATTGACTGGACTACAACATACACCGTCAAAGAGGGATCGAAAGAAGTTCAATATGAACGCTTTTTGGATAATGATGAGATTGATGATCCGAAAGATATAATTCCCTGGACACCCGGAACCGGCTACAAGGTATTGCAGGGGTCCGGAAGGGTCAGAGGCCATGTTATCGCGGTTTGCGGAGGCCCTCTTTGGCAGATAATGGGGACGAAGTATTTCCCCGGTCCCGATATATGGAAAGATTCCATTATCGCGTTGGAACACGGAAGCATTTACGGCAGTAAATTAGCCGGATTACATGAACTTCGTGCATTTGCCGCGGCCGGAGTTTTTGATAAGGCGAAAGCTGTGATCACAGGCCCGCTGGATGAGGACAATGAGGAAACAATCATAAAGGTTATCTGTAAGGAAGTACACAGACCGGACATGGTCATATTGGAAAATGTGGATTACATTCACAGAACGCCTATGACTATACTTCCTACCGGGGCGTGGATGGAGATAGACTGTGACGTTCCGAGAATAGAAATACTCGAATCGGGAGTATCATAATACTGGGTAAAAGCATCCGAGGGAAAGAATGGTGTGCGATAGTTAGATGAACCTACAAGACTGTTATGACACTTACAGAATCAATACTTGAAGATGAAGGCATGCATGTCTTTGAATGGTGGGGCGGTGAATATCGTCCGTTAGCTGAACTTATTGCAGAAATGGACGACGTAAAACGGAAAAGCAAATAGACAGATTCTTGTTTGTGAGGCAGTTAATGAGAACACTTTATCGAAAAAGGAGTAAATTTTTATAAAAATAAACTATTTATTAAATCGTCGTTATGAGATAAAAGTGAGATATAAAGAGAAAAATCGTGTAAAATAAAGAAAACAAGAGCAAATGTATATAAATCGGGTTGTGATACCGTTTGCAAAGAGGTGCATATAAAATTAATATAAGTTTTAGCGATTAGCACTCAAACCAAATGAGTGCTAACAGAATCGAAAAATTATTTTTTGTCATAATGAAGGAGGCAGTTAAAATGAAGTTAGTACCCTTAGGAGACAGAGTTGTATTAAAGCAGTTAGTTGCAGAAGAAACTACCAAGTCAGGTATCGTTTTACCCGGACAGAATAAGGAAAAACCTCAGCAGGCAGAAGTGATCGCTGTAGGTCCCGGCGGAGTGGTAGACGGCAAGGAAGTTAAGATGGAAGTAAAAGTCGGCGATCAGGTTATTTATTCCAAATATTCAGGAACAGAAGTAAAGATCGAAGAGGAAGAATATATTATTGTCAAGCAGAATGATATTCTGGCAGTTATTCAGTAAAAGGGGTTTAAAATCCTGAAAAGTTTAAATTTATTAAATATAGAAGGAGGCCTATTAAAATGGCAAAGGAAATCAAATATGGCGCAGATGCACGTGCCGCACTTGAATCAGGTGTAAATCAGTTAGCAGATACAGTAAGAGTAACATTAGGACCCAAAGGAAGAAACGTAGTACTTGACAAATCTTTCGGCGCTCCCCTTATTACTAACGATGGCGTTACCATTGCAAAAGAGATCGAGCTGGAAGACGCATTTGAAAATATGGGTGCACAGCTGGTTAAAGAAGTTGCTACCAAGACAAATGATGTAGCAGGCGACGGTACAACAACAGCAACTGTACTGGCACAGGCTATGGTAAATGCAGGTATGAAAAACCTGGCAGCAGGCGCTAATCCCATTATCTTAAGAAAAGGAATGAAAAAAGCAACCGATACTGCAGTAGAAGCTATCGCAAAGATGAGCTCCAAGGTAAACGGTAAGGAGCACATTGCAAGAGTAGCCGCTATTTCAGCAGGTGATGATGAAGTAGGACAGTTAGTTGCAGATGCTATGGAAAAGGTTTCTGGAGACGGAGTTATCACCATCGAAGAAAGCAAGACCATGCAGACAGAACTTGATCTGGTTGAAGGTATGCAGTTTGACAGAGGATATATCTCAGCTTATATGGCTACTGATATGGATAAGATGGAAGCAGTTCTTGAGAATCCTTATATCTTAATTACAGATAAGAAGATCTCCAATATTCAGGAAATCCTTCCTCTCTTAGAGCAGATCGTTCAGTCAGGTGCAAAGCTCCTTATTATTGCAGAAGATGTAGAAGGTGAAGCACTTACAACACTGATCGTTAACAAGCTGCGCGGTACATTTAATGTAGTAGCAGTTAAGGCTCCCGGCTATGGCGACAGAAGAAAGGCTATGCTTGAGGATATTGCAATTCTTACAGGCGGTCAGGTGATCAGCAGCGAACTTGGTCTTGAACTGAAAGAGACTACAATGGATCAGCTGGGACGTGCAAAATCTGTTAAGATCCAGAAAGAGAACACTGTTATTGTTGACGGTGAAGGAGACAAGGAAGCGATCAGTGCCAGAATCAGCCAGATTAAAGCACAGATCGAAGAAACAACTTCAGATTTTGACAGAGAAAAGCTTCAGGAAAGACTTGCAAAGCTGGCAGGCGGTGTTGCAGTTATCCGCGTAGGTGCTGCTACTGAAACAGAAATGAAAGAAGCTAAGTTACGTCTTGAAGATGCTCTTGCAGCTACAAGAGCAGCAGTAGAAGAAGGTATCATCTGCGGCGGCGGTGCAGCTTACATTCATGCTTCCAAGGAAGTTGCAAAGCTTGCAGATACTCTGGAAGGCGACGAAAAGACCGGTGCACAGATCGTATTAAAGGCTCTGGAATCTCCTCTCTACCACATCGTTGCTAACGCAGGCCTGGAAGGCAGCGTGATCATCAACAAGGTAAGAGAAGCTGAAGTAGGTGTAGGATTTGATGCTCTGAAAGAAGAGTATGTAGATATGGTATCAGCAGGTATTCTTGATCCCGCAAAGGTTACAAGAAGCGCTCTGCAGAATGCAACAAGCGTTGCATCAACACTGCTTACAACAGAATCTGTTGTAGCCAATATCAAAGAAGAAACCCCCGCAATGCCCGCAGGCGGCGGAATGGGCGGAATGATGTAACCCATCGGAAGAAAATCAAGCGCGGTCCCCAAAAAGGGACCGCATTTGATTTTACCCGATGGGTTAACGATAAGCACGAAGTGCTTAGAGTTTACTGTATTAACGAACATGCCGCTGCGAAGCAGCAAGTGAGCGCGAAGCGCGTGCATGTGAGTCTCACAGCCTAACAGTGCTTAGCGTCTACTGATCTTTGCAATTGAGATCAAGAAATTTTTTCTTGCTCCGGTATAATGGTTATAGAGCAATCAAAAAGGAAGACAGCAAGCAATGGGAGAATGGCATAGATTAATACAAACAATTGTAGAAGAGATTGATGAATGTATTAAAAAGCATCATGACGAAATGTTGACACTCTCATTTCTTTCACGGAAGCTAGGGTATTCTGAATTCTATATTTCCAGCAAATTCAGAGAAATTTCCGGAATGCGTTTTCGGGATTACCTAAGGTATCGCACTCTTGCTTTTGCTTTAAAAGAAGTCCGGGACACATCAAAAAATTTTTTGGAAATTGCATTGGATTACGGCTTTACCAGTCATGAAGCATTTTCTCGTTCTTTTAAAGAAGCCTATGGGGTAACGCCCAGCGAATATCGCAGCAATCCTGTTCCTGTCGTCCTTCGTACCATCATCAAACCGCTTGATTGCTACTTAATCAGTATCGGAGGAACAAGTATGGAAAATACTGCAAACGATGTAAAAGTATATTTTGTGACAATACCTGCGCACAAATTTCTGCACATCAGAAATTACGAGAGCATTGGTTATTGGGATTTCTGGCAAAAGCAAAGTCAGATTCCGGGGCAGGACTGCGAAACAATTTGCGGACTGCTTGACAGTATAGGAGGAAAGCTGGACGATTCAGGCGGCCTCGAAGCCAATAGCGGGAGTGGACAGATCATGGCGTATATTAACGAGCCCACCGGCAGAATCTGCAGTTGGGGCATTCCGTTGGCAGAAAGCTATGGCGTACGTCTTCCTGCGGATTATTGTGGAGAAATCCCAAAGCAGATGCAGCTGATGGAGGTTCCGGAAGGAGAATATATTGTATTTGAACATGGGCCATTTGACATTCAAACCCAAAATCAAAGTGTTGAGCAAAAAATAGAAGAGGCGATGAAAAATTTTGACTTCAGCGCATCCGGCTATTGCCTTGACACTACGCCGGGCAGGGTATTTTACTTTTATCATGACCCTGAACGATATTGGAAATACGTCAGACCGGTTAGAAAGAATTAAAAACACATAGATCATTACGAAAAAAGGGAACCGAACAGGAGAAGTATCATCATGCCTGTCCGGTTTCTTTTTTACATATCTGTGGGATTTATGGGCATGAACATTGACTATACTCATAAAGAAATATATAATAAATTCAATATGCCATAAAAGTAGGATACAACTACAGACGAAGGTGAGACTTTATGACAGAAGAAGGAAAATCCGGCTAAGGTTACAAGAAGCGCTCTGCAGAATGCAACAAGCGTTGCATCGACACTGCTTACAACAGAATCTGTTGTAGCTAACATCAAAGAAGACACTCCTGCAATGCCCGCAGGCGGCGGAATGGGCGGAATGATGTAACCCATCGGAAGAAAATCAAGCGCGGTCCCTAAATAGGACCGCATTTGATTTTACCCGATGGGTTAACGATATGCACGAAGTGCTTAGAGTTTATTGTATTAACGAATAAAATTAAATTATCAACTTTTAAAGCCGGTGTGCTATAATATATATTTGTTTAATGCAGGTATATATCAGGCACATCGGCTTATTTGTTATGAAAATATGGAGTGAATTTTTATGCGCGGCATTTATAAGTATATCAAACCTTACGGCCCCTATATGTTACTGACTTTATTTTTGAAATTTGCGGCAGCTTTGATGGATCTTCTGATCCCTTCTTTGCTTGCCAGGATCATAGATGATATTGTTCCGCTTAAGAATGAGGGATTGATTTTTCTATGGGGCGGGATCATGATCGTCTGTGCGGTAATATCAGTTACTACCAATATAACAGCTAATCGTATGGCGGAGGTATCGGCGGGCGGAATGACCAGAAAAATGAGATATGATCTTTTTACCAAAGTGTCCTATTTAAGCGCTGCCCAAATGGATGAATTTACAGTACCTTCCGTAGTTTCAAGACTTACTTCCGACACTTATAATGTTAATCGTATGTTTGCCAGAATGCAGAGGATCGGTGTCAGGGGTCCTATTCTGCTTGTGGGCGGCATCTGCATTACGATGACTATGAGTCCTAAGCTGACGCTGGTCCTGATCGCAACGCTGCCAGTCATTGCAGTGATCGTGGCATTGATCACCGGTAAAAGCATTCCTCTTTATGATAAGGAACAGTCGGTGTTGGATGATATGGTGCGTGTACTTCGGGAGAATATTACAGGAGTACGTGTGATCCGGGCACTTTCCAAAACGGAATATGAAAAAAACAGATTTGATAAAGTTAACGGAGGACTGGCAGATGTAGAACAGAAAGCCGGAAGTATTTCCGCTATCAGTAATCCCGCTACTACACTGGTATTGAATCTGGGACTGACAGCGGTCATTATTACAGGCGCTTTTCTGGTTCAGAAAGGTGAAACAGGAGTAGGCACCATTATTGCATTTTTAAGTTATTTTACGATTATTTTGAACGCTATGCTGGGTGTGACAAGAATATTTATGATACTTTCCAAAGGTATGGCTTCCGCAAGGCGTATTACGCAGATATTGGAATCTCCCGATGATATGCCGGTCCTTCCATACACAGGAGGTATGGAGAGTGAATATCATGTAGAATTTAAAAAAGTAACATTTTCTTATTTACATAAAAGAAATAACCTGACAGATGTAAGTTTTGCCCTTAAAAAAGGTGAAACACTTGGAATAATCGGGGCTACGGGAAGCGGAAAGAGCACAGTGATAAATCTTCTTCTCCGGTTTTATGACAGGGATCAGGGAGATATTTTAATAAACGGAAGAGACATAAAGACCATACCGCTTACAGAACTCAGAAGAAAATTCGGAGTGGTATTTCAAAACGATTATCTTATGGCGGATTCCATTGAAAAAAATGTAGACTATTTCAGAGGCATATCGAAAGAGGATATTGAAAAAGCGGCAGATTATGCCCAGGCCAGTGAGTTTATTCAGGCTAAAAAGGGAGATATGGATGCTGATGTGGCTATCCGCGGCAACAATTTAAGCGGGGGACAGAAACAACGCATCATGATTGCCAGGGCTCTGGCGGCGTCTCCGGAAATATTAATACTGGATGATGCATCTTCGGCGCTTGATTATCAGACGGATGCTCTTTTAAGAAAGACATTAAGGGAGCATTTTTCGGAAACAACTACGATCATGATCGCACAGCGGATCAGTTCTATTCAGGAAGCGGATCATATACTGGTCATGGAAGACAGTAAGTGTATAGGATGCGGCACCCATAAAGAGCTTTTAGCCGGCTGTGAAATTTATCGCCAGATTTATGAACTGCAGGCAGGCATGACAGAATAGACTGTACTTAAGAATTCAGGGAGATATTGAGAATGAAAAAATCATCTAAAAGTTACTTGCTGCTGCGGTTATGGCAATATTTAAGCAAATATAAGATAATACTGATCGCAGGATCTCTATGCATGTTTTTATCAAATATTTTATCTTTATCAGGACCCAGACTTTCCGGAAAAGCCATTGACGCCATAGGGACGAAAAAGGGCGGCGTGGATTTTGAAAAAGTCTTTTACTATGCAGGACTGATGGCTGCGTTCTATCTGCTTTCGGCTGTATTTGACTATTTTTTGTCATTACTTACCATAAAACTTACCAGAAATGTAATTTATCAGATGCGAAAAGATGTATTTGAAAGCCTTGCAAAGCTTCCGGTATCCTTTTTTGATAAGTATCAGACAGGAAATATCATAAGTGTTGTTTCTTATGATATCGATACGGTAAACCTGTCTCTGGCAGGGGATTTCCTTCAGATCCTGCAAAGTGCGATCACGGTATTGTTTTCGTTTATTATGATGTTGACCATAGCGCCTTCTATGGTGCTGATCTTTGTGGTGACGATTCCTGCGACCGTTTTTCTGACCAGGTTTGTGACCAGCCGTTCCAGACCGCTTTTCAGGATAAGATCCCGTAAATTGGGTGAATTAAACGGCTATGTAGAGGAAATGCTGAATGGGCAGAAGACTACTAAAGCATACGGCAGGGAACAGGAGGTCATTGCGGTTTTTGAAAAGAAAAATGCGGATTCGGTAGATTCCAATACCAGAGCAGAATATTATGGAACTTTATCGGCACCCTCCGTTAACTTTATGAATAATGTTTCCATGGCCCTGATCAGTGTGGTAGGATCTCTGTTGTTCCTGTATGGAAAGATCGGACTGGGAGATGTGTCTTCTTTTATCCAGTATTCCAGAAAGTTTTCTGGTCCCATTAATGAAATGGCCAATATTATCGGTGAGCTTCAGTCCGCTTTCGCGGCGGCGGAAAGAGTTTTTAGGCTGATCGATGAACTGCCGGAAAAACCGGATACGGAAAGTGCTGAGATCTTACGAGAGGTATATGGAGATGTAGCGCTTAAAAATGTGAATTTTTCTTATCAGGAAGGACAGCCCGTTTTACACGATTTTGATCTGGAAGCGCCTGCCGGAAAACAGATCGCTATTGTAGGGCCGACAGGAGCGGGAAAAACAACTGTGATCAATCTGCTGATGCGGTTTTATGATATTGATTCGGGGACGATACTGCTGGATGATAAAGATATTTACGGCATTAAGAGAGACAGTCTGAGAGGAGCCTATTCCATGGTCCTTCAGGATACATGGCTGTTTCATGGTACTATTTTTGAAAATCTGACTTACGGGAATGAAAATATCACGATGGAAAAAGTGATAGAAGCTGCGAAAGCTGCCGAGATTCATTCTTATATCATGAGTCTTCCGAAAGGGTATGATACTCTGCTTTCCGATAACGGCGTTCATATTTCCAAAGGACAGCGTCAGCTTCTCACGATAGCAAGGGCCATGCTGTCCGAGTCAAAAATGCTTATTTTGGATGAAGCCACATCCAATGTAGATACAAGAACAGAGCTTTTGATTCAAAAAGCTATGCGGAATCTAATGGAGGATAAGACATGCTTTGTCATTGCACACAGACTTTCTACCATACAGAATGCGGATATGATACTGGTGGTAAAAGACGGAACTGTGGTAGAAAAGGGCACTCATGAGCAGCTCCTTGGGCAGAAAGGATTTTATTATGCGCTGCACTCGGCTCAGTTTGAAAGGCGGAGGGCTTGAGAAGAAGTGCGTATTTATGGGCATGAACATTGACTATACTCATAAAAAAATATATAATAAATTCAATATGCCATAAAAGTAGGATACAACTACAGACGAAGGTGAGACTTTATGACAGAAGAAGGAAAAGAAACAGTAAAAAGTGAAGTAGTGATTGATGATGGAAGGATCGAAGCCATTCAGGAATTTCAAAGTCCCGAACAGCTTTATGAAGATCTGATTCTTCGTGTGAAGAAATATCATCCTTCCGATGATATTTCCCTGATCGAAAAGGCTTATCACGTGGCGGATATGGCTCATAAGGATCAGCTTAGAAAATCAGGAGAGCCTTATATCATTCATCCTTTATATGTAGCAATTATTCTGGCAGACTTGGAAATGGACAAGGAAACCATTGCGGCAGGTCTTCTTCATGATGTGGTGGAAGATACCATAATGACAGAGGAGGAGATTGTTGAAGAATTCGGAAATGATGTAGCGCTTTTGGTTGACGGTGTCACCAAGTTGCAGAAACTCCAGTTTATGGGAGAAGGAGATAAGCCGGACCGGTTTGAAATGCAGGCAGAAAATCTGCGTAAAATGTTTCTTGCCATGGCAAAGGATATCCGGGTTATTCTGATCAAGCTGGCAGACAGGCTGCACAATATGCGAACGTTGAAATATCAAAAACCGGAAAGCCAGCAGCGCATTGCAAAAGAGACTATGGAGATCTATGCGCCGATCGCACAAAGACTTGGTATATCCAAGATCAAGGTAGAGCTGGATGANCTGTCTTTGAAATATCTGGAGCCGGAAGCATATTATGATCTGGTAGATAAGATCGCAGTACGGAAAAGCGTACGTGAAAAATATATTCAGGGCATTGTAGATGAAGTCAGTGTGCATATTAAAAATGCCGGTATCAGAGCNCAGATNGACGGACGTGTAAANCATTTTTTCAGTATTTACAAGAAAATGAAGAACCAGAATAAGACCATCGATCAGATNTATGATCTTTTTGCAGTCCGCATTATTGTAGATACGGTAAAGGACTGNTATGCAGCNCTGGGCGTGATCCATGAAATGTATAAACCCATTCCGGGACGTTTCAAGGATTATATTGCTATGCCNAAAGCTAACATGTATCAGTCTCTGCATAC
Organism: Lachnospiraceae bacterium; assembly: GCA_014803415.1. Lineage (GTDB taxonomy): Bacteria > Bacillota > Clostridia > Lachnospirales > Lachnospiraceae > Suilimivivens. Next base: position 9,984 of record JAAVBZ010000002.1, read on the forward strand.
TACGNTGATCGGAACCAANGGCCAGCCCTTTGAGATCCAGATCCGGACTTTTGAAATGCACAAAGCAGCAGAATACGGTATTGCCGCCCATTGGAAGTANAAGGAAGCTTCAGATGGCAAAAAGGCAGACAGGTCAGAGGAAGAAAAGCTGACATGGCTGCGCCAGATTCTGGAATGGCAGAGAGACATGTCCGATAATAAGGAATTCATGAATCTGTTAAAAAGTGATCTGGATCTGTTTTCAGACAGTGTGTACTGCTTTACTCCTACCGGTGANGTAAAAAACCTGCCTGCCGGTTCNACGCCTATCGACTTCGCTTACAGNATTCACAGTGCGGTGGGCAATAAAATGATCGGAGCCAGAGTCAACGGNAAACTGGTGACTATTGATTATGAGATTAAGAANGGCGACCGGATCGAAATACTGACATCCCAGAACTCCAAGGGGCCCAGCCGGGACTGGCTGAATGTAGTCAAGAGTACACAAGCCAAAAGTAAAATAAATCAATGGTTTAAAAACGAATTTAAAGAAGAAAATATAGTTAAAGGTAAAGAACTTTTAAATAGTTACTGCAGGGCAAGAGGGATTAATGTCCCAAGTCTTATGAAACCGGAGTATATGGAATCCATCATGCGCAAGTACGGTTTCAAAAACTGGGACGCAGTGCTTGCTGCGATAGGCCATGGCGGCCTGAAAGAAGGCCAGATCATCAATAAGATGATGGAACTTTATGACAAAGATCATAAAATGGNGATGACCAATGAGCAGATTCTTGCTCAAGTGGCCGAAAACGCTCAAAATGCCCAGAATAGTCAGTCTGCTGCAAAGATGAGATCCCAAAGCGGCATTGTAGTCAAAGGAATACATGATCTTGCAGTGCGTTTTTCTAAATGTTGTTCTCCGGTTCCAGGCGATGAAATTGTGGGATTTGTTACAAGAGGAAGGGGAGTTTCCATTCACCGTACCGATTGTATTAATATTTTAAATCTGCCCGAGCTGGAAAGAGAGCGGCTTATTGATGCGGAATGGGAGAATCTGCCGGGTGAAGAAAACGGCAAATATCTTGTGGAGATCAATATTTTTGCCAATAACAGGAACGGACTTCTTGCGGATATTTCTAAGGCGTTGACAGAAAAGAACATTGATATTCTGGCTATGAATACCAGAGTGAATAAACAGGGAACGGCTACCTTGTCAACTTCATTTGAAATCAGCAGCAGACAGGAACTGAACCGCATCATTGACAAAATTAAGGGCATTGACAGTGTGATAGATATTGAAAGGACCACAGGTTGAGAAAGGAAGAAAAATGGAAAATCTGAAAATCGGAAAGCTGACTATGGGTGTATGCCAGACAAATTGTTACTTTGTATATGNAGAAGGAAAAAATGAAGTGATCTTTTTTGACCCGGCAGATCATGGAGAGCGTATTTATGAAGCGTTGAAGGAAAAAGGATTTACGGTAGGCGCCATTTTTCTGACACATGGACATTTTGANCATATCTGGGGCGTTTCNAAACTNAAGGAACTTTCGGGTGCCAAGTTATATGCTTACGAAGAGGAAAANGAGCTTTGCGGCGATGCCGGATTAAATGTTTCGGCCCAGGCTGGCAGGGCATACACGGTGGTCCCTGATGTTCTTTTTAAAGACGGAGAGGAATTTGAAATTTGTAATATTAAGGGAAGCGTAATAGCTACGCCNGGCCATACTGGCGGAAGCTGCTGTTATTATTTTGCTGAGGATAAGATTTTGATCAGTGGAGATACTTTATTTCAGGAATCAGTAGGAAGAACGGACTTCCCTACAGGAAGTATGAGCAGACTGGTGCGTTCCATCCGGGAAAAATTGATGGTGCTTCCTGACGATGTAAAGGTATTTCCGGGACATGGAGCCTCTACCACAATAGGCTATGAAAGAGAAAATAACAGTTTTATATAACTCATTTGAAGAAAGGAGATACAGATGAAGAAAAAGATTGTAGCAGCATTCATATTATCAATGACAATGGCAGTGNCTTTTGCAGGCTGCGGAAAGAAGGAAGAAGAGCAGCCGCCTGTAATAATAGAAGAAGAGCAGAACACGGAAGAAATACCGGAAGAGGTAAAGGAGACGCCGGAACCTACGCCGGAGAGCTTTTCTGTGATCACCGACAGGGAAACAGTAAACGGTCAGATGCAGAGCTACCTGACCGGAGAATGGAAAGACGAGGATGTGGTAACAAGACGTCCGATCGCAGTAATGATCCCCAATAATGCACCGGCTATGCCTCAATACGGTATTTCGAAAGCAAGCATCATATATGAAGCGCCGGTAGAGGGACGTATTACCAGACTGATGGCAGTATTTGAAGATTTTGACGATCTTGACAGGATAGGGCCTGTCAGGAGCAGCCGTGATTATTTTGTTTATGTGGCTATGGGTTATGAAGCGATCTACTGTAACTGGGGACTGGCAAGACCTTATGTAGAGGAGCTGATCAACCGTGATACGGTGCAGAACATCAGTGCAGGGGTGGCAGGAATTTATAATCCGGCTCACGAAGCTTTTGACAGAATAGAACGTCCCGGTTATGCAGATGAATTCAGAGGTTATCTGTTTATTGACGGATTATTGGAGTCTGCAGCGCGCCTTGGATATGACTGGGATTATGACAGCGCATATGTGCCGCCCTTTACATTTGCAGCAGAAGGCGTAAAGGCCCAGGAGAATTATGAAGATGCATCTGACGCTACTATGATCTATCCAGGCGGCCAGGAAGGAAACAAGGGCGGCTACGGTGCTTATAACCCTTATTTTGAATATCATGAGGATGAAGGGCTGTATTATCGCTATCAGGATGGCAAGGAACAGATCGATGAACTTGATGGAAACCAGCTTACTGTATCCAATGTAGTATTTCAGTACTGTCACGGGGAAGTCAGAGATGATCATGATTATCTTGCCTTTGGNGTGCACGGCGAAGGGGATGCTATTGTATTTACCGGCGGCAAAGTCATAAAAGGAAAATGGGAACGCTATGACGGAGATGCAACGCCGGCTAAGTTCTACGACGAAAACGGTGATGAGATCATCTTCAATCAGGGTAAGACCTGGGTATGCAATATCTGGGAAGAATACGGCGAATTTGCAGAATATGAATAAAGATTCTATATAGTCTGGAAGTGGCGGGGAAACCCGCCACTTTACAATATATGTGGTTTTGTGTATAATGTTTCCAGTGCACCTTGAAAATTAAAAAGAATTTAACTGTTATTGTTTTCCTCATTTAGCGCCAGAGCCTTTGATGCAGCGGCATTTAAAGGATAACGAGGAGAAGGGTTATCGAAAATTCGGCGGATGCCCTTCCGTACATTTCCGGTGCGTGATATATCGGCAAATATGCAGGTNACTGCAAAACAAATACGGTATAGCGGAAAAGAATCTGTAGTAAAAAATATGAATTGAAAATAAATATGAAATGAANATAGAAAGATGAGGAAAATAATATATGTGTGGAATTATAGGATATACAGGTACCAAAGATGCGGGCAAGATCATGCTGGATGCACTTGAACTTTTGGAGTACAGAGGCTATGACAGTGCAGGCATAGCACTTTCAAGAGAAAACGAGCAGACCGGAATANTNAAATGTGCGGGAAGAGTAAAGGATCTGCGAAATCTGTGTGCTAAGGAAAATGTATCGGGACACTGCGGGATCGGACATACAAGATGGGCGACACACGGCGGNGTGTGCGATGAGAATGCTCATCCNCACCGTTTCGGCAAGGTCACCGTCATACATAATGGTATCATCGAAAATTACAGACAACTGACTGAGGAGTATCGCTTGGACGGAAAACTTCTTTCGCAGACGGACAGTGANGTGGCAGCGGCAGTGCTTTCCCGTTTTTATGAAGGAGATCCTTATTCNGCCATTCGAAAGACNGTACTGAAGCTGAAGGGTACTTTTGCACTGGCGGTTATTTTTGAAGACATACCGGGTAAGATCTTTGCCATACGAAATGTCAGCCCTATTGTGGCGGCATGTACAGACGACGGTGCGATCCTTGCTTCTGATGTGGCTGCGATCGTACCCTTTACAACACGTTATTTTGTGGTGCCGGAACTGCATGTAGTATGCCTTTCAAAGGACAGTATAGAAATGTNTGANCTNTCCGGCGATGAAGCCGATATAGAATGGATGACTGTAGACTGGGATGTAAGTCGAAGCGACAANGGCGGCTATCCTTTTTATATGGAAAAAGAAATCATGGAACAGCCGGGAGTCATTAAGGATACCATACTTCCNAGGATCAAAGACGGNANGCCGGATCTGTCGGCAGAGGGTATTGAAGACAGTATGCTTTCGCAGTGCAGGCGTATCTGCGTGATCGCCTGCGGTACNGCNATGCATGCGGGGCTTGTAGGTAAAAGNCTGATCCAATCTATNATCGGTATTCATGTGGATGTGGTAATGGCTTCNGAATTTATGTANAATGATCCGGTAGTGGACGATAAGACCCTGGTGATCGCTATTTCTCAGTCCGGTGAGACCATTGATACATTAGAGGCACTGAAATTTGCCAGAAAATGCGGCTCTCCCAGTATTTCTATCGTCAATGTAAANGGAGCGTCCATTGCCAGAGCAAGCGAACANGTTATTTATACCAATGCAGGNCCTGAGATCGCAGTNGCAAGTACCAAGGCGTATACTACNCAGCTGGCGGTATTGTATCTNNTNACAGCCCGAATGGCCATAGCAAGAGGANTATGGGATGAGGAACAGACTTCNAAATACATGGCTGAGCTTATGCGTGTTCCCAGNGTGATGGAAGAAGTGCTTGCGCAGAAGGAAGAAATACANCATATTGCTGATACNATCTTGAATGCNAGAGATGTGTTTATGATAGGAAGAGGTNTGGATTATTCTATTCTGCTGGAGGGATCCCTTAAATTAAAGGAGGTTTCCTATATTCATTCGGAGGCATATGCTTCCGGTGAGTTAAAGCACGGCACCATTGCGCTTATNACTCCGGAAACCCCNGTAATCGCAGTGGTGACACAGGATAAGCTGAAAAGNAAGGAGCTTTCCAACATCAAGGAAGTACAGTCNAGAGGTGCCAAAGTCATTCTTTTGATCAAAGGCAGTGAAATGCTGGAGCAGGAAAAGATCTGGAGCAGNATTTTCAGACTGCCTGTNATGGCAGATGAGTTTATGGTNATGCCCGCTTCCATTGTATTACAGCTGATCGCTTATTATGTGTCTTTGGATAAAGGCCTTGATGTAGATAAGCCCAGAAACCTTGCCAAGGTGGTTACAGTTGAGTAACAAAAACAGATAGAAAATANGGAAAACAATAACAGAGGAAAGAAAATGGAACAGAATTTGATTGCAGTATCNATAAGCAGGCCGGGGTTTGAATATGATATTCATTCTCTTGTGAAAGCTTTTTATCCTNAATGTGATGTAAAAGTGTATGTGGNGGANGAAGNTGCGCCTTNTNNTTCATCNCAAGGGTATCCCGGTCTTTCGCTTAATTTTGATAGTGAGATCATTACNTTAGGAATAGTCAGTACAGANAAAGANGNAAACAGNNCTTCTTTCNGCGGAAAAAGTATAAANNTNTCNCCTGATATGGAACGNCCTGAAGTTAAGAACTGCTTAAAACAGCTGATCTACNNAACNCTGTCNGAGCTGACAGGCAGATCCCTTCCCTGGGGAACACTGACAGGCATCAGNCCCACCAAGATNCCTATGANGNTGCTGGAAGAGGGCAGAAAAGAAGANGATATTCTAGGTTATATGAAGGAAACCTACTTTGTCAGTGATGCCAAAGGGCTTCTTTCTATTGAGATTGCAAAAAGAGAAAAGGAACTTNTATCTACNCTTCATTATAAGGACGGTTACAGNCTGTATATNGGNATTCCNTTTTGCCCTACTACCTGTTTATACTGTTCCTTTACCTCATTTCCTATCGTATCATGGAAAAAGAGAATAGGGGAGTATCTGACTGCTCTGGAAAANGAAATNGAATTTACGGCAGATATCTATANAGATAAGATTNTGGATACAGTCTANATCGGAGGAGGAACGCCTACGACCCTGGAAGCGGAGGAGCTTGACAGNTTACTNTCTAAATTAAAGACTACTCTTGATTTTTCCCATGTAAAGGAATTTACCGTTGAGGCAGGAAGAGCAGACAGCATTACAAAAGAAAAGCTGGAAGTATTAAAAAAGTGGGGAGTTACCAGAATTTCCGTCAATCCCCAGACCATGAAGGAAGAAACTTTAAAACTGATAGGCAGGCAGCATACTGTTAAGCAGGTAAGGGAAGCTTTTTATCTTGCCAGAGAAACAGGTTTTACCAATATCAATATGGACTTGATCTTAGGCCTTCCGGGAGAAGAGGAGGCGGATGTAAGCGCCACCATTGAAGCGGTAAAAGAGCTTGCTCCTGACAGTATTACGGTACATTCTCTTGCGATTAAGCGGGCTTCCAAATTGAACCGGTGGATTGAAGAGAATGGTATTACAGCTCTTAACAATACAGACAGGACTATGGAAATTGCAGCAAAAGGCGCTGCAGAGCTTGGCATGGTGCCCTATTATCTATACAGGCAGAAGAACATGTCCGGTAATTTTGAAAATACCGGCTATGCCAAAGAAGGAAAATTCGGTATTTACAATATTCTGATCATGGAGGAGAAACAGACCATCGTGGCGTTAGGGGCAGGTTCGATTACGAAAAGGGTATATCCTGACGGGCGGATCGAACGGTGCGATAATGTGAAGGATGTGGCTCTCTATATAGAGAAGATCGACGAGATGATTGAGCGCAAGCGGAAGCTGCTTACAGATTTTTAAGAGTTCTGGGGATAGTCTGCGGTTGTCCTTTCTGGAAACGGAAAGGAGGTCGGTATGAACACACTCGAGATACTTACACTGCTGTTGGTCATTTTCGCAGCATTAACATACTTAGACAACAGAAACAACCGCAAGTAACGGAAAAGGCTATCTTCTACTGCAATAGAGGATAGCCTTGTAATCCGTAATTTTTACGCTTTATAAGTTTCCGATTGAACAACCGTCGGACGTGCAATATCCTTCGGCTTCTATGATGATTATAAACCAACACTGCAGACTTTGCAAGAGGGTTTAGGAAATGGGGTGCTTCAGCACTCCTATTTTTTTACGGATTTTTAGATTATCTTACCTGAAAACGGTCTTGTCTGCAAGAATTTTTTCTGATTTATTAAAAAGTGAGGGAGAAGAAATTTAATGTGAATTCGATAGAAATATGAATGTGATTGTGATATCCTGTTAGAAATACAAGTCAGAAGTTGGAGATAGGGATATGACGAGAGAAGAACAGGCACAATATATTTTGTATGATTGTAGATTATTAGAGGAATTAAGTAAATATGGAACCCCTCATATTATTGGAAGCTATCGCATGAATATGATGGCATGGAATGATTTGGATATTGATATTGAGAATGAAAATATGTCATTAGACCAATTGTATCACTTATCAAAATTTATCATAGATAGGTTTCGCCCTACATGGTATGAGGCAAAGGAGGAAATCAATTCTGAAAATAAAACAGTTTGGTTTCAAGGGTTCGAGACATTTATTGAAAATCAGCTTTGGAATATAGATTTATGGTTTTTTGATAAAAACACAATAAGGCTGGCTGAAGATTATTGTGACAAGATTATACGGCAGGTAAAAGAGCAGCCGAACTCAAAAGAACATATTATTTCCTTAAAAAGAGAACTAATTTCTCGTAAAATGTACTCCTTTGACCAATATACCAGTATTGATGTATATAATGCAGTTTTAAATCAACACATATCAGACGTAGAAAGTTTTCTTGTAAACTACAGAAGAGATTAAATTTCAAGTTTGTCTAAAAAACATTATCATAATTACAACTAAATAAGTAACACAGCGACAGAACGTATAGACTAAATTGGCAGGACCTTCCCCTTGTAGACAAAGAATTTTTACTTATAATAAAATTGAAGAATGGTTGATTAAGAGGATTGATGTGTATGGAAAAAGTAAAGGTAAGGATTGCTGATATTGCTGAAGAATTAGGCTTGAGCACTGCTACTGTATCGAATGTGATTCATGGAAAAACAAAGAAAATATCGGACGAAACAGTCAAGCGTGTGCAGGAGCTTCTGGAAAAGCGCCAGTATATTCCGAATATGGCGGGGATACTTTTGGCACAGAATGATTCTAAAATTGTTGGGGTGGTTATCAATGACCATGAGAAATATGAGGGGCATACACTGGAAGATCAGTTTATTTCTGCATCGGTAAATGCACTGTCAAAAGAGATGGAGAAGGCAGATAAATTCCTTATGCTCAAAGTAACCGGAAAATGGAGTGAAATCCCAAAGTTTGCTTCCATGTGGAATATGGAGGGCATGGTGTTGATTGGTTTTTGTGAACATGATTATAAGAAACTGAGGGAACAGATGCATATTCCTTTTGTGGTTTACGATGGATACATGGAAAGTTCCGGAAATCTTGTAAATATTGAGGTCAACCATTTTGATGGTGGAGTTCAGGCCGGACATTATCTGAAAAGCAGGGGACACAGGGATGTGCTTTGCATATCGGATAACAATAGCTGCATGGATTTGGAAAGGTTTATGGGCTTAAAAAGTGAACTTCCAAGAGCAGAGCTGATGGTTATTCCTATGGAGCAGGAAGCCCGTACTATTTTTTACAGAGAGCATTTGGAAGAAATTAAAAAATATTCAGCAGTTTTTGCAGTATCTGATTATTATGCAATGGATTTTATCCAATTCCTGAAAAGTGTGGGGTTGTCCGTACCGACGGATATGTCGGTGATCGGGTTTGATAACGCGAGGGAATGTGAAAAGTTCGTACCGCCGCTAACTACGATAAAACAGGATTACAATGAAAGGGCGGCTTTGGCGCTTCAAATGCTAAAACAGTTAAAAGATGGCGTATGCAGGGAGAAAAACGTATTACTTCCTGTAACTCTCATAGAGCGCGATACAGTGGATGATGTAAAATTGCACAAAAATTGCAACTGAATTTTGGCATGGGTTACGCGTTTAACCTTTGCGATTTGTCATAGTTCATTTTATTATTAATACAACTGCTTTAACGTAGATTGGAGGAATAATAAGATGGAAAAGAGAAAACCGAAAATGACGGGAGGCGGAAAAGAATTTCAAAGGGAATTGCTACAAATTGCTGTTCCCGTAACATTACAGTGTCTGATGCAGTCTTCTTTTTCTGTGGTAGACCAGATTATGACAGGGCAGCTTGGAAGCATCAGTATTGCAGGCATTGGGTTAGGAGGAAAATTTGCGTCCATTTATTCGGTTGTAATTGCTGCCGTAGCATCTGTGGCAGGCATTATGATAGCGCAATATATAGGGAAGGATGATATAAAAGAGGCAGGACGAAGCTTTTACACAAATTTAACAGTATCTTTGATATTAGTGGCGCTTTTTACTTCATTAAGTGTGTTCATGCCAGTTCAGATTTTGGGGTTATACACAAATGATGTTGTTGCGGTACAGGAAGGAGTGGAGTATCTGAGGATATATGCGCTCAGTTTTCTACCCGTAGCAGTCACGTCAATTTTATCTGCATATCTTAGATGCGTACAGGCAGCAAAGATACCGTTATATGCAGGCATTTTTGCCAGTGTAGCCAATACTGTTTTAAATTACGTGCTTATATTTGGCAATGCAGGATTTCCGGCAATGGGCGTCAAAGGAGCTGCATGGGCGTCAGTAATTGCGCAGTTATCAGGCTGTATCATTACAGTTATATTATTTTTCCATTTGTACCAGAAACATTCATGGAAAATTCCATTTGTAATCAGGACAGACAAGGTGCATATAAAGCAGTATGTGGTTATTTTAATGCCGCTGCTTATATGTGAATTTTTTTGGAGTCTTGGAGAAAACGTCTATGCGTCTATTTATGGTCATGTGGGAACAAAAGCGTTCGCTGCTATGACGCTGACCAATCCTTTGCAGGCATTGGTAATGGGAGCATTAAGCGGCGTATCGCAGGCAGCTGGAGTGATGATTGGCAAAAGGCTGGGGGCTGATGATATAGGGAGCGCTTATCAGGATTCCAAAAGACTGATGTATACGGGGCTTGCCTGTTCCATTTTACTGTCAGTGTTTGTAATAGTGTTTCATAAATATTATGTATTAATTTTTAAGGTAGAAGATGATGTAAGGCAGATAACAGGGTATCTGCTTATAGCATACGCTTTTGTTGCCCCAGTAAAAGTGCAGAATATGATTTTAGGTGGAATTTTAAGGAGTGGGGGCAGGACAACCTATATAATGGCAGTTGATCTGATCGGTACATGGATATTTGGCGTACCTCTTGGGCTGTTTTCTGCTTTTGTGCTTCATTTGCCTATTGCAGCGGTTTATTTTATACTGTCTATGGAAGAGTGTGTGCGCGTGGTTATTTCATTGGCAATATTCAGAAAAAAGAACTGGATGCAGAAGCTGTGAGAATGAAAGAAAAGGAGGAAAAGTATGTATTTCAAATTATTATGGAATGAATTCGCGGCGCTTCCGGAAGTGGAAGCTATTGCTCTGGGGGGATCAAGAGCCGGCGAAAATTATGATGAAAAGTCAGACTATGATCTGTACATTTACTGCACNGGTATACCGGGTGAAGAAGTNCGGAAGNCTATTTTAGAANANNGCTGCCNGTATATGGAGATTGGAAATTCTTTCTGGGAGCTGGAAGATGACTGTACCCTGAAAGATGGAGTGGATATTGATATTCTGTACAGGAATATTGAAGATTTTTNGNANNTNNTTCATTCAGTTGTTGATGANCATATTGCGTACAACGGTTATACAACCTGTATGTGGCACAATCTGTTGCATAGCCGGATNCTTTTTGACAAGACCGGNAAGCTGACAAATCTGCAAAGCAGGTATCAGATCCCTTATCCTGATGANCTNAGGGACAATATTGTCAGTAAGAATATGCGTCTTCTGACAGGAAATCTTCCCTCATATGATTCTCAGATCAAAAAGGCTGCNGCNCGNAANGATTTGGTNAGTGTCAATCATAGGACTGCGGCTTTTNTGGAGTCATANTTTGATATTATNTTTGCATGGAACAAACTGACCCATCCGGGCGAAAAGAGGATGGTTCAATATGCAAAAGATCACGCAGAGATTCTGCCGGCAGACTTTGAGAAAAATCTTGATTGTCTGTTCCGGAATCTGTTTACGGACTTTGACGCTGTTATGAAGACTCTCGCAGCAATGGTTTCTGCATTAGAGGACATAGGGGCGAGATGATTTCGCCCCTGTAAGCCATATGATAAATAAATTATATTAATGATTTTTCNGCCAAAAAACTAATTAATCCGTTAATCGGAATTACANATTGCTCCATAGTATCTCTATTTCTGACGGTTACAGTTTCTTGTTCCAGCGTTGNATCATCAACTGTAATTGCATAGGGAATACCTACCGCATCTCCTCTGCGATATCTCTTTCCAATACTTCCAGACTCTTCATATTGCACCATGCAATATTTTGTNAGCATCATATATAATTCTCTGGCTTTTGCGGCATGCNTCTTTTTGATCAGAGGAAGAATATTGATTTTTATAGGNGCAAGAGATGGTTTAATATTAAACACAATCCGGCTGTCTGTATCACTGATCTGTTCTTCNTGTAAGCCTTCAAACAGCAATGCCAATACNATACGGTCTAATCCATAAGTNGATTCAATAATATATGGNATATACTTTTCTTTTGTGGTTTCATCAAAATATTCCATTGATCTTCCGGAATATTCCTGATGCCGTGTAAGATCNAAATCAGTTCTGTTATGAGTTCCGTTGATTTCACCCCATCCAAATGGAAACTGATATTCAATATCACATGCTTCTTTTGCATAATGCGCTAATTTGTCATGATCATGAAANCGTAATTTTTCTGAAGGTAAACCAAGGCTTTTAAAAAATTCTATTCCGTATTCTTTGAAATACTGGTAGAGTTCACTGTCGGAACCTTTCTTGCAAAAAGTCTGAAACTCCATCTGTTCAAATTCAATAGTCCTGAAAGTGAAATTTNTCGGNGTGATCTCATTACGAAAAGCTTTACCNATCTGGCCTATGCTGAATGGCAATCTGGCTCTCATAGAGCGCATTACATTCAAATAATTTACATACTCGCCCTGGGCATTTTCAGGCCGCAGGAAGATTTGGCTGGAACTGTCCTCAGTCACACCTCTTTTGGTTTCAAACATCAGATTAAACTGTCTGATATCTGTAAAATNTGACTNTCCGCATACNGGNCAAGGNACATGGTTATCACGGATAAATGCAATCATTTCTTCCTGTGACATAGCATCAGCATTGACACTTTTGTCATAGTCCTGAATCAAATTGTCAGCTCTATGTCGCATCTTACATTCTTTACAGTCAAGCAATGGGTCTGAAAATCCGGCAAGATGCCCGCTTGCCTCCCAGACTTTTGGATTCATAAGGATATCCGCATCTACTTCATAGCTGTTTTCNCGCATNTGAATAAAATAATANCTCCAGGCNTCTTTAACCTGATTTTTTAATCGTGTTCCCAAAGGACCGTAATCCCAGGTNTTGGCGAGTCCGCCATANATCTCACTTCCTTGAAAAATNAAACCATACTGATTGCAGTATGANACTACTTCNTCCATTGTAAAATTNCGTCTCTTCATCTTAAANTACCTNACCTTTCTNTTNATTTNGAAAATGGTAAAGAATTGTCTTGNGAATCTTTCATTTCATGCCGGGNGNAGAATAAAAAAGCCCTAAGTGTAAATTAATACACTTAGGGCGAATATAACCGCGGTTCCACCTAAATTCAGATAANCATCTGCNCTTTTNTCATAGTACGGATTCAACATCTTATACTANATTCCTTTTAACGGTAGAATTTTCCGTCGGAAGCTACTTTATTCACTCCGCTGCTCCAAGACGCCTTCCATGTNNTCTTCATAAGGGTTCNCACCAAACACCCTCTCTCTGAAATCAGATAGACATGTACTGTTTCTCTTCTTAGCATTTTCTTTATTGTTTGTCAAAGAGTGTATCTTATCTCAGACCGGCCGTCAAGAGATTTTTTCGNCAGATCAATTTTTTCATATGTCAGCTCTGCTGAATTTTACTAAGATCATAGCCAGAATCAGGCCAAATGGTGCAGACACAAAGGTGGACAGATAGAAACCGGAATATCCAAACCTTGGTACAAGCATCAGGCAGCAGGCAATATTAATGCCCATGGGCAGCAGACTGGAAATCAGCCACAGCCCCATCCTCATTTGTCCCCTCAGACGTGCCTCTTGCAGATGTTTTATGGCAGTCAGTACGTAGGTCCAGGATTCGAACGCCAGAAGCATGGAGCCGCACCGGATCACAGACGTATCATCAGTAAACAGGGATAGGAGCTGCCGGTTCAACAGCAGACATGAGAGCATTACTGGCGACATATAGGCCAGCATCAAGTTCCTTGTTTCTCGAATACTTGACCGAACACGGTCCGCAGCCCCTGCAGAATTATTCTGTGCGATAAATACTACAAGCGATTGGCTGAGGCCATAGACCGGCATCATCATGAGTGTAAAAAGTTTGTTTGAGCAGGTAAAACCGCCAATTTCCGCCACACCAAGTGTTCCTAACAATCCTTGTTTGACAAGCGCCACGGCAGGCGGCGCTATCTGCTGCAGTATGTTCGGTATGGAGAGATGCAAAATTTTCCAGAAATATTGCTTCTTCAAAAAATGGAGATGAAAGCCGCAGGAGAGCACAGTACGGCGCAAATACGCCAGCATAAACAGGCAGCCTAACACTTGGGCAAGTACAGAAGAGGCGGCAGCGCCTACTACACCCAGCGGACCAACCAGAACCAGGTCAAGGATAATGTTCAGCACGGATGAGGCCAACACCGCAAAAAGTGGAATACGGGATTCACCGCAGCTGATTACGATTTCGCGGGATAGATCATACAACATAACAAAGGGCAGGCCAAGCAGGTAGATGCGGCCATAGAGCATCGCAGAGTCCATGATTTCCGATGGGGTGTTGATAAGAAGCAGAAACTGCTTCATTCCCCACAGCCCGCCGCCAAGAATGAGCAGTCCTATGACCAGATCCAAAAACAGCATATTATAGATAAGGCCGCTCAATTCCTTTTGCTCCAGCTTGGGCTTTAGGGAGGCTGTCAGCAGTCCACCCCCCAACTCTAAGCCACCGGAAATGAACAGGAAAGCCGCCAGCACAGTGAATGCATTTGACACTGCCCCCAACGCATATTTGTCCATGAATCGTCCGATGATCATGGTGTCCGCCACAGTATAAAGCTGTGTAGCTGCCATGCCTAAGATCGTTGGGATCGAAAATCGAAGAATAGTTTTTCTAACTGATCCCTCTAACAGGTCAATTTTTTCCATAAAAATATACTTCCTTTGTTGTCTGTGATATGATGATTATAAACTATCCGGTAACAGGACAGTCAAGGGAGGGAATCAAAATGTCAGAGGGATTATTCAAGATTACCGAGTTTGCCCAAATTGCCAAAACGAACCGCAAGACTCTTCAATATTATGATGAAATCGGTTTGTTCTCACCAGCCTATGTAGCAGAAAACGGTTATAGGTATTATTCGCTGCTTCAACTGGATCAGCTGGCGCTTATTGCTGTGTTGCGGGATCTTGGGCTTCCATTGCGGGAAATAAAACAATATCAAGAATGTGGATCTGCAGAGGAATTGGGGCATATGCTGAAGACACAAAGCAGGGAGATCGACCGCTGCATGGAACTGCTTCAGCGCAGGAAGGCGATGCTCACCGGCGTGTTGGAAGAAAATCGATCCTTTCAACAGTATGGCGGAAAGGGCTTTCAGATTCTTACATGGGATGATATGCGGTTTTCGCGGCTGCTGCCAGAAGGACGAAAGCCGCCTTTTGTGGTCAATTATCTGACAGACGGCCTTCATACCGGGCTTTTTATTGGAGATGGAGAACAGTTTCTCTACCAAAAGCGGGAAGACGGAGAATTTTGTGCCTCTGGTGGGAAATACCTTTGTCTCTATGACCTGTCAGCTAATGCTGTCAAACAGTGGCTGACGGATACGATAGAAACAATGAATCGCTTTGCAGCAGAAAACGGTTTTTGTTTGGACGGGTGCTATTACGCAGAGTTCAACGATATTACCCGTGTCCAAAATGAAGGTCAGCAGTTGTTCCCGCGGATGATTCGAAGCAGGCTGATTTAAAGCAGAGGTGCTGTCATATTCCTGACAGCACCTTGAAAGTTTATTTATAAAGCAGCCATTCACAGATATTTATGGATTTGATGCCCTCATAGGAGGAATCCAATCCTGTATCCATTGATAGAATAATTTTTTCATAGTTATCATTTATCTTCTGCAATGGCGCAAGCTCTCTTCTTCGCACATCTTCACTTGTCATAGATTCAGTCACTTGAATATATAGCTTGTCCGTTGCTTTGACTGCAACAAAATCCACCTCTGCGTTATCTACCTTGCCGATTGCCACATCATAGCCGCGACGCAATAGTTCAAAATACACTACATTCTCAAGTGCGTGACCGGTATCCCGGTTACGGAAGCCGAGCAGATAATTGCGCAAACCGATATCTACAATGTAATATTTTCCAAGTGTACGAAGATATTCTTTGCCTTTTATATCAAAGCGTTTGATTTCATAGAAAAAGTAAGATTCAAGCAACGCCCCAGCATATGCCTGAACGGTATGGACACTTGGTGTTCCTTTACGTTTGCCATCTTCCAAAAGCCCTTCATTCACAAGAACATTACCGATTGAGGATATAGAAATATTGCTGCCGATATTGTCCGCCAGGAAGAGAATGATCTTACGAAGAAGCACCGGATCAGTGATCCGTTTCTGCCCACGGCGGTTTTCCCGCTCCAATATGTCACGTATAACAACAGTAGAGTAAATACCATCCAACAGAACAAGCGCCTTTTCCTGATCAAGCCCCACATCAGTAATACCGGGCATTCCGCCAAATCGCATATAAGCATTAAATACTTCCTTGAGTCCATATTGCTCACCGGATTTGTCAAATACCTGCAAACGCTTTCCTCCCAGGGCACTTTGTGTTTCCCTTAGTTCGAAATCATGAAAAGACAGAAACTCCGTAAAAGAAAGCGGCTGCATTTTTATCTCCACACATCTGCCGGACAGATAGGTGGAATACTCTGATGAAAGTAGATAGGCGTTTGATCCGGTAATATAAATATCACAGTTGAAATCTACACGAAAAGAGTTGACAGCATCTTCCCAACCGGAGATTCGCTGAACCTCATCGAAGAAAAGATACATCCGCTTGTCCGGTAGAATACTGGCCTTCACATAATTGTAAAAATCATCAGAGGTCATAGCCTTAAAGGAATGAGACTCAAAATTCATCTCAACAATCTGATCCTCTGCAATACCACACTCTTTCAAGTGGCGGATCATCAATTTTAAAAGGCTGGATTTTCCACAGCGGCGGATGCCAGTCACAACCTTAACTGGTTCGGTATCCTGAAAAGATATCAACTTATTTAGATATTGCTCTCGATTCTTTAATTTATGATCGTTAATCATGGTTTTCCTCCTTGTTTATGCAAAGATTATAGCAAAAACTTTGAATTTAATCAAGTTTTTGCACTGTAGTGCATAAAAATATAAATTTTGAAATTTTTTGCTATTGTAAGATAAAAAATAAATATTATATATATTTTCACCCCACAAGCGAAAATATTCTCTGTTTTATGTGAATACAACTTTTTCGATCTCTGATATTATTTAATAAAATGACACACAGATAAATCAACTAATTAATATCAGGGAGGCTTTATATATGCAAAACATATCATTACGTATCGCAGATCTGCGTAAGAAGAGCAGAGTGACACAGCAGGAGCTGGCAGATAGTATCGGCGTATCATTTCAGACTGTCAGTAAGTGGGAAACGGGAATCAGTATGCCGGACATTACCATCCTTCCACTATTGGCAGAATATTTTTCGGTATCAACAGATCAGTTACTGGGCCTGAAACCACTTGATGGCGAAACATATATTCCGGAAAAAACAGCAAAAAGAGATTTTTGGAATCAAAAACTGGAATATCTTTTGCGAACACGAAAAAGCTTTTGGAATGATGATTATGCCGGCTTTCTTACTTCCCAGGTTTGGAAGATTGACAGACCGGTATCCATACTGGACTGCGGATGTGGTTATGGATTTTTGGGATTGCTTTTGCTTTCGCATCTGCCTGAAGGAAGTACCTATACAGGAATCGATTTTGCTGAAGAGCTGATTCAAAAGGGGAAAGCCCTTTTCAAACAGAAGGGAACAGAAGCCTCCTTTATTTGTAAAGATGTTTTTGACTATCCGGCAGAGAACCGGTATGATTTTGTGGTATGTCAGGCAGTTCTCAGGCATTTGGACAACCCGGAGGCTTTTATAAAGAAGATGATCACCTTTGCAAAACCGAGCGGATATGTGGTCTGCATTGATACAAACCGGGAATTTGAATGTTGTGGGCTTTATATTGATGGCATGGACTATCAGAAGTTATGCAGACATGAAGGACTGGAAAAAAAGTGGCAGGCTGAACTTACGATGCAGGGGAGAGATTATGCGGTTGCAATCAGGACTGCACATATGATGCAGAAGCTGGGACTTATTGGTGTTGATGTGAGAATGAATGATAAGGTAGAGTTTGTTACTGCCAAGTCCCCTGATTACAATGAAACAAAAAATGATTTTATCACATATAATGACTGGAATTCCGAGATCAGTGAAGAAGAAAAAGATAAGCTGATTCTTCATTTGCTGAATCATGGCCTATCCCGTAAAGAAGCCGAAGATTACTGCAATCGAAATATGGAAATTGCAAAATTCTTTTTAGAAAACCCTTCTGCCGGATACACATCTATAAACGGACAAATGATCTCTTACGGCAAAAAGCGGACACAGTAATTGCTTTTTCTGGTGCGGAAAATATTGTTTCGGGAAAATGCATAAAAAAAATATAGTCATTTTGTAAAATTATTGTATTGAAAAAGAGAATGAAATAAATTATCATAACTATTGTACTTGATAATCTGTGCAGGGAGAACTATGATTACAATAGGAGATATTGCTAAAGAGGCAAATGTATCTAAAACAACGGTTTCAAGAGTGTTGAATAATTCCAGTTTTGTGGATGATAATACTCGTCAGAAAATTACAGAACTGATTGAAAAATACAATTATGTGCCATCTACTACCGCAAGAAATTTATCTAAAAGAGAATCATCTACAATAGGAGTAATTATTCCGGAAATAGACAATCCATTTTTTAGTGAGATGTTAAGAGGAATTATGGACACAATGGAACAGGCGGGACTTACCGTTATGTGCTTTAATTCCGATGACAAGCAAGAAAAGGATATGAAGGCTTTAGCGATACTAAGGCAGAATGGAATAAAAGGATTGATTTATACGCCAGCTATTGATTATAGCGGTAACGAGGAGCAGAGCGTATTAAAAAAATGGCTGCAATCCTTAGATTCTCCTGTGGTTGTTGTAGACAGGGAATTAGAGTTTTTACATAATGCAGATGGCGTATTTTTTGACAATGAATTAGCGGCATACAAGGCAACAGAAGCACTGATTCAGTCAGGACATAGAAAAATAGCGATCATAAATGCAGAACTTGACAGAATCTTGGCAAGAGAAAGACAGCGCGGATATGAAAGAGCTTTAAAAGAACATAATATCGATGTGAATGACAAATACATATTCCTTGGAGATTATTCGGAAAACAAGGCCTACGAGTTAAGTAAACAATGTTTAAATCTTGAGGAAAAGCCAACAGCAGTCTTGACATGCAATAATAATACTACAATGGGATTTTTTAGGGCGAAAAAGGAAATAGGAGTAGAGGACAGTGAGATTGTATGTATTGGATTCGATAATATAAAAGCCTTGGATTTTTTTAATATAAACTTTAATTACATAGAAAGAAGTGTTTATTCTATGGGAAAAAAGGCAGCTGATTTATTGCTTCAAAGGATTAAAAATCCTGATCAGCCAAGAATTAAATATATTATTGAACCTAAATTGGTAATTAAACATATTTGAAGATGTATTCTGGAAGAATAAAACGTCCAGAATATATTTTTACAAATATATGTAACCGGTAACAGAAAGCGTGATTTTTTAGTTTTGCTAAAGTAAAAGGAGGTGGAAATGAAGATAGTATTTTTATAATGTGTAAAATTTTTTACACGAAAATGTAACCGGTAACAAATAATGACTGAAAGGAGAGAAGGTTATGCAGTATGGAATTTACTATGCTTATTGGGAAAGACAATGGGGAGTGAATTACCTAAAGTATGTGGAAAAAGTAAAAAAATTAGGATTTGACATCCTGGAAATTTCCTGTGCAGGTTTAAAGGATCTATCTGAAGCGGAAATCACAGAGTTAAGAGACTGCAAGGAAAAATTAGGGATTATCCTTACTGGCGGGTACGGACCAAAGCCGAATGAAGACATTTCGTCTGAAGATCTGTCGATTGTCAAAAATGCGTTCCAATTTTGGAAGGAAACTTTTCCGGTATTGAAAAAGCTGGGTATTCATCAAGTGGGAGGCGGCCTGTATTCCTGCTGGCCTGCAGATTATTCGAAGAAACCGGATAAAGAGGGCGATCTGCTGCGCAGTATCAAGAATATGAAAGAACTGGCCAAAATGGCACAGGAATATGAAATTGAGTTAGGTATGGAAGTTTTGAACCGTCATGAAGGATATCTGATCAATACGGTGAAGGAATGCCTTGATTATGTTGATGCGGTGGACCAGGAAAATGTGAAGATCATGTTGGATACTTATCACATGAGTATGGAGGAGGATTCTTTAGAAGACGCCGTTTTATCTGCCGGAAAGAAATTGGGGCATTTTCATATCGGGGAAAATAACCGTAAGCTTCCGGGACAGGGGAAGATGATTCCATGGAATGAAATAGGAAAAGCCTTAAGAACGATCGGCTATACAGGGACAGTGGTTATGGAACCGTTTGTGATCTGCGGCGGTGAGGTTGGTCAGGATATTCGTATATGGAGAGATTTAAAGGAAGATTGTTCTGAACAGACATTGGATCAGGAAGCAGCAGAATCTTTGAAGTTTATCCGCAGAGCCTTTGAGGGCATTTAAATCATGGAATAAAGATGGCTGTGAATAGTGCATAAAAAAGATTATATCAAATAATATATTTTTAACAAAATAGGAATAATTGCTCAAATATTATTGACATAAAGACGAAAGTGATATAAGATTTGAACAAATGTAATCGGTTACAATGAAAATGGAACAGAGATATCTAGTCACAAATCCATAGCGGCAAATTACAAAAAGTAGATTGCATTATTTTTTTACATTAAAATGTAACCGGTTGCATAACACTATGGTATAAAAGCAAAAAGAAAGGTGGAGGGTGAAAAATGGAAAAGAGAAAACTGATTATTGATACTGATGTGGGAACCGATTTTGATGATGCGTTTGCATTGCTGCTTGCCTGCCAAAGTGATGAAATTGAGCTGCTCGGCGTTACCACTGTCTGGTCAAATGCATATGAACGTGCCAGAATTGCCAAAAAGGTCTTAAAGATCGCAGGAAAGCCGGATATTCCGGTATGCGCGGGAATCAGCAAGCCGATAGATGGAAGCGGTACAGTGTGGTACGGCTATGAAGGCGGCGGAATCATGGATGAAGGTGATGATACAGATCCGTCACTTGAGCCGGAAAAGAAACATGCAGTTGATTTTATTATCGATACTGTAATGGCCAATCCAGGAGAGGTGACCGTGATCACGCTGGGATCCTTAAGTAATTTGGCGATTGCAATTGTGAAGGAGCCGCGTATTGTGGAGAACATTAAAGATGTGATCTCCATGGGTGGCGTTGTTGTACCTGTTGTTGACAAGATGGGAATTACAAGGTCGCCGATAGAAGAATACAATTTTAACTGCGACAAAATTGCAACCCAAATTGTATTTGACGCAGGGCTGAATTTCACAATGATTCCCATTGATGTGACCTTAAAGGTTCCGGTTCCGCCCAGCGATGTTGAAATCCTTAAAAACAGCGACAGACCTATTGCAAAAGCAGCGTGGCGTATGCTGGAAGTATGGCCTGAGCAGGAAAAAATGCTGTATATCAGCGGAGGAGTACCGACAGAGCACACGGATCTTTGGATGCATGATCCGCTTTGTGTTGCAGTTCTGGTAGACCGATCATTTGTAGATTTATACGATCTGCATATTGATATTGAATATGGACCTACCTTTATTCCAAGGGATTTGATCATACGGGATGACATATTGCGCACAGTTCCTAAAAAGCTTCCGCCTAATTGCCATGTAGCATTAGGAGTGCGCAGCAAAGATTTTACAGACTTTATAGTCAAACGTTTCTGCAAATAGTTGATAAGTGTTTTAAAAAGTATAGGAGAGAAAAAGGATGAAAAATATTAAAAAGTTGACTGCTATTATTTTGGCATTTGTTATGCTGGCATCTATTACAGCTTGTGGTTCAAAAGATGATAAGAAAAGCAATGAAGTTGAAACAGCAGCTTCATCTGAGGTTAAAAATGAAGAAAGTGCAGAAGCCAACGCAGAACCCAGTACGGAAGCTGAATCTGAAGCTGGTGCTGAAACCACAACAAATGAAGGATTTACAATGGGCGTAGTAGTTAAAGTTGATGTTCCATGGTTTGATCGATTAAATGAAGGTCTGCAAAAATATGCGGATGAGCATGGATGCACAATTAATTTGTATGCGCCGAGCACACCGGATGCATCTCAGCAGGTAGCCATTATTGAAGATCTCATTGCACAAAAGGTTGATGTTATCGGTATTGTTCCCAATTCGGCAGAAGCTGTTGAGACTGTTCTTCAGAAGGCACGTGATGAGGGAATTGTGGTTATAAGTCATGAAGCTGCTAACTTAAACAATACGGATGCAGATATTGAGGCGTTTACAGATCAGGCTTTTGGAGAATTTTTCATGCAGAGTCTGGGAGAAAGCATGGGCTATGAAGGTGAATATGCAACGATCATAGAAGAATTAACGAATGCAAACCATAATGCATGGCTGGATGCAGCAGTAGCATACCAGGAAGAAAATTATCCGGATATGACGCTGGTTAGTTCAAAGACAGAAACAAAAGCTGATGTGAATCAGGCGCAGAGCATATGCGAAGAATTATTTAAGACATATCCCAATATAAAGGGAATTATGGGAACAGGTTCTGCTGATGTTATCGGCGCAGGACTGGCAATTGAGAATAAAGGTTTGACAGGAAAAGTTGCCACGACTGGCTGTACATCCCCTAATGATGCCGCTCAATATTTAAATAATGGAAGTATTTCCATGATAGGTTTATGGGATCCCGCCAATTCTGGTTATGCAATGTGCATATTAGCACAGATGATCATGGACGGTACCACAGAATTCTCAGATGGAGTAGATCTTGGAATTGAAGGATATAATAATTGTACAGTCAGAGATGGCAGATATTTGGTTGGCAGTGCTATGCTGGGCATTTTTGCAGGAGATGACGTTTCACAGTATCCGTTCTAATTTGTGAGATAGGGTGCCAAAACCTTGTCAGTTTTGGCACCCTTATTATGTAGCGGAATTGGGAAAACAGGATAGCATTTATCATATTGAGGAGGTACAAGTTAAAGCGCTTATGAGTGAAGGATTGAAGACAGACAGACCTTTTATTAAATTAACGAATATAGGCAAAGCGTTTGCAGGCGTTAAGGCTCTAAACGGGATTGACTTGGATATCAGGCCGGGAAAGATATATTGCCTGATGGGTGAAAATGGATGCGGCAAATCTACATTAATAAAAATCATCTCCGGAGTCTATTCACCAGATGAAGGAGAGATAGAATTAGATGGAAAACCGATTAAGCACATGACGCCGAAAGAGGCCATAAAAAGCGGGATAGAGGTTATTTATCAGGACTTTTCTGTTTTTCCTAATCTGACGGTGGCGGAAAACATTTCTGTAAATACAGAAATTACAGAAAAACGAAAAGTAGTAAATTGGAAAAGAATTCATTTACAGGCACAGCAAGCAATGGACAGATTGGGAATTACATTGCCGTTAGATGAAACAGTGGAACGCTTATCGGTTGCAAACAGACAGTTGATCGCAATTTCAAGGGCCATTGCTCATGATGCAAGGTTATTGATCATGGATGAACCCACAACTGCATTGACAAAGCATGAAGTTGATGCGTTGTTTGAAGTAGTAAAACGATTGAATGAGTCGGGCATTTCGATTATTTTTGTAAGCCATAAGCTGGATGAGGTAATGCAATTATCCCAGGAAATCGTCATTATGCGTAATGGTGAAAAGGTGGCAGACGGTAAGATTGCAGATTTTACAAAGGAAAAGATCATATATCATATGACAGGACGCAAGCTTACCAATACATCTTATGAGGTTCCTAAAAGTGTAAATTCTAAAACCACTTTAGAAGTAAAGCATATTACCCAGAAAGGAGGTTTTTCTGATATTTCTTTTAGTATAAAGGAATGTGAAATTGTTGGAATTACTGGTCTTTTGGGGTCGGGACGGACTGCCTTGGCAAATGCTTTATTTGGCATACACAAGATTGATTCAGGAGAAATCTTATTGAATGGAAAGAAGATAGAACTCCGCAATGTCAGAAGTGCCGTCTCAAATGGAATTGCTTATGTTCCGGAAGACCGATTAACAGAGGGGTTATTTTTAAATCAGCCCATAAATAAAAATATAGCCGTTGCGGTATTGGACAGACTAAGCAATAAAATGGGTATGATTAAGTCAACGTCAATTAGAAATATATCTTTGCAGTGGATAGAAACGCTTCGCATCAAAACAGCGTCAGATGAATTGTTAGCCCATTCTCTGTCAGGTGGAAATCAGCAGAAGGTGGTAATTGCCAAATGGCTGGCGATAAATCCTCAAATTTTGATTTTGAACGGTCCCACAGTAGGGGTGGATATAGGAGCCAAGACAGATATTATTGAAATGATCAAATCTCTTGCACAGAAAGGTATGAGTATTATTTTGGTTTCAGATGATGTGTCAGAGATTATGATGTGCTGTAATCGCATTATGATTATGAAGAGCGGTAAGATTACGGAAGAAATTATGACTGAGGATATCACGGAAACAGAACTATACAGCAAAATCAGGACGCAGGAGGGGTGATAGGATGAAAAGACTGCTGGCAAAAAATGAATTTTATCTTTTCACAATTTTATTAGTTATATGCATAATGATAGGCGGTATTAACGGCGTATTCTTTTCGGCGGGAAATATAGTAGATTTGCTTAGGACTGCTATTCCATATGGTATTTTTGCAGTAGGGATCATGATCGTGATCGTCTCAGGAGGAATTGATATTTCTTTTCCGGCAATTGCGACATTAAGTACCTATGTCACATTGCTGTTGTTTGTTAATGGCGGCTATGAGGGCAATATAGTTTTATTTTTCCTGATCTCTTGTTCTATAGGGTTGGTGATGGGACTGATCAATGGATTTTTTATTGCAATGTTCGATTTTCCGCCTTTAATTGTGACCTTGGCAACACAAAGTGTATATTATGGAATTCAATATACTTTTTTTGGAAGCAAACGACTGACATTTTTACCTGAATACATTAATACTTTTTCAAAAGCAGGTCTATTTACTGTGGTGGATGAAAACGGAATGTCATATATATTTCCAACTTACTTTTTCATTCTTGCGTTTGCTTTGCTTGTGGCTTTTTTAGTACTGAGATATACTTTTGCGGGCAGAGGGATTTTTGCCATAGGAGGAAGTAAAAGTTCAGCAATACGAGTCGGATTTAATGTAAAATTATTGCAGTTTCTAGTCTATGGAGCATCGGGCACCATTGCTGCGCTTGGAGGTGCTGTTTATACGATCATGATACGTCAGGGAAATCCTGCTTCCCTGATAGGATTAGAAATGACGATTATTTCAATTGTCGTCCTCGGAGGTATTGATATCAACGGAGGAAAGGGATCTATTTTTGGGTTGATCCTTGGTCTGGCGTTTTTTACCATTATAAACAATAGTCTGATTTTAGTGGGAATTTCATCTTACTGGAAGACTCTCGTTTTAGGAATTGCCATGTATCTGTACGCCGCAGTAATTGCTTATAAAGGAAAGATAAGGGATAGGCAGGTTCATGAAATTGATATGCAGACTTCGCGAAAGAAAGAGAGGGATTTCGATGAGTAATCAGAAAGGCAGGATGAAAAATAATAGTCAGTTGTATATTTTGATTTGCGTATTTTTTTGCTTTTTTATATTGATGTCAGTCTTGATGCCGGATACTTTTTTGAGTTTGGGAACTATGCAGTCTATGATGGTTCAATTACCCGAATTTGGAATTTATGCGCTTGCTATGATGTTTGCAATGATCTTAGGCGGGATAGACCTTTCGATTGTCAGTATAGGTAATCTTTCAAGCATTATTGCAAGTCAGTTTATGCTAAGTCACATGATCGCCAATGCAGGGGAGGGAGAAAATCTCGGAATTGTTGTACAAGGAATCTGCATTGCTCTTGCAGTAGGAGCTGTGTGCGGACTTTTTAATGGCTTTTCAGTATCGGTTATTGGCATCCCGCCAATGTTGGCGACATTGGCAAGCATGTCGATTTTTAATGGCATATCCACTGTTTTAACCAAAGGAGCATCTTTACAAGGATTGCCGGATGAATATGCAGTTATTGGGAAAAATACTTTGTTTGGGATAATCCCGATCATTATAATCATATTTTTGATCATTGCATTAATTGCATATTTTATTCAAAAACATACAAAACTGGGAATGAAAATGTTCCTGATCGGTTCTAATGCCAGAGCAGCAGAATTTAGCGGTATTAATAATACTCTGGTTATTACGGCAGCTTATTTACTTAGCGGCTTATTATCTGCTATTGCCGGCATTATTTTAACCAGCCGGTCTATGTCTGCAAAAATGGATTATGGATCAATCTATCAGCTGCAGGCAATTCTGGCGGTGGTTCTGGGGGGAGTAAGTCCCAAAGGTGGTCTTGGAAGTGTTGGAGGGGTTGTGATGGCAGTCCTTTCATTACAGGTATTATCTACAGGNNTGAATATTCTNAACCTTGCATCAACTTCTTATGTGAAAAATCTGATCTGGGGATTACTTTTAGTTGTTGTATTATTAATAAATTATTATACAGATATTAAGAAGGGCAGCAAAAAGGGATAGAAGATATTTTGGTCAGTAAAAAGATGGGCGGCACAAAAGATTGCTGCTCATCTTTTTTAGTGCGGAAAACTACATAACATGTTATAATTTCTATATCGTCAACAGAAAAAGGGGTGTAAGGATTATGTGGTATGGAAAGGAATCTGTATACAAGGAGAAGTTTCAGGATCCGGCAGGTATTTTTTTTACAAAAGAATCATTTCCGGAACAGGAAGATAATAAGGATGATGTAAGCGGTACTTTGCAGATGGCCATTGACAGGCTGGTCGCGCAGCAAAGTTATGGCATCCTTTATATTCCGGAGGGGGAATATAGGATAAAAAATACGATCAAGATTCCGCCGTCTGTCCGTCTCATTGGTTATGGGAAGACGCGGCCGGTCTTTGTGCTGCCTGATGGAACGGAAGGGTTTGGTGAAAAAACTGGCGTTCCGGAGACAAACGCAGCGGCGTCTTTTTTATCAGGTTATCCCGGGGCTAAGTATATGTTCTGGTTTATCGGGGAAAAGGATACACAGAAAGAGNAACCTGCAGATGCGAATGCAGCAACATTTTACAGCGCCATCAGCAATATTGACTTTAGAATAGAAGAAAATAACCCGGGTGCGATCTGTATACGGGCACACTTTGCACAGCATGGTTTCGTCAGTCATTGTCATTTTGATCTGGGTGATGGACTGGCCGGTCTTTTTGATGTGGGCAATGAGATGGAGGATCTCACTTTTACAGGCGGNNCNTANGGTATTGTATGCCGCATGTGTTCTCCNGGCTGGCCGTTTGCTTTGCTGGACTCTGTATTNGANGGNCAAAAGAAGGCAGCCGTTTTAAGCAGCATGACAGGNTTCACCGGTTTTCGGCTGNTGATTTCGGATACGCCCAGGGCATTTGATCTGTATATNCCGGAAAGCTGGGANAAGNTGTATNTGGAAGATTGTNTTTTTAAAAACATATCAGAAGAAGCNATAACCTGNTNTCGGACAGATGCNGTGATCCAACAGACTAACATCAAAAGGCTTCGCTGCTTTAACGTGCCGATTCTTATAAAACATGCAGAGAGCGGAAGAACGCTGCGGCCGGAATATCCGTTATATGAGGTAGAGGATTATGCATACGGCTATATGCTGGCTGATGGAGAGGAAAGCGATGCCAGGCACCGGGAAATCGTAAAAATAAATCCGTTGGAACAACTGGGCGATATGCCTCTAAGTGACATCCCTCCGGTACCGCCCATGGAGAAATGGATATCCGTCCTTAAGTACGGCGCGAAAGGGGATGGCGTAACAGATGATACAAAAGCCATTCAGAAGGCAGTGGAGGAAGCAGATATTCTTTACTTCCCTCAGGGTATTTATAAGATCACAGATACAGTTTATTTGAAGAAAAGCTGTTGTCTGTATGGAATGAGTCCGATTACCACACAGATTGTGATCGAGGATGATACGCCTGCATTCTCCGGTTTTGGTGCGCCGAAAGCACTGATAGAAACCGTGAAAGGAATAACAGTGTATTTTAATGGTATCGGCATTGACAGCGCAGGAAAGAATCCCCGGGCAGCAGGCATCAAATGGTTGGCAGACGCTTCTTCCTATATGAATGATGTCAAGTTTGTGGGCGGACATGGACTGATGTTCCGTGACGGGCGGAATGCCTATGGCTATCTTTACAACCCCAGCCGGACAGCAGATTACGATCCGGACCGTATCTGGGATTATCAGTATTCCAGCCTTTGGATCACAAACGGCGGAGGCGGAATTTTTAAGGATATATGGAGCGCCAGCCCCTATGCAGAGGCCGGGATCGCGATCACCAATACAGATACAAAAGGAAAAATGTATGCAATTTCACTGGAGCATCATGTCAGATGTGAAATGAAGCTCAATCGGGTTAAGAATTGGAGCTTTTATGCTTTGCAGACAGAAGAAGAAAAGGCGGAAGGAATGGAATGTCTGCCGATAGAGCTGGTTATGTGCAAGAACATATTATTTGCCAATTTATTTATGTTTAGGGTGGTTGCAGTAGACAGGCCTTATGAAATCGGGATAAAGCTTTGGGATTGCGAAGATATCTGCCTGCTCAACGTTCACAATAAGGCGCAGATGCAGTATGTGTTTACATTGACATTACAGGATGAGACAACTGGATTTTATGGAAAATCTCCGGAATATGCCAGACTTTATGTTACAGGAAGGCAAGAGAAAACAAAATTGATGCAAAAGGCAGGAAACTATGAAGTAATTGCAGATAATTGCATCTTTGCACAAGGGGCCGCTTTTGATGAGGACGGTAATCTGTATTGGTGCGATAAGGCCAAAAAAGGAATCTATAAATATGACAGAAGGGAAAGAAAGACCATACCTTTCCTGGATATTCATTTTATACCCTCCGCGCTGGCAGTGGATACCCAGGGGCATCTGCTGGTGGCAGTGGATTATTCCGAACTGAAAAAGACGGTACCCGGGCAGCCTTTTGCCCGCCATGATACCAGCAATTTCCATCCTTTCTTCTCCTGGTTTTATAAAAGGGGTGAGAAAGCATATGCAGTTTTACTTGATGATCCATATAATACTATGGTAGAATTGGATAAATTGCCGGCGCAGAACTGTAAGCCGGAACGGGTATTTCGGCCTGCGCATCTGGATTATTTTGGTATGCTGAAGGAGATCGTGGAGAAACCCATCGACGGATATTATCTTGCGCCGGATGGAAAGACAGCATTGGAAGGCTGTATCGATCTTGCCAGAAGTCTGTGTTTGAAAGAAGCGGTTTTGGGCACTCCTTTTGTGATGATGAATGACAGCACAAGAGAAGCTTATGTGTTTGAAGTTACCGCCGGCGGAAACCTGCAAAACGGCAGAGTAGGAAGTAACAAGGGACAATACGGCGGTTATCTGGATGAGGAGCAGATTCTCTGGACAGTGGATGATAATCTATATGGCGCTCAGAATGGAGAAATTGTGAGAACAGAGGAAATTCCGAAAGATGCTTATATCGTCATAGAAAACAAAGGAGACAGGTATCTTCTGGGGAGAAGAAACATTTATCGTGAGGTATGATATGCGAAAAAAGAAAAAAAATCCGATACTGATCGCATTTCTATGGATATGCTTTCTGGCTGCGACAGGAATTATTATATGGTTGTCTTTTCAGAATGTGGAAAAGTATCAAAATATAGGAAAACAATTCATACAGTATGTGGCAGACCGGAAGTATTCCGGCAGACCGGTTACCGAGGAAGAGATGAGGATTCTGACTTTTGAAGTCCGGCAGATGGGAAGAATAGCAGCCTTTTTTCTGCTTGGTATCCTGGGCACTATGACGATCTACCTTTCGTTCAAAAAATGCAATTGGGTGTTAAAGACAGGAGCGGCAGCGGTCATATTGNTNNCANTTGCATGTCTGACAGAGAAATTGAAAGTATATTTTCCGGGCAGACACTACAGCTATNATGAGATGNTGCTCAGCATNACGGCTGNNNGNATGGGATTTTTGCTGGTNTCNTTTATAACGATATGCTTTCATATATTNAGGTGTTTTTTNAGAGTNATAACTGCTGTGATTCANTNATGATTACTAAAATAAGGCGGCCCATAAGGCAGCCTTATTTTTAACTCAGCATNCCTCCTAACATACCGCTTCCGGNACAGAGGNCCAAAACCGTAAAAAAACTGCCGGACAGNCNTGAAAAACCATGATTTACNACCAGTGAGACTGCAGTAAGTACTAAGAAATACAGACANCCCATCAGAAGTCCCCATAAGAATTTTCTGGAACCCTCTTTTTTTCCGGCCAGGAATCCGGCAAGAAAAGTCACTAAAATGTAGATANCAGTAATACAAAGTGAAACGATTCTTTCTGAGAGAGAGAAACGGTAGAGNAAAAGNGCCAGCAAAAGGAGAAGCCCTGCAGTGAANAGATAAGAAATGAGCAGGCTCTTTAAAATAAAGGTTAATCGGTTACTGAAGGTAAGCTTTTTTAGCATGATGCGCCTCCTTGAAAATACTTTATACAAAGTTTATTTATTCTTTATATAAAATCATATGTGCGAACTTGACAGGTCAGACCCGTGTATTGTAATATTTGCTTATTATATTTAAATTTTGAAATGGAGAGTGATTTTAAATTGGATACCGATGGTGTCATACAATTGGCGGCTGTTTTGATTTTTGTATTATTTTCAGCTTTTTTTTCATCAGCGGAAACTTCGCTTACTACGGTTAACAGGGTAAGATTAAAGACCCTTGCTGATGAAGGAAATAAGCGTGCGAAAACGGCGCTTGCTGTACTTGACAAATATGGTAAGATGCTGAGCGCGATCCTNATAGGTAATAATATTGTTAATCTATACGCTTCTTCGCTGGCGACTACACTGGCTCTTAAGATCAGTATTCCGGCAGGAGTTGCAACAGGAATCCTGACAGTGGTCATTTTGCTGTTTGGTGAGATTATTCCGAAGAATACGGCTATGATCTATTCTGAAAAGCTGGCGCTTTTATATGCGTCTGTTATAGCCGGACTTATGAAGATATTAACTCCCGTTATTTTTGTGGTGGACAAGCTGGCAGGCGGCATTATGAAGATATTACATATTGATACCAATCAGCATACAGCCATGACAGAAAATGAATTGCGCACTTATGTGGAAGTCAGTCATGAAGACGGGGTCATTGAATCGGAAGAGCGGGAAATGATCTATAATGTGTTTGATTTTTCTGATGCTGTGGCCAGAGATATTATGATACCCAGGATCGATATGGCGAGCATCGGCGAAGATGCGGATTATAATGAAGTGATGGCGTTCTTCAGAGAATGTATGTATACCAGAATTCCTGTGTATAGCAAGGACAAGGATAATATAATAGGTCTGATCAATATCAAGGATCTTATACTTGTCACGGAAAGAGAGAACTTTAAGATCAGCGATATTCTGAGGGAGGCTTATTATACTTATGAATATAAGAAAACCGCCGATCTGCTCATTGAAATGAGAGAGAAGAGAGTGAATGTTTCCTTTGTATTGAACGAATACGGCGCAACGGTAGGTATGATCACATTAGAGGATCTGCTTGAGGAGATCGTGGGCGAGATCAGGGATGAATATGACGAGGATGAGGAAGAACTGATCAAGGAAGTGGGAGAAAACATTTATCTGGTGGATGGCAGCATGAAACTTGATGACATTAACGACGAACTGGACACTTCGCTGGATTCTGAAGATTATGATACGATCGGAGGTCTTTTGATAGAAAATCTCGACAGACTGCCTGAAGACGGTGAAATGATCACTACGAAGGACGGCATTACACTGCAGGTCAAAGGGATCAATCAGAACAGGGTAGTCAAAGTGCTGATGACCCTTCCGGAAGGGAAAAATTCGGGAGACGAAGATCAGGAAGATGATGAAGAAGCTTATCCTGATGCAGAAGCGTAAAAAATTCTTTTCCAAATGATAAAGTTATGATATACTATAGGGCAAGTCAGAAAATTACCTTTTAAAAGGAGATAACTAATATGAAACGTATTAAGACATTAACAACAAGAGACTTAAAAGAATCCATGAAGAAGGGCGGATGCGGCGAATGCCAGACTTCCTGCCAGTCAGCTTGTAAGACATCCTGTACAGTAGGCAATCAGAGCTGTGAGAATGCAAAATAATTGATGAAAAGCAAGTGAGAAAAAGCAGACAAGTAGATAAGGTTCGTAAGCGGGAATTGAGTGAAGTTACCGCTTACGAGCCTTATCTATCATGTTCAGAAAATGTTAGGAAGGATAGTTAAAGTGATACACCAATATAGAAACAACGGCTATAACATTGTACTTGATGTGAACAGCGGTTCCGTTCATGTAGTGGATGATGTGGTATATGACGTGATTCCGGTGGTTGAAGAGGCCCTATTACAGGATACGGAGAAGGAAGCTCTTAAAAATACTGTGATCAGCCGGCTCAAGGATAAGTATAAGGAAGATGACCTTTTGGAAGCTCTGGAAGAAATAATCGAGCTTAAGGAAGCCGGTGCACTGTATACTGAAGATATTTATGAAAATTATATTATAGATTTTAAAAAGAGAGAAACAGTTGTCAAGGCTTTGTGTCTCCATATAGCCCATGACTGCAATCTGGCATGTAAATACTGTTTTGCAGAAGAGGGAGAGTATCATGGCAGACGAGCCCTGATGAGTTTTGAAGTGGGAAAAAAAGCACTTGATTTTCTGGTAGCAAATTCCGGCAGCCGGGTTAATTTGGAAGTAGATTTTTTCGGCGGGGAGCCTCTTATGAACTGGCAGGTGGTCAAGGATCTGGTAACTTACGGTAGGAGCCTTGAAAAGACCCATAATAAGAAGTTCCGGTTTACTTTAACAACCAACGGAATTCTGTTGAATGATGAAGTGATGGAGTTTGTCAATAAAGAAATGGCTAATATCGTTCTCAGTATTGACGGGCGCAAGGAAGTCAATGACAGAATGCGTCCTTACAGAGGCGGCCAGGGCAGCTATGACACGATNGTACCCAAGTTCCAAAAGGCAGCTGAAAGCAGAAATCAGACAAACTATTATGTGCGCGGCACATTTACTCATAATAATCTGGATTTTGCGGAAGATGTGAAGCATCTTGCCGATCTGGGATTTAAGCAGATCTCGGTGGAACCTGTNGTNGCGCAGCCGGATGAGAGCTATGCGTTAAGGGAAGAAGATATACCGGGNCTCCTTGAAGAATATGACCGGCTTGCCATAGAGCTGCTGAAACGTCAGAAGGAAGGGAAGGGTGTTAATTTCTTCCATTTTATGATAGACTTAAGCGGCGGNCCNTGTGTGGCCAAGAGATTATCAGGATGNGGTTCNGGAACGGAGTATCTGGCGGTTACGCCCTGGGGNGATCTTTATCCCTGCCATCAGTTCGTAGGACAGGAAGAGTTCCTGATGGGGAATGTTGACGAAGGCATTACACGTCCGGATATCAGAGATGANTTTAAGACCTGTAACGTATACGCCAAGGANAAGTGCAGAAACTGTTTTGCAAAGTTNTANTGCAGCGGCGGATGCGCNGCNAATTCNTANNATTTTCANGGGNATATCAANGATGCCTATGATNTNGGNTGTGANTTGCAAAGAAAGCGNATTGAATGNGCNATNATGATAAAAGCGGCATTAGCCGANNNAGAAGGAGAANANAGCNATGAAAAAGAACAAAGCAATTGTCATTCTGCTGGTGCTGGTACTGCTGCTTGGCGGTCTGGGATATACAGCAGCGGTAGGTTTTGGAAGCGAGCATGCAGGTTCGGCTTCCGATGTTAAACTGGGACTTGATCTTGCCGGCGGCGTCAGCATTACCTATAAGGCAGTGGGAGACGAAAAGCCAAGTATCGAAGATATGGCGGATACCATCTATAAGCTCCAGAAACGTGTGGAGACTTACAGTACCGAGTCAGTGGTATATCAGGAAGGGGATGACCGGATCAATATTGAGATTCCCGGGGTTTCTGATGCCAATGCAATTCTGGCTGAACTTGGTAAACCGGGTTCTTTGTATTTTATTTCCGAAACGGATTCGGAGGGAAATATTAATTATGATCCAACGACTTATCTCATGTATAAGAGTATTGATGAGATACTTGAAAACGGCAGCGCTGTTTTGGCCGGTACAGATGTAAGAGATGCCCGTGCAACTACCATGACCAACAGCATGGGAAACAGTGAAGTCGCCGTGGATCTGACTATGACGGAAGAAGGAACACAGAAGTTTGCCGACGCTACGGCCAATGCATACCAGAAAGGTGAAACATTGGGTATTTATTATGACGGCAGTATCATTAGTGCCCCCAGTGTAAGGGCAGTACTGACAGACGGCAAGGCGCAGATCACCGGCAACTTTACTTATGAGTCAGCAGAGCAGCTGGCTTCCACTATCAGAATCGGCGGTCTTAAGCTGGAGCTTGAAGAGCTGCATTCCAAGGTAGTAGGTGCCCAGCTTGGTGAGGAAGCAATTTCTACCAGCATTAAAGCCGGTGCTGTAGGTTTTGTTATTATCGTGATCTTTATGATCGCTGTTTATTATATTTCAGGTCTGGCAGCCAGCCTTGCACTTGGATTATATGTGGAAATGATCATTATTCTGTTAAATGGTTTTGAGATCACACTGACCCTGCCGGGTATTGCAGGTATTATTCTTTCCATCGGTATGGCAGTTGACGCAAACGTTATTATCTTCGCCAGAATCCGTGAAGAGATTGCCAAAGGTAAAACAGTAAAATCAGCTATTGATACCGGATTTAAGAAAGCCAGGTCTGCTATTATTGACGGTAATGTTACAACGCTGCTTGCGGCATTTGTTCTTGGAGTTATGGGTTCCGGTACAGTGAAAGGCTTTGCCGTTACATTGGCTCTTGGTATTGTTTTATCCATGTTTACGGCAATGGTAATAACAAGATTTATTATCAAAGCATTATATGCGGTAGGACTTCAGAGCGAAAAACTGTATGGAAAAGCAAAAGAGAGGAATGCGATCAATTTTACTCCCAAAAAGACAATATTCTTTGCAGCGTCTATTGCAGTGATCGTGATCGGATTTGTCTTTATGATAGTGAATAAAGCNCAGACAGGAAATATCTTAAACTACAGTCTGGAATTTGTAGGNGGTACTTCCACCAATGTAGTATTCAATGAAGATTTGAGTCTTGCAGATATTGACGCAAAGGTGGTACCTTTGATTGAAAATATTACNGGAGACGGTAANGTCCTGACTCAGAAGATNGANGGAACAAATGAAGTNATCTTTAAGACACGTTCNCTTACAGTAGAGGAAAGAGAAGACTTAAAGAATGTTATGGTAGATAATTTCTCTNTAGATGCAGAGAAGATCACCGCAGAAACCATCAGTTCCACCATCAGCAGTGAGATGAAGAAAGAATCTATTATNGCGGTTTTAGTAGCAACTGTTTTCATGCTGATCTATGTATGGTTCCGTTTTAAGGATATCAGGTTTGGTGCAAGCTCCGTGCTCTGCCTGATNCATGACGTGCTGGTAGTGCTTGCCTTCTACGCAATTGTAAAGGTATCCGTAGGAACCACATTTATTGCATGTATGCTGACTATTGTAGGTTATTCCATCAACGCTACCATCGTTATNTTTGACCGTATNCGTGAGAATATGGCAGGTATGGGAAGAAAGGATTCCCTGGAAGATATGGTNAACAGCAGTATCACCCAGACACTGTCAAGAAGTATCTTTACTTCTTTGACCACCTTTATCATGGTGGCTGCACTTTATGCGTTCGGCGTAACATCTGTGAAAGAGTTTGCGCTGCCGCTTATGGCAGGTATCCTTTGCGGTACTTATTCATCTGTATGCATTGCAGGCGCACTGTGGCTGGTACTTCGTAAGCTGTTTCCGGCTAAGGCTGAAAACTAAGATAAATAGATGACCAATAGTAAAGTGCGGCATTGATTATGGCAAAGTGGATGGTGGCAGCCAAAAAGGCTGATTTTAATAAAATAGCGGNAGATTACGGAATCACACCTGTACTTGCAAGGATCATGCGTAACAGGGATATAATAGACGATAGAGAGATACGTAAGTTTTTAAAAGGNGGCCTTGAAGATCTCCATGATCCCTTTTTGCTAAAAGGGATGGATCAGGCTGTTTCCNTGATCTTATCGAAGATCAGGGAGGGGGCTTCCTTNCGGGTGATAGGCGACTANGATGTAGACGGTATCTGCTCCACTTTTATTCTGGTGCAGGGAATCANAGCTCTTTCCGGCAGGACGGACAGAGTGATTCCCCACAGGATCAAAGACGGATATGGNCTGAATGATACTCTTATTGATGAGGCNCANAGAGACGGGATCGATACCATCATTACCTGNGATAACGGAATTGCAGCNGCAGCCCAGATACNNCATGCNAAAGANCTNGGCATGACGGTCATAGTGACGGATCATCATGAAATACCTTTTGAGGAAGTAAATGGNGAAAAAAANTTTGTTCTTCCTGATGCNGATGTGGTGGTAGATCCCAAACAGCCGGGGTGTCAATATCCTTTTAAGCAGATCTGCGGAGCAGTGGTAGCCTATAAACTGATCCAGGCTCTATTTGAAAGGACAAAAGAAGAAATAACACAAGAAAAGAAGCAGGAGATGTTATCTTATCTGCTTCCTTTTTCTGCNCTTGCAACNGTATGTGATGTGATGGAGCTGAAAGANGAGAACCGTATNATCGTTAAATACGGTCTTAAGGCTATGAATGAAACAAAAAATTTCGGCCTTAGGGCGCTGCTTATGGTGAACGGTATCGAGGAAAAAGAAATTACNCCCTATCATGCGGGATTTATTATCGGCCCTTGTTTAAATGCCACAGGGCGGCTGGACAGCGCAGACAGAGCGCTTTTGCTGTTTGAGGAAAAACAGTGGAAAGATGCAGTAGTGGAAGCCACTGACCTAAAGAACCTAAATGACAGCCGGAAGAAAATGACAGAAGACGGCGTAGGTGAAGCGATAAANACGGTGGAAGNAACTGATCTTAAAAATGANAGAGTATTGGTGATCTATCTGCCTGAGTGTCATGAAAGTCTTGCNGGCATTATTGCAGGCAGGATCAGAGAGAGATACAATAAACCTGTCTTTGTGCTGACCAGAGGAGAAGAAGGCATAAAAGGGAGCGGCCGCTCGATAGAGGCTTATTCCATGTACGAGGAGATGACNGGCTGCAAAGAACTTTTTACTAAGTATGGCGGTCATAAGATGGCAGCGGGTTTATCCCTTGCGAAGGAAGAGGATATTGGATCTTTTAGAAAGACTCTTAACCAAAACTGCAGATTGACCGATGAGGATTTTGAAGAAGTAATACATATAGATGTGCCTATGCCTGTTTCCTATGCAGACCGGAATTTTATCAAAGAGCTTTCTTACCTGGAGCCTTTTGGAACAGGAAATCCCAAGCCCCTGTTTGCCCAGAAGAATATCAGTCTGTTAAACGGAAAAATTCTGGGTAAAAATAAAAATGTAGGGAAATATATGATCGCAGATGAAGAAGGCAGAGCATATGAGATGATCTATTTTGGGGATATTAATAAGTTGAATGAGTTTCTTACCGATAAATACGGAAAGAGAGTTGCAGATTATTTGTATACGGGCCGGCTTGAAAAGGGCGAAGCTGTAATCAGTATGGCCTACTATCCGGATATCAATTATTTTGCCGGAAGAGAGACGATTCAGATCGTAATGCAGCATTATTGCTGATTGATGAGGAGCCTTTTTGACGTTCAAGTCATAGTATAAAACACACAAGCAAAAACCTCCGGGGGATACCGGAGGTTTTGCTTTCTTATGAGGGGGGAGATAGTGAGTTGTTCAACTATCTTGATATATATATTAAATTGAAAATGTGTACAAAATGTGACCACTTCATTATGAAAGTCTAAAATCATCTAAAGAAATCATTAAGTGTCTCGAAAAAAACGCTAACATCCGGTTTTCAAATGCTAAAGTTGAAAAATATGTGTATTCATGCTATTTTATTATAAGGAAAAGAGGGAAAAATATGTTTCAGTGTGAAGATCTGTTAAAGGGACTGTCCTATCAGTGTATAAGAGGCAGTATGGACAAAAGCATAAGCGAAGTAGTGTACGATTCCAGAAAGATAAGCAAAGACTGTCTGTTTATCTGTATCTGCGGTTATAATGTTGACGGTCATAGTTTTGCCGCGCAGGCAGCAAATGAAGGCGCAGCTGTTTTGGTGGTACAGGAGGACGTGGAGATTCCGGAAGATTCGCTAGTTACGGTGATCAGGGTGGAGGATACCAGATATGCCATGGCATTTATATCGGCGGCTTATTTCGGTCATCCTGCGGATCAGATGAAGATCATCGGTATTACGGGAACCAAAGGAAAGACTACCACCACTTATCTGATCAAATCGATATTGGAAGCGGCAGGCTATAAGGTAGGACTTATCGGAACCATTGAAGAGATCATTGGAGATAAGCATATTCCTGCCAATAATACAACTCCGGAATCCTTTCTTTTACAGAAATATTTCAGGCAGATGGCCGATGAAGGCTGTGAAATCGTAGTGATGGAAGTAGCTTCTCAGGGATTGAAACTTCACAGAACCCAGGGATTTACTTTTGAATTGGGGATTTTCACCAATCTGGAGCCGGATCATATCGGACCTAACGAGCATGCGGATTTTGAGGAATATCAGGCATGTAAGGGGCTGCTTTTTAAACAGTGCCGTCATGGAATCGTAAATAAAGATGACGCCCATACGGAAGCGGTCATTAAGGGGCATACCTGTGATCTGGAAACTTACGGCTTTGATCCATCCGCAGATCTTTATGCCGATGATTTGAAACTGGTCAATAAACCGGGAGAACTGGGCGTTGATTTCCATGTAAGGGGAAAGATGGATTTCAGGGTGGAAGTACCCACTCCCGGACGATTCAGTGTATATAATGCGCTTACGGCCATTGCGGTCTGCAGGCATTTTAATGTAGAGATTCCAAGGATAAAGGAAGCGCTGCTTGCGGCCCATGTAAAGGGCAGGATCGAAATGGTGCCGGTATCGGATGAGTTTACATTGCTCATTGACTATGCCCACAATGCCATGAGCCTCGAAAGTCTTTTATCCACCTTAAAAGAATATGATCCCGGAAGGCTGGTCTGCCTGTTTGGCTGTGGCGGGAACAGGTCCAGACTCCGCCGATTTGAGATGGGAAAAGTCAGCGGAAGGCTGGCGGATCTGACTATCATCACTTCAGATAATCCCAGATTTGAAGAGCCTATGGACATTATCCACGATATCGAAACAGGTATGGAAAACACAGAAGGAAAATATGTGGAGATCTGTGACAGGAAAGAAGCAATTGCTTATGCAATAGATAACGGTCAGCCGGGGGATATCATCGTGCTGGCAGGAAAAGGCCATGAAGATTATCAGGAAATCAAGGGAGTAAAGTATCCCATGGATGAAAGAGATCTGATAGCGGAAATTTTGGAGGAAAGAAAAGGCAGGGCATGACAGAGGGAAAATTTGCAAATATCATCATTGATATTTCCCATGAAAAAGTGGATAGACCCTTTCAATATAAAATACCGCCGGATCTTCAGGGACGGCTGGAGGCGGGAAGCTGCGTCATGGTGCCTTTTGGAACGTGCAACCGGCTCCGTCAGGGATATGTGGTGGAAATCACCGATAAAGCCGAATACGCAATAGAGAAATTGAAGGAAATAAACAGCATCTTAAATGACAGTGTTTCTGTCGAGGCAGATGCCGTAAAGCTGGCGGCATGGATGAAAAGGACTTATGGATCAACTATGATCGCTGCTTTAAAAACGGTACTTCCAGCCCGACAGGTCATGAAACCGAAGGAAAAGAAAAAAATCACAAGGCTCATGACAAAAGAGGAAGTAACCTCTCTTCTTGGCGAGTGTATACGAAAGAACCAGAGTGCAAAAGCAAGGCTGCTTTCCCAGCTGGCCGCAGAGCCGGTGCTTCCTTATGAACTGGTGACACGAAAACTCAATATTTCGGCTGCAACGCTGAGGAGTCTTCAAGGGGCCGGGGTACTTTCCGTAGAAACAGAGAGTTATTACAGGAATCCCGTAAAAATAGAAACGGGACCTGAAGTCAGGAACCGGCTCAGCGAAGAACAGAAAAGAATCAGTGACAAGGTTCTTGCAGATTATGATAAAGGTATACAAGGGACTTATCTGATCCATGGTATTACGGGAAGCGGCA
This sequence comes from Lachnospiraceae bacterium, assembly GCA_014803415.1. Lineage (GTDB taxonomy): Bacteria > Bacillota > Clostridia > Lachnospirales > Lachnospiraceae > Suilimivivens. The sequence goes on from JAAVBZ010000002.1 coordinate 50,046, forward strand.
AGACTGAAGTGTATCTTGCGCTGATCGAAGGAATGGTCGCAAGAGGAAAACAGTGCATTATGCTGATACCGGAGATCGCGTTGACTTATCAGACCCTTCTGCGATTTTATAAAAGATTCGGCGACAGGGTATCTGTGATGAATTCCACTCTTTCAGCAGGGGAAAAATATGATCAATGCGAACGGGCAAAAAGAGGAGAGATAGATGTTATCATAGGTCCCAGATCAGCCTTGTTCGTACCATTTCCCAATTTGGGAATGATCGTTATGGATGAGGAACACGAAGGCAGTTATAAAAGCGAATCCATGCCAAAGTACCACGCAAGAGAAACAGCCGGATTTCTAGCCAAAATAAAAAAGGCTTCTTTGGTGCTGGGATCAGCAACCCCCTCGCTGGAAGCTTACAGCAGAGCAAAAAGCGGGGAGTATGAGCTTTTTACTTTAAACAGGCGATTAACGGGAGGAACCCTTCCTTCTGTTGATATTATAGATTTGAGAGAAGAACTGAAAAACGGCAACCGGTCTATTTTCAGCCAAAAGCTACAGGAACTGATGGAGGAAAGGCTTGCGAAAAAAGAGCAGATCATTCTTTTTTTGAACAGGCGGGGCTATGCAGGTTTTGTATCCTGCCGAAGCTGCGGGCATGTAATGAAATGTCCTCACTGTGATGTGTCCTTGTCCCAGCATTTGGGAGGAAAAATGGTATGTCATTATTGCGGCTATGAGACGAGGCAGCCGGATAAATGCCCTGTTTGTTCTTCCCCCTATATTTTGGGATTTAAAGCAGGGACCCAGCAGATCGAGGAGCAGATCCATAAGCGTTTTAAAGGTGCAAGAGTGCTTCGTATGGATGCTGACACTACCCGTAAAAAAGAAAGCTATCAGGAGATATTATCTGCTTTTTCCGAAGAAAAAGCAGATATCCTTCTGGGGACACAGATGATCGTCAAGGGGCACGATTTTCCCGGCGTTACACTGGTAGGCATTCTGGCGGCGGATCTGTCTTTAAATGACAGTGATCACAGGTGCGCAGAACGGACATTTCAGCTGCTTACCCAGGCGGCAGGAAGGGCCGGAAGAGGAGAAAGACCGGGAGAAGTGGTAATCCAGACCTACCGGCCCGATCATTACAGTATCATCAAAGCGGCCGCTCAGGATTATGAATCATTTTACGAAGAAGAGATAGCTTACCGGGAACTTGCCGGATATCCGCCGGCTTCTCATATGATGGCGGTTCTGATAGCTGCCAAAGAGGAAAGGGCGGGAAAAGAACTGGCAGGGGAAATCGGCGCTGTGTTAAAAGAATTGTCTGAAGGTATGGAAGGAAAAGACGCAGTGCAGATCATAGGGCCGGCAAGCGCTTCCGTCAGTAAGATAAATGATATTTACCGATTTGTGATATACTGTAAACACAGAGACTATAACAGACTTGTTCAGTGCAAGGACAGGATAGAAAGTTTTTTGAATGAGACAATACATAAGGAGCAGAGTGTACAGTTCGACTTTGATCCTATGGACAGTTATTAATTTTATATTTCGAAGGGAAGGAAAGAAAATGGCGATCAGGAACATAAGAGAAATAGGAGATCCGGTACTAAACAAAACCTGTAAGACGGTTACAGAGGTGACAGGAAGAACAAAAGATCTGATCCAGGATATGTTTGATACCATGTATGAAGCGGAAGGCGTGGGGCTTGCTGCTCCTCAGGTTGGGATCTTAAAGAGGATCGTGGTAGTGGATGTAACAGGAGAAGATCCTATCCTGCTGATCAATCCGGTCATTATGGAGAGCAGCGGAGAGCAGACGGGAAATGAGGGCTGTCTTTCTGTGCCGGGGAAGACCGGAGTGGTAACACGGCCTAATTACGTAAAGGTAAAGGCCTATGACGAAGATTTGAAGCCTTTTGAAATGGAGGCTACTGAACTGCTTGCCAGAGCATTCTGTCATGAGATAGAGCACCTTGAAGGACATTTATATGTGGAAAAGGTGGAAGGCGAGCTAATGGATGTAGAAAGTGAGTAGAATATGAAGATTATTTATATGGGAACTCCTGATTTTGCAGTTGCTCCCCTTAAAGCTATCATTGAAGCCGGACATCAGGTGACGGCGGTTGTGACCCAGCCCGACAAACAAAGAGGAAGAGGCAGGGAAGTGCAGTATACGCCTGTCAAGGAATGTGCATTAAAGCATGGTATCCCTGTGCTTACGCCGGCAAAGATCAAAGAGCCGGAGGCTGTTATGGAACTTAAGAAATATCCTGCCGATATTTTTGTGGTTGCAGCATTTGGACAGCTTCTTACGGAAGAAATTTTAAATATGCCGAAATTCGGCTGTATCAATATTCATGCCTCTCTTCTTCCTGCGTACAGAGGAGCTGCGCCGATTCAATGGGTTATTTTAAACGGTGAGGAAAAGACCGGCGTTACCATTCAGCAGATGGCCAAGGGGCTTGATACAGGCGATATGCTGTTTAAGAAAGAGGTCATTATCGATCCTAAGGAAACGGGAGACAGTCTCCATGATAAGCTGATGGCGGCAGGAGCCGAGCTTATTGTAGATGCTCTTCCCCAAATTGAAAAAGGAGAGATCAGGCCGGAAAAACAGGATGATTCCTTATCCTGTTATGCGAAAAAACTTACCAAATCTATGGGGCTGATCGACTGGAATCAGGATGCGGTCACCATTGAGAGACTGGTAAGAGGATTAAATTCCTGGCCCAGCGCTTATACCGTATTTAAGGGCAAAACTCTAAAGATCTGGGAAGCAGATGTGGTATCCATGGGGGAAGAAATGGAGCCGGGAACCGTGATCCTAACTTCAAAAAACTTTTTTGATGTGGCTGCGGGAAAAGATGCTTTAAGAGTAAAGAGCGTGCAGATAGAAGGAAAGAAGAGAATGCCTGTCAAAGATTTTCTTTTAGGATATGAGATCAGCTGCGGTATGAAATTCTAATGATCATTGTGTAAAGGAAAGGGTGAAAATTATGTTCTATGGATATGATCCGACTTATATTCTGGTGTTGATCGGTGCAGTGCTTTGTATGCTGGCAAGTTCCAGAGTCAACAGTACTTATCAAAAATATTCCCGCGTAAGGAGCAGAAGCGGGATCACAGGGGCACAGGCGGCAGCAAGGATCCTCAGTATGTCGGGGATCAATGATGTGCAGATCCAGCATGTCAGCGGTGATCTGACAGATCATTATGATCCCAGGAATAAAGTCCTGCGCCTGTCCGATTCCGTGTATGACTCACAGTCTGTGGCAGCTATCGGAGTGGCGGCACATGAGTGCGGACATGCCCTGCAGCATCACAAGGGATATGTTCCCTTAAAGATCCGGTCAGCCCTTGTTCCGGCAGCAAATATCGGCTCCAGACTGGGACTTCCTATGGTCATTCTGGGACTTGTTTTAGGAATCGGCTTCAGACTTCCCGGCGGCGGTTATTTTTCCCTGGCTATTGTCGGCGTATGGGTATTTGCATTATCGGTACTGTTCCAGTTAGTTACCCTTCCTGTAGAGTTTAATGCTTCAAGCAGGGCGCTTAAGATGCTTGGTGATTATGGAATTATGGGAGATGATGAAGTAGATGACTGTAAAAGGGTTCTGGGCGCAGCGGCACTTACCTATGTGGCAGCGGCGGCTTCCGCTATTTTACAGCTTCTTCGGCTTTTGCTCCTTTCAGGCAGGCGAAGGAATAACGATTGATCCGGAAAGGAATTTATAACTTGGAAAATACAAGGGAACTGGCAGTTGATATGCTGCTGGAAATAGTAGAAAAGAACAACTATTCACATCTGATGATCAGAGATGTGCTGAATAAATATAATTACATGGACGGGCGGGATAAAGCCTTTTTAAAAAGGGTGACAGAAGGTACTTTGGAAAGAATGATCCAGATTGATTATGCGTTGGATCAGTTTTCCAGAGTACCTGTTTCTAAGATGAAGCCATTTATCCGAAATTTACTCCGTATGAGTGTATATCAGCTGCTGTTTATGGATGCAGTTCCTGACAGCGCAGTCTGCAATGAAGCGGTAAAGCTGGCAGGAAAAAGAGGATTTCGTTCGCTGCAGGGGTTTGTGAACGGGGTGCTTAGAAATATTTCCAGAAATAAACAGGAAATTTCCTGGCCTAAGGAGGAAAAGGATCCGGTTTCTTATTTGTCTGTCATGTATTCCATGCCAAAGTGGCTTACGGAAAAGTTTATAAATGAGCTGGGAATACAGCAGACGAAAAACATGTTTCAAAGCTTTCTGGATATTTCGCCTGTTACCATACGTTTGAAAGAATCTTTGGATGAAAAGGAAAAAGACCACCTGATAAAAGAAATGGAAGCCGGAAAAGCGGTGGTCAAAAAGCACTCTTATCTGGACTATGCATACTGTCTTGAAAATATAGAAGGGATGGAAAGTCTTCCGGGTTTTTCGGAGGGGCTTTTTACGGTACAGGATGTGAGCAGTATGCTGGTCTGCGAATGTGCAGGGATCAAAGAGAAGGATTATGTGATAGATGTATGTGCATCTCCCGGAGGAAAAGCGCTGCATGCGGCAGAAAAGCTGAAAAATACGGGTTTTGTTTCTGCAAGAGACCTTACTTTCCACAAAGTAGAGCTCATACAGGATAATATAGACAGGATGAAAGCCTGCAATATCGAAACATTTGTTCAGGATGCAAAGGATCTTTGCAGCGGTGATATAGAAAAAGCCGATGTAGTGATCGCCGATCTGCCCTGTTCCGGTCTTGGTATTATGGGGAAAAAAGCAGATATCAAATATCATGTTTCATCGGAGAGCCTTATGCAGCTGCAGTGCCTGCAAAGAGAAATCTTAAGCGTGGTCTGGCAGTATGTAAAGCCGGGAGGAACTCTCCTATACAGTACATGTACGGTAAATAAGGGAGAAAATGAAGAAAATGTAAAGTGGTTTCTTGAAAATTTCCCATTTCAGGCAGAAGACTTTTCCGCCTTTCTTCCGGAAGAACTTGCGAAGGAAGGAAAAGACGGAATGCTGCAGTTATTACCGGGAAAACATAAGACAGATGGCTTTTTCATAGCAAAACTTCGTCGTGAGGTATAAAATGATCGATATTAAGTCTATGACGCTGGAAGAATTAAGAGAAGATATGAATGTTTTGGGCGAGAAGTCTTTCCGGGCAAAGCAGCTGTATGAATGGATGCATAAAAAACTGGCGGAGAGTTTTGATGAGATGACGAATATTTCCGGCGCATTAAAGGAAAAATGCGCAGGAAGATATGAATATACCAATCTTAAGTGTATTCGTGTGCAGGAGTCCTCCATAGACGGAACCAAAAAGTTTCTGTTTGAACTTGCAGACGGTAATGTGGTGGAGAGCGTATGGATGCAGTATAAGCATGGGAACAGCGTCTGTATCTCCTCCCAGGTGGGATGCCGCATGGGCTGTGCTTTCTGCGCTTCCACGCTGGATGGACTTGTCAGGAACCTGACGCCGTCCGAGATGCTGGATCAGATTTATGCAATTACAAGGCTGACAAAAGAGAGAGTCTCCAATGTAGTTGTGATGGGAACAGGAGAACCTCTGGATAATTATGAAAATCTACTCCGGTTCATAAGGCTGCTTACAGATGAAGAAGGATTACATATCAGCCAGAGAAATATTACAGTATCTACCTGCGGTATTGTGCCGAAAATGAGGCGGCTGGCTGATCAGAAGCTGCAGATCACTCTGGCGCTTTCTCTTCATGCTTCTTCAGATGATAAGAGAAAAGAGCTGATGCCCATTGCAAATAAATATTCCATTCAAGAGCTGATGGAAGCCTGCAGTTATTATTTTGATCAAACAGGGAGAAGGATCACTTTTGAATACAGTCTGGTGGGCGGTGTGAATGATTCGGATGAGGATGCGGGAAGGTTGATAAGGCTGATAAGACCTCTTAACTGCCATGTGAATCTGATTCCTGTGAATCCTATCAAAGAGCGGGATTTTGTACAATCAGATACAGATTCCATAACAGCGTTTAAAAATAAACTTGAAAAAAATCAAATAAATGTTACTATTAGAAGGGAAATGGGAAGAGATATTGATGGTGCCTGCGGTCAGCTTAGACGTAGACATATAGAGCAGTCACTGCAATAGGAGGTAAGAAAAGTGATTAAATCCTTTTCTGTAACGGATATCGGCAAAAAACGAAAACTGAATCAGGATTTTGTATATTCCTCAGATGAACCGGTGGGGAACCTTCCTAATGTCTATATTGTGGCAGACGGAATGGGCGGACATAATGCAGGGGATTATGCTTCAAAATGTACAGTTGAGACTATGATAAGAGAGATACGCAGCAGCTTTGAAAAGAGCCCTATTCGTATTTTGAGTAAGGCGATCCGGGTGGCCAATGATCAAGTCAGGCGAAAGGCGCGGGAAGATGAAGCTCTCTTTGGCATGGGAACTACGGTAGTAGTGGCGACCTGCCTGGGGAAATATCTGCAGGTGGCCAATGTTGGCGACAGCAGGCTGTATATAGTCAATGAGGAGGTCAGACAGATCACAAGAGATCATTCTCTGGTAGAAGAAATGGTCCGAATGGGAGGAATTGACAAGGAAGCGGCCAAAAACCATCCGGATAAAAATATCATTACCAGGGCGATTGGTGCAAGAGATACCATAGAGATAGATTTTTTCCATGAGGAGCTCAAGAACGGTGATCTTGTACTGCTGTGTTCAGATGGCTTGACCAATATGCTGGAAGATGAGGAGATCGGCAGGATCTTAAAGAGTCAGAGTACGATAGAAGAGAGAGCCGGGAAACTGATTGAAGCGGCCAACAGTAATGGCGGCAAAGATAATATTACGGTAATAATAATAGATGTGTTTGCCGAAGAAGGCAGAGTTTAGAACTGCCCATTATGCATGGAGAGGTTAGAACATGATAAAAATAGGAATGGTAATCGGAGACAGATATGAAATATTGGAGAAGATCGGAACCGGCGGTATGTCCGATGTCTATAAGGCAAAAGACCATAAGCTGAACCGTCTTGTTGCTGTTAAAGTGCTGAAACAGGAATTCAGTGAAAATGCTAATTTTGTTTCAAAATTCAGAATTGAAGCACAGGCGGCAGCAGGACTTGCGCATCCCAATATTGTAAATGTGTATGACGTTGGAGAAGAAGAGGGAATCTACTATATCGTAATGGAGCTGGTAGAAGGAATTACTCTCAAAAAATATATTGAGAAGAAGTCCCGGCTTTCGGTAAAGGAAGCTGTAAGTATCGGTATCCAGGTGAGCATGGGCATAGAAGCCGCCCACAACAATCATATTATTCACAGGGACATAAAGCCCCAGAATATTATTATTTCCAAAGAAGGTAAAGTAAAAGTAACGGATTTTGGTATTGCCAAAGCAGCTACCAGCAATACCATTACGTCCAATGTGATGGGATCAGTCCATTATACTTCTCCGGAACAGGCAAGAGGCGGATATTCTGATGAAAAGAGCGATATCTATTCTCTTGGGGTTACCATGTTNGAAATGCTGACGGGACGGGTGCCTTTTAACGGTGAAACTACGGTGGCCATTGCCATTAAACATATTCAGGAAGAAATGCCTTCGCCCCGGGATTATGTACCTGGAATTCCGGTCAGTGTAGAGCGGATCGTATTTAAATGCTGTCAGAAGAGTCCTGACAGGAGATATCAGTCTATGGGCGANCTGATCGTGGATCTGAAAAGGTCTTTGATGACGCCTGACGAAGACTTTGTTGAGGTGGCGGATCCGGATGAAGAGGCTTCTACCCGTGCGATCTCAGACAGAGATATGTCCCAGATCAAGAGACAGTCTGAAAAACGGGATTCTATGGAAGAGGCCATGCATCTTCGTAAAGAAAAAGATGTGAAGAAGCCGGTGAAGAAGAAAAAAGTTAAAAAGAAAACCACGGCTCAGAGAAAAGAGCCTGTAAAACAGAGTTACCAGAGGCAGGATTATGACGAAGAAGATTACGATGATGAGGAANNNCCTTCTGCAATGGAGCGTGTCACTACCATACTTGCTATTGTAGCGGCGGTCATAATCGGCTTCATCGTGCTTTTCCTGGTGGGGCGTGCTTTTGGTCTGTTTGATTTCAGTTTCGTGAAAGAGCAGGAAGAAAACAGTCAGGAAGAGGAAGAAAAAGAACTGGTGGAAATGATCGAGGTAGTGGGAAAGAACATCGATGATGTTAAGAGAGCGCTGCTTGAATGTAATCTGACACCTGAGATCGAGTATGAAGAAAGCACCGAATATGCCCAGGGAATCGTAATGAGATCCAGTGTGGAAAAGGGCGCTATGGTAGAGGAAGGCAGTAATGTGATATTGACTGTCAGTGCAGGATCGGAAGGCGTGGAAGTACCGAAAGTAGTAGGNCTTACAGAGGCGGAAGCNGTTTCCAATCTGGAGCAGAANGGATTTGTGGTTAGTAAGACCAANGATCATGATCAGTATATCAAAGAGGGAAGTATTATCAGNCAGTCGCCTGATGGAGGAAGTAAGGCTCCGGCAGGAACGACTGTTACCATTTGTATCAGTGAGGGACCGGAAAATACGAAAGTGCAGGTTCCCGATCTGATGGCAAAAGATGAAGAAGAAGCAACTTTCATGCTGATCGAGGCAGGATTGCAGCCAGGAAATGTAACATCAGTAAATAATGAGGATGCATCGCTTGCGGGANTGGTATGTTATCAGAGTTATTCNGCCGGAAGCTATGTGGATGCCGGAACTACAGTGGATTTCAGTATAAGCCTTGGGCCGGTNCAGGTTACTTANCGCTTTTCCGACAGTATTCCTCAGCCTTCTCAGGAGGAGGATCCCAATTTCCGNTCGGGAACACTCGTAACGATAACTTTGATGGCAGATGACGGAACACAGCTTATGAGTACCCAGACCACATCTTTCCCTGTNNCNCAGCAGAATATTACCGGAATCAGATCGGAGACAGGTTATATTCTGTTTCAGTACCAGAATGAGATNGTCAGCAGTGTGGAGGAGGGAAGTAATACCAGCATCGAAAATAAAGAGATCCGCCGNCCTGTCNCATTTATACAGGAATAGAAATACGGGAACAGAAAAATGCAGGGAAAAATCATAAAAGGAATTGCAGGTTTTTACTATGTTCATACCCTCATAGGGCTTGTGGAATGTAAGGCAAAGGGAATCTTCAGAAAAGTAGGGATNAAGCCCCTTGTGGGGGATCAGGTCAAGATCGAAATTACCGATAAGGAAAATCTTATCGGNAATATTATAGAAATTTTACCAAGGCAGAATATGNTGATCCGGCCGGCNGCCGCCAATATNGATCAGGCNCTTGTAATATTTGCCATCGTAAAGCCGGATCCCAATTATAATCTTCTGGACCGCTTTCTGATCACCATGGAAAAGCAGGCTCTGCCCTGTATCATCTGCTTTAATAAAGAAGANATTGCTACAGAGCAGGAAAAAGAAGAGCTGATAAAGGCCTATGGCGGATGCGGTTACAAGGTGCTGTTCGTCAGCGGAAAAAAGGANCAGGGANTAGGANAGANANNGGATCTCCTTGAAGGAAAAACAACGGTTGTAGCNGGGCCAAGCGGCGTTGGAAAATCCACCATTATCAATGTTCTTTGTCCGAAGGCNCATATGGAAACAGGAGAGATCAGCCGGAAAATTGAGAGNGGAAAGCACACAACNAGNCATGCGGAGCTTTTTGCNCTTTCAGATCATACTTTCATATGTGATACGCCGGGATTTACTTCCTTAAGCCTTGGAGAGATGGAAAAGGAAGAGCTGCAGGGATTTTATCCTGAGTTTATTGAATANGAAAAGGAATGCCGTTTTTACGGNTGTTCCCACATCAGTGAGCCGGTCTGCGGTGTGAGAAAGGCGCTTTTGGAAGGAAAGATCAGCAAAGTGCGTTATGACAATTATGTGCTTTTGTATGAAGAATTAAAGAACAGAAAGAAATACTAAGATTAAGCATATCNGAGAAGACGGTTCGGAGTTTTGGAGTACAAGAGAGTAGCGGACATGATGTATAATATATTTTGTAAATTAAGTTGAGAAGCGGAGAAACGCGGGTAATGAGCAGAATTTTGATTATAGATGATGACAAAGAACTCTGCGCACTGATCAAGCAGAGCATCTTACATGAAAGTATAGAAGCCGACTGCTGTTATTCCGGAAAATCCGGTTTGCTGCAACTGAAAGAAAAAGAATACCAGCTTGTCATATTGGATGTGATGATGCCTGGTTTTGATGGTTTTGAAACATTAGAGCAGATCAGAAAAGAAAGTAGTCTGCCTATCCTGATGTTCACATCGAAAAATGACAGTGCTTCAAAAGTGCGTGGTTTACGGGCGGGAGCAGACGACTATCTGACAAAACCTTTTGACATGGACGAGCTTATTGCCCGTATTGTGGCATTGATCAGACGTTATACCCGCTTTAACCAAAAAGACGGGCAGTTACATACGCTTGATTTTGACGGGCTGACCATCGACTTTGACAGCCGTTCTATTCATTCTGTAAATGGTGATTATGAATTGCCGCCGAAAGAATTTGATTTACTTCTTTTTCTTGCGAAAAATCAGGGAAAGATACTGACAAAACAACAGATTTATGAGAATGTGTGGGGAGAAGATTATGTTTATGATGACAGCAACATTATGGCGATCATCAGCCGCCTGCGAAAAAAGATAGAAGAAAATCCGGGCAATCCCCAGTATATACAGACGGTAAAGGGGATTGGATACCGTTTCAACAGGGAGGTGTGAGTGTTGCACACTGAAACAGTTACGGTTATTGCATTAATTATTGCTTTTGCTTCTGTTGGTTGGGCTGTTTTTACAGTCAGGCGTGTGAAAAAGCAGATATTGGAAATGACTGAGGCTTTAGAAGATGTAAGAAATGGGAATGGGAACAGACGCATTTTATCAGAAATGCATGAGATTGCAGCCCCTATTGCTTATGAAATTAATGATATTGTTCTGTCTTATGAAAACAGGCTTTCGACCTATCGCCAGATGGAAGAGGCGAACAGGCAGCTAATGACAAGCCTCTCCCATGATGTGCGGACGCCGCTTACCACACTGATCGGGTATCTGGATGCTGCACATAAAGGGATTGTCTGCGGAAAAGAACATGATGATTATATTGAAACTGCACGTCGTAAAGCCCATGACTTAAAAGAGTATATAGATGTGCTTTTTGACTGGTTCAAGCTGGGTTCAAATGAATTTACCATGAACATTGCCATTGTTGATCTAACGGAGCTGACGCGGAATATATTGACATGCTGGATACCAATATTTGAAGATACACAGATGAATTTCATGATTGACATTCCGGAGCAGCCTTTCAGAGTGCAGATTGATCCTGACGGGTATATGCGGATATTAAACAACCTAATACAAAATGTGATTTCCCATAGCCATGCGGATAAAATAGAAATATCCTTATCAGAACAGGATAGGAATGTAAAAATTCTTTTGACTGATAATGGAGTGGGTATTGAAAAAGAGGACTTGAAACACATTTTTGAACGGCTCTATAAATGTGATAAAGGACGATCTGAAAAAGGCAGCGGTCTTGGTCTGTCTATCGTACATCAGCTTGTTACAAAAATGAATGGAACAATAACAGCAGAAAGTGTTACAGGGCAGGGAACCGATTTTACGATGCATTTTCCCTTAATAGACTGAACAACTCTTGTCTTTTATGGCGGGAGTAATTATTCATGACAAAAAATCTCCGTTTTGCGGAGATTTTTTTGTTAAAAATAATTGTTTTCCCAAAATCGCAAGGTTAATGCAAGGTTCGTGCAAGGTTAATGCAAGATTGGCGCGATAGAATAAAGCATATCGAAAAGGAGGTTTCGTAATGAGTAAATATGTAATTGAAACAAAAAATCTTACAAAACAATATGGAACACAGAAAAGCGTTGCTGATCTGAATATCCATGTTCAGAAAGGGCGTATTTACGGTTTGCTTGGCAGAAACGGGGCTGGAAAGACAACAACAATGAAAATGCTGCTTGGATTGACACAGCCTACTTCCGGGGAAGTGAAGATTTGGGGTAAGCCTTTAGCGGCAAATGAAAAAAAGCTGTTGCCCCGTATTGGCAGTCTGATTGAATCCCCCGGCTTTTATCCTAATCTAACCGCCACCGAAAACCTGCGTATTTTTGCTACCTTGCGGGGAGTACCGAATCGCAACGCAATTAAGAACGCACTTGATCTGGTAGGTTTGCCTTACAAGGATAAGAAGTTGTTTTCCCAATATTCACTTGGTATGAAGCAACGGCTGGCCATTGCCCTTGCTGTTATGCATGACCCGGAGCTTTTGATTTTGGATGAACCGATAAACGGTCTTGACCCGATCGGAATTGCAGAAGTACGTTCCTTTATCCGAGATCTCTGTAATGAACGCGGAAAAACAATTTTGATATCCAGTCATATCCTCTCCGAGATTGCACTTTTGGCAGATGATATAGGTATTATCGACCACGGAGTATTGCTGGAAGAAGAAAGTCTTGCGCAGCTGGAAGCAAAGAACAGCAAACATATCCGATTTATTGTTTCTGATACGGCACAGGCGGCAAGAATTTTAGAACGTATCTTCCATGAAAGCCATTTTACCATACGGGACGATCACAATATACAAGTGCATAATCTCGATTTACCAATAGGAAAAATTGTTACTGCATTTGTGGAAAATAGCTTGGAAGTATCGGAAGCCGTAATCTCAGAAGAAAGCCTTGAAGATTACTTCAAGCGTGTAACAGGGGGTGAGGGGATTGCTTAAACTGATCATCTGCGAATTTGCGAAACTAAAGCGGAAAAAACTTATTTTACTCGTTATGTTTTCCGCATTTATTTTTCCTATACCTGTTACAGTGATGATGACCACACCGCAAATGGCAGGGAAATTTGACAATGATATTGCAATTTTTAACGCATGCTTCCAGTTTATTATGGGATATGGTGTGGGACTGCTTTTACCCTGTGTTATTGGAGTTATGGCTGCTGTGTTGTTTTTTATGGAACGGGATAATGACACATTTAAAAATTTGCGCACAATTCCTGTGACAAGCTCACAGATGATTTTTGCAAAAATCATAGTTCTATTTGTTATGGGTGCTATTTTCAGTCTGGTATCGGCTTTAGCCGCGGTTCTATGCGGAAGTCTGGTATCCGAGGTAAACGGTGTTGCCTATAAACTGTTCGTAGCATTGGAAATGGGAATTTTTATCACTGCTGGGACGCTGCCTTTGGTTGTTCTTGTTGTTTTCTTCAGTAAGACCTACATTTTTTCCGTTCTGTTATGTGCTTTTTACAGCGTTTTAAGTCTGACAGCAGAATCTTCCTTTGGTGCATTGCCGAAAGCATTATGCTGGCTCATGCCGATTCCCCTTACGACACTTTGGAGTGCGGGCGATATGACGCAGCATGGGGTGATGGAGAGTGTGGGAGTGCTTGAATATCTGCAGCCTACAACCTTTCAGACAATTGCCATTTTGAGTGTCTGGGCTGTTGCTTCAGTCATAGTCATTGATCATCTGTATAAAAAGAGGGGGGAATAATATGCTTCGTATAGTTAGAACTGAAATTTGGAAACTGAAACGCTATCATATCATATGGGCAGGCGTTTTCCTGATGCTGCTTTCCGTTTTATTGACATTGTTTTCCACTACGGCATTGGACGGTGCTGTCTGGACATTCTCCCATTTTACGGAGCAGGTACTTAAAAACAATATTACAATGATTTTTCCTATGTGCATTACTTTACTTGCCGGATATATCATAGCAAGGGAAGAAAGGGATGATACACTGAAAAGTATTATGACGGTTCCTGTTTCTTATCGTAATTTATTATGGGGAAAATTATTTGTCTGTGCTTTGTTGTCCCTGTTTTTAGGATTTGTAAGTGCTGTATTTACGGTCGTTGCGAATTTGATAATGGGATTTCCGGGACTTTCTATCACATCAATATTACAGACATTTATTCAGTTTATTATGAACTGCCTGTTTCTATATATTGCTGTAATGCCGGTAATAGCAGTAACTACTCGCATAGCGGGCGGACATATGATAGGTACGATCATAGCATTTGCTTATGGATATGGGGGAATGTTTGCTGCAGGAAATATGACACTTGCCAATATCTATCCAATTACAGCGAGCATGGGACTGATACAGTACCGAAGCTATGATCCTGCTGTGCATTGGAATGTATTAACCTGTCTGTTTAGTATGATTGCGGCATTGATGATTTCTGCTGTTTTCATATTTACTGCAAAAGGAAATGTATCAGTTATAAAAGCAAAAAATATAAAAAAGACAATAGTGAAAAAAGGCTGGTAAGTAGAGGAGGTTCTTTTCGGGAGCTGGTTCCTGCCTTTTCTGTCAGATAATACAGGAGGATGAAAGCCGGGGAATCAACAGACAGAAAAGTCGGATAAAAAAATGCAGAGATTTCGCATAATTGTCAACAGATATTTTTGTTTTGAATAAGTTTCTATTGAATAGAATTTTGAATTTAAATAAAAAACAAGAAAAATGAATAAAATAAGTAACCTTTTGCTCTTTTTATACGTGTTAAAAGCAAAGGAGGTGAAATACATGGACATCCAGAAGAACATAAGAGAAGCGGTCATGAAATATAGCGATACGCTTTATAAAGTCTGTATTGTTATACTATGCAATGAGCAGGATGTTCAGGATGCCATTCAGGATACCTTTTGCCGTTATCTGGAGAAGAAGCCGGAATTTCGTGATGAGGAGCACGAAAAGGCCTGGTTGATCCGAGTGGCTACCAATATCTGTCGCGATATGATACGCTTTAGAATCCGGCATCCGAAGATTGCCATTGACGAATTAGAAAATACTCTTATGGCGCCGGAACAGAAAGAAACATTAAAGGAACTTCTTGAACTGCCGGTCAAGCAGAAGACAGTCATTTATCTGCACTATGTAGAAGGATATCAGATAAAGGAAATAGCGGAAATTCTTGGAATCACGGAAGGCGCGGTAAAAGTAAGACTGCTGCGGGGAAGGAAACAAATGCGGGATGCGGTCAACATGGAAGGAGGCATATAGCAGATGGAAGGATTTGAGATAAAAGAGGTAATGGATCAGATGCATATTTCGGAAGAGATGCAGGAGGAGGTAATTAGGAATATTCAGAAGCGCATGGAAAATGGGAATAAGTATACAAGGACACGGATCTGGAAAAGGTTGGCAACGGCTGCAGCAGCGTTTATGTTGGTGGCGGGTGTAATCAGTTTTCCGGTTCGGGCGTTTGTGACAAGTGTGGTAAAGGAGAGAATGGAAAGCTTTTCCAAGGAAGAAGTGCAGGAAATTCACGATATGGTTCAGTCGAAGCCTACGGAGACTGACGTTTTTTCAAGGGAGTATTCGGATCGTGAAAAGGAACGCAACAAAGCGCTCTGGCAGGCATATAAAGACGGAAAATTCCCTGAAAATATCATTGCACAGGTGGACAATGCGGAGGATGTGCCGGAGGGAACAGTCTGCTATATCAGGTCTACGGGCGTTTTCAATCTGCCGGATCAGGAAATGACGGACGAGGAGATATTGGAGATCATTGATTTTCAGCATAAGATGAGCTATGCAATCGAGCAGGGGCCAGCAGCGCAGGAAGCGAGAGCGGAGATGCAGGAAGAGAAAAAACGAATACGGGAAAAAATACAGGCAGCAGGTGGAATTAGTGAAGAGGAAGCAATAGAAATTGCAAGGAAACAGATGGAGGCCGAGCTTGGTGAGAGAGCGGAAGGAAAAGAAATACTGAAATATCAAGACGGTTCTGCAGCGGTGATTATATTGGATATATCAGAGGAAACGGATTATGAGCATACGGGAGATCAGGCTTATTACGTAATTTTCGACAACCCGAATGACCATTCGATATATTACTGTACGATTGATGCTGTGGACGGAAGCGTTTTGATGACTTGTGAATAAATATCGTCTGACCGGCAAAGCATCTACTGTTTTGCCGGTTATATGGTTCTATAAATATTGATATGAAAGAGAAAAGAGAAAAAACAATGAAGAAATTAAAAAAAATTGTAAGGATGGTATTAGTAGCATTATTTGCTGCGGGTGTTCTTTCATTGACCGGATGCGAGAGAACCGATGATGACAGTGAACAGGTGGATACAGCAGTGCAGAATGAGCTTTCAGAAGAAACGTCTGTAAGATCGGATGTACAAGCTGCCACGGATACGGTACAAATACAGGATGTCGCACAGGAACAGGGCGCGGAAAAGGATAGTATCATGCGGGCATACTATGACAAGGAAATAGAGCGCATGTTAGAATTGAGGAAATCCTATCTGGATGGAAATGTATCCCCCGAAATGAAGATTTTGGAGGTAGAGAATGGGGAATCCGTAGTTGCGGGGACACTTTGCTATATAAAGGATAAAGGAGACTTTTGCCTGCCGGATAGGGAACTCACGGATGAAGAACTTTTGGAGATCATTGAGTACAATTATAAGAAGAGGGTCGCGCTAAATGGGAAAACACAGGAGCAGATGGATGAGGAGGATTTGGCGAAGGAATTAGCGGAAAGAGCCATGCTAGAGGAAAAGGTGAAGGCAGCAGGCGGGATCAGCGAAGAGGAAGCGATAGAGATTGCAAGGAAGGCGATGGAGGCTGATATTGGCGAAAAGGCAAAGGAGCTGAAAGTATACATAAGCCCCAAGGCTGAGTCTTATGGCTGGAAATTGGATTTAAGGGATATCACGGACGAGGATGATTATAAGGGAAATATAGCGTATTTCCTACAGTTTGATAATGCTGAGAACATGAAGGAACCCGAGGATTTCAAGGATTATTTCTCTTATAATTGCGGTGTCAATGCTGTGAACGGCAGTATTAGTGGCGCCTATTCCATTAGTGGGGACACGGAATATCTGGATTATGACGATTTGGTCTGGTATGAGCATTAACGCCTTTAAGTATTTGCTGAACCGGAAGGGAAACAGAATTTGAGCTTTTTAAAGTCATACATTGAAAATACAAAAATTCTATAATTTACTTTTGAGCCTTGATATGCTATACTACCGTAGATGTTAAGGCTCTTTTTTTAAGGAGCTTTTACTATTGGGAAATAATTAAAGGAGATTAAGATAAAATGAAACTAGGCATAGTGGGGCTTCCCAACGTAGGAAAGAGTACTTTATTCAATTCACTTACCAAGGCAGGCGCAGAGTCTGCAAACTATCCCTTCTGTACCATTGATCCCAATGTGGGAATCGTAGCGGTACCGGATGAAAGATTAAAACTCCTTGGGGATATGTATCATTCTAAAAAGGTAACGCCAGCGGTAATAGAATTTGTTGATATTGCCGGGCTTGTGAAAGGAGCCAGCAAAGGAGAGGGACTTGGGAATCAGTTCCTCAGCAATATCCGTGAGGTGGATGCCATTGTACATGTGGTCCGCTGCTTTGAAGATGAAAATGTTGTCCATGTAGACGGAAGTATCGATCCTATGCGGGATATAGAGACCATTAACCTGGAGCTGATCTTTTCCGATATTGAAATTTTGGAAAGAAGAATTGCCAAAACCGGCAAGGCTGCACGTATGGACAAGTCTCTGGCGAAAGAAGCGGCACTCCTTGAAGCTTTAAAAGAGCACCTGGAAGAAGGAAAGCTGGCTGCAAGTTATGCCACAGAAGATGAGGATGAACTGGCGCTTCTTACTTCTTACAATCTGCTGACTTATAAACCTGTAATTTTTGCTGCAAATGTAAAAGAGGAAGACCTGGCGGATGACGGAAAAGCAAATGCAGGCGTACAGGCTGTCAAAGAATTTGCGGCAGCAAACGACAGCGAGGTGTTCGTGATCTGCGCACAGATCGAACAGGAAATCGCAGAACTTGATGATGATGAAAAAGCTATGTTTTTAGAGGATCTGGGGCTTTCTGAATCAGGTCTTGAGAAACTGATCCGGGCAAGCTATCGCTTGCTTGGACTTATGAGCTTTCTGACCGCCGGAGAAGATGAGACCAGAGCATGGACCATCAAAGTCGGTACTAAAGCGCCTCAGGCAGCAGGTAAGATACATACTGACTTTGAAAGAGGATTCATTAAAGCGGAAGTAGTTAACTATAAGGATTTACTGGAACAGGGATCCCTTGCAGCAGCCAGAGAAAAAGGACTGGTGGGAATGGAAGGGAAGGATTATGTGGTAAAGGATGGAGATGTGATCCTGTTCCGATTCAATGTATAAAATGATTTTTATTTTTTTGAAACTCACACAAGATATAGTATTGTGAAAAAAGAGATGTACCACATATGGAAAAACCAGTATTTATGCGCCTTGCGGGAAACTGCAAGGCCATTTTTTTTGCCTTTTTTCTATTGATTAATCCCTGAAAATGGAGTAGAATATCCATAAAAGTGGTAGAAAGTGGGTCAAAGTGAAGCTAAGTGGTAGAAAGTGGTAGATTTTAAGGCTGACGGGTGAATGCATATGTTTATGGGAGAATACAACCATACAATAGATGCTAAGGGCAGACTTATCATTCCCTCCAAATTCCGTGAAGTCTTAGGCGATGAATTTGTAGTAACAAAGGGAATGGATGGCTGTCTGTTTGTCTTTGACAATTCTGAGTGGCAGGCCTTTGCAGAAAAGCTTCGTTCTTTGCCCATGATGGATAAAGAGGTCAGACAATTTACACGTTTCTTCCTTGCCGGTGCTGCCGGCGTGGAAGTGGACAAGCAGGGAAGGATCCTGCTTCCTTCCGTGCTTCGTGAGTTTGCGGATATCACGAAGGACGTGGTGCTTATTGGTGTAGGAAGCAGAATTGAGATCTGGAGTAAGGACAGATGGGAAGGCACTGTTACCTATCAGGATATGGATGACATCGCTAAGCATATGGTAACACTTGGTATTGGAATTTAGGAGAAACGCCCATGGCATTTGAACATACATCTGTTCTGCTGAATGAAACAATAGAAGGACTTAAAATAAAACCGGATGGAATTTATGTTGACGGAACACTCGGCGGCGGAGGACACTCCCATAAAATAGCCGGGAAGCTTTCAGAAAACGGCAGACTGATAGGGATCGATCAGGATGAGGCCGCTGTGACAGCCGCCGGTGAGAGACTGAAAGAGTTTGGTAATAAAGTAACGATCATAAGAAGCAACTTTCGAAATACCAAAAGTGTGCTGGATCTGCTTGGAATCCATAAAATTGACGGTATGATGCTTGATCTTGGGGTTTCTTCTTATCAGCTGGATACCAGAGAAAGAGGTTTTTCCTATCGCTATGACGCCCCTCTTGATATGAGAATGGATTTAAGACAGACCCTGACGGCAGAGGATATTGTAAACGGCTATAGTGAGATGGATCTGTTTCGTATCATCAGGGATTATGGTGAAGACAGATTTGCCAAGAATATTGCAAAGCACATCGTAAAAGCAAGAGAAGAAAAAAAGATAGAAACCACAGGTGAATTGAATGAAATAATAAAAGCGGCTATTCCCGCTAAAATGAGAAAAGATGGCGGGCATCCCTCCAAAAGAACTTATCAGGCAATCAGAATTGAATGTAATAAGGAACTGGAAATGCTTAAGGAATCTCTGGATGAATTGATAGAATTGCTGAATCCGGGCGGACGACTTTGTATTATCACTTTTCATTCTTTAGAGGACCGAATCGTAAAAACAGCATTTAAAAAGGCAGAGAATCCCTGCATATGTCCTCCTTCATTTCCGGTATGTGTATGTGGAAAGACAAGTCAGGGAAAGGTGATCACAGGCAAACCTGTTCTGCCGGGAGAAGAGGAACAAAATGAAAACCCGCGCTCTAAAAGCGCAAAGTTAAGAATATTTGAGAAAGCCTGAATAATATGTCGGGGGAATTTGAATTAATGGCAACAGAAACAAGAAGGAAAACTGCATATAGAGGCAATGTATATTCGCAGGGCGGCAGTGGGTATGTATATGGCAGCGCAGCACGTAAGCTGCAGGCAGTGCCTGATAACAGAGAGCGTCCTGCAAAAAAGGTAAATCATGCTCCCAGAAGGAACAGAGAGCGGGCTCTGCATATGAATGTTGGATATGTAATGTTCCTGGTATCTGCTATGATGATCATGGGGGTTGCTCTGACAGGCTATCTGACATTGAAATCAGATATTACAAACAGTGTAAAGAGTATTGCCCAGCTTGAAAGTCAGTTAAATAGTTTAAAACTGGATAATGATGAAAGAGAAAGCAGAATATCAAGCAATACGAATCTGGAAGAAGTAAGACAGATCGCCATTCAGGAGCTTGGTATGCAGTACGCAGGAGAAGGTCAGATCATAACCTTTAACAGCGAAGACAATGACTATGTAATACAAAAGGGAGAGATCCCTGATTAAGCAGGTGTTTCATGGGAAAAAGAAAAGCATATAAAAAGTTTACAACAAAAATGCAAAAGAAGCTGGTAATGCTGTTTTTTATGGTATTGCTGGCTTTTGCCGGGTTATTCTACCAGTTATATGCCATAACGCGTGATAATGGAGAGAGATATAAGAAACAGGTTCTGTCACAGCAAAGATACGACAGCAAGACTCTGCCTTATAAACGCGGCACTATTTACGATACCAACGGCAGCGTTCTTGCCAGCAGCGAGAAGGTATATAATGTAGTACTGGACTCAGTGGCAGTTTTGGAAAAAGAAGAATATCTGGAGCCCACACTAAATGCACTGAGGAGTGAATTCGGAATCGATACTGCCGGTGTGCGTTCTTATATTGCAGAAAACGGAGATGTGTCACGATACCGTGTACTGGCCAGAAGATTATCCTATGATGAAATTTCACATTTCATAGAACTGCAGAACGAAAAAGACTCCAAGATCAAAGGGATCTGGTTTGAAGAGGAGTATAAACGTGTTTATCCCGGAAATACTCTGGCCTGCGATGTGATAGGCTTTACTACCAGCGATAACCAGGGAAAATATGGCCTGGAAGAATATTACAATGATGTGCTTTCGGGAATACCGGGCAGGGAATATGGTTATCTGAATGATGATGCGGATCTGGAACGAAGGACGATTGCAGCAGAAGACGGTAACTCCATTATCACCACCATAGATGCCAATATTCAGAGTATTGTAGAAAAATATCTCTTAAAGTTCGATGAGGAATTTCGGGATGCCTACCGCATCGGAGGCGGAGCTGAGAATGTAGGGTGTATTATTATGCGGGTAAATACCGGCGAAATTCTGGCTATGGCAAGCTATCCCAATTATGATCTGAATGATACCAGAAATACGGATCCGCTGATCGGAATGCCCCGTCTGGATGCACAGGGTAAAAAGATAAGCGGTGAATATATTACTGAGGAAACGCTGGCACAGATCGAAGAGGAAGATCTGCTTTATCTTCATCTGGATGCACTCTGGAAAAATTTCTGCATTGCGGATACCTATGAGCCGGGTTCNGTTGCCAAGCCCTTNACTGTGGCNGCAGCAATAGAAAGCGGCAGCATTGCAGGTAATGAAAGTTATACCTGTACGGGCAAAATGGAAGTAGGCGGGCATGAGATCGGATGCCATGCTACAGGAACTCTGACGGTACAGCAGGGAATAGAACGTTCCTGCAACGTGGTCATGATGAAGATCGGTCAGCAGATGGGATCGGAGGTTTTTNCAAAATTCCANCATATTTTTAACTTTGGCTTAAAGACNAATATTGATCTGCAGGGAGAAGCAAGAACTGACGGTCTGATCTATTATNCAAATAACATGGGNCCTTCGGAACTGGCNACCAANACCTTNGGGCAGACCTTTAANGCTACCATGATACAGATGATCACAGGTTTTTGTTCGNTGATCAACGGNGGNTATTATTATGAGCCTCANATGGTGAGCAAGNTCATAAGTCCGTCANGNGCCACAGTTCAGAATNTTGAACCGAGNATCTTAAAACAGACAGTCTCAGAGGAGACNTCAGCCACNATTCTGGAATACTGTAATACCGTAGTTTCNGGAGAAAACGGTACCGGNAANACAGCANGACCTGCAGGNTATATGATNGGAGGTAAAACAGGTACTGCGGAAACNCTTCCCCGTAAAAACAGAGAATATGTAGTTTCNTTNATGGGTTATGCTCCTGCAGANGATCCGGAGATTGCNATTTATGTAGTNGTGGACAGAGCCAACGCCAGAGTNCAGGATGATGCTAANTATGCCACCAGGATCGTNAGAAACATTNTGACAGAAGTATTGCCTTATATGGGAATTTTTATGACGGAAGANCTTTCCGAGNATGAAATTNAGGAGCTGGAAGCNCTTCAGATCGAGATCAGAACNCCTCCNGTAACAGAAGAGCCGGAAGGAGANGATCCGGAAGGGGAAAGCNGCGAAGANGGAGNAGNCNGTCANGAAGGCGATAACGGAGAAGAAAGCGGTGAAGGAGGNGAAGANGTTNAAGCAGATGATNCATGGAAANCTTTNCCGCTNGATCCGGAAACAGGTTATCTGGTAGATCCCAATACCGGAAATTATGTNGACCCNGAAACAGGAGCNGTATATGGNTTCAGTTATGANGGNGANACATCGGAATCGGAGGAATAACCTCATAGAACGGGTAATAGATTATAATAATACCTTTTCTATGAGGTTTTTATGTTAAAAAACAAGACCTATAANANAAAAAAAATCGTGATNGCATTTTTCNTGTGCCTGNTTATGTTTCTTGGNCTTGCNGGCAGACTGGTTTATCTGATGGTGATCGATTCCGCTTATTATACACAAAANGCNAAGGAGCTNCATGAAAGAGAAAGAAGCATTAAAGCCGCCAGGGGCAGGATCTTNGATGCCAACGGAACGNTAATNGCGGACAANAAAACGGTCTGTACCATATCGGTGATCCACAGTCAGATCGAAGATGCAGATAAAATTGTGGAAATTTTAAGCAAAGAGCTTGACCTCTCTGAAGAATATGTAAGGAAACGGGTAGAGAAGTACTCTTCTATAGAGAGGATTAAAAGTAATGTGGATAAAGAAAAGGGAGACGCCATAAGAGCCTATAATCTTGCAGGCGTAAAGGTGGATGAGGATTATAAGAGATATTATCCATATGGCTCNCTGGCCTCCAAGGTACTTGGTTTTACGGGAGGAGACAATCAGGGAATCATCGGCCTGGAAGTAAAATATGAAGAATACTTAAAGGGTCAGGAAGGAACTATCCTGACGGTTACAGACGCAAGAGGAGTGGAAATTGATGAAGCAGGNGAAGAAAGAGTGGAACCTGTCCCCGGAAATGATCTTTATATCAGCCTGGATATGAACATACAAAGCTATGCTACCCAGCTGGCAGAGCAGGTTATGGAAACCAAGGAAGCAGAGAGAGTTTCTGTTATTGTTATGAATCCTCAAAACGGTGAGATCATGGCTATGGTGGATGTGCCGGAATTTGATCTGAACAGTCCTTATGAACTGCCGGAAAACATAGATACAGAAGATCTGACACCGGANCAGAANCAGGAGCTTTTAAACGGAATCTGGAGAAACGGCTGCATTAATGATACCTATGAACCGGGTTCTACTTTTAAGATCATTACGGCGGCTGCAGGNCTGGAAGGNGGTGTNGTCACTACGGAAGATNGGTTNAGCTGTCCCGGCTATATCATGGTAGAGGACAGAAGNATCAGATGCCATAAGACCACAGGTCATGGAGCTGAAAACTTTGTGGAAGCGACCATGAACAGCTGTAATCCTGTATTTATTACGGTAGGACTTCGGCTGGGAGTGGAAAATTATTATAAATACTTTACCCAGTTCGGGCTTTTGAATAAAACCGGCATTGATCTGCCGGGTGAGGCCGGAACNATCATGCACAAAAAGGAGGATATGAAGGCAGTTGANCTTGCAACCGTTTCTTTCGGNCAGTCNTTTCAGATCACGCCNATTCAGNTGGCGGCAACTGTTTCTTCTATTATAAACGGAGGNACCAGAGTAACGCCTCATTTCGGGGTAATGGCANCNGANAGAGATGGAANTCAGATGAAAAGGTTTNCGTATCCAGTGACNAAACATATCGTTTCGGAAGAAACATCAGCNACTATGCGAATGATCTTAGAGCAGGTGGTAGCGGCGGGCTCGGGCAGCAACGGATATGTGGAGGGAGCCAGAGTNGGCGGCAAAACAGCCACCAGCCAGACNCTTCCCAGAGGCAGCGGAAGATATATAGCTTCATTTATAGGATTTGCACCGGCAGATGATCCTAAGGTGTTAGCCCTTGTCATTATACACAATCCTCAAGGTGTATATTACGGCGGACAGGTAGCGGCACCGGTGGTAAGGCAGCTTTTTGAAAATATTCTTCCTTATTTGGGGGAAATGGATTATAATTGAGAGGTGCAAANGTGAGAAGTATNTTGATGATAATGCCTATATTGATTTCTTTTGCGGTCAGTATNATGGCNGGNCCNTTTATCATTCCTTTTNTAAAAAAGCTGAAGATAGGGCAGACTGTAAGGGAAGAAGGNCCAAGGACACATTTAAAGAAAACGGGAACGCCCACCATGGGCGGGATTCTGATTCTTCTCAGCGTAGCGGTAA
Organism: Lachnospiraceae bacterium; assembly: GCA_014803415.1. GTDB lineage: Bacteria > Bacillota > Clostridia > Lachnospirales > Lachnospiraceae > Suilimivivens. The sequence goes on from JAAVBZ010000002.1 coordinate 74,612, forward strand.
CTTCNCTTTTGTATGTNGATGAGTACAAAAAGATCGTGCCGGTCTTGTTNTTGATGCTGGGCTTTGGACTGATCGGATTTCTGGATGANTTNATTAANGTGGTNTTAAGGCGTTCCATGGGGCTNTCNCCCTGGCAGAAGATGTTCCTGCAGATTNTNGTAACAGGAGTCTTCGCTTATTATATGGTCAATATGTCTGGNATTTCCCTGGCTATGAAGATNCCNTTTTTAAAAGGNCANTACATTGATTTTGGGATACTGAATGTGCCGGTNCTTTTTNTAGTTGTNATCGGAACAGTAAACGGAACNAATTTTACNGACGGTCTGGACGGACTGGTAAGCAGCGTAACGGTACTGACGGCCACTTTTTTTACTGTGGCGGCTATGGGACTTAAGGCAGGGATCTATCCTGTTACNTGTGCCGTGGTGGGAGCGCTTCTTGGNTTNTTNCTNTTTAATGTNCATCCGGCCAGNGTNTTTATGGGAGATACGGGNTCGCTTGCACTTGGCGGGTTTNTGGCAGCAACGGCTTATTTNATGCAGATGCCTCTTTANCTGCCGNTTGTNGGGTTTATNTATGTGATCGAAGTTCTTTCAGTGATCATTCAGGTAGTTTATTTTAAAATAAGCAGNGGAAANCGCCTGTTTAAGATGGCGCCTCTTCATCATCATTTTGAACTCTGCAATCTGTCGGAGGTCAGGATCGTAGCCGCTTTTTCAATCGTAACGGCGCTGCTTTGCCTGATNGCANTGCTTGATCTATAAGAATTGAGAAAGGATACAGGAAATGGACTTACAGAATAAAAAGGTACTGGTGGTAGGTACAGGAAAAAGCGGAATAGGAGCTGCCCGGCTTTTAAAAAATACAGGGGCCTGTCCCATTTTATTTGACAGTAATGNAAATCTTGATATAGAAGAGATCAGAAAGAAAACAGAAGATATACCGGATATAGAGATCATACTTGGCAGTATATCAGGGNAGAAAAAAGAAGAAATATCCCTGCTTGTAATAAGNCCCGGNGTGCCGGTGGATTCTCCTTTNGTNGAAGAATTTAANNAAATGGGANTTCCNGTATGGGGAGAGATCGAACTGGCNTATCANTTTGGAAAGGGAAAAGTCATAGCNATTACNGGAACCAATGGCAAGACNACGACCACCACACTGGTNGGGGAGATCATGAAAGCATATTATCCTTCTGTTTTTGTAGTTGGAAATATCGGAAATCCTTATACCCTGGAAGCTCTCCATACTGCAGANGACTCAGTGATCGTGGCAGAGATCAGCAGTTTCCAGCTGGAGACCATTCAGGATTTTACACCTGAGGTTTCCGCCATTTTGAATATTACACCGGATCATTTGAACAGACACCATACCATGGAATGTTATGTTAGAACAAAAGAGAGGATTGCTGCAAACCAGACAAAAGAAGAGATATGTGTACTGAATTATGAAGACCCATATACCGGAAAGTTCGGAGAGAAATGTCCGGCGTCAGTAGTTTATTTTTCCTCGAAAAGGGAACTTTCCAAAGGGATTTACTTAAAAGGTGAGGATATTTATCTTGCAGGTGAAGGCAGGAATGAAAGGCTTCTTAATATACATGAACTTCATCTTGTGGGAATCTGTAATGTGGAAAATGTAATGGCAGCTATTGGNATCAGCCTTGCCATGAAGGTTCCTGTGGATGTGATATTAGATGTGGTNAGAAATTTTAAAGCNGTGGAACACAGAATTGANTTTGTNGCNACCAAAAACGGNGTGGACTACTATAATGATTCTAAGGGCACCAATCCGGACGCGGCGATCCAGGGNATTCGGGCCATGACAAAGCCTACNGTNCTGATNGGNGGCGGNTATGATAAGCAAAGNGAATACGATGAATGGATNGANGCNTTTGAGGGNAAGGTAAAAGCCCTTGTACTGATCGGTCAGACCAGAGAAAAAATTGCGGAATGCGCCGGAAAACATGGAATCCGGAATATTATTCTGGCGGATACCTTTGAGGAAGCATTTCAGATCTGTGTGGAGCAGGCAGATCCGGGAGATGCGGTGCTTCTGTCACCTGCCTGTGCCAGCTGGGGAATGTTTCCCAACTATGAGGTCAGAGGGAAAATNTTTAAAGAGTTAGTAGAAAAGATTGGAGTTTTGGAATAAGTGGCAGACAGGTTTTCAAGAAGAAAAAAAGAANNACAGCAGGATGCATTTTTTGATTATACCTTGTTGTTTATAGTGTTGTTTTTGTTGGGATTCGGACTTATCATGCTGTATTCCACCAGCTCTTATGAAGCCAATCTGGAGCATCATGACGCTGCTTATTATTTGAAAAAACAGCTTTCNGCTTCNATTTTGGGGTTGATCGTTATGATGGTGGTGGCCAATATNCCTTATCANTTCTGGGANCGATTTGCNGNATTGGGATATGGGGTNTCTGCTGGATTGATCTTACTGGTACTCACNCCCCTGGGAATGGAAGCAGGCGGNGCAAGAAGGTGGATCAATGTTTTGGGCGTTTCCCTGCAGCCTGCGGAGGTGGCAAAACTTGCCATGATCNTGTTTCTTGCCAGTCTGGTGTGTAAGATGGGCAAGGGGATACGTACAGGCAAGGGATTTATGATCATGCTGNTGGTNCCTTTACCNATTTGTGCNGAAATATATTTTATTACCAACAATTTGAGTTCTGCTATNATTATTTTCGGGATTTCTGTGCTGATGCTGTTTGTATCAAGNCCTGACTATAAGCGTTTNGTNTTGATCGNTCTGGCAGTNCTGGCANTCGGTGCANTAGGGATCTANTTGATCGTTCATGCGGCCGATTCTGACTCTTTAAGTTTCCGCGGCGGCCGTATTCTGGCCTGGCTTGACCCGGAGGCCTATGCTGACGGAAAAGGCTTTCAGACTTTGCAGGCNCTCTATGCCATCGGNTCAGGAGGTATCTGGGGNAANGGACTGGGNNACAGTATGCAGAAGCTGGGNTTNTTACCTGAGGCCCAGAATGATATGATNTTTTCCATTATCTGTGAAGAACTTGGACTTTTTGGNGCTACNGCGATCATCTTACTGTTNGTGCTGATGGTCTGGAGATTNATGGTAATTGCCAATAATGCATCNGATCTCTTCGGAGCCATGCTGGTNGTAGGGGTTATGGGACACATTGCNATTCAGGTCATACTGAATATAGCGGTGGTTACCAACACCATTCCCAACACGGGGATTTCCCTTCCTTTTATCAGCTATGGAGGTTCTTCGGTAATGTTCCTGCTGATAGAAATGGGAATTGTCTTAAGTGTCGGAAAGGGAATCAAATTGAAGGATCTGTAGCATTTTTGTCTGATTCTCATATAGTAGAATAGGTCTTAGTTTTAAGCCGGAAAGTAGAAGGTGAAAAATTGGATGCTATTCGTATAAGAGGAGGAAATTCTCTTTTAGGAGAGACAAAAATACAGGGATCCAAAAATGCGGTGTTACCGGTCATGGCTGCAGCGCTTCTGATAGAGGACATCACTATTATAGAAAATTGTCCCAGAATTTCCGATGTATTCCATATGCAGAAACTTTTGACGCAGATCGGGTGTAAAGTAAACCGTTCAGGCAGAACACTTATGATCGATGCCAGATGTGTTTCAAAGGACAAAATGGCAGGAGAGTCTGTTACGGGAATGCGTTCCTCGCTGATGCTCTTAGGAGCTATGCTGGGAAGGCTTGGAGAGATAACCATGGCATATCCGGGAGGCTGTGTGATAGGGAAAAGGCCGATAGATATGCATTTAGAAGCCCTTCGGAAGATGGGAGTATCCATTTCGGAAGAAGAAGGAAGCTTTACGGCCAGGGCACATGAGCTTAACGGCGTTGTCATAACACTGCCATTCCCCAGTGTAGGCGCTACAGAGAATATTATTCTGGCTGCGGTCAAGGCNAAGGGGATNACNGTGCTGCAAAATGCGGCAAGAGAGCCGGAGATCGTAACACTTTGCAGGTTCCTTAAAAAGGCAGGAGCCGTTATAGAAGGAGAGGGAAGTACTGATATTATNATTCAGGGCGGGAATCTTCTTCATGGCGTACAGTACAAAATACCTTCCGACAGNATCGTTGCAGGAACCTACCTTCTTGCTGCNGTGGGAATGGGCGGGCATATCTTTCTTCGGGAAGCGCCTGTATCCCAGATGGAACAAATGNTGAAAACGGCTGTGGATCTGGGGGCAGAANTAACAGCTTCAGAAGAAGGATTAAGTGTGATAGCNCCTCCCTTANCNAANACGCTGCCTTATATTAAGACGGAAGTTTATCCGGGGTTTCCNACGGATCTTCAGTCNCCTCTTATGGCGGTGCTTGCNGCTTCCCNTGGTATCAGTATCATAGAGGAAACGATCTTTGAGGATCGTTTCAGGATCGTTGAAGAGCTTGCTAAGATGGGAGCGGAAATACAGGTTGAAGGAAAACAGGCCGTAATCACCGGNGTNNCCAGACTTTATGGCNGTGAGGTTATGGCAAAAGANCTGCGCGGCGGTGCAGGACTTGTAATAGCCGGCTGTATGGCNGATGGAGAGACNATCGTAANGAACAGACANTTTATAGAACGCGGTTATGAGGATATATGCAGGGANCTGCAGAATCTTGGCGTTAANATTGTAACAGAGTAGGAAAATGGCAGGAAAACAGATTAAAAAGAAAAAAAAGATAAAAAAAGTAAATCAAAAGCCGCTTAGGGTGGTGGAAAAGGAATGGGAGCCTTTAAAGGAAATTCCGGTAAAGAAAGTTATTATTATAACAGCCGCAGTTCTTATATTTTTCATTGCCCTTTTTGCCGGTTATTCTTATATTGTTACGAATTATACGATCAACACTGTTTACATAGAAGGAAACGTGCATTATGATAANGAAGAGATCATGGAAATGGTCATGGAAGGCCGNTATGGAAATAATTCNCTGTTCCTNTCTNTTAAATATAAGGACAAGAGTATCGGAGATATTCCTTTTATTGAAAAAATGGACGTTTCGGTATTGGATCCTCATACAATAAAGATAGAAGTGTATGAAAAAGCACTTGCCGGATATGTGGAATATCTGGACAGGTATATGTATTTTGATAAGGATGGTATTATAGTAGAGAGCTCCNTGGAAAAGACAAAAGGAATTCCCATGGTGACAGGATTGAAATTTGATCATGTGATTCTCCATCAGGTGCTTCCGGTAGAAGATGCGGCAGTGTTTGCAGATATTCTGAGTATCACGCAGCTNGTAAACAAGTATGANCTTTCNGTGGACAGGATCTATTTTGGATCGGATGGTTCCATAACACTGTATTTTGAAGATGTTAAAGTNGCNNTGGGGAATGAGGGTAATCTGGAAATAAAGGTNATGAAACTTCCTTATATGCTTCCATCCCTGGAGGGTAAGAGCGGTACCATAAGGATGGAAAATTATACAGAGGATACCAAGACCATTACCTTCGAACCTGGTTNAAGAAATNCCGTAACAGNTCAGCCCATAACAGCCGAGCTTGTAACAGCTCAGCCCATAGCAGCCGAGCTTGTAACAGCTCAGCCCATAGCAGCCGAGCTTGTAACAGCTCAGCCCTCAAATTCATAAAAGCGTCTGCTTCGCATCCGTCGCCGCATTCGCGGCTCATCTTTTATATCATTTGAGGGCGCTCCGCTCATGGAATAGTGATAAAAGTGCTTTGTGAGCAAGCTCCCACGCTCTTTTATCACTATTCCATGGCTGAGCTGTTACAAAAAATTTTTAAAAACTAAAATTAGTGGTTGATTAATCCTGAGAAAAATTATATGATAATCTATATGAGTTCTNAAAGCGTAAATGAATCGCTATGTTAATAAGGAGGATATACCCTTGCTTGAAATCAAATCAAACGATGCTGAGTCTGCAGCAAAGATCATAGTAGTTGGTGTCGGTGGCGCAGGCAATAATGCTGTTAATAGAATGGTAGATGAAGAGANCACCGGAGTTNANTNTANTGGAATTAATACGGATAANCANGCCCTTCAGTTATGTAAAGCTCCCAAGCTTTTGCAGATCGGGGAGAAACTGACCAAGGGACTTGGNGCAGGAGCCAAGCCTGAGATCGGTGAAAAAGCTGCGGAAGAAAGCAGCGAAGAAATTTCNGCTGCATTAAAGGGTGCNGATATGGTATTTGTAACATGCGGNATGGGCGGCGGAACCGGAACAGGNGCAGCNCCCGTAGTTGCCAGNCTGGCAAAGGATATGGGAATTTTGACAGTAGGCGTTGTGACCAAACCCTTCCGTTTTGAAGCAAAGGCACGTATGGTAAATGCTATCAGCGGTATTGACAGGATCAAAGATAATGTGGATACTCTGATCGTGATCCCTAATGATAAATTACTTGAAATTGTGGACAGGCGTACCACTATGCCTGATGCACTTAAGAAAGCGGATGAAGTGCTTCAGCAGGCGGTACAGGGTATTACNGACCTGATCAATGTTCCGGCAGTGATCAATCTTGACTTTGCNGATGTTCAGACAGTTATGAAGGACAAGGGTATTGCTCATATCGGAATCGGTGAAGGCAAGGGTGATGATAAGGCAAGTGAAGCAGTTAAGATGGCGGTTGAGAGTCCNCTTCTTGAAACAACNATTTCAGGCGCTACTCATGTTATCATNAATGTATCAGGTGATATTACNCTTGCAGATGCTTCCGATGCAGCNAGNTATGTTCAGGAGCTGGCAGGTGATGAAGTTAATATTATCTTCGGNGCCATGTATGATGAAACAAAGNCTGACAGCTGTACGGTAACAGTTATTGCAACGGGACTTGAGGATGCAACCCTTCCCACGAACCGGACTATGTCAAATGTAGGATCTTTCTCAAATAAATACATGAAACCTGTTACACCTAACCTTTCCCTTAAAAATATGGGATATGGAAATACCGCAGAAGGTGTTAATACTATGGCNGGCCAGGGAACACCGGCAGCCAGAAAACCGGTTACAGGCATTACCAATCCCGGTGATATCAGAAGTAATGTGGCNGAAAAGCCCNTNAAGATTCCTGANTTTTTACAGAAAAAATAGGATAAGAAATATGAAATGTGAAAGGCTGTATATCATAGTGGTATACAGCCTTTTTAAAACTATTCAATTTAAGGAGAATGATAATGGATACAGCAAAGGAATGTCTTAAGTTTATTGATGAAAGTGTAACATGTTTTCATGCAGTGGAAAATGCACAGAAATATCTGAAAGAAGAAGGGTTTACAGAACTTACAGAAAAAGAAAAATGGAAAATGAAACAGGGAAAAGGGTATTATGTGAAACGGAATGATTCTTCCATAATCGCATTTAAAATACCGGAAAAAGAAATAAAAGGATTTCATATTATGGCCTCTCACAGTGATTCCCCTTCTTTCAAAGTGAAGGCAAAAGCGGAAGCTTTCGTGGAAAATAATTATGTAAAACTGAATGTGGAGCCCTATGGAGGCATGATCCATGCTACGTGGCTTGACAGGTGCCTGTCGGTAGCAGGAAGGATCGTTTATAATGACAAAGGAGAATTAAAGAGTAAAAATATAAACATTGATGAGGATCTTCTGGTAATTCCCAATGTGGCNATTCATATGAACCGGGAAATGAATAAGAATCTTTCTTATAATCCTCAGATAGATCTGCAGCCGCTTTTGAGTGCAGGGCAGGAAGAGGGGAAAGATTCCGGAAGCATATTAATGAAAAAGATAGCTTCCTGTGCNCAGATAAAAGAAGAAAANATTCTNGGCAAAGATCTGTTCCTTTATGTAAGGGAAAAAGGAAAGCTGGCGGGAGCAGATAAGGAATTGATGATCTCTCCAAGGCTGGATGATCTTTCCTGTGTTTTTGCATCTTTGAAGGGATTTCTTTTGACTGAGCCGAAAAAATATATATCGGTCTATGCAGTATTCGATAACGAGGAAGTGGGGAGTCTTACCAAGCAGGGAGCAGCCTCCACCTTTTTAAGNGATACGCTNAAAAGAATAGGGGAANNNCTGGAAAAATCNGAAGGTGATTATTTAAGGCTCCTCTCAGACAGTTTNATGATCTCNGCNGACAATGCCCATGCNCTTCATCCCAATCATCCGGAGAANGCNGATCCTTCAAACAGGCCTTTTCTGAATAAAGGAATCGTGATCAAATATCATGGCGGACAGAAGTATACTACGGACGCATATTCGGAGGCGGTAATGAAGAGTATCTGCATGGAGGCCNAAGTGCCTTANCANAGTTACTGTAACCGTTCTGATATTGCGGGAGGATCCACACTTGGAAATATTTCAGCAGGCCAGGTATCCATACCCTGTGTAGATGTNGGCCTTTCGCAGNTNGCCATGCATTCCGCGGTGGAGACGGCAGGGAGTAAGGACGTTCANTATCTTGTCAGTGCAGCCAGGATCTTCTTCGGTAAATAAATNTAATANNAATAAAAGGANTTAAAGGCAAGTGCGTGTACACAAGTACNCTCACTTGTCTTTTTTGCGCGACGGATAACAGGCTTTTTACCACCCTTTTGACAAAATCTGAACCTTAGAATGATTATAATGGGGTAGTACCAAAGAAAAGGAGGTGACACTTGCTAAGAATCATATATCTGGACAGNATATTCTTAAATAATTTCGTTATNGATTTATTTTTGCTTTTGCTGACGGCGAAGACCATGAAGAAAACTACCACTTTTATCAAAATACTGGTCGGAAGCCTGATGGGAGCAGCGGGATACTGTCTTGTCTTATGTCTGCCGGGAANTTATTTTCTNAAAGTGCTGTTTGGAATGTTACCGGNAGCGGCCTTAATGTTGAAGACCGGGTGCGGAACAAAGGGACTTAAGGAATTACTTTACAGTATGGGATGGCTTTTCNTNTATTCTTTTCTGATGGGAGGTTTCATGCTGTTTTTAATGAAACGAATTCCATTTTTTAAAGAAAGAAAAGATTCCTTAAGCGTGATTCTACTGGCAGGATATTTGGGATTTATGATCTGCAGAAAAGGCATNAAGAAATACCANGAAGAGAAAAANGACCATTTCTGTAAAGTTCTGCTTTCAGGCGATGAAGGGGAAATAGAAGTATACGGACTGATCGATACAGGAAATGGNTTAAGAGATCCCATCAGCGGGAAAGAAGCAGCCATTTTAGAAGAAAAGGTATGGCAGAACATGCAGAGGGCAAGGAAAGCGGAGAAGTATAAGATCATACCTTTTCACAGCATCGGAAAAGAAAACGGCATTCTTGANGGCTATGAGGTGGATAAAATACGGATAGAAGGAAAAACAGGTTCCAGAGATCTGGTNAATGTGATCATAGCAGTGTTTAAGGGGAATATATCCGCAAAAGGAGATTATCAGATGATATTGCCACCGCAGTGGTTTTAGATGAAAGGGGAATAAAATGGTTTTTAAAGTNGCAATACCGGGAAAAATACAATTNAAGATGTATCGGAGAGAACCCGGNTTNTTATTNACAAGACANGGCGATGTNCATTACATAGGAGGAGCTGAGGTGCTGCCGCCGCCGCTTGAAGTGGANAAGGAAAATGCAGTGATCAGTGATCTTGGTACGGAATTTGAAGATGAAGCCAAATCCATTCTGATCGAGCATAACCTNCGGCTGGTGGTCTATATTGCAAAGAAATTTGATAATACCGGAGTGGGAGTTGAAGATCTTATCTCTATNGGAACAATTGGACTTATTAAGTCCATTAATACCTTTAATCCGGAAAAGAACATTAAGCTTGCNACTTATGCGTCAAGATGTATTGAAAATGAAATTCTTATGTACCTGAGACGGAACAACAAGACCAAACTGGAAGTTTCCATTGATGAACCCCTTAATGTAGACTGGGACGGAAATGAGCTGCTATTGTCAGATATCCTCGGAACAGATGAGGATGTAATATACAAGGATATCGAAAACGAAGTGGAGCGCAAACTTCTGCTTAAGGCCATTGATAAACTTTCAGACAGGGAAAAAACGATCATCAATCTGCGTTTTGGCCTTGGGGTGCGTTCAGGGAAAGAGATGACACAGAAGGAAGTGGCTGAGCTTTTGGGAATCTCCCAGTCCTACATATCAAGACTGGAAAAGAAGATCATGAAACGTCTGAAAAAAGAACTGATCAGGGACAGCTATTAGGCTGTCCCTGTATCATGCAGGAAAAAGTTTGCATAAAAANCAAAAGAAGTAGTACAATTGGTACATTAGAGATAAAGTGAGGTATCAGAATTGAAAAACATAAGATCATCGAATGAATTACGGTCTCTTTTACAATCCATTGATCATAAAGGGTATCCGGCTTACAAAGGACTTGCTGGAAGCTGGAAATTTACAGATTATCTGCTTGTGATCGATCATGTCCAGGGAGATCCTTTTGCATCACCGTCAAGTCTTCATGTGGAAATAGATAATTCCAAAGCGGGCTTTCCTGCTGTATATTTTGAAAAAGAATGTTCCTGCATTGCCCTCCGGGATTTTCTGACAAGGCAGCTTTATACACAATTTGAACGCTTTAATTTTAAGGCGAAAGGATCCGGCAAAAGCGGTCTATTGTCCATTACCAGATGTGGACAGGAGGTTCTGTGCAGAAGCGCCTGCGAACTGAAAGGTCAGAAATGGATCCTTCGTTTTCACGTGGGCTTTCCTGCTTTCGGACGCTCGATCAATGCAGGAGAACTTCAGAAAATACTCTTTGATTTTCTGCCAAAGTGTATTGAGAGCAGTCTTTTTTTCNNAAAACTGAATAANCAGGAAGTGGAAAGGGCNGTGTTCCTTTCGGAAGATCAGGAAGAAATACGCAGGATTCTGAAAAAGGAGGGATTGGTCTGCTTTGTGGCAAACGGTTCCATCCTGCCAAGAAAGAGCGGCGTATCCAGCCGGCCGCTCCCTGAAAGTGTGGCTTTCTGTTCCCCGGCTTCCATGGAAANNACCNTAAANCTGCCCCATCATGGNGAAATAAAGGGCATGGCAGTAAAAAAAGGCGTNACATTGATCGTAGGGGGAGGCTATCACGGAAAGTCTACTTTGCTNGAGGCCATTCAGGCAGGCGTATATGATCATATAGAAGGAGACGGAAGAGAATTTGTCATTACGGATGATACGGCGGTGAAACTNNGGGCAGAGGATGGCCGTTCNATCCGTGATGTGGANATTTCCCTGTTTATTAATGACCTTCCCAATAAAAAGGATACCACCTCATTTACNACNCAGGATGCCAGNGGAAGTACTTCTCAGGCTGCTGCAGTGATAGAGGGTATGGAAGCGGGAAGCAGACTTTTTCTTGTGGATGAAGANACNTCNGCNACCAACTTTATGGTACGGGACGAATTTATGCAGCAGGTCATCAGTAANGATAAGGAACCNATTACGCCCTTTATTGAAAGGATCAGAGATCTTTATGAAAANGCGGNTATTTCTACNATCATGGTGGCAGGAAGTTCCGGNGAGTTTTTCCATATTGCNGANANTGTGATCTTGATGGACTGCTACAGGGCAGTGGATATTACCCAAAAGGTAAAGGAGCTTTGTAAGGAAAAGAAAACNATNATCCAGNATGGCACAGCCTTTTTTNATGCCGGNTNTGGAGCGTNTTTATCCTTCTTNTAAGCGTACCGGAAAAGACAATCGATATGAGCATATGAAAGTAAAGAGTTATGGGCTGGATTCTATTTCTCTGGANAAAGAAANTGTGAATGTGCATTATCTGGAACAGCTTNCGGATGCNGAACAGACGCAGTGTCTGGGGCTGCTTCTCCGGCTTTTGCTGGAGCAGATCATTGACGGCAGAAAAACAGTGCAGCAGGCAGTACAGACAGTATATGACAGGCTTTTAAAGGAAGGGTTTGATNCNATTAGTCCTTCTTATGTACCCTGCGGACTGGCAAGGCCCAGNATACAGGAATTNTTTGCCTGTCTGAACCGTTTCCGCGGGGGAATGTAACGCAGTAAAGANCCGNTGTTTATGCAGTNAGATAGTTTTTCATTGTTTTCAGGGCATTTTTCTCAAGCCTGCTGACCTGGGCCTGAGAAATGCCTATCATATCGGCAACCTCCATTTGGGTCTTNCCTTCAAAAAATCGCAGGGATATGATCTCGTTTTCCCGCTCATTCAGTTTNTTCATGGCTTCNCTTAAGGAAAGATGTTCCACCCAGTTTTCTTCTTTATTTTTNTTGTCACTGATCTGGTCCATAACATATAAGGTGTCCCCGCCGTCTGTAAAAACAGGTTCATACAGGCTCATAGGATTTTGGATAGCATCCAAAGCATATACGATATCCTCTTTGGAAATGCCGATCTCATCNGCTATTTCATTGATGGTGGGTTCTTTCATATTTTTTTTGATCAGATTTTCTTTGGCATAAATGGCNTTATANGCAGTATCCTTTAAAGACCTGCTGACTCTGATAGAATTGTTGTCCCGAAGGAATCTTCTGATCTCNCCGATGATCATAGGAACTGCATAGGTACTGAATTTTACATTTAATGAAGAGTCAAAATTATCAATTGCTTTGATNAGACCGATNCATCCGATCTGAAAAAGATCATCCACATTTTCATTGCTGGAAGAAAAGCGTTTGATCACACTTAAAACAAGCCTTAAATTTCCTTCAATATATTTTTCCCTGGCNTNTGAATCTCCCTCCTCGATNCGNGCAAAGAGCGCTTCNTTTTCCGCGGCTTTTAACAGCGGAAGCTTTGCTGTATTAACNCCGCAGATCTCAACTTTTCCCTGTGCCATGTTTTTTCTGCCTCCTGTTTTGTGAATATTAAAATCATTTACAAAACAGACAGAAAATATTCACAACTTTATAAGTTGTTTTGACAGCAATATCCGNAANTAAGCATATGATATTATAGATAGATAGAAAAGGAAGAAAAAGACATGCGTTTTTCCGAGTTAAAATGCAAAGATGTGATCAATCTGCGGGANTGTAAAAAATTAGGNAGGATCAATGATCTTGAATTTGATGAATGCAGCGGAAAGATCTGNAAGGTGATCGTTCCCGGATGCGGATGCAATAAACTCTTTAATTTCTTTAATACAGATCCTGATTATTGCATTCCTTATAAGGATATCAAGCANATAGGACCTGATATCATAGTTGTGGATATCTGCTGTAAATAGTAACCGCTCAGTCAAATGATGAACTGCTGCAGGATTTTTANCNGGGATAATTGACAGAATTGACAGGACAGAATATAATAGTGTTGTTATCAAAATTATGTTCANAGCATCTATTATANTNACNACAGGGAGAAAACATATGAAATGTCCGTTTTGTGGTCACGAAAATACCAGAGTTATTGATTCAAGGCCGGCTGAGGAAAATAATTCCATCAGACGCAGAAGAGTTTGCGATGAATGTGATAAGAGATTTACCACATATGAAAAGGTNGAGACNATTCCGCTTATTATTATCAAGAAGGACGATAACAGGGAGCCTTATGACCGTTCCAAGATNGAAGCCGGCGTGCTTCGNGCCTGTCACAAGAGNCCCATCAGTGTCAATCAGATCAATCAGCTGATAGATGCNGTNGAGACAGAAGTTTTCAANATGGAAGAAAGAGAAATACCAAGCCGTGTGATCGGTGAGCTGGTCATGGATAAGCTTAAAAATTTNGAGGCAGTCGCTTATGTAAGATTTGCTTCTGTTTACAGAGAATTCAAGGATATNAATACTTTTATGGACGAACTGAAGAAGGTGCTGGAATAATGCAGGAAAGTANACGCAAAAAGATGGCAGTAGGAACAGGAATGGGAACAGATGATCATACGACAGATACCCGGGAAGGACTGACNGGGGAGCAGAAGGAGCAGATAGCCAGGGCAAGAAGACCTATGGAGATTGCCAACAGCTTCCGTCTGTTCTTTTTGCTCGTTGCAGTTATACTTCTTGTATTTGTCTATTTTGGNGGNAAATTATGGACAGGTGCNGCATGGTTTGACAATGCAGTACAGAGCATTTATAATTTCCTNNTATGGGATATTCTTCTTATGCTGCTNTCCACTTTTATCAAGTTNTTTTTCGCNGCGAAATACAATAAGGTGGTAAAACATCTTTAAATTNATATTGTTGAAAGGAAGGNACATAAAATGGCTTGGTACGATGAAGCTGTCTTTTATCATATTTATCCTTTGGGATTGACNNNNGCCCCGAANGAAAACGTTTATGGGGAACCGGAGCATCGGTTAAATACACTGCTGCCNTGGATCGATCATATCAAAAGTATTGGCTGTAATGCCATCTACATAGGACCCTTGTTTGAGTCTGTNGGACATGGTTATGAAACTACCGATTACAAAAANCTGGACAGCCGNCTGGGAGACAATCAGGANNTAAAGAATTTTGTGGCAGAATGTCATGCAAAAGGTATCAGAGTCATCTTTGACGGTGTCTTNAATCATACCGGACGTGATTTCTTTGCNTTCAAAGATATTAAGGAAAAGCGGGAAGGTTCCCAGTATAGAGACTGGTACTGTAATGTGAATTTTTACGGAAACAACGAATACAACGATGGTTTCAGCTATGATAACTGGGGCGGATACAATCTGCTTATAAAGCTCAATCAAAGAAATCCTGCCGTAANGGATTATATCTGCGATGTTATTCGTTTCTGGGTAAGTGAATTTGATGTTGANGGTATCCGTCTGGATGCAGCAGACGTACTGGATTTTGATTTCATGAAGGCAATGCGGNGNGTTGCAAATGAAGTGAAGCCTGAATTCTGGCTGATGGGAGAAGTGATCCATGGGGACTACTCCCGCTGGGTTAATGAAGGGACACTGCACTCTGTTACAAACTATCAGNTGCATAAAGCGTTGTACTCCGGTCACAATGACCANAATTTCTTTGAGATTGCNCACACAGTAAAGCGTCTGTATGAGATGGGCGGCNGCAATCTGAATGGNTTTAAGCTCTATAATTTTGTGGACAACCATGATGTGGAGCGNATTTATACAAAGCTTAACAATAAAGCNCACTTTGNACCGGTACATATCCTGTTGTATACTCTGCCGGGGATTCCTTCCCTGTACTATGGNTCTGAATTTGGCATCGAAGGCAGAAAGGAAAAGTTTTCGGANGATTCCTTAAGACCGGCGNTGAATATTGANGATTACAGAAATGCNNTGACAGACAATTCTTTTACANCACTGATCGCAGCGCTTGGACANATCAGACAACAGTCAAAAGCATTGTCTTACGGCGATTACAGAGAATTGAAACTTATGAACCGNCAGTATGCTTTTTCCCGTAATTTCGAAGGAGAAAGTGTGGTTGTTACAGTTAACAATGATGACAGTGATTTTGTAATGACGGTCCCTGCCGGGAATGCTGCTGAATATGTGGGAGCNCTTTCCGGTCAGAAAGTCCGTGTGGAAAACGGAAATATCTGTGTTAATGTAAGGGCAAATTCCGGTGAGATCTGGCTGCCTGTT
The DNA here is from genome assembly GCA_014803415.1 of Lachnospiraceae bacterium. Classification (GTDB taxonomy): domain Bacteria; phylum Bacillota; class Clostridia; order Lachnospirales; family Lachnospiraceae; genus Suilimivivens. The sequence goes on from JAAVBZ010000002.1 coordinate 90,042, forward strand.
ACAGACATAAGTTCCAATGAACTGCCTGATGTAAAACCGGTTGAACTTCATCTTGAAGATGCTGTAGTGGCTGCGCCGACACCGACATCGGTGAAAGAAGAAACAGCCGGAACTTCTGAGGAATTCGAGAAAGGAAGGATTGCAGGACTTCAGGAAGCAATTATCGCCATCATGGAAAAGAACGGTCCTGTTACTGACCAGATGNGAAAAGANGTTACTGACAATGTATATCANGATTCTCTGATCACNTGGATCAAGAGNTTTAGATAAAACCNTTANNTAAAGGANAAAAAAGCAGTTGACATNCGTTAACTGAACACGTATACTGTAAAAAGATTCGCATAAAAAAAGAAAGGAGGCACNCAAAATGTTTAGAAAAGAGCGAACAAACAAACTGTTACAACAATATAATTTAAGGCCTGCCTCCCGAAACAGTATGACGTGAGTTCATGCACAGTCTTTTCTTTGTGTAAATCATGTAAAGAAGGAAATTGTATGATAAGCCATAGCTTTTAGGAGCTGTGGCTTTTTTGTGTCTATAAATTTAGAATAGTCAGGAGGATGAAAATGAATTTGCCGAATAGTTTTATCAAGGCCGTCCATAAGTATGGAATTGATAAAAAAGAGATCATATTTTCTGCGATAGCGGACTTTGATGTTGACTATCGTTTTGCCGATTCCGTTGTGGCGCTTACGAAAGAAAAGCTGGTTCTGGCTGTTTATCCTTATATGAAGAAAGCAGAATATAACTTTGGCGGTTATGGAGGCTGGCAGATCAATGATATAGCTTTGAGTAANGAGCCTGCAGTACAGATTTTTGAACTGAAAAANATAGAAAAGATGGAAGTNATCCGTCAGGTGGCTACGGGACTTCTTATGGCTGAAATAGATGGNGTGGAACGGAATCTATGTCATTTTTCCAATACCAGGATGGAGTCTTTCATGAGGCTTTGCCGGCTGCGGGATAAGTTAAGTAAGGGGGAAGAGATCAAAGNGGAGGACCTGGATGTTAAGAGNGGAAAAGAGTGCTGTCCTAAGTGCGGTATGATCTATCCGGATCAGGAGAGGAAGGTCTGCCCTAAATGTATGGACAAAAAGTCTATTCTTCTCAGNGTNATGTCTTATTTCGGACCTTACAAAAAGTATCTTGTAATGATGNTGTTGTGTTATGTGCTGACGGCAGTGCTGAATCTGGTCTGGCCGTATTTAAGNGGTACAGTTCTTTATGACAATGTACTTGCAAAGAATGAAGAGTTTCTTGCNGNTTTACATATTCCGGCAGGACGTTTTACAACGGCNCTGGCNGTANTGGTNNTNGCCATGATCATAACCAAGGTAACCATTCAGGCAGTNGGAATCCTGCAGGGTGTTCTGACTGCCAGGATCGCGCCGGANGTAGTNGCCAGGATNAAGAGTCAGGTATTTCATTCCATGGGAAGGCTGTCCATNAGNTTTTATTCTAAACGNCAGACCGGTGGTCTGATGACCCGTGTATCGGATGANGCNGATGAAATATTAGGNTTTTTTATTGACGGAATCCCTTATTTNTTTATCAATGTAGGAACNATTACAGCAACATGTATCATTATGTTTGCACTTGATCCGCTGTTGGCGCTTGTGTCTGTAATGCTGATGCCTGTGCTGGTAGTGATCAGTTATCGGATGATGCCNCATNTGTGGCATTATTTTGGAAAAAGNCACCGNGCNNNCAGGCGCCTTAAGGGCCAGATGAATGAAANCTTTACCGGCGCCCGTGTAGTAAAGGCATTCGGACAGCAGGATCAGGAGATGACCCGCTTTTCTAAAAGCAATCGTAAAGTAAAAACAGCGGAGCTGGATGTGGCGCGTTATGACAACAAATTTTTTGCACTGTATTGTACGGTAGAAGATACNATCAGCTTTCTGGTATGGGCTGTTGGCGGCGCTATGATCATTGCCGGTTCCAACATTGAACTGGGACTTCTTCTGACNTTTTCCGGTTATGTGGGNCAGCTGAANGGNCCNNTGGAATTTATGTCCAGAATGATCCGCTGGTATACCAATTGTATGAATTCGGCTCAGCGTATTTTTGAAATTATCGATGCNGTGCCGGANGTNAAGGAAGTTCCGGATCCCATAAGGCCCGAGACNTTNCAGGGAGAAATTGAACTGCGGAATGTGACTTTCGGATATGAAGCGAATAAGCCAATCTTAAAAGATATCAGTTTTCACGTAGAAGCAGGAGAGGTATTCGGAATNGTNGGNCGNTCCGGTGCAGGGAAATCNACNCTGGTGAACCTGATCTCCCGTTTGTANGATACCCAGGANGGNGAAGTNCTGGTNGANGGNATCAANGTGAAACANTANGGTTTTCGNGANCTGCGNAAAAATGTGGCCATGGTTTCNCAGGAAACTTATATCTTTATNGGNACAGTGGCAGAAAACATTGCTTATGCGAGACCTGACGCCACCAGGGAAGAGATCATTAAAGCAGCGATCCAGGCTAATGCCCATGATTTTATCTGTAAGATGCCGGAAGGATATGATACACTTTTAGGATCTTCCAGCCGTTCATTATCAGGCGGGGAAAAGCAGAGAATATCCATTGCCAGAGCGATTCTGGCAGATCCCAAGATCCTGATCTTGGATGAAGCTACTTCCGCNGTGGATACGGAAACGGAACTTGCCATTCAGAAATCATTAGAGCGGCTTGAAAAAGGCAGAACGGTTTTGTCCATTGCCCACCGTCTTTCCACGCTGCGAAATGCCACGCATCTGATCGTGCTGGATGAAGGAAGACTGACAGAATCNGGAACGCATGAGGAATTATTNGNAAAGAANGGNACTTTTTATAAGCTGAGCGAGCTGCAGACCAAGGCNCTTGCCATGCGTGGAATCGAATAGAGTAAAAGAAAGGTTNGGTAATNNATATGAATGAAAATAATATGCCGGATTTANTGGATNTNCAGGAGTTTGATGAGGAGGCATTAAGGGCGGAGTCGGAAGAACTTCTTGAAATGCGNCTGCTAGATGGAGAAAACGCCGAATTTCGCAGAACGGAAGGCGGATTTATCTCTCTGAAAACGAAAGATAAAGAATATGCGAGAGTTGGAGTATATCTGACTTTTCCGCTGACCAATCCGGAAGAGTACATATCCATCCGTGAAGCAGATGAAAAAGCAAAGGAAATCGGTCTGATAGAAAAGTTANGCCAGTTTTCAAAGGATCAACAGGAAATGCTGAAGGANCAGATCAAACTGCGTTATTTTATGCCTGCGATCACTAAGGTACTGGATGTAAAAGATGAATANGGATANGCNTATTGGAATGTGNNCACNACTTTCGGNGCCTGCCGNTTTACCACNCAGATGAGCGGAGATGCGGTGATCCATCTAAGTGATTCCAGACTGCTTGTAACGGATATTGACGGAAACAGGTATGAGATCCCGGACTTTTATCAGATGAGCGTTATGGAGCGCAAAAAATTAGACTTGTTTATTTAGTATTTTTTAAAAATGAGGGATTTATATGAAATTATTATATACATTAAGNGAACCGCAGCTAAAAGAGCTTNCCNTGGAAGAGGGAGAGGANATCTGNTACTGNGTNCCTGTGGATCTGCAGTATGATAATCATGNAAAAATGACNGTGGAAGCNTATGCGCAGGCAGTCTGGCTTGTGGTCACCACAGAGCGTTTTGTGGTGCTGGAAAAGGAAAAGATTGCAGCTTCCTTTTATCTTGCAGATCTGGATAAAATAAAGTGTGAGCATCAGGTACACAGCGGAATTGTTACTGTGACAAAGAAGGGAGAAGAAAGCAGGCCGATCTGCGTCTCGCGTTTTTCCATGAAACATATTGTCAGGGTTTCCTACCTGGTCAGGGGCGCGCAGGCTATTGTCAACAGTCTGAAAAAGGGTCATACTGCAAGGGAAGCGGAAAAGATAGTCAGTCATGAGTATGAAAAATATTGCGAAAAATGCGGCCGTACCCTGCCCGGAACCAGTAAATGCCCCTATTGTGAGGGAAAATCGGATCTTCTGAAGAAATTTATGAATCTGTGCGGAGAGTATGTAGGAAAACTTTTACTGATCTCTTTGCTTATGACACTGGTAGCGGCTGTAAACCTGATATCACCCATGGTTCAGAAACAATTTATTGATGGCGCTTTATCTTCAGGCAAAGGCACATGGACCGATCTATGGATGTTTGTGGGAATTACTTTTTTTCTTCTGGTGGCACGTATCCTCTTGGAAGTTTACAGGTACTGGCAATGTGTATCTTTGGGAACTTCATTAAGTATGGACTTAAGGAGCAAACTATACTATAAAATACAGGCTCTTTCCCTTTCTTTTATCAATAACAGAAAACAGGGAGAGTTGATGAACCGTGTGGCAGGAGATACGAATCAGATACGAAGCTTTATGGAAGAAGTATTCGGAGATATGTTTTCCACATTGCTTACCATGTTTGTTTCCTTGATAATGATGTTTACCATAAGCTGGAAGATGACGTTGCTGTCCATGGTTTTCATTGTGATTGTATTTGGGATCACCAGAGCGTTTTGGCACCATATCCATAGTATTTTTAGCAGGCAATGGATGAAATTTGATGAGCTTGCCAGCAGCCTTCAGGATATTATTTCCGGCATGAGGATCGTGAAATCCTTCGGGCAGGAAGAGAGGGAGGCAGTACGGTTTCAGAAGAAGGCAGAGGAGTTTGCCGAGATGAACAAGCGAAATGAAAGCTTTTGGGCTGTTTTCTTTCCGATCATGACCTTTCTGTTAGGAGCAGGAACGTATATTGCCGTATACTTCGGAGGTATGGATGTATTGAGCGGAAAAATGACAGTAGGACAGTTGGTACAGTTTATTACCTACTGCGGTTATCTCTTCGGNCCTTTAAGCTGGATGACCCATCTGCCNAGGGCAGTAATGCAGATGATCACCAGTCTGAACAGAATTTATGATGTGCTGGATGAAGAACCGGTCATTGTAGATACGGAAGAAAGCAGGGAATTTCTCATTCAGGGTGCTTTTACTTTTGAAGATGTTTCGTTTGGCTATCATACTTATGAGCCTGTACTTGAGAATATCAGCTTTCAGGTAGAGCCGGGGGAGATGATAGGACTGGTAGGAGCTTCCGGAACCGGTAAGTCCACCCTGATCAATCTGATCATGCGTTTGTACGATGTGGATCAGGGCAGGATCACATTGGATGGTACAGATATCCGTAATATCAAATCGGAATCTCTTCACTCTCAGATTGGGGTAGTGCTGCAGGAGACTTTCCTGTTTTCAGGAAGTATCCTTGCNAATATCCGTTTTGCAAAGCAGGATGCCAGNCTNGCGGAAGTGATCCAGGCTGCAAAGGCGGCCAANGCCCATGATTTTATNTGTAAGACGCCTGACGGATATAATACTTATGTGGGAGAACACGGTTATAATTTATCCGGCGGCGAGAGGCAGAGAATTGCNATTGCCAGAGCCATTTTAAATAATCCCAGANTGCTGATCCTNGATGAAGCAACTTCGGCATTAGATACAGAAAGTGAATTCCTGATCCAGCAGGCTCTTGACCGTCTGGTNAAGGGCAGAACTACCTTTGCTATCGCCCATCGCCTTTCTACTTTGCGAGGTGCGGACAGATTGGTAGTGATCGATAANCACGGGGTTGCGGAAATCGGTACACATAATGAATTACTTGAAAAGAAAGGAATTTATTACGGATTGGTGACGGCACAGCTGAAGATGGCCGGTGGGGAATAGGACCTATCATTGAAATAGTGATACAAAACAGGAGGAAACAGGAGGAGCANAAATGNTCTTCCTGTTTTGTATATAAAGATAAATAACCCGCACATTTTATGTCCCTAATCCGTTAAACATTATGAAGGGAGGTTTAAAACTATGGATCTTGAAGAGCAATATGACAGAATATATCGCTATTGCTNTTTTAAACTGCACGATGAGCACCTGGCACAGGATATTACACAGGAAACCTTTCTTCGATTTTTCAGACAGGATCTGAACCTTGATCATAGCAAGAAACTGCCATATTTATATACGATCGCTAAAAATTTATGTGTGGATGAATATCGTAAAAAACAATTCGGCAGCATAGAAGATATGGAAGAAAGAGCTGCCTGTGACAGATCGGAGGAATGGCTTAACAGCCTGATATTGAGATCTTCAATAGAAAAACTTCCGAAAGAAGAGCAGGAATTATTGTTTTTGCGNTATGTAAATGAAATCNCAGTTGGTTCNATATGCAAGATCACAGGGACATCGCGTTTTGCTGTTTATCGAAGGTTATCGAGATCATTAAAAAAGTTAAAAGAAATATTAAAGAAGGAGGGATTTTCTGAATGAATCGNCAGTTAAAAANGAGTATNCAAAGNGCATTTGATTTTCCAAAACCGGATCAGCAGGAAAAGGAAAGATTTNTAAAGCTNTTGCCNCNNAATAAGATCAGNATGNCTGAATTTCTNTTGATACAGGCATNTTATCTTNGGAANAGAACAGTATTGCTTTCCATTCTTTTAGTGATCCTTGCATGGATAGAGGCTGATTCTATGGATCCGGATATTNTATGGATAGTATCATCTTTTGTTCCGTTTCTTGGAATTCTGGCTGTTGCGGAAAGNACACGTTCAACCTTGCATGGAATGAATGAGTTTGAGATGTCCACACGGTTTTCGCTGAAAAGCGTAGTACTTGCACGAATGAGTATNCTGGGGCTGCTTGATGCNCTTATTCTNGGNNGTGNTATNCNTTTATGCAGTATGGGGAGCGACATTTCTCTTTTCAGAACAGGTATTTATCTTTTTGTTCCGTATNTGCTCACAGTGAATATCAGTTTATGGATCACCAGGCATTTTCACAATAAAGAGGTGATCTACGCCTGTATCAGTGTTGCTGCTTTTGTCAGTGTTTCAAATACCATGCTGTACGTAATAGTTGATTTTCTATATCAATTTTCTTATATAAAATGGTGGTTTTTACTGGCAGTATTATTGATCGGGGAAGTGATGCATGAAATATACTTCATAATAAAAGAAACGGAGGAATTATCATGGAATTAGTAATTGACAGGTTATCAAAACAATATAAAAACAAAATCGCAGTTGACCGCGTCTGTGTAAAACTGCAAAAAGGTGTCTGTGGTCTGCTGGGTGAAAANGGGGCTGGAAAAACAACGCTTATGAGAATGATCTGNGGTATCTTAAAGCCTGACGGCGGGACCATTTCCTATGATGGAATTGATGTAAGCGAGGAAAACTATCGTGCGGTCCTTGGTTATCTGCCNCAGGATTTCGGTTATTATCCGGAGTTTACCGGACAGGATTTTCTTCTTTATATGGCGTCGTTAAAGGGACTTTCCAGACCACAGGCAAAACAAAAAGCGGCGGAACTTTTGCAGATGGTATCTTTGCAGGAGATGGCCGGTAAGAAAATCAAAACTTACTCAGGAGGCATGAAGCAGCGTTTAGGAATTGCGCAGGCACTATTAAATAACCCGAAACTTCTTGTGCTGGACGAACCCACAGCAGGGCTCGATCCCAAAGAAAGAGTGCGTTTTCGTAATCTGATCCGGGAGCTTGGCAGGGAAAGCATTGTACTGCTTTCCACTCACATAGTATCGGATATTGAACATATTGCAGATACGGTATTGATCATGAAAGACGGGCAGCTTATTTATCAGGATAAATGGGATAATGACAGCGGAAACTTAGAGGATTTTTATCTGCAGCATATCGGAGAGGAGACGGAACATGAATAATCTGAGAGATTTATATCAATATGAATGGAAGAAATTATTAAGTAAAAAAATTGCCAGGGTATCCATCTTATTGTGTATGGTAACTGTTATTATTTCACAGTTTTTTCCTTTTTGGGGTGATTATTACATAGACGGAGAATTCATCGATACAAATTACAATATGTATCAGACAGATATAGCATATGCGCGGGAGTTAAGCGGCAGAAAAATAGACCAAAAGCTTTTGGAAGAAACCATAAATGCATATAGAAAAATTCCTGATGTATCGAGCCAGGGCCGGCATTACACAGGAACAAAAGAATATCAGCAGGGTGCCAAACGATACAGTGAAATCTTTAGCTTTATACGAAAGACAACGGGTATGCAGACCGCGGAAGTAATGTACTTATGGGAACCCGGTGAAGAAGATCTGTACGCCAAAAGACAGGTATGGCTTATGGGAGTATGGGAGGAACTTGGACTTTCACAAGGGGAAATGGATTTCTGGAAAAAGAGGGAAGCGCAGATGGAAACACCTTACGTTTATCGGGCGCATCACGGATACAGTGTCTTAATCTCAAACTATCAGACAGTGGGTCTTTTGGTGCTGATGCTAATTGCAATCTGCCTGTCTGGTATGTTTTCCGATGAACATACCAGAAAAACCGATCAGATCATTTTATGCAGTCCTTTAGGAAAAAACAGGTTATACCAGGCAAAGATCATGACAGGGATCAGTTTTGCCATAATCCTTACTTTGTTGTTTTTCTTGTNCGATTTTATGATCACACTGTGTATCTATGGACCGGATGGTTTTAAAGCGGCTTTTCAGCTGATATATGCAATGGATTCAGATCCTATTACCTGCGGACAGGCGATAATGATCGCTTATGGAAATATGATGGCGGCTGCTATCATTATCAGTATNTTTGTTATGATCCTGTCAGAACTGCTGCACAGTAGTATTGCCACATTATCAATTATGACAGGATTACTGATAATAGCTATGATCGTTTATGTACCGGAACAGTACAGGGTACTTTCACAAATATGGAATTGGCTTCCNTGGTGCTTCCTTTCCCCATGGAATGTATTCGGGCAGTATACGCTTTCTTTGTTCGGGCATTATCTGACTCCATGGCAGGCTGCGCCAATGATATATTTAATTTCAGGCGCGATCCTCACCGGTATTGGGAAACCGATCTATCAGCGGTTTCAGATTTCAGGAAGATAAAAACTGATAATATTTACAATGGGATAATGTGTCTGGCAAAAATTGTAATCAGGTGCTCCTTGTGATAAAATGAAAACAATCGGGAAATTGAAAGGAGCAAAGTTATGATCACAAATAATGTAAACGGCCGGGAGTTATCCCTTTTGGGCTTTGGTACTATGAGGCTTCCTTTAAAAGAAGACGGTTCTATTGATGAGGGAGCCGTGTCGGAAATGGTACGATTCGCCAGCGAGCATAGGGTGAATTATTATGATACAGCTTATCCCTATCATCAGGGGAAATCTGAGGTAGTNATCGGTAAAGCTTTAAAACAGCTGCCNAGAGAGAGCTACTGCCTGGCCACAAAGTATCCGGGACACCAGATTGCCAGCAGCTATCATCCCGCGNAGATATTTGAAGAACAGCTTCGGAAATGCGATGTAGAATATTTCGACTATTATTTATTACATAACATTTATGAAAACTCCATACAGGTTTATACAGATCCGCAGTGGGGGATCATTGATTATTTTATAGAGCAGAAAAAGATGGGCAGAATAAGACATCTTGGATTCTCCACTCACGGAAGTACGAAAATGTTAGAAGAATTTCTGGATCAATATGGAGATGAGATGGAATTTTGCCAGATTCAATTAAATTACCTTGACTGGACNTTGCAGGATGCAAAAGGAAAATATGAGCTTCTTACAAAGAGAGGCATTCCGGTATGGGTTATGGAGCCGGTAAGGGGAGGAAAGCTGGCGGCTCTTGATGCAAAATANGAGGAGNAGTTAAAACAGCTGCGGCCGGAAGAATCCATTGCGTCATGGGGATTTCGATGGCTTCAGGGACTGNCGAATGTAAAGATGATCCTCAGCGGTATGAGCAATATGGAGCAGATGAAAGACAATGTGCATACCTTTGAACAGGAAAAACCGCTGTCTGCGGAAGAAGAGAAGACTNTGATGCAGATTGCGGAGACATTGAAAGATGCACTTCCCTGCACAGCATGCAGATATTGCTGTGACGGCTGTCCNAAGGGAATTGACATTCCTCAGATGATAAATTATTACAATAATCTGAAATTTGCCCCTACTCTTAATGTCAAAATGTCCCTGGATGCAGTTGATGAGGATCATCAGCCTTCTGCCTGCATCAAATGNGGAAAATGNAAAAGTATCTGTCCGCAGAATATTGATATTCCGGATGCGCTGGAGAAGTTGTCGGATATGCTCTCCAANATGCCAAGCTGGGCAGACATATGCCGTCAGCGGGATGAAGATGCAAAAAAGGCATAGAAAAACTGCCGGGTGGTATTGTACTGCCCGGCAGTTTTCGCTAGAATATGTTCATGGGCAATNGAATGGCAGGTAATGAAAAGTATGGATATCAGAAANTCAGCAAANTCAGATTTGGCANATATATTGCAGATATATGCATATGCCAGAGAGCAGATGAGAATAAACGGGAACCCATCCCAGTGGGGCAGTAACAGGCCTGCCAGAGAGGTTATTATCAAAGACATAGAAGATGGAAACAGCTATGTCATAGAAGATCATGGCAAGATCTGCGGCGTTTTTTCCTTTATCATCGGTGTTGAGCCCACTTATCATATTATTGAAAACGGCGTATGGGAAAATGAGGATCCNTACGGAACGATCCACAGGATCGCCGGAAATGGAACTGGAAAAGGTGTCCTTGAAGCCTGCCTTAAATATTGTGAACAGCAGATTCCAAATATCAGGATAGATACCCACAGCGATAATCTGATCATGCAGCATCTGCTTCATAAATTCGGATATGTAAAATGTGGAACTATTTATGTAGAAGACGAAAGCCCGCGTATTGCCTATCAGAAAAAAGTTATGTAGAGTATTTTCAGCGAGGTAAAAATGAACAAAAAGACAATAGANCGCGGTATGCTTNTTACCATTTGGGCNCTTGCATGGCCGACCATGCTGGAGCAGNTNATGCAGACAGCCGTACAGTATATNGATACNGCAATGGTAGGATCACTGGGGACNCAGGCAACTGCGGCNGTAGGTTCCACAGGAACCGTTAACTGGCTCATCGGCAGTACGATCTCTGCTGTGGGCGTAGGATTTCTTTCCTACATAGCAAAAGCATANGGAGCAAAAGACCANACCGCTGCAANACGTGCAGTTGCACAGGCGGTTTTGATCGNATGNGTNNTGGGAATATTTTTTACTGCNTTGACNGTGTCNTTAAGCGGTGTGATACCTGTCTGGATGCAGGTNGATCCGGGGATACGGAAGATGGCGTCTACTTATTTTATGATCTTGTATCTNCCNATGCTGCCCAGAACAGCCAGCATNATTTTNGGAACGGTGCTCCGCTCGGCAGGGGATACCAAATCACCCATGAAAATAGGTTTNNTGGTGAATCTGATCAATGTGGGATTGAACTTCCTTCTGATTTATCCGATTCGGCAGATCAAAGTGTTCTCCTTNCAGATTACCATGTGGGGNGCGGGACTTGGTGTGATCGGTGCNGCTATAGCCAGTGCNATTGCNTTTACGGCAGGAGGAATCTGTATTACCTNTGTACTTTGGAAACATCCTGANATTTCACCTAAAGGGCAGAAGTTTTCTCCNGATATGCAGATTTTAAANCCCTGTATGAAAGTGGCGTTNCCNAATATGCTGCAGAGGTTTGGCACATCCCTTGGCTATGTGGCATTTGCGGCAATGATCAATTCCCTGGGGGAAGTGTCTACGGCGGCCCATACCATAGCCAATACNGTGGAGTCNGCCTTTTATATTCCGGGATANGGTATGCAGACGGCGGCAGCCACACTGGCAGGCAACGCTTANGGAGCCAATGATGACAGGAGCATGAANNGGCTTGCNTCCGTGTTTATNCCNTTGGAAACAGTTTTNATGATCGGTTCCGGNGCCTGCCTCTTTTTTGCAGCACCNGGATTGATGCGGTTNTTTTCCGCNCATGATGCAGTGATCACACTGGGGNCNGCAGTCCTTCGAATGGTAGCGGTTTCGGANCCGTTTTATGGTTTTTCCATTATTATCGANGGATTTATGATGGGCGTGGGAAAAACAAAAGAACCTTTTATNTATAACATCATAGGCATGTGGNTGATACGGATCGTNGGGACATTTATNTGTACCCAGNTTCTTGGCNTGGGATTGATNTCAGCCTGGGCATGCATGATCGCCCACAACCTTTTATTGTTTTTGNTGTTTTTAATTTGNTATGTACGTGGGAAATGGAATCCATTGATGAATTCCTAGCGCATAGCTTTGAACATGAATATGAAAAGAGGGGCAGNATAATAAATTTGCCCCTCCATAGTATTTTGTAATTGCTACCATTCTACTGGAATCCATACTTCTGAAGTTCCCTGATATATTCGAATTCCTTCTATTTCCTCTACTTGAATCGGCGCGTTGAAAAGCCGGCACCATGAAAATTGTTTTCCAATGTTAGCTGTCCCGATTCCGCTTGAATGGCCGCCGGAAGCAGAAAAACCTACCGTGCTTTCATCTTTTAGCATAACAGATCCTGAATAGGGCGCGGACACAGTACTCTCCAGAATACCCGAAAAATGAATGGATATGGAAGAAACAGTTAACTCATCNACTGACAATCCGAGCTGTTCCAGCATTTCTGCCTGTTTTGCAGGGATTGATACGTTGTGTTGCTCTACTGGATTTCCAAGCGTAAATTCCGTNAGAATTTTNTCCGGAANTNTATANTNCTCCTCTAAAACANAGTACCCAAGCTCATCGTTACCGAAAACTTCCAGCCCTTCTGTATTCGCTCCGTCNTCAAGCCATCTGATCTTTCCTGTAACTTCCGGCTGCTTTGCCTTTTCTACGATCTGAATCACATCTCCTTTGCAGAAGGTTTCATCCTGGGCGACAGAAAGCAAAAGGCTTCCGGTCAAAACACCGTCTTCTTTTATTTCTGGATTCAGAACCATAATGGAACCTGATATACCACGTGCCTGCCTGGTGCCTTGCGAAATACCATACCATAAATCTGTCTGATCCTGCTGATAGCCCGCCAGCAATTTTGAATTCCACATAGTTGCTTCATCAAATGTATAACCTGCAGTTACGCTCTTATATCCTGCGGTATCAGGATTCATGATATAGCTGAAGGGTATAAANAGGTAGTTGCCGTCATACAGTGCAGCCTCCAGACGGAAAGTGCCGTTTGTCCTCACGACTTCATTATNTAAAGCCGTTCCGTACTGTGCATAAATATTTTGCTGTTCTTCCGTTGGATCCTGTTCNTTTTGTGTCAAAAGTTTCATCGCATTTGACAGCCTGTCCGTCAAAGAAAACTCATTTGCGGCGAATACTGTCATGCCGGATACGAGAAGCATACCCACGCAGACCGCAGCACGTGCCGAAAAAGAAAACCGCTTTCCTGCGTTTTTTTGCATCAGGTAATTCGGATTATGTCCGTCTGCGGCGGCTTCGAGGCGTTGCCACATCCTGTTTTTTTGCTCCTTGTCTAAGTGAATCTGGCGGTACATATTTTTAAACAGTTCTTGTTCCATCCTGAAATTCCTCTCTTTCTGTTAACAGTCTTTGTTTCATGAGTTTTTTGGCGCGTAACAATCTGGCAGATACCAGATTGGGTGTGATACCGAGAATCTCTGCAATTTCCTGCACCTGATACTCCTCATAATAACGAAGATATAGTACAATACGGTATTTGGGTGCAAGACTGGACAGCGTTTCGTACAATTCGCTTTCTTCCCGCTGATAAAGCGGTACGGCAATCTGTTCTGCGTTCTCTAAAGAACAGACTCGTTTCAACCATGCGGAGGAAACTGTGCTTTTGCAATAATTAACTGTCACGCGGATAAACCATGCCTTTTCATGCTCACGGTTTTCAAAACGTGGCCTTTTTCTCAGATACCGCAGAAAAACCTCTTGTACGGCATCTTCTGCAAAGGGTACGGAATTTCCATAAGACATGGCAATACGGTAAATCATGTCTGAGTAGCGTTCAAACAGTTCTTTCACATCATAATTCGTACTCATGATTTTCTCCATTTCTGCACTGCTTTTAACTGAAAAATTAAATGCGCATTCATATATAACACTTTGCAAGTAGTTGAAATCTGACAAGATCATAAAATATTTTAATACTCTTTGAACAAAATCGATAGAATATGTTGCCGGAAGGAATGGATACAGAGAATGACTCATTCATGATAATTGAAGATAAAAACAGTTCAAAGCAGTTGGTGTTATATGGTATTTGTATGAGATGACAGAGGGGACAAAGCAGGTCTTCCAAAATGATTTTTTAAAAAAAGATATCAGATAGCCTTTTCTGGAGGATAGTCTGAAATTTTCATTGTAAAATTACACTAAATTATTTCGGACATAGTGCCTTATATCCGTAATTAGGCACTATGTCCGAAATAATTTCCTGCCATTTCCCAATCACAATTTATTACATCATCCTCTTATTTGGTTTCCAAATACTTAATAAACCACAGTTCTCTTACGATATACCTATCAGAAAGGTTGATCAGGTGGGCGTATGGATTACAACAATTTTTATATAAATTATCTGACCCGCAGTTTTACCGGCATGATAAACAGTCAGACTGCCGGAAATCAGATCAAGGGTTTTAAAAGCTTTAAAGATTATGTGGAATCAGGTATTAAGGCTGATGGTTCCGGGACTGCGGCTACACGTACTGTAGAGGATATGACTTTAGAGGAGTACAAACAATATATTTATGATAAGATCTCACAGATCCCCCTGCATCCTTCACAGATCCTCCGTACAGTTCAGGTTCATATCACAGACGAAGGGTTTAAGGCCATGCAAAAGGATGCAGAATATGAAAAGTGGGTGCTTGACACACTGAGAAGTAATTTTTCCTATAATGATCCATGGTCGGATATCTGTGGAGGCAGTTTGTTTATTCATTGCTTTGGAGCGACGAAAGAAGATTACCGCTGTGACGGAGGATATACAGGATTCCAGGGAAAAGAAAGCATTCTGCCCGATGATGAAGAGGGATTTTGGGAAAAACGTGCTAAAAGGCATAAGAAATACATTGAATTACAGCAGGAAAAGGCAGATGAAAACAAGATCATGAAACGTGTGCGTCAGGAAGCGGCTCTTCGACGTGGAGATATTGAAAGGATGTTTGACGGGGACGGTATTATGGAGACGTTTAACCTGGCAAGTCTGCTCATGATGACAGGAGAACCTGAAGGTAAAGTATAAAACAATAGTTCTATATGGAAAACGTTACTTTTCATGGTAACTGCACAATCAGCTGCGAAACACCTTGCATAATTGCAGGGTGTTTTGTTATACTTAAAAAATGGTAAAGGAGAAGAAGTATGCTGCAGCGTTTTTATCCGGACCGTTATCTGCGGTCGGCCTATGAAATTGATTATGAGAGCTATTATGCAAAAGGCTACAGAGGCATTATTTTTGATATAGATAATACGCTGGTAGAGCATGGAGCACCTGCGGATGAAAGAAGTATGGCCCTGATAAACCGGCTTAAAAATATTGGATTTGGCATCATGCTATTATCGAATAATAAAGAGCCAAGGGTAAAAATGTTCAATGATGCAGTCCATGTTTCCTATATTTTCAAAGCCGGAAAACCGGCGAGAAGAGGATATGAAGAAGCCATGCAAAAGCTTGGTACGGATGTAAATACAACCTTGTTTGTAGGTGATCAGTTGTTTACGGATGTATGGGGCGCGAGAAATGCAGGAATTTTTTCCATATTGACCCAGCCTATTGATAAAAAGGAAGAAATCCAGATTGTTTTGAAACGATATCTTGAAAGAATCGTCCTTTTCTTTTATAAAAGACAATGTAAAAAACAAGGAAAGAAGTATTTAGAATAAGAGGAGCATGATAATGGAAATTAATGGACATACCAGACTCTGCGGTGTGATCGGTAATCCGGTAGAGCATACCTTATCTCCCACGATACATAACTCTCTGGCGAAAAAGCAGGGACATGATCTTGTTTATGTTCCCTTTCATGTGGAAAAAGAATATCTGGCGGAAGCAATAAAAGGTGCATATGGACTCAATATTCTGGGCATGAATGTAACCGTTCCCTATAAAAGTGATGTGATCTCCAGTCTGAGGGCAATTGACGCTTCAGCAGAAAGGATTGGCGCCATAAATACACTGGTGCGCATGGAAGGCGGGTATAAAGGATATAATACAGATTTTCTCGGACTTTACCGGGCCATGTGCAGTGAAGGCATTAAACTGGAAGGAGAAAAAATTGTCCTTCTCGGTGCAGGCGGAGCAGCAAGGGCGGCGGCATTTCTTTGTGCGGAAAAAGGAGCTGAACGGGTGTATCTTTTGAATCGTTCCATTGACAAGGCGCAAAAGCTTGCGGAGGAAGTGAACAACGCTTTTGACAGGCAGTGCATACAGCCTATGGAAACTACTGATTATGAAAAGCTGCCAGATCAAAAAATGCTGGCTGTTCAGAGCACAAGTGTTGGGCTGCACCCTGATACAGAGAAAGCAGTAATAGAAGATAAGGAATTTTTTAAGAACATTCATACGGCCTATGACCTGATCTACAAGCCGGAAGAAACCAAGTTTATGAGGCTTGTAAAAGAAGCGGGAGGAGAGGCATATAACGGTCTTAAGATGCTTCTCTATCAGGGAATTATAGCTTATGAGTTGTGGAATCAGGTGGAAGTATCCGAAGAGACTGCAAAAGAGGTGTATGAGCTGATGAAGGAAAGAGTAAGAATTTAACGGTAAATATCAGGAAATTGAGGAACTACAGATGAAAGATAATATCATTCTGATCGGGTTTATGGGCAGTGGAAAGACAAGCGTCGGAATCCGTCTTTCTTATGCTTTGAAGCGCACCATGATAGATACAGACAAATGGATAGAAAAGAAAAACGGTATGACGGTATCGGAAATTTTTGCAAAGCAGGGTGAAAAAGAATTTCGCCGGATGGAGACTGACTGCATCAGAGGATTTATTGAAAACGAGAATCATCAGATCATTTCCACAGGCGGAGGACTGCCTGTAAGGGAAGAAAATCATGCTTTGTTAAAAGAGCTTGGCCGGGTTTATTACCTGAAGGCAGCACCGGAGACGGTTTATGAAAGGCTAAAGGGAGACACTACAAGGCCTCTTTTGCAGGGAGACGATCCTATGTCCAAGATCAAAGAGCTGCTGGCTGTGAGGGCTCCGCTTTATGAAAAATGCGCTGATGTGATAATAGATGTTTCAGGAAAAAATTTTGATACTATTATAGAAGAGATCGTACGGAAGGAGAGACAAAATGAAAATACTCATTATCAACGGACCTAATTTGAATTTTCTCGGAATCAGGGAAAAAAATATTTATGGGACTGAAAACTATGATTTTCTTTTGAATATGATCGCAGACAAAGGGAAAGAAACGGGATGTGATATAGAAGTGTTCCAAAGTAATCATGAGGGCGCCATTATTGACAGGATCCAGGATGCATATTTTGACGGAACAGAAGGTATCGTGATAAATCCCGGAGCTTATACTCATTACAGTTACGCCATACATGATGCACTTGCAAGTATTACCATTCCCAAGGTGGAGATCCATATTTCCGATATTACGAAGAGAGAGGAATTCCGCAAGGTTTCCGTAACAGCACCGGCCTGCAGCAAGCAGATCTACGGACGCGGTCTGCAGGGGTATATTGATGCAGTGGATTACCTGATTGAAAATTTTTTGCCCACGCAAGAAGAAAATGGTTGAAATATATCAATATTTATATTAAACTGATAAAGAATTATAACGTGAAAATTTGAGGAGGAATATTTTTATGATTTCTGCAGGTGATTTCAGAAATGGTATTACTATTGAATTAGATAATAACGTTTACCAGATTATTGAGTTCCAGCATGTTAAGCCCGGTAAAGGAGCTGCATTTGTCAGAACCAAGCTGAAAAACATTAAGAGCGGCGGCGTAGTGGAAAAAACTTTCAGACCTACTGAAAAATGTCCACAGGCACGAATTGATAGAAAAGATATGCAGTATCTGTATTCAGACGGAGATCTGTATAACTTTATGGATGTTGAAACATATGAACAGATTGCATTAGATACCGAAACAGTAGGCGATGCACTGAAGTTCGTTAAAGAGAATGAAATGGTTAAGGTATGTTCCCACAATGGCAGCGTATTTGCAATTGAGCCTCCTCTGTTCGTAGAACTTGAGATCACAGATACAGAGCCTGGATTCAAGGGTGATACGGCAACCGGCGCTACCAAGCCGGCTACAGTTGAGACAGGAGCTGTTGTTTACGTACCTTTATTCGTTGAATTAAACGACAAGATTAAGATCGATACCAGAACAGGCGAATATTTATCTCGAGTTTAATTACTGACATACATCCAATGAAGACCTGAAAGACAATGAATATTTCTATTCGTTGTCTTTTATTTTGCCCTAAATCTATTATCAAATCTAAAAGAAAGAGGTATTTATGAACACATCTATGAAATTTTCGCTGTTTACAGCATCTGTTGTTAGTGGTCTGCAGAAAAAAATGGGGGATGACTGCAGAGTATTTTCCAATTTAGTTAAAAAGAATAATGGAATCGAATTGACCGGAATCATTGTAGAAGAAAAAAATTGTAATACATCTCCTACAATTTATATTGATGATTTTTATGATGATTATCAAAAGGGAGCCAGCATCGATGAGATCGTTGAAGCTGTTTATGGAATGATCAACAAAAATCGTTTTACACAGTCTGTGGACTTATCTGATTTTACGTCTTATGAAAAGGCTGCAAAGCAGATTGCTTTTAAGTTGATAAACTATGAAAAAAACTGGGAACTTTTAAAAGAAATTCCGCATAAAGCTTTTTTGAATCTGGCCATTGTGTTTTATTATGTGGTCCAGGAACCGCCTTTTTATGGTAAAGCTTCCATATTAATTCGAAATTCCCATTTACAGGCATGGGGAATCAGGACAGAGGAGCTGTATCGGAATGCAATGATAAATACTCCGGTCATGCTTCCTGCACAGATCGATAATATCGAAGATGCTATGATAGGAATGCTTACGCTGGAAGGTGTCGGTGATAAGTGGACAGATTCTATTTTGACAAAATTACAGGAAGACCTGAAAGAAGATGAGAGCAGGATCCCTATGTATGTACTCAGTAACAAACAGAAAATTCAGGGTGCAGCCTGCATGCTGTATCCGGAAATCCTGAATGATTTTGCAAAAGAAAAAAATTGTGATCTATATATTCTTCCAAGTTCTATTCATGAAGTGATCCTGCTTCCTGATTCTAAGGATATTTCCAAAGAAAATCTGCTCGATATGGTATCAGAAATCAACAAGACACAGGTAGAAGAGCATGAGATTTTGGCTGATTCCATTTATTATTTCAGTCGTTTTGAGAAAAAAATAGAGCGTATTGGTTAAATTTTCAAAATTATTCACATTTTTTTCATAAATCGCAGACTAGACATTCTAACTTACATATGGTATTATATTCAGGGTGATGTAACAAATTTGTAATAATTAATGATTTTCAATCTTAGCACCCGTAGTCTAACGGATAGAACGAAGGCCTCCGACGCCTTTAATGCAGGTTCGATTCCTGTCGGGTGCATTTACATCACCCTGAGTAATTGCAAAAGAAAGGAATACTATGGAACAATCCAATAAGAACAAAACGCATATATTGAGGAAAACGTTCATAGCGGTCCAAGACTGGATTATGGACCACACGAAAATTGTCATGCCAATTGTTCTCATTGTATGTGTACTCATTACCGTGCTGATCGCTATTAATGCGAATCAGAAGGAAGCACTTGAAAAAGAAGCCGAACTTGCAGCCGCTGCAGTATCAGAGCAGCAATCTTCTTCAGAAACAGAGAGTATCAGCGCTCCTGTTTTTACATTAGAAGAAAATGCATATCCGGATGTTAATAATGTGATTAAGACCTATTATGAGGCCCAGGCTTCCGGGGATGTTGATATGATATCCGAGCTTAATCCATATTTAAACGATATTGAAAAAATACGTGTGGAAGAGCTGAGCAAGTATATTGAAGATTATACTACATTAGATGTATATACCAAACCGGGACTTACAGATAACACTTATGTTGCATATGTATACTCGGAAGTTAAATTTGAAGACGTGGATCAGGAACTTCCAGGTATGCAGACATACTACATTGGGCAGGATGCTGATGGTAAGTTTTTTATTAATGACGGTACTCATGACGATATCATCTGGAATTATATTAAGGATGTTACGCTTCAGGATGATGTAGTTGATCTCAACAATAAAGTAGTTGTCGCATATAATGAGCTTTTGGCCAATGACGAAGAATTGAATGAATTTATAGCTTATCTGAAAGATAAGATCAATGAAGAGGTAGGAGAGATCCTGGCTCAGGCAGAAGCTCCTGCGGAGAGTCCGGAACCTGTTGCAGACGAAGGGACAGAAAACGAAGGAAGTGAAGGGGCTGCAAAGCCTAATGTGGTCCAGACTGTCAAAGCTACAGCTGTTGTAAATATCAGAACTTCGGACAGTGAAACTGCGGATAAGATAGATAAAGCCCAGACAGGACAGGAATTTAAACTTCTTGAACAACGGGGAAATGGCTGGAGCAAAGTCGAATACAAAGGCGGCGAAGCCTATATCAAGAGCGATTACCTGGAAGTTGTTGAAGAATTGACAGTGGAGATAACGAATACTGAGGCTGCAGACAATAATGCACAGACACAAGCGAATTCTTCCAATACTGCAACAAACGGAACCGTGACTGTCAAGGAAAATGTAAAGGTACGAAAGAGCGCCAGTACCAATGCAGAATCGCTTGGAACTGCATATGTTGGTGAAAAACTGGATCTTGTTATGAAGCAGGCTGACGGTTGGACTAAAGTAAAATACAAAGGAGAAACGGCCTTTGTCAAATCAGATTATGTAGAATAAAATTTTAGAATATGTTAAAATATAAAAGCAGACTGGGCAGATTGATTTGCCAAAGGCTGCTTTTACATTTTAAGAAGATCAATAGGGGGAGAGTGCAGATGTTTGACAAGTATAATATCGGTATTATGGGATCAGGAAACATTGCAGGTGTGATGGCTGAGACCATAAAGAAAATGAAGAATGTGAAACTTTATGCAGTAGCATCCAGAACCAGAGTTAAAGCAGAGGCTTTTGCCGGCAAATACGGGTGTAAAAAGGCGTATGGCACTTATGAAGAACTGGTCACAGATAAAAAGGTAGATCTGGTCTATATTGCAACGCCTCATTCAGAGCACTATGAAAATGCCAGACTTTGTATTTTAAACGGAAAACCTGTTTTATGCGAAAAAGCATTTACAGCCAATGCCGCGCAGGCAGAAGAATTGATAGCTTTGGCAAGAGAAAAGGGAGTGTTTATTACCGAAGCAATGTGGACACGCTATATGCCAATGCTTACTACCATTCAGGAAGTACTTGGAAGCGGGATGATCGGAGAACCGAAAACGCTGACAGCAAACCTGGGGTATGTGATCGATGCGGTACCTCGTATGCAGGATCCTGGCCTGGCAGGGGGCGCACTGCTGGATGTAGGTGTATATACGTTAAATTTTGCTTCCATGATCTTCGGCGATCATATTGAAGGAATAGAATCTGCCTGCACTTATACGGCAACGGGAGTGGATGAGCAGAACAGTATCACCATTAAATATGCTGACGGTAAAGTGGCAGTGCTTAACAGTTCCATGGTCTCACTAAGTGACAGAAAAGGCATTGTTTATGGAACAAAAGGATTTGCAGTAATAGAAAATATTAATAATTTCGAATCTATTACAGTGTATGATAACCATTATAGTCAGACCGCTTCCTATAAGCGTCCCAAGCAGATCAGCGGATATGAATATGAGGTAGAGGCCTGTCTGAAAGCTTTGGATGCGAAAGAACTGGAATGTTTGCAGATGCCTCATAGCGAAACCATCCGTATAATGAAAATTATGGACAGTCTGCGCAAACAATGGGGTATTATATATCCTTTTGAAAAGAAAGAGGAAGAAGAGATTATTGATACAGAACCGGAGGAAGCAGCAGAGCAAATGGAGCAGGCAGAGCTTGAAGAGACGGCAGGGCAAATAGAGCAGGCAGAACAGAAGGAAGAGGCAGAGAAAGCAGAACAGACAGAACCGGAAGAAGCAGCAGAATCCGGACAGTAATGCGTATAATCTACATAAATACAGGGAAGAATAAGACAGAGTGAATGAAAATATTCACTCTGTTTTAATTTATGGCAATAGAATACTCATAAAGCAAGGATTCTATTGTTTTCTTATAAGGAGCAGATTATGAAAAGCGATGATGTAAAAGTATTACAGGAAGTTCAGAAAAATGCAGGAATGGCAATGAAAGCCATTGAATCTTTAAGCGGAAAAGTTTATGATGACGATCTGGCAGTACAGATCTCTAGGCAGGGAATGCAGTATTCCCACATATACAATAAGGCAACAGATCAGCTGATAGAGGGAAAAGCTAAAAGTTATCAGACCAGCGGATTACAGGAAATGATGCTGAAAGGAGCCATTGCAGGTAATACTTTACTTAATAACAGTACAGGACATATTGCAGAAATGATGATACAGGGCAGTAACAGGGGGCTTACAGATATGTGGAAGATCATTAATCATCATGAAAATGCAGGCACAGCTTCTATGGAAATTGCAAAAGAGCTGATGGATTTTGAAGAAAAGAATATTGAAAAACTGAAAAAATATTTATAGGATATAAATCTGCAAAAATTTGTAAAACTTTTTCAATTTAATTGCTTAAAGTATATTGTGATTTTTGAAAGTACGTTATATAATACAGAAGAGCAAAAAATGATGAATTGCTCCGAATGATATTGTATGCTGAGTTGTGTGCAGGAAAGCTGTGTGCTTTGAATTGTATACAAGGATACAAATCACAATATACACTAAACTAAAGGAGGACATATAGATGTCATACGTTGATGAAGTATTTCAGCTGGTAGTTGAAAAAAACCCTGCTCAGCCCGAATTCCATCAGGCAGTTAAAGAGGTACTTGAATCTTTAAGGGTAGTAATTGAAGCAAATGAAGAAGCTTACAGAAAAGATGCTCTGTTGGAGAGACTGGTTACACCTGAAAGACAGATTTTATTCAGAGTTCCCTGGGTAGATGATAAGGGACAGGTACATGTTAATAATGCATTCCGTGTTCAGTTTAACAGTGCGATCGGACCTTATAAGGGAGGTTTAAGATTACATCCCAGTGTAAACCTTGGTATTATTAAGTTCCTTGGATTTGAGCAGATCTTCAAGAATTCCCTGACAGGACTTCCTATCGGCGGCGGTAAGGGTGGTTCTGATTTTGATCCCAAGGGCAAGTCAGACAGAGAAGTAATGGCATTCTGCCAGAGCTTTATGACAGAATTATACAGACATATCGGTGCAGATACAGACGTTCCTGCAGGTGATATCGGAACAGGCGCCAGAGAGATTGGCTATATGTATGGCCAGTATAAGAGGATCAGAGACGTATATGAAGGCGTTCTGACCGGAAAGGGATTATCCTTTGGCGGATCTTTGGCAAGAACAGAAGCTACCGGTTATGGTTTATTATATCTTACCGAAGAAATGTTAAAGTGTAACGGTAAAGATATTGCAGGCAAGACCATTGCAGTATCCGGTGCCGGAAACGTTGCGATCTATGCAATTCAGAAGGCACAGCAGCTGGGTGCTAAGCCGGTTACCTGCTCTGACTCCACAGGCTGGATCTATGACCCCGAAGGAATCGATGTAGCTCTTCTTAAGGAAGTGAAAGAAGTAAAACGTGCTAGACTGACAGAATACGCAGCTGCAAGACCAAGCGCTGAGTATCATGAAGGCAAGGGCGTATGGTCCGTTAAGGCCGATATTGCGCTTCCTTGTGCAACACAGAACGAGCTGAATCTTGATGACGCTAAGATGCTGGTAGCAAACGGATGCTTCGCAGTAGCTGAGGGCGCTAATATGCCTACAACAATTGAAGCTACCGAATACTTACAGCAAAACGGTGTATTATTTGCACCCGGAAAGGCTTCCAACGCAGGCGGCGTTGCTACATCTGCTCTTGAAATGAGCCAGAACTCCGAAAGACTCAGCTGGACATTTGAAGAAGTTGACAGTAAGCTTAAAGGTATCATGGTAAATATCTTCCATAACCTTGATGATGCCGCTAAGAAGTATGGTCTTGAAGGCAACTATGTAGCCGGCGCTAACATTGCAGGTTTCTTAAAGGTTGCTGAGGCTATGACAGCTCAGGGTATTGTTTAGGAAAAAAGAAAAAATTACGAAACTCCCACAAACACTAGAATTGTGGGAGTTTTTTCTTTTCTCCAAAAGAGAGATAAATACAGATAAGCACACTTACTTTTGGTTGATAATATACATATAATATACGCGCAATATACAGGTAATATACAAGTCATTTATGTATAATACACGCATAATACACAAATATTATGACATATTTATGCAATAAGAAAAAGGAGATTTCTCTCCTTTATATCTTATTGACTTCTGCTAAAAGCTGTTCTTTTGTTTTGTGAGTATAAGTTCCTTTGGTAACATCATTATTCATGGAATGACCCATTATGAGTTTTACACATACATCATTGGCACCAATATCATTCATCAGAGAGGCGAATGTATGTCTGCCATCATGAGGAAGGTGCTGCATGTGTAATCTGTTCATTACAGTGTTAAAATTAGCACTCACATACGAACCATATGTGTAATGATTCCCGTATCGGTTGTTTACCAAATACCTACGGTTCGGATCATATCTGTTTTTTATGAGAGGAAGTATCTTATCTGCAATTGGTATAATGCGATCTATGCCGGCGGATGTCTTAATACCTCCTACCATGTACTGCTCATCGATATGCACATTATCAGTTGTGATTTCCAATAGCTCAGTAGGGCGTAGACCTGTATATATAGTTATGAGTATGAGGTCTACATTATTGATAATATATAAGTTTGCCCAAAGCGCTTCGATTTCTTCGTTGGTGTAGCGGCTGTGAATTTGCTCATCCGGCTCCGACCATGAGTACACAAAAAAAGTTGATAAATCCTTATTTCTCTCTATATAATTGTTCATTACTGCGTATTTATAAAGATTATTCAATACAGTTCTTATACAAGAAACGGTTGAACTTGATTTGCAAGTCCATTTATTGATGCAGGATTGCACTTCCTCAGTTCTGAGGGCGTTAAATTTTTTGTGGTGCAAATCCGATAGGTGGTTGCAAGCAATATCATAATTCCTCCACGTTTTTTCAGAAATCTTGTCTGGCAGTGCTTTTCGATACTTTTTCCATTTGTCGTACATTTCCTTAAAAGTTGGAGTTTCAGTAAATTTGATATGCTCTGAAACTAGACCAGAGTTATTCAATTCAGCAAGGTATGCATAGGCATGTTCGGCTTTCTCAAAGTATTCGTGATACTTAAATTTCTGTCTAAAATGCCCATCTTCTTCTACGACATAGGATGTTCGGACCGCATAAGGTTTTCGCCGTTTTCCTGATAACTTAATTACACTGCCGTAACCATTTGGCATACGCATTATATCATTTTCCCCCTTTCAATTTTTGGGCGCAAAAATACCCGGTCACTTGCATTTCTACCGGGGAAGTGATACAATATGCTTGTCTGGAGCGTTCGTATCAATTCGGTATGTACGCAAGTGAAAGCCATTCTGATTTGTTCAGGATGGTTTTTATTTACACAAATACCCCATGCGCCTCACATTCAATTGCGTCAACATCAGCTTTTTTATCAAAATCTCCGTTTTTGATATGTGAGATTGCATGATTATAAGCCTTAATTTTCCATTCCGGAGAGAGATAATCGTTTATGAATATGCTAAACGTACCATCGGAATTTGCAACTACCTGCTCTTTTACCAATGGATCCATAGCAATGATGTATACAAAAATACCATCCATTAAAATTCCCCCTATGTTTCGGAATCCTGCAGTCTTTTCATAAATTCCAAATGAGCTTTTAAACGTTCAGGAGACATTTTGCTGCTCATATCGAAAAGCGACCGCATATCCGGGTTATCATAAATTGCCTGTGCGATTTTCTTTGTTTCCTCATTCAGATAATATCCATCTTCTTGTTCTTTCGATGTATCTGTAAGTAAATCAGCCATTTCAATGTGAAACCAAAGGCATATCTCATTGATAGTGTTTACCCTCGGCATTTTTTGACCGGCGCACCATGCAGAAACCAATCCTGTACTACACCCTAAATATTTAGCCAAGTCTACTTGCTTTTTCTGGTTTAAATCCATAAAATATCTTAAATTTCTTGCAAATATTTTCTTAGCCGCATCCTCTGACATATAACCGACCTCCGTATGCGTTGTGTATATTGGTTATTATACTCCAAAAGAAAGGTTATCGCAATAAAAAAATGAAATAAATTCACTTTTAGTATTGACAGCTCTCTAAAAGAGAGTATAATACAAGACATGGACGTGTAATCAGAGAACATGAGCCGGAAAAGAAAAGGAGTGTAAAATGGAAAAATTACGACTTGCGGGGTTGAGGGTAAATGCAGAATTAACGCAAGAAGATGTAGCCAATGCGCTTCATGTAAGCAAAAGCACTGTAGGAAAGTGGGAAAATTACATAACTTCCCCTACAGCAACTCAGCTACAGCAGTTATGCAATCTGTATCATTGCACATTGAATGATGTTTTTATACCCTCAAAACTCTCAAAAGAGAGTTTGAAGAAGTAAAAAAGAGAGTATTTTAGGAGAAACACAATGAATAGCATCACAATCTTTAATTCAACTGATTTTGGATCTGTAAGAACGATGGAAAAGGATGGAGAGCCGTACTTTTGCCTAAGTGATATATGCCGATGCTTGGATATTAAGAACGTTTCAGACTGTAAAACACGGTTGAAATCAGATGGAACAACCGTATCTGATATTCAAACAAATGGAGGTATTCAGAAAGCTACATTTGTAAACGAAGGAAATCTTTACCGTGTCATATTCCAAAGCAAGAAACCGGAAGCTGAAAAGTTTACTGACTGGATCACGGAAACTGTTATACCGTCAATCCGTAAAAATGGTTCTTTCTCAGTAAATCAAAATCTTAGTCCGCAGTTACAGCTTATGCAGTCTATGGTAAACCAAATGGCACAACAGGAACTTGAAATCAGAAGAGCAAATGAAAAGTCCGACAAGGCGTTAGAAACAGTTTCAAAAATGAAAGATGAGATTCTTGCGCCGCTTGAAGATTGGCGAAAAGATGTGAGCGATAGAGTACGCACCATTGCTTATCAATGCAAAATTCCGTATCAGAATTTGTTTAATGAGATGTACGAACAGTTGGAAATTAAAGCGCATTGCAATCTGGAAACCCTAAAGAAAAATAAGATTGCACGGTTGGAAAAAGCCGGTCAGACAAAATCCTATATCAAAAGCGAAACGACAAAACTGGCAGTAATCGAGGGCAATGAAAGGCTTAAAGAGATCTTCTCGTCTATTGTGCGCGAGTATTCTGCAAAATATTTGGTATAGGAGGATAATCACACATGGAGCAAAGGGTAACAATCAAACAAGCAGCAAAAGAACTTCAAATGGGACCTTTAACAGTCCAATGTCTCATGAAGGAGGGGCGACTACCAATCGGTTATGCACAGAAAAAAGAGGGATGCAGTCGGTATTCATTTTACATATACCGACACTTGCTTGACGAGCATAAGCGATACTTAGGACTTTGATAAGCACAGCCATTAGGCTTGTTTATAAACAATTCAATCAAAGAAAGGGCGAGTGAAAGAAATGGAAAAAGGCACAGTGAAATGGTTCAATGCACAGAAAGGTTACGGATTTATTACAGCAGCGGACGGAACGGATATTTTCGTTCACTACTCAGGCATCAGCATGGACGGCTATAAGACGCTGATGGAAGGGCAGGAAGTAACTTATGATGTGCAGAACGGATCAAATGGCACACAGGCGGTTAATGTAACCGTTGCGTAAGTGAACGCTACGGGTTTCCGTAGCAAGAAAGGAAATCAAATGAAAACCATTATTGCCGGAATTGGGTTTGTCCTGACGATGGTAGGGGCATCATGTGAAATTGATAAAAGCGATATGAAAGTAGTTGCTGCTGTAGTGCTTATAGGATGCTTCTTTATGTGGATTGGAGGTAAGGATTATGAGTGCGAAGCAGAGGCACAGGAAAAGGAAAATGGAGTTTATAGGGAGTTGGATATTGGTTGTTGTCTTTCTGCTCTTTTTGATAGGCTTGGTATTACTTTTTCTAAAGCCAGATGTTGCCATAGAAAACGATGATGAAATTGAAACCGTAGATATTTGCATTATACAGCCAGAAAACATTGGGCCGGAAGAATATGTTGAGGAAAAACCACAGGTTGTAATTGAATCCGTGGAACCATTTGGCACAATAGATTTTATCCTTATTGATGCAGAGGACACTTACATATCTTACGAGATACAAGTACTTTGTGTTGAAGTAGGGGAGCAGACGGGATATTGTCCTGAGTTCCTTATGTCAATCATAGAAACGGAATCAAGTGGCAGACAATACGCTGAGAATGGTCCATGTAAAGGCATTATGCAGATCAATACAGATTGGCCGGAAATAGCTGATTATATGAAGAGGCATGGGTATACAGACGTTTATGACTACGAAACGAATATCCGACTCGGATGTTATGTACTCGATATGAAGCGGGAGATATACGGAGATGATATTTATGCTGTACTCATGGGCTACAACGGTTCATCAGATGTTATTGAGAGAGTGGAAAGCGGCAACTATACAGATTATGCCATCAATGTGGTTAATAGGACCTGGGAGTTAGAAAGGCTACATGAAAAGTAATCCCAGTGGTGGTTTTTAAATGATTTTTATATAAAAGGAGGTAAAAAGTGAAAATTTCAAAAATTAAAATCACAAATTTGTTTGGCATTCGTGAGTATGAAACAGACGGCAAGAATCTTGAACTTACCGGAACAAACGGTGTTGGAAAGACAAGTATCTTGGACGCTATCAAATATGCACTCACAAACCGTTCTGACCGCAAGTACATAGTCCGGGACGGAGAAACCGAGGGAGAAATCATCATAGAAACAGATACCGGTCTCGTCATTGATCGGAAATCTCGTATCGGACAGACAGATTATAAGTCTGTCAAACAAAACGGTATGACGGTAAATTCTCCGGAAGCGTTTCTGAAAGAGATTATTACGCCGCTGCAGCTTTCTCCGGTAGAGTTCATGGCTATGGACGAAAAGGCGCAGAATGCTCTCATACTGAATATGCTTGACTATCCGTGGAACATGGAAACAATCAAGGGGTGGTTCGGTGAGATACCGCAGGAAGTCAACTACGATCAGAACATTCTCGCTGTTCTCAATGACATTCAGGCTGAGAACGGTACATATTACATGACACGACAGGATATCAACCGCGATATTCGCTCAAAACGTGCCATTATTGAAGAAATTGGTTCTTCTCTTCCTCCTGATTATGACGGTGCGCGGTGGGAAAAGGAAAATCTTTCAGAACTTTACACAGAGATTGAGAGAATCCGTAAGGAAAATGAAACTATTGAAAAGGCAAAACGGCTGAAAGAGAGTCGAGACAATAAAATCCGTTCATTCGAGGCGGATAAGGAAATTGCTTTGTCGGCACTGGATCGGGAGATGTCTGCAAGAAGAACAGATTTAGAGAGCGAATTATCCTCTCTAAAAGAGCGTATTGCGTCATTGGAAAAGGAAAAAGGAAGCCTTTCGGAGATTAAAAAAGATAAAGAATCGGTTATCAACAGTGAGTATGAAAAGAAAGTCGCTCAGTATGATTCGGAGATTGCTGCCTATGAGGAATATGCAGATAAGGAAACGAAGCCGGTTAATGATCTTATTGCAAAAGCAACCGAAACGGAGAAAATGAAGTCCCATGTTAATGAATGGAAGAGGATGCTGACTCTGGAAGAAGAGGTTGCGGAACTTGCGAAGAAATCTGCTTCACTCACAGAGAAGATTGAGAAAGCCCGGACACTTCCTGGAGAAATTCTTGAAACGGCAAAAATCCCGATTGATGGCCTTTCTGTAAAGAATGGCATACCGCTTATCAATGGACTTCCGGTAAGCAATCTGTCTGAGGGAGAAAAACTGGATCTCTGCATTGATGTTACGATTCAGAACCCGGCAGGATTGCAGATTATCCTTATAGATGGCATAGAAAAGCTGTCTACCAATATGAGGGAGCGGTTATACAGCAAATGTAAGGAAAAGGGAATACAGTTCATTTCCACCAGAACAACAGATAGTGAAGATTTAACGATTGTAGAAGTGTAGGAGGATAACACAATGGCAGATAGCAACAGATTAGATACTTTGATGATGCCCATGGCATTAAAAGCTATGGGAAGCGACTTAGAAAGCAAGCCTGCAACACCTTTCTCAGTCAGCATACAGATAACGCCAACATCTATTTCTTGTCATTCAGAGGGAAATAAACGGATCATAGAGGATATTGGTGGTCAGGAGTGGTTGAAAGAAACACAGGAGAAGATTGCCCCAATTATGGAAGAACAGACAACAAAGTTTGCTGAACTTGTGGGGAAGAAATTCGGACTTTCCTTTAGAGAAATACACAAATCAAGTGGCGGAATGGAGGATATTTTAAAAGAATTGTTCGGGGGGGGTACTGAGGGTTAGGCAGTTGGCCTAACCTCCCTCATTGCCAATATTTAATGCCGCAAGGGGTATAACCCCAACTAAAAAGGAGGAAACGCGGCATGGCAACACTTAACAAAGATTATCTTGTCGAGGTCAATAAGCAGCTTGGAAACTCACTCGACAAACAGGTAGCGGCTTTGCCTGAGAAATTTAACAAACAGAGGTTTATGCAAAACTGTATGACGGTTCTGCAGGACGGACAGGCGGATTTCTCAAAGGTTGAAGCAAAGACCGTAGTAAGAACTCTTTTGAAAGGTGCGTTCTTAGGACTGGACTTTTTCAATGGAGAATGCTACGCAATTCCCTATGGTTCTCAGTGTAATTTCCAGACGGACTATAAGGGAGAAATCAAACTCTGCAAGCGGTACTCAAAGAATCCTATCAAGGACATCTATGCAAAGGTGGTTAGAGAGGGCGATGACTTTGAGGAAGTAATCGAAAATGGCAGACAGACCGTTAATTTCAAACCCAAATCATTTAACGATGGAGAGATTATCGGCGCCTTTGCAATCGTTCTGTATCAGGACGGCTCTATGATGTACGATACCATGAGCAAAGCTGAGATTGAGCATACTCGACAGGTGTTCTCAAAGGCGAAAGACAGCAAAGCATGGAAAGAAAGCTATGGGGAAATGTGTAAAAAGACGGTTCTTCGGCGTTTGTGTAAGTTGATTGATCTCGACTTTGATACGGCTGAACAGTGTCAGGCCTTCGAGGATGGATCGGAATTTGATGTAAAGGGGCAGCCAAAGGAGAAGTATCAGGCACAGGACGTATATGCTACAGATAGTAGCAATGAGATTGTCGGTAACAAAGAAATCATTGACGGTGATTTCAGGGAAGTAAATGGGGGTGGTGCAGATGAGTAATCAAAACGCACCGGAAAGCACGGCAGAGAGAATTCTGCCCGTGCTCACCCCGGAAAATTATTATTCTGTGGAAAGCAACATTGCCTATGTGTCGGTTAGTCAGTACAAGGATTTCATCGGAACGACAGGACAGATGGGATGTGAAGCGGCTGCATTGGCGAGAATGCGTGGAGAGTTGCCGGAGGAAAAGACTACAGCATTATTGGTAGGTTCCTATGTGGATGCTTATTTTGAGGGTACGTTGCCTACGTTTATTGCACAAAATCCAGAGGTGATTTCAACCAGAGGAGCTACCGCTGGTCAGTTAAAAGCAGAATTTCGTCAAGCTGAGATCATGATACAGCGCGCAGAAAGAGACGAAACTTTTATGAAATACATGAAAGGTGATAAACAGGTTATTATGACCGGAGAGATTGAGGGTGTTCCAGTCAAGATCAAAATTGACAGTGCAGATGGCATGAGAATTACGGATTTAAAAACAGTACGCTCCATAACGGAAACATTCTACGCAAAAGACCTTAATCAGCGTCTTAATTTCTGCGAATGGTGGGGATATGACATACAAGGTGCTGTTTACAGAGAGATTTACAGACAGAATACAGGAGATTTGTTACCGTTCTATATCTGTGCCGTCAGCAAGGATAAGACGGGAACTGTATGTCATCCGAGGATTAAGGTTATCGAAGTTCCGCCTATCAAGATGGATGAGAAGTTGATAGAGGTTAAATCCCAGATTGTCAAGATTCAGGATTTGAAAGAAGGTCTGTATGAACCTATCAGATGTGAGATTTGCGATTATTGCGCCGACACTGAGGTTCTGGACGGACCTATATCGATGGATATGCTTATGGGGGAAATCTGATGAAAGACTCAATCGTAATTGATATGAAATATGCAGACTATGACCTGATTGACGGAACTCCATCGGTGGAGAGGCATCACATATTCGGTGGTCCTAACCGTAAAAATGCAGATGATGATGGGTTATGGGTTCCTTTAACCTACGCCCATCATCAGGGCAATATGGGTGTTCACAATAACAAAGAAATGAAAGTCCTCATGCACATTATAGGACAGCTTGCATACGAACTGGAATTATTGTCTACCGGCGAAGCAAAAACCAAAGAAGAGGCAAAAGAAATGTTCCGGCGTAGGTATGGGAAGAGTTTTTTGTGATAATCAGCCGGTAACGGTGGTTATATAATCTTATCTCTGAAAGGAAGTGATGAAAATTGGCAAAAGAGATATTAACATTAGCCTCTATGTGTGGAGGCGGCGTTCAGGAAAGGATCAATCGAGCCCTTGCGAAGATTTCTGATAACATCCTGGATCCCAACACAGAGGCGAAGAAAAAGCGTGTTCTTACAGTAAAGATTGAGCTTACGCCGAGTGAGGATGATAGAGAGGACGTAGTAGTTGACGTATCTACTGCTTACAAACTTGCACCGGAAGTTGGTTTGAAAACTCAGCTTTTTATTAACAAAGACTTCAAAACAGGGGAAATCAGCATTACAGAACACGCAAAAGGTCAGATTAAAGGGCAGCTTACTCTTGATGATTATGGAATGTCTACTGATCAGAAAGAGGAACAGTCAATGGAAGAACTTGCAAAAGAACTTGGTTGTGATCCTGATACTGGAGAGGTATTGGAGCAGCCAGAAGAATCACAAGGAAAAGTGGTTAATCTGAGAAACGTTAAAAGCGGATAGGAGGCAATATGATTAAACAAGCAATAGACAGAATTTTAGAACTTGCATTTCCGAATATAAACACAATCAACGGAAGAAATTTTTCCGACAAAAAACTTGTTCAGATAGATGCAGAACTTAGAGCAAGCAGCATTTCAATGAACACGCTAACCGGCCTTATTGACTATATCAAGGGCCAGAAAGATTTCAAGGAGATTCCTTATATCGTGCAGATTGTATCTCCTATAGAGGTTCGGTTGATTTCGAGTTTGGACGCAGACAGAAAACGGGAAGTTTTGGTTGAAGTTACGGCGGAAATTCCTGATTTCAGTTACGGCAGATTCATCGAAAATGAGGCGTTTATCATCGGAGTACAGTCAAAGTTTCTTGATGAAAATGCAGAGAAGAACGACAAGCCGATTGTGCTGCAGTTTGCTGGAAATGTCAAGGCCGGCACCGTAGCAGAATACGGAGATACCGGCGTAGGACAGAAAGCAACTATCAAGAAAGGTGCGGTTTCTATGGTTGAGGCGGAAGTGCCGAGTCCGTGCTTCCTCATGCCGTACAGAACCTTTACAGAGATCCCGCAGCCTATGAGCAGCTTTATATTCCGTGTGAAAGACAATGAACGTCTTGGCGTGGAATTTGCTTTATTTGAAGCAGACGGCGGTGCATGGAAGAATGAGGCGAAAGCCAATATCAAAGAGTATCTGGTGGAGGCTTTGAAAGAGTTTAATAACATAACAGTAATATCGTAACAGCAGCATTTATCTCCGAAGATTGGTCTCTGAGGAAAATTATCACGGATTAGGAGCTGCCTTCTGGTGGCTCCTAAAGTAAAAAGTAAAGGTGTGATAGAATGGCACAGTATAAATTTGTGATTAAAGGTATTTATTATAGCAAAAATCGAACTTTTCCAGATCTCAATGACTATTTACATGAGTGCGGCAGACATCCGCAACTCGGAGGGAGACTCAAACGTGACTATCAAATAATAGCCGTAAATGCGATTAGAAAACAGTTAGGCAGGGCGAAAGCGGAAAAGCCTATTCAGATACATTATGCGTTTTATGAGGCAGATATGGGCCGCGATAAGGGCAATATTTTTTCATTTGCTGACAAGGTAATTGAGGACGCTTTACAAAAAGCCGGATTCTTAAAAAACGATAATTGGGTGTGGATTGACCGTATTCTTTCTCCTGATTTTTATGTTGACAAAGACAATCCGCGTATAGAGGTTACGCTGATAGAAACAGATTGGGAGGGATAGTATGGCTGAGAAGAGAATGTTCGCAAAGAGGATCATTGATTCAGATGCCTTTTTGGATATGCCATTGTCTACACAGGCGTTATATTTCCACCTATCTATGAGAGCAGATGATGATGGCTTTGTTGATAATCCCAAGAAGATTCAGAGAGTCATTGGTGCAAGTGCAGATGATCTTAAATTACTCATGGCAAAGCGTTATATACTTGCGTTTGAAAGTGGAGTAATTGTCATAAAACATTGGAGGATGCACAATACCCTAAGAATGGATAGATATAAACCAACTGTTTATCAGGAGGAAATGTCAACCCTGGCAATCAAGAAAAATATGTCATATACGGAGGCTGAAAGGTTGGCAGAGATTGATAGTGGTAAACCATGTGGCAACCAATCGGCAACCCAGATTAGATTAGATAAGAATAGTATAGATAAAGATAATAAAGATATTGCCGAG
This sequence comes from Lachnospiraceae bacterium, assembly GCA_014803415.1. Taxonomy (GTDB): domain Bacteria; phylum Bacillota; class Clostridia; order Lachnospirales; family Lachnospiraceae; genus Suilimivivens. The sequence goes on from JAAVBZ010000002.1 coordinate 125,067, forward strand.
AAAACCCCATCAGTTCCTCCGTATCAGGAGATTATTGACTATCTGAACGAGAAAACAAACTCCCACTACAGACATACCACAAAGGCAACACAGCGGATAATCAATGGGCGGCTTTCTGAAAACTTTACGGTAGAAGACTTTAAGAGAGTTATTGACGTAAAAACGGATCAATGGCTCAATGACAAAAAAATGTCTGCATACCTTAGACCAGAAACGCTTTTTGCAGCATCCCACTTTGAAAGTTATCTGAATGAGGCGATGCAAACGGTAAAGTCTGAAACCAAATATCCTGGCATAAGTGCGAAGCTGGCAAGGGAAACGGAGTCTAAGATTGGAGAAGCAGGAAGCTGTGGAGATGAAGAATTTGAATAAGGAGAGCGGTTAAGTGAGTGAAGAAAATAAAGATGTATGCCCTAAATGCGGAGGATCCGGTTTCATAGAGTATGAGAAAGATGGATTAACATTTGCAAGGGATTGTGAATGTAAGGAAGTGAGACAAGCGAAAGAACGCCTGGAACGTAGCGGCATTTCAGAAGAGTTTCAGAAAAAGGGTTTCAAGAATTTTAACGATAGAGGAATGGATCTTCTGAAAAAGGCGAAAGCGATGGCGATTGATTATTGCAAGGCGTTCCCGGACATAAGGAATACAAGATATAATTCTGTGCTGCTTCAAGGCCAGGTTGGTTCCGGAAAAACCCATTTATCAATGGCAATCTGCAATGCCATTATGACAAATTATAAGACTGGTGTTTTGTATATGCCATACCGCGAGGAAATAACAAAGATAAAGCAATGCGTCAGGGATGAAATAAATTATAACAATGCGATCAATCGTTTCAAGAATACTCCTGTTCTTATGATTGATGATTTGTTGAAGGGTAAAAACAGCGAAGCAGATGTGAACATCCTTTTTGAAATTATAAATCACAGGTATTTCAAAAATATGCCTATGATAATCTCCACCGAAAAGAGTATAGAAGAGTTGCTTGATTTTGACGAGGGAACAATGTCAAGAGTTATTGAAATGGCGAGAGGACACCAGATCGAGATTGTTGGCAGAGAATATAATTACCGCCTCTATGGAGAAATGGGGTAATGCTGTGACGGATAAAGAACGGTATCAGGATTTAAAAGACCATGGAATATGCGTCTATTGCAAAACTGCTCCGGCAGAGGACGGGAAAACAACTTGCCGCATATGTCGTGAAAAACAAAGGAAACAGACGGCAGAAAAAAGAGCGGCATTGAGAGCACTTGGAATTTGTACGGAGTGTGGCAGTAGAAAGGTATATGGCGATGAAAAAATTTGCCCTGAGTGTGCGGCAAGGAAATATGCTTCAAATCGCAAACAGAAGCGGGATCCTGAAAAAGAAAGCCAATACCATAAGAACAGGCGGCAGAAGTTTATAGAAATGGGAATTTGCGTGAAATGTGGAAAACGTAAAGCTGAGAATGGAAAAACACGATGTGGAATATGCAATGCGATGGAGCGCGAAAGGATAAAGGAATATAGGGGGCATGGGATAGTTAGATCGGAACGACCAGCATACGGAATGTGTTATTTCTGTGGAAGCCATATATTGAAAGGAAAAATATGCCCTGAATGTGCTGAGAGAGTTACTAAAAATCTTCCAAAGGAAAGGGATAATAAGCAATGGAGGCTGTATGAGAAAGCAAGGATTTCACAGATAATGGCGAATAAGCGCTAATTTTTTTGGACGAAAAGCACTCTAAAAGAGTGCTTAGCATAAAACATTACACACCGAAAGAAAGGAGAAAAATAATGGGAGAAGCGAAGCATACAATATCAGATTTATACCAGATGCAAGGATTACCTTTATCTGCAAAAATCCGAATGACAGAATATCGAATCAGACAGTGGGTTGATGAATACGGGAAAGACGGAGTATATGTTTCGTTTTCTGGCGGGAAAGATAGTACGGTGCTTTTACATATTGTGAGGAAGATTTTCCCGGATATTAAAGCAGTATTTGTAGATACGGGATTGGAATATCCAGAGATTCGTCAGTTTGTTAGCCATTTTTCAAATGTAGATTGGTTAAAGCCAAAACTCACATTTAGACAGGTGATTGAGAGGTATGGATATCCTTTTATTAGCAAAGAAGTATCAGAGTGTGTAAGCGGAGCAAGAAAATACTTGACAGCCGTATTAGAACGCGATAAAGCCTTGACAGACAGACAGACAGACAGACAGACAGACAGACAGACAGACAGACAGACAGACAGACAGACAGACAGACAGACAGA
>JAAVBZ010000003.1 GCA_014803415.1 Lachnospiraceae bacterium
AAAAATCCAGCCGCTATGCGGCTGCCGCGCTTCGCGCTCAAAGATTTTTTCGTTATCATGTCAGGTGAAATCAAATGCTCACTTTGTTCGCGCTTGATTTCCTGCTGACATGATATAATATCCTCAACAATCCAGGGGAAAATAGAAAGGAAGGGGGAAATTTTTATGCTGAGAAATATGAATTTTATAGAAAAACCGGAAGAAGATGAATTGAAAGCGCGGATGAAAGCCGCTAGGGAAAAGCTGGCCGGTCAGCAGCTGCAGCTAAAGGAACATAAGATTCCTGTGCTTGTATTGGTTGAGGGCTGGGGAACAGCGGGAAAAGGCAGCACGATCGGTCAGATGATCCAGAATATCGATCCCAGATTTTTCAAGGTGGTATCCATGGAACAGCCTACCTCAGAGGAGCAAAGAAAGCCCTTCCTGTGCCGCTATTTTGGCAGTATCCCTGAAGCCGGAAAGTTCATGTTCCTGGATGCGGGCTGGATGGATGAAGTGACAAGACAGCGTATTCATGGCAAGATGGATCAGAAGACTTATGAGCAGCGGATAGACAGTATCAGGCGATTTGAAAGGCAGCTGACGGACAATGGCTATCTTGTGATGAAACTCTTTTGTCATATCAGTGAAAAGGAGCAGAAAAAGAGAATAGAGTCCTTTTTGTCTGATATTGATACAAGATGGAGAGTCAGCGAAGATGATAAATGGCAGAATAAACATTACGAAAAATGCTTAGAAGTATTTGACCGTTATCTGGAAGATACCAATGCACCCTCGGCGCCATGGTATATTATTGATTCCAAATCCCGGAAATGGGCGCAGNTNCAGGCACTTGANATCCTGACGCAGGGAATTGATATNGNNATGCAGAACCGAAGCCTTGCAGTNCCTCTTCTTCAAAATGTNTTNCCTCTTGCAAAGATGCCTAAACTNGCNGAAATANNTNTGNATAAAGNANTGGAAGANNCNGANTANAAGGANGANNTNNACAGNCTTCAGNNTCATCTGAANGANCTTCATAACAGGCTGTACAGGAAAAAGGTACCTGTNGTCATTGTATANGANGGCTGGGATGCAGCAGGNAAAGGCGGCAATATCAAACGGATCACAGAGGCGNTGGATCCGAGAGGNTTTGAGGTACATCCNATTGCAAGNCCNGAACCNCATGANAAAGCCAGACATTATTTATGGCGGTTTTGGACCAAAATTCCNAAGACCGGGCATATTGCAATTTTTGACAGAAGCTGGTATGGCCGTGTGATGGTAGAACGCCTGGAAGGTTTTTGCAGTGAGAATGACTGGAAAAGAGCCTATAATGAAATGAATGAATTTGAAAAAGAGCTTCATGACTGGGGNGCTGTNATTATCAAATTCTGGGTGCAGATCGATAAGGATACTCAGCTTGAGCGGTTTACACTGCGCCAGAATACGCCGGAAAAGCAGTGGAAAATAACGGATGAGGATTGGCGTAACCGGGAAAAATGGGATGCTTATGAGNTGGCAGTAAATGANATGATACAAAAGACCAGNACTNCCTATGCGCCATGGCANATATTGGAGTCTGTGGATAAGAAGTATGCAAGGATCAAGGCNNTGAAGATCGTNATNGAAGAATTGGAAAANGTACTGGGAAAATANAATGAAAGCAGTNATTATCGGTGCCAGTGATGAGGCACTCCATACAATTNAAAAAGCAAAGAAATATGGACTTAGTATAACGGCCCTGGACGGAAATCCAAGGGCCGCCGGTCTGAAAGCGGCAGACAAAGCCATGGTAGTTGATATTTCAGATGAAGAGGCAGCTGTTTTGGCAGTCAGGGGTGAAAAGCCGGACTTTGTCCTGACAGTGCCCATCGGGCGGTATCTGACTACCATAGGAGCAGTGAATGATGCTCTGGGGCTTCCGGGGATCAGCAGGGAGATGGCGGTTCTGTGTACGGATAAATATAAATTTCACCAAAAGCTTCAGGAAGAAAATCTGCGAAGGTGTCATTGCTATGCAGCGGGCAGCGGACCGGAAGAAACAGAAAATCACATACTTGCGGAAAAAATGGTATCGGGTGATCTTCCCCTGGATTTTCCGGCAGTCCTGAAACCGAGATTTGGATCCGGCAGCAGAGGAATCTACATGATTTCTAACAAAGAAGAACTGACAAAGGCGTTAGAAGAAGTAAAAGGAGAATCGTACGTGCTGGAGGAGTGCATCCAGGGTGAGGAATACGGCGTAGACGGCGCAGTCATTGGCAGCGAATTCAGGCTGATCCTGCTCAGAAAGAAAGAGAACACGCCGCCCCCTGCAAGACAGGCCGTGGCCTATTTTTCTGTTCTGCCGGAGAATCCTTTTTATGATCAGGTGCAGGAATATATGAAAAAGATCATTGTCTGTCTGGGACTGAAAGAGTGCCTGCTCCACGCAGATATTATCAGGGGGGAAGAAGGCCCCTTTGTCATAGAGCTGTCGGCAAGGCCCTCAGGCCATAATCTTCATAATCTGTTTACGCCCCTTTGCACCGGAGTGGATATGGCAGAGGAATATATAAAATACAGAATGGGAAAAGAGTATAATTTTGTACCGGCGGATACGAAATCCATGATGATCCACTACTTTGATATGCAGGGCAAAGCAGAGTATGTACCTGACGAGAAAAGTGTCAGGGAATTTCTGGAGATTAAAGCAGAGCACGTTTCCCTGATCAAGTGGGAATGCCATATAGAAGAAGGAGAGATCCTAAAGCTGGTTTCCGACGGTCACTCCGTTATGGGACGGGGATATTTTGTATTGGAGGGGAAGGATCGAGAGGCGCTTAAGATAGAGGCAGAAAGGATAAAAGGACTCTTTCTATAATGCTTCTGCAATCCGCATAGCGCCTTTTCCGTCTACTAATCTGTGCATGTTTTCATGCGCAGATTTTCTTTTATCTTCATTTTCNGACATNNANGTCAGAAAATCTATNNCAGTACCCAGGACTGTAGTAAANGAATCCCGGAGNTCTCCGGCATAGGGGATGGTTCCTGTATCGGCAAAAGCTTTGGCAGCAGTGATCTGGTTATCGGCCATGGTAAAGCTGACAGCAGGTACGCCCACAGCGCANAATTCATACAAAGTGGTACCGGCAGCAGAAACAGCCAGATCGCACTNAGCCATAAGAGAAGCCATATCGGATACATTTTCATGCAGAGTAATGAAAGGCAGCGAAGCGGCCAGACGATAAAGNNNTTCCNTGTCCTCATTCAATTTCCCGATCACAATATGCAGCTGCAGTTTTTCCTGAAAGGCTTNGATCAGTCNCAGGCAGAAGTGAAANGGATCGCTGCCGCCGGTGGTTACNAGAACATTGNACNGCNTNNTNNCGAACGAGAATATTCTTTGCCNTGAAATTGCTTCCGCAAGGGNGTATAGCTGGCGCCNAGCAGCNTTTTGCCTGCTGCAGTATAAGCTTTCTGATAAGCAGGCAGAAGATCNTCNGGTATTACATCNTAATTGATCACCAGATCCGCCGGATAATCAAATAGCTGNAGATCATCCAGGTAAGCGGTTTTGGTTAAAGACCTGATCGTATTTAAATATTTCTCNGTTACNAAGTAAGAATCAAGAAANAAAATAACTTTTTTGTAAATNACATTNGCGTCGGAAATGAGNNCNGTCACTTCCGNCAGTTCTTTTTCCAAGTCATTATATGCGGCTGTTTTCANTACCTGAATGTCAGGTTTTTCTGAAATATCCGGAAGAAAAGCCTCTAANAGGTTTTTGCTNTCATGATCGGATACAAGAAANCAGACATCCANCCCAAGATCANGGCAGGCCTGTGCTATGGANAGGCATCTTANAAGATGACCCGTTGCAATNCTGNTGTTGCCGTCTGTNCTGAAGTAAACTAATCGATCAGTTCCCATGCAAGAGGAGTTCCTTTCTTTAANAAGTGTTTTGCTTTTTTCCCAAGGACTTCTTCATAATACATGGTGTGAAGTCCGTTGCCGGGACGGATAGAGCGGATATTTTCGGGAGTAAGGATTTCTCCTTCCTGAATGTCCTGTACTACGAACAGAGAGCGGGAACCTTCGTGCTCAACCTTTTGGGNATCTGTAAGCGTATATTCACTGCTGCCAAGAGCCTTTTCCAGGATACGGATCTCTNTCGTCATCTGTTTAAATTCATCCGGNTCCATGGAAAAAGCACCGTCGGGACCGCCGTCGCTTCGGCGCAGGGTAAGATGTTTTTCTACCATTTTGGCGCCAAGGGGAACGGCTCCGGCAGAAACAATGGTTCCCATAGTATGATCGGAAATACCCGTAAGACAGTNGTAAGTNTTATATAATGTGGGAATTACGTTTAAATTAACCGCTTCATAGGGAGTGGGGTAGGAGGAAACACATTTTAACAGAATAATATCTTCGTTNCCTTCTTCTTTGCAGACAGACAGAGCTCTCTCAATATCTTCGGGATAAGCAATTCCGGTGGCAAAGATCATAGGTTTATGAAGTTTGGCTATTTTGCGGATNAGAGGAATGTCATTGATCTCATAGGANGCAATTTTGTAAGCAGGCACCTGCATCTTTTCCAGAAAATCCACGGCAGTAAGATCAAAGGGGGAAGAAAAGCATTCCAGCCCCAGTTTNTCTGCTTCTTCTTTCAGACGCGGCTGCCACTCCCAGGGAGTGTAAGCTTCCTGGTACAATTTGTACAATGTGGTGCCGTCCCAGATGGTGCCTTCGTTGATCTGGAAACATTCATCGTCACAATCNAGAGTAATGTTGTCGGCTGTATAGGTCTGCAGCTTCACAGCATCAGCTCCGGCCTCTTTTGCGGCGTGAATGATCTCAANNGCCCTGTTATAATCCTGATTATGATTGGCGGAAATCTCTGCNACAATAAATACAGGNGCACCTTCTCCTACNATTTTATTTCCGATTTTAAAACTCTTNTTCATAAATACAGATCCTTTCTATTACCTGATGGNGGTCATTGACCTACCAGTGATTTTTCTGCAGGAATTCTTTGTTGCTCCAGGCTTCTCTTGCTGTAAAAAGCTCTCCGGTCACCTTTTCCACAATGACTGCCGGAAAATAATGGATAAACANCGGATTCAGACACATGGTGTAGCCGCCGGCTGTATCGTATATGATCTTATCTCCGGGAAGAAGCTGAACATCCGATTTTATTTCAAAAAGTCTGTCNTATTCCATACAGGTAGCGCCGCAGACCCATTGGGACTCTTCCATATTCCTGACAGATATGTCACTTGNATATTCAATGTGATGNGGATATACATGTCTGGTGACCAGCGGGTTTAAGTTTACCCGGCTTCCGCTGGTAACAATAAATTTGCGNCCCCTTATATCCTTGATATCCAGTACTTCCGTTTCAAANGTAATGGCTCTGGAGATCAGGGAAACGCCGGGTTCGGCGATCAGTGTGGTTTNTTCTTTATCAAAATACTGAGAAAGAACACTGCAGATTTCTTTAAAGTAATCGCGGTAATCCGGTTTATCGGCCCGTCCTCCAAAGTATCCGCCGCCCATATCNATATAATCNAGAGTAAGGTGATATTCTCTGGCTATTTTTACTGCCATACCTGCCAGTGCACCATAGACCTGTACAGTTCTGGACTGGGTGGAAGAATGNAGATGAAGNCCGCCTACTTTTACATTNGGTAGAGCATTGATTCTGTCGATGGCNGCTTTCAGAACGCCGTTCTCATAGCAGTAGCCAAATCGCCCGCCCTCTTCTTCTACCAGTTCTTCTAAAGGGCACATGGCAGCAATGTCACAATTGACTCTGACCCCTACGCTGAAGGAAGTGTCAGGATAAATCGCGCTTAACTCTTCTAGCCATTCAAGCTCATAGCCGGAGTCCAGATTTACGTATCCTCCGGCAAGCAGTACGGTTTCAAACACCTTTTTATCTTTGATGGGACCGTTATAGATAATATTCTTCCCGGGAAAGCCCAGGCGGTGTACCAGATCGTATTCTGTATCGGAGACAACTTCTGCATAAAAATCATGATCTTTTAAATAATTTAAAAGCCAGGGNAGGGAATTGGTCTTGACGGAATATCCCATAACGAAGTTTCCCCAGTTCTCNGTAAGGGAATTTTTNAGCAGATCAATGTCATACAACAGATCTGATTCCTTAATACGGTAAAATGGCGCTGCAGCGGTGTTATGATTCATGATTAAATAATCTCCTGTANTTNATTTCTGCAATTTCCCAGTCTTCTATGGTATCGATATCCTGAACCTCCATTTCNGATAAAATAAGAGGAACCAGTTTTGCCACATCCGTTGTGCCTGCTTCTANAAAGGGAGCCGTACGGCAGGCATAGAACTGTCCGCAGTCATGAAAGACTTTCGGCANATCCTGGCTTCTTGCCGNNGCNTATTCTGGAAACTGCCTTTCCACATAACCTTTCTCATTCACGATCAGTCCTCTTTGAGGAGGATAGGAAAAAGGAACCACCGGCATAACGGAATCTGCCNTATCAAGCAGNTCCATGGCGGNTTTNAGGCGCTTTCCCGTTAAAAAAGGGGCNGTGGGATAGATACAGCAAAAAGCTTCAAAGCTAAGCCCGTTCTTCTGATATTCCTGAAGGACNTCCATAATNACATCGTCGGTAGAGGCATAGTCTCCGGACATTTCTGCCGANCGGAAAAAAGGGACGCTGGCNCCNGCTTTCAGGGCGATATCTGCAATCTCTGTATCATCNGTGGAAACCATNACTTCATCAAAAGNTTCCGACTGAAATGCCGCCTCTATAGAGTAGCACAGGATTGGTTTTCCGCAGAACTCCTTGATATTTTTACGGGGGATACGTTTACTGCCGCCTCTGGCAGTGATGATCGCAAGTTTTTTACCGTTCATGGTTAAACTCCTTTTCTTTGCGGGCCGACGCCGCTTTGGGGTTGAACAGTTCAGCCNNCTCAAATTCATAAAAGCATCTGCTTCGCAGCTCACCTGTTGTCTAATGTGATTATACACTATATTTTATTGCAATCAAATAAATTTGTATGGTAAGATTGAAGTTAATGCAGCAAGGAGTATAAAAATGATAAAACAGCGNAAACGTATTTATATATGTCATACCTTCTACCATGCATATATTGCCTGNNTGAAGGAATTGAATAAAGAGAAGAGCNAATGGGGACAAGCCTGTCTTATGCTCAGCAGTATGTCCAATGATTTCGGCTCTTTAAAGGAACGGGCCGAAAGGTCAGGATTATTTNAAGAGGTGATCCCTTTTGATGAAAAGGAGGAAAGCTTTTTTCCGGAGCTTGCCGATCTGCATAAGGACAGGGGAAATCTTCTTAAAAATATGATCCAGAGGATCCGATACACCANGCGTTTCGGAAAGCTGTTAGAGCCTTATATTCCGGTGGATCTGAAAACTTACGAGGACATCTATGTGTTCTGTGATTCCGATCCCATAGGCTATTATCTCAGTACTCATAAAATTTATTACCATGCTCTGGAGGATGGGCTTGACTGCATTCGTTATTATGATACGGCACNTTNCGACAACAGGGGCCACTTTGGGCTGAAGGCATGGATGGCNGCCCATAACCTGATCTTTATTCAGAATGGTTATTCCAAATACTGCATTGATATGGAGGTNAACGATATTTCAGTGCTTCCTTATCCGTGCCCTAAGTATATAGAAAAGCCAAGAAAAGAACTGACAGAAAATCTGCAGGAAGAAGCAAAAAGGATCCTGGTATCTGTTTTCATNAATNATCTGGAAAAGCTGGAAGATACTCTGAAAGAAGGAAACGGAAAAAAGCACAGGATCCTGGTGCTTTCAGAGCCTTTGTGCGATCTGGAAACGAGAAAGAGGATCTTCCGGGATATTATTGAGGAGTTTCAGTGGGTACAGGGGGAAAAAGCCATAGTTCTGATAAAGCCCCANCCAAGAGATGCGCTGGATTACGGGGAGCTGTTTCCGGAGCATATTGTGCTGGAAAGTAAATTCCCTATGGAGATCCTGAATTTTGTGGATGGACTTATATTCGACAAGGTGATCTCCGTCTTTACGGTGCCGGATGCCATTAAATTTGCGAAAGAAAAAGTTTTTTTGGGAGAAGATTTTATGGATAAATATGAGGATCCGGAAATTCACAGGCAGAATGAACAGATATATTAGGATGCAAAAATAAAATGGAAATATTACGAAAATGGATGACTATTATGGCAATAGCAGGAACCATACTGGTAACAGCGGTTTTCTGCTATATGCCTGTCAGAAAGATCATTAGAGAAAATAATAAAAAAACGATTTCACTTGAACAGGAAGATACGTTGGGAGATACCGAAGATAGGTTGAAAGATCTGACAGAAAATATGACAAATGTGTCGGAGATTGAAGAGGAAAGAGAAAGGGTAACCGGCGTTGTTTTTGAAGTTAGAAGTAAAGAGGAGAAGCTGCAGATCTCTCTCTGGCAGAGCAGGGAGGGAATCTGTTATGTCTTTCTGCCCGGATTTGCAAAAGAGGGAAGTCTTCAGGTGAACAGCATAGAGGGCAGCGGCCATATTACGATCGGCGATCAAGTCCTTAGGAGCGGAGATATCATAGAGGATATCAGGTGGGAGGAAGCCTACGAATTTGCATTTTATAACAAAGAGAATGAGCAGATCTTGAGTGCACCGCTGATTTTTATCTATTCTTCTGATCTGCCGGTCCTTTCTCTTGCTACTGATTCCGGATCCATGGATTGGATCAATAAGGAAAAGGGAAATGAAGAACCGGGAGAGACCAGGCTTTTTGATGCTGACGGGCAGATCTTGTATCAGGGCAAAGCAGCCGGTATCAGCGGAAGAGGAAATTCTACATGGGGACTTGCCAAGAAACCTTATCAATTCAGGCTGAAGGAAGAAGCGGATCTGTTTGGATTTGGAAAAGCAAAAGGCTGGAATCTGCTTGCCGACGGCTATGACGAGACTAAGCTGCGCAATCGTATCGCTCTGGGACTTGCCAGGGAGCTTGGCATGCCTTATACTCCTGAAGGCCAGTCTGTAGACCTATACTGCAACGGAATTTATTATGGAATTTATTATCTTTGCGAGAAGGTGGAAATAGGGGAAGAGAGGGTGGAGATCACCGATATGGAAGCCAAATTTTCCGCTGTCTACAATGATGCCGAAATACAAAAACTTAAGCTGACAGAGTCCGAAGATGGCTTACGCAAATGGACGGACTGTCAGGTGAAGGAAGCGGATATAACGGGAGGATATCTGTTTGAGCGGGAAATACCGTTAAGATTTGAAGAAGAGATCAGCGGATTTATTACGGATCAGGGCGACGCCTATGCATTGCATAGTCCGAAATATGCAACACAGGAACAGGTTAACTATATTGCAGACCGGATGCAGGCATTTCAGGATGCGGCGGAAGAAAAGGATGGAATTAACAAAGCAACGGGAAAGCATTATTCGGAATATATTGATGTGGAATCTTTTGTACGGAAATATTTGATAGAAGAGATAACGAAAAATTTTGACGGTGCTGTCACAAGCAGCTTTTTTTATAAACCGTCAGATTCTGCCAGTTCGAAAATTTATGCAGGACCAGTCTGGGACTATGATGTAGCGTTCGGAAATTGTAATCTTGATGAAATCGTCAGTGATCCCATGGGGATCACCATGTTAAATGATCATGTGCTGGGAACGGAAGTCTTTTACAATTTATACCAAAAAGAAGATTTTTATCGGCAGGCAGTGGCAATGTATGAGGACAAGGCGATCCCTTATCTTGAAGGACTTTTGGATGGCGGGATCGATGAGCTGTCAGAGCAGATCAGACAGGCTGTAAAGCTTGACAGCATCCGCTGGGAGGAAAATGAAAACAGATATCAGTATTATGAAAGTTATGATAACAACATTCGGTATTTGAAGTATTTCATAGATGCCAGAATGAAATTTCTAAATGATGTATGGCTTAATGGCGTAGAATATCATATTGTTACTTTCATGGTGGATGAAGCGCCATGGAAGAGATTATATATTAAGGACGGCGAAACAGCGGGCAGAGAACCGATTCCAACAAGAACCAGTTCTTTGTTCATGGAATGGAGGACAAAGGACCATGATGTTCCTTATGATGAATACAAGCCGGTTTATGAGGATATGGTCTTTTATGCGCTCTGGGAGGATTTTGACTTATAGATATAGCTGTGTTAAAATATAATGATATATTTTAATACAGGAATTAAGGGGTAATATGAAGAAGATATATAAAAAATTAATGGTCCTGCTGGATAAAAGTCAAAAGCGAAAAATGGTCCTTCTTGTTTTTCTTATGCTGATCGGCGCCATCCTGGAGACGGCAGGCGTGTCCATGATCCTGCCTGTTATGAATGTGGTTCTGGAAGAAAATGCAGTAGAGGCACATGCCTATCTGCAGATCATATGCGATGTTTTTCATATCGGTTACGAAGATACCAGAAGCCTTATGATCCTGGTTATGACGGGGCTCATTGTTATCTTTGCGGTAAAAAATATTTTTCTCTTTTTTCAGCAGAAGGTGCAGCTCAAATTTGTTTATACCAACCAGTTTGCTACATCCAGAAGGATGATGATCAATTTCATGCAGCGGCCTTATGAATATTATCTGAATGCGGATACCGCTGTGATCCAAAGGAGCATTACCTCAGATGTCAACAATATGTATGGACTGATCTTATCTCTTTTGCAGCTTACCAGTGAGGCTATCGTTTTCGTATGCTTGATCGCTGTCAGCCTGGCTTCGGATGTGATGATGAGCATTACGGTAGCGGCCCTTCTGGTGGCGGTCCTGCTGATCATTAAATGTATTCTGAAACCCATAATGCGAAAGGCCGGAGAAGAGAATCAGGATTATTACAGCGGGCTCTATAAATGGATCGATCAGTCTGTAATGGGGATCAAGGAGATCAAGATCGCCAATAAAGAAAATTATTTTATCAATGAATATGCCAAATGCGGAGCGGGCTATGTAAGCGCGGTGCAGCGCTATAATCTTTATAATGCTACGCCAAGGCTCCTCATTGAGACCATAGCCATGGCGGGTATGATCCTGTATATGATGATACGTCTTTTGCAGGGAACTTCTGTAATAGAGATCATGCCTCAGCTTACCTTGCTTGCGCTGGTTGCCATGCGGCTGATCCCCTGTGCCAACAGGATCAACAATCATCTGACTTCTATTTCCTACTTTGAACCTTTCTTCATGGGAGTTTCGGACAATCTTCAGGAGGAGATCAGGGATGAGAACATCAATTATGATGAAACTGCCTATAAGCAAAAGATTTATGTAGATAAGCTGGAGATTAAAGAAAAGATCGAATTAAAGAATATTGTATATAAATATCCTAATACAGAGGTACTTATTTTTGATCATGCCGACATGGAGATTCCGGTGGGTAAGAGCGTTGGTATAGTAGGTACTTCAGGTGCAGGCAAAACTACGGTGGTAGATATTCTTCTGGGACTTTTAGATCTGCAAAACGGACAGATCCTGGCAGATGGCGTAGAGGTCAGAGAGCACTATCAGTCCTGGCTGAAAAATATCGGATATATCCCGCAAACCATATTTATGATCGATTCTACCATCCGTAAGAACGTGGCCTTTGGCTATGCTGATGAAGATATTGATGATGAAAAGGTATGGCGTGCATTAAAAGAAGCGCAGCTGGATGAATTTGTAAGAGGTCTGCCTGAGGGGCTGGATACCGGAATCGGTGAAAGAGGCATACGTATTTCCGGAGGACAGAGGCAGCGTATCGGTATCGCAAGAGCGTTGTTCGAAGATCCGGAAGTACTGGTACTTGATGAAGCCACTTCTGCCCTTGATAATGAAACNGAAGCTGCGATCATGGATTCCATCAACAGACTGCATGGAAAGAAAACGCTGATCATTATTGCACATAGATTACAGACCATAGAGAAATGTGATATGGTCTATCGNGTAGAGCATGGNAANGTGGACAGNGAGCGTTAAACAAAGCGGAAAGGAATGTGCAGTGGCTGAAAAAAAGAGACTTGCAGGNATTGAATTATTGAGGATTCTGGCAATGGTAATGGTAGTTATCATGCATTTTCTGCGGGAATCGGNNNGNCTTCTTNCGGCAGAACCGGNTNCCGGAAATANCNGTCTNCTNATCCTGGGAACATTGCTTGAGTCCTTTTGTATTGTAGCTGTGAACACATATGTCTTTATCAGCGGCTATTTTGGCTGNANNNGTGAATTTAAACTTTCNAGGGTGATCACCTTTCTTTGTCAGATATGGTTCTATTCCCTGCTGATACCGCTTGNACTGACCTGTCTCGGNCAGCCCACTTTAGNAAAAGAAATNGGCGTTTACGGGCTGGTACAATATGTACTCCCTGTTGAGTCGGAAAGCTATTGGTTTGCNACGTCTTATTTTTTGCTGNTGCTGNTGATGCCGCTTTTAAATGCGGCAGTTAAGAATCTGACNAANAAGCAGATGCAGGTGACATTGGTNCTTTTGTTTATTATNTTCAGTGTGATCAAAAGNATATGNCCTATAAACCTTGCCTTTGATAAATATGGNTATGATCTGTCNTGGTTTATCTGTATTTATCTTCTGGCTTCTTATTTCAGGATTNATGGCGGCGGTATCTGGGAACGCTGTCCGTGGAAAATATATGTGGGAAGCAGTCTTATCATCTTCGCCATGACAGTGGGACTGTGGTATGTACTTAAGGTATTTTCTGGAGCGGCTTATTNCTTTACGGTGCCTTTTCATTATAATTTTGTTTTCTGCCTTACAGGTGCGGCGGGACTNTTNTTCGGNTTNAAGAAGATCCGGCTGAAAGAGGGCAGGATGGCTGATCTGATCAGAAGAGCCGGCAAATACAGTTTCGGCATTTATCTTCTGCACGAGCACCCCGATTTAAGGCATGNCTGGTATCCGCTNTTTAAAAGTATAGTGAATCCTACAGGAAGCGAAAACCTGGTTATGTTCTTTGGAGAATTGATTTTCAGTGTATTGATACTATTTGCAGCAGGGCTTATCATAGAATGGATCAGGACCTTTTTGTATGATCTGATCNGGAAAGGAGGCTATTATGCGGACGGAAAATAATACTCTGAAAAAGTATCTTCCCATNGCAGCNGAAATCTGTTTTCCGCTTATTTTGCTGTTATTTCCTTTACTTAAGATAAATCAGGGCNTNGATCTTACGGATACGCCCTACAGCCTTGGCAACTATCGTTTNTTTGAGGGCTCTGATGGCGTATGGGTCATGGCTACCTTTCTTTCCAATGTGGCGGGATTTTTNCTGACCAGGCTGCCTTTCGGCGGCACCATGCTGGGAATGAAGTTCTATACNTCTNTGCTGATCAGTTTCATGGCTTTGTTCGGTTACCGATTTTTTAAAACCAAAATGCCTTCNTGGATGGCGTTTCTCGGAGAGNTGGCAGCCATCGGATTTTGCTGGTGTCCTACAGGGATCTTGTATAACTATATGACATATNTNTTTTTCCTTATGGGAGCGGTCTTTTTGTTCCGGGGACTTGCAGGCTGCAGACCTAAGTGGNTGTTTATTGCAGGAATATGCCTGGGNCTTAATGTTTCCGTGCGTGTTCCCAATATACTGGAAGCGGCGCTTATTGTAGTGGNCTGGTATTATGGAGCACGGAAGAAGAAGTCTTTTGAAGCAATTGCTAAGGAGACNGGACTCTGNATNGGAGGCTTTTTNGCGGCACAGGCGGTCATGTTTCTTGTNATGTCGNCACTTTANGGTNTCNGCGCTTATGGTGANATGATNAGCGGATTATNNGGAATGTCGGACAGCGCTTCCGATTATACCCTTGGAGAAATGATTTTGTCTATTCTGTCGGCTTACGGCAGAGGGCTAAGATGGATGNTGTATATGATATTGTGTATTNTGCCGGGAATTCCATTCTTTATGATCGAAAAGNAAAAATTCCCTGTATTTCGGAAGGTCNTATATTGTCTNTGNATCGGCTTNTTGTTCTTTGTATTGGGAAGATGGGGAATGTACAACTTCCGTTATTATCAGAAGGAAGCNGGGCTTCAGTGGGGAGTTATTTTTCTGATCATATCACTTGCGATCGATNTGTGGATGTTATGGAGCAGAATGATAGACGATGAATGGATGCTGATCGGNTTTATCTCATTGATCATTATCCTGATCACTCCTCTTGGAAGCAATAACCATGTGTGGCCGGTCCTCAATAATTTGTTTTTCGTGGCGCCTGTTACTTTCTGGATGGTCTATAAATTTGCAAGGTGGGGAAGAGAATCTGTTGACGGCACCGGAAGAGTACCCTTTTTTCCTGTAAAGGCCATGGTATCGGCTATGGTGCTGGCATTTCTTGTACAGAGCATGGGGCTTGGAGTCTGTTATGTATTTCTGGATGGAGAAACAGGGGAAAAGCGGGACAGCAAAGTAACGGATAATCAGGTACTGGCAGGGATGTATACGAATTCTGCCAATGCAGATGCATTAAGCGCCCTGAGCAGATTTATGGAAGAAAGGGAATCGGAGTATGCGGGAAAGGAACTGATCCTTTATGGAAATATACCGGGGCTTTCTTATTATCTTGACAGGGAGAGCGCTGTTTTTACCAGCTGGCCGGACCTGGATACCAACAGTTTTACCCGGTTGAATAAAAGTCTTGAAGACATCAATGAATGGATGCACGCAAAAGGAGCGGGAGTCGAATCTGACAGACCCCTTGTGATATTGGGTACAAATGCGTCAGAAGGTGAGAAGCTGGATGCTATTCTGGCCTTTATGAGTGAAAATAATTATGAACAGGCTTTTGAGAACAGCGCCTTTGTGGTATATGAATGACAAAGCTTACACATGCAGATCGGAGGAATAAAATGATTCGCTTTAATGTACCCCCTTATACGGGCGGAGAAATGGAATATGTAAAAAAAGCAGTGGAAAATATGCACATCTGCGGTGACGGTGAATTCACAAAAAGGTGCAGCACATTTCTGGAAGAGAGAACAGGTACGGCAAAGAGCCTTCTTACCACCTCCTGTACCCATGCATTGGAAATGGCGGCGCTGCTGTGTGATGTGAAAGAAGGAGATGAGGTGATCATGCCTTCTTATACCTTTGTTTCCACGGCAGACGCTTTTGTCCTTCGAGGAGCAAAAATTGTATTTGTGGACATTCGTCCCGATACCATGAATATCGATGAAAATCTGATCGAGGATGCCATTACGGAAAAGACCAAGGCTATTGCAGTGGTACATTATGCCGGCGTGGGATGTGAGATGGACAAGATCATGGATATTGCCGGCCGNNANGGNCTTAAGGTGGTNGAGGATGACGCCCAGGGAATCTTAAGTACTTANAAAGGAAAGCCCCTTGGAACTTTCGGGGAATTTGGCTGTATAAGCTTTCATGAAACCAAGAATTTCAGTATGGGTGAGGGCGGAGCGCTCCTGATCCGGGATAAAAAATATATAGAAGAAGCGGAGATCCTCAGGGAAAAAGGAACTGACAGAAGCAAGTATTACAGAGGACAGGTGGACAAGTACCGCTGGCAGAATTTCGGTTCTTCCTACCTCCCCAGCGATATGAATGCAGCCTATCTTTATGCCCAGTTTGAGATAGCAGACAAGATCAATCAGGTCCGTATCGACAGATGGGAACAGTACTATAGGCTGCTTGCTCCCCTGGCAGAGGCAGGGAAGATCGAACTTCCTTTTATACCGGAGGAATGTACCAATAATGGGCATATGTTTTATATTAAGACAAAGGATATGGAGGAAAGAAGCGCTCTCATTGATTTTCTGAAGGAAAATGATATTCTTGCCGTATTCCACTATATTCCCCTCCATTCAGCTCCTGCGGGCCTTAAATTCGGCCGCTTCCATGGGGAGGACAAGTATACCACCAGAGAAAGCGAAAGGCTCCTGCGGCTGCCCATGTTCTATCAGCTGAAGGAAACCGAGGTAGATTATATTGCAGGCAAAGTAAAGGAATTTTATGGCGCTTAAAAGATTTTTAAATAAAAATCAAAATTTAATAGGAACAGGGCTGCTGTTACTTGTTATCATGATCTTTACGGCAGTCAGATATGATTATTATTTTGACTTAAATGATGATGTGCTGATGAAGGATATTCTGGCAGGTGTTTATACCGGGGTACCGGAAGGCCGCAATATCCAGATGCTATGGCTTGTCAGTGCGCCGATCAGCCTTTTTTACAGGATAGCAGGAAAACTTCCGTGGTATGGACTGTTTTTGTGCGGCTGCCATTATTTAAGTTTTGGCCTGATCATTAACAGAAGCCTGACATTCTGTAATAATATCTTTGAAAGATCACTGCTTTTACTGACAGAGGGCTTTCTGATCATCGGACTGTTTTTAGATCATTTAGTGTCGGCACAGTATACACTGACCTGTACTTTGCTGGCCTCAGCGGCGGCGTTTNTGTTCTTTACAACGGACATCACACTGCCCGCGAAGGAATTTATCAAAAAAAATGTGGGAACTGTTTTGCTGGTGTTTCTGGCATACCTGATCCGTTCTGAAATGCTTCTGCTGGTGCTTCCGCTTATTTGTGTGGCGGGAGCGGTGAAGTGGGGAAGTGAAGAGAAGATCTTTACGAAGGACTGCTTTGTAAAATATCTGACGGTGATAGGCGCCATTTTCCTGGGAATACTGGCAGGNCANGTCACACATAATATTGCTTACGGAAGTAATGAGTGGCGTATCTTTACGGAATACTTTGATAANCGGACGGAGCTTTATGACTTTCAGAAAATTCCGGAGTATAAAGAACATCAGGCCTTTTATGAAAGCGTGGGACTTACGGAAAGTGAGAGAGATGCTGCTTGAAAATTATAATTTCGGTCTGGATGAAGAAATAGATGAAAAGCTTTTGGGCAAGATCGCTGATTATGCGGCGTCTAACAGAAGTGCAGAAAAGCCTTTTGTGCAGCGGCTTNNNGAAAGTCTTGGCAGTTATTACAGAAGGAATGTATACGGACCTGCCCACAATGAAAGCGATTCTCCCTGGAACCGGGTGATACCGCTTTCTTATCTGGCAGTGTTTATCACGGCCATGATGATCNNGAGNAAAAAGCCGCTGATCAGGTTTTTAAATATTTTCTGGAAGCTGATGTTTCTGGGAGCAGTCAGAACGGTTCTGTGGCTATGGCTGATCATGAGGGACAGGGTTCCGGTAAGGATCAGCCACTCGATGTATCTGATGGAGCTGTGTATATTGCTTGCTATGCTGTTCATACAGTGCAGGGAGCTGTCCTGCCGGCAAAAGAAGAAGGTTCCTCTGATCATCNTTAGCTTATATCTTTTGACAGGCGCAGCCATCCTGGAAAATTCCATAGTNACTACGGATCAGGATGTGGCGGCAAAGGCGGAGAATAATATAGCATATCAGTCGCTTTACGGTTATTTAAGTAACGAAGAGAATCAGAATAATTTCTATTTTATTGATGTGTATTCTTCCGTAGGGTATACGGAAAAGATGTTTGAGAATGTGGATAATTCCCTTGATAATTATGATATCATGGGGGGATGGGCATGTAAGAGTCCGCTGTGGAGAAAAAAGCTTCTTTCCTTTGACATTATCAATATGGAAGAAGCGCTGGTAAGCCGTGAGGATGTTTATTATGTTCAGGAGACCGGTGCAGATACGGACTGGTTGAAAGATTATTACCAAGATCATGGCGTCATGATCGAACTTACGCTTACAGATACTGTGGATAACAGCTTTGAGATCTATGAAATTAACAGGAAACAGTAAATGACACGTATGTCAGGAAGGAAAAGAAATGATGACAGAAGGAAATGATGTTTATTTACGCCCCATGACAGAGGCTGATACGAATCTTATTGTCGCCTGGCGGAATGCGGATTTTGTCCGTAAGAACTTTATTTACCAAAGACCTTTTACCAGGCAGGGCCATCTTAACTGGATAGAAACTATGGTAAAGCCCGGCAAAGTGGTTCAGTTTATGATCTGTGTGAGGGAAGACAGGCCTATAGGAAGTGTATATCTTCGGGATATCGATGTGATCCACCGCAAAGCGGAATACGGTATCTTTATCGGAGAGGAATGGGCCCTTTCCAAAGGGTATGGAACACAGGCCGCTAAACTGATGATCCGCTATGCCTTTGATGAATTAAAGCTTCATAAGCTGATGCTTCGGGTGCTTGCAGGTAATGACAGAGCAAAAAGAAGCTATGAAAAAGCAGGATTTGTACAGGAAGCTTATCTGAAGGACGATGTTTATCTGGAAGGCGGATATCGGGATGTGATCTTGATGGCGCTTTTCAATCCTGAAGAATAAAAGGAGATCTGTTATGAAACTGGTCAGTTTTGTAATTCCCTGTTATCGCTCCGGCCAGACCTTGCCGGCTGTGATACAGGAAATTAAGGAAACCATGTGTTCTTTAGATTCTTATGAATATGAGATCATACTGATTAATGACTGCTCGCCGGATGATACCTTTGATGTGATCACGCGGATATGCAGAGAAAATGACAATATTACCGGAATCAACCTTGCCAGAAATTTCGGTCAGCACAGTGCCCTGATGGCAGGATTTCATTATGTGAAAGGCGATGTGATCGTCTGTCTTGACGATGACGGACAGACGCCGGCAAATGAAGTGGGAAAGCTCCTTGAAGGAATTGAAAAGGGAGCGGATGTGGTCTATGCCAGATACAATCACAAACGCCATTCGGCTTTCCGGAATTTCGGAAGCCACATCAATGAGCTGATGACCAGGATCATGCTGGGTAAACCCAAAGAGCTGTATGTGTCCAGCTATTTTGCGGCAAGACGGTTCGTGGTGGAAGAAATGACCCGCTATGAATACGCTTATCCCTATGTAATAGGACTGGTGCTCCGTTCTACCAAAAATATCATTAATGTGGATGTACAGCATCGGGACAGGCAGGCCGGGGAGTCCGGATATACCTTGAAAAAACTGCTGGGACTCTGGTTCAACGGATTTACGGCTTTCAGCGTGAAACCTCTTCGGATCGCTACGGTAACAGGGGTGGTCTGCGCCCTTTGCGGTTTTGCTTACGGTATCTATACGATCATCAAGAAAATTTTCATAAAGCCCCCGGATCTGGTGATCGGTTTCAGCGCGCTGATGTCAGTTACCGTATTTATGGGCGGTATGCTCATGCTGATGATGGGCATGGTAGGAGAATATCTGGGAAGAATGTACATTTCCGTGAATAATTCTCCCCAGTATGTGATCAGGGAAATTGTAGGAAAAGAAGCAGCGGAAGAAAAGCGGCATGAAAGAGAAGAATAAGAGCTTTAACAACTGCATACGGAAAAAGACGCTGCTTCCTGCGTTGTTTTCACTTATCTTTGCGGTCTGCATGATATTTGGGAGAAATCTTGACAGGGATGGAAGTGTCCCTTTTAAAAGCCCTGTTATGTGGNTTGGTATTTTACTGCTGGCAGCAGGCTGTACGTTTCCGGTGCGTTTTTTCTGGGACCGGCTTTTGAAAGCGGAGGACAGGAAAAGAAAACAGAAAGAGCAGTCCGTAACGGCAAAGACCTTCGGAATCACTGCGCTTATCATTTTTCTCTGCTATCTTCCGGTATTTCTGGCAGTATATCCGGGGTTCTTTGTTTACGATGCCCAGGATGAGCTGATGCAGGTGATCACAAGAAACTTTTCCACCCATCATCCGCTGATCCATGTGCTTTTACTGGGGGGTATCATTCAGCTGGTTCATAAAATAAGCGGTTCCTATAACCTGGGGATCGCCTGCTATATTCTGTTTCAGATGGCGGTGCTTTCCCTGATCTATTCCTATGTTATCTGTCATATGAGAAAAGAGGGCATGGGAAAGAAGGCCGGCATAGCGATCACATTGTATTTGGGGCTGTTCCCTACGGTTGTAATGTTTTCCCTGTGCTCTGCCAAGGATGGACTTTTTACGGGAATGCTGTTGTTAATGGTTCTGATGTTAAGAGAGCTGATCAAAAGGCCGGCGGAATTTTTCCGGAAGAGATCCTATATAGCGTTATTGTGGGGAGCTTCTNTGCTTATGATGCTGCTTCGTCACAATGGCTTTTATGCATTTATTGTTTTTGCAATATTGTTTCTTTTGATGCATAAGGCGGCGGGGCTTTCCGGCTATCTGAAAAAAATACTGCTTTTATTTGCGGGAATTCTGGTGGTCTATCTGGTGATCAACAAGGGTCTTGCCGCAGCGCTTCATGCGGACGATTCAGAGCATCAGGAAATGCTTACAGTTCCTATCCAGCAGATGGCCAGGGTATATGCCATGGAAGGAGATACACTGACAGATGATGAGAAAAGTACGCTTTATGAGATTCTGCCGGAAGAAGCGTTAAGGCGCTATACGCCTAAAGTATCGGATGGTGTTAAGGTTGCCTTTCATAATGAAGCTTATGAAAAGGATCCCGGAAAATACAGGAGGCTGTGGTTTGGAATAGGAGCAGAGCACCCATTTGCTTACCTGAATGCATGGTTTATGACCTCCTATGGTTTCTGGTATCCGGATACGGTAATTGATGTGTACAGGGGAAATACAGTATTTACGTTTACTTATGAAGACAGCTCTTACTTCGGCTATGAAGTGGAACAGCCGGGAGAGCGCCGCAGTCTGATCCCGGATATAGATACCTTTTACAGATGGCTTTCCTTAGAGCCCGACTTGCAGCAGATACCTGTAATCTCATGGCTGTTCTCCCCGGGATTTCTGTTCTGGACATTTGCTTTTGTACTGGGTTATTTCTGGTACGGGGGACATTTAAAACGATTGATCCCCTGGCTGCTGCCGGGGCTTATCTGGCTTACAGTAATACTGGGCCCCACTTATCTTGTCAGNTATGTGGTGTTTTTGTGGGTCCTGTTACCACTTCTTTTGTGGGATCTGCAAGCGCGGCAGGTTTGATAATTAAAGGCAACTGTGATATACTTACCCATGGCTTTAGTTAGCAGTGGAAGAAAAAGGAATTGAAAATGAAGAAGATTGTTTATAAAAGCAGGGCAATACAGGCGATAGTTGTAATCATAGCGGCAATTTTGCTGGTATCCCTGTGGCCTTTCAGAATATGGCATGAAAATGTGACTACTTCCGTGGGAACAGCATCGGGCGTGGTGACAGATGTGATCAATGAGGAAATAACGGTGCAGCAGACTATTGTAGCGCAGTATGATCATATGGACACCATCCGGCTGTATTTAGGAGATGGATGCAGCGGTGAGAAATTTTATGTCCGCATTCTGAATGATCAGTGGCAGCAGGTCTGTGAAGAACTAGTGATCATCGATCATGAAAAGCTTCCGGGCTATCAGGAAGTCATGATCGATATTGATATGGAAGTCAATCAGACATATTTTATTATTCTGCAGGGCGAAGATTCTGAGATCTTTGCAGGATGTGAATATGTACCTTTAGAAGATATGCCTTATCTCGGAACTATGTATTACAATCAGTCATCTGTGGACGGTATGAGCCTTGTGGCCGATTATAATTACGGGGTGCCTCTTAGAAAGACCAAAGTACTTATCCTGGGACTGGCAATTCTTCTTTCGGCAGCTTTGCTGGTACTTGCCACACATCTGTATTACAGGAAAAAAGAGGACAGGCTCATTACGGTGGAAAAAGCCTTTAAGTACACGATGAATCCCCTTGCAGCGATGGGTACGGCCGTTTCTCTTGCAGCGGTGCTGACGGGAACACTGGGGCATTATGCCCTTGATAATTCGGTATATTTTATCAGTATACTTTTTCTTTCTGCTGTTTTGTTTTACGGAATCAATCATAACAGGGACGGGCAGGAAGCTGTTTTCACTATGGACTATCTGAAGACTCACCTGGGCGATCTGTTTCAATCTGTCTGTGTTGCAGGGGCAGTAGCAGGGTGCTGTGAGTACATGAGCGGTTTATACGATATTCACCATTCTGTGGCAGAGCGCAAGGAAATGCTCTGGTTTGCACTTGCCGTGATCGCAATGTTTAAATGGAAAGAGATCGTAAATATCTATAACGGAGTCTATCTGGCGGCAGCAGGCGTTTATGGCTATCATTACTATCAGACCCATCTGAGGTCAGATATGGATGATATGAACAGACAGGTACTGAAGTATACTGTCTGGATCGCTATACTGCTTGGCCTTATTGTGATCCGTACAGTCATAGGACTTTGCAAAAAGAAACTGACAAGACCGTCATATCTGTATGCGGGTCTGCTTGCAGTGTTTTTTGCCCTGATCATTATTTTCCGCAACGGCAGATGGTGGGGGATCGTCATGGCGGCGGCCTTTACTTTGTTCTATCTGAATTACGGCATGTGGGAGCACAGGGAAAGACTTCTTGTCAATATCGCAAGAGGTGTGGCGCTTCAGTTTATGTGGGCTACGGGTTATTGCCTTTTACACAGACCTTATGTTACTTTCAGAAATGCAAGATATACTCATATTTTCCATACAGTGACCATTACGGCTTCTTATCTTACTATGGTGGAATGTGTGGCTGTGGTCATATTGCTGTCTAAACTCTTTAAGAGCAGAAAGCTTAGGGACATCTGGAAGGAATTGTGCTTTTTCGGCGTNGTATCTTCTTACATGATGTTTACTATGGCAAGAACCGCNTTTTTTGCNGCCGGAGTNATGGTACTTTCCGGGATTGTCATAGCGGCGGCGGGAAAAGGAAAAGAACGGCTTTTNAATATGGGAAAGAATCTGGGGATTATGATTCTGACAGTTCTTGTNGCCCTGCCGGTAACCTTTACCATACAGCGGAATGTTCCGGTATTTGTCAGTGATCCTTTTCTTTATGAGATCGAGTACAGTATGTATTGTCCCGAGGATGTTATGCGGGGCGTAAGGCCTGAATCAAAAAACTTTATGAGAGTAGGGCGGTTTATTGATGTTTTCAGTGAAAAGATCTTCGGCCTTCCGGAGGGAACTTTCGATGTTTATGGGGAAATTGAAGAGTACAAACGAACCCATATGGATGCAGAAGATGTAGCATCTTTGTTTTATGAGCCGGAAGCCCTGGATGAAATGATTCCTCAGGATGCACAGAAGGAAGATATGAGTAACGGAAGATTTGATATTTTCCGTTCCTATATAGAGCAGCTTAATATGACAGGTCATGAAGAGATGGGAGCTATTCTCAAAGACGGTGAGATTGCCACTCATGCCCACAATATTTATCTTCAGGTGGCCTATGACCATGGTATTTTTGTGGGAATCGTATTTGTGCTTGTGGGAATTGCTACCTTAGTGTCTGCATGTTTGTATTATCATAGGAAAAAGGAAACAATAACTTATGCGNTGCTGCCNGTTGTCATTACGGTGGCGGTNGCTGCAGCGGGTATGGTGGAATGGATCTATCATTTGAGCCATCCCTGTGGATTATTACTGATGCTGGTAATTACACCTCTGATATTTAAAGAGGAGAAATAAAGGTCAGATCATGGATAAGAAAGTATTTAATGTAAAACTGTTATATCGAAGAACCTGCCTGATCATTTATGATATTATCAGTGTGATCGGGGCAAGCTATCTTGCGCTTTTTATGCGTTATAATTTCAANCTGTCGGATATACCGGAGCATTTNCTTACNCCGGTCAACAGATTTCTGCCCCTGAATATTCTGATCACACTGCTTATTCTGTATCTGTTCCATATGTATCACAGCCTGTGGGCTTTTGCGGGAGAGACAGAGCTGCAGAATCTGGTGATCGCCAGCTGCATTTCTTCTGTCTGCTACAGTGTGGGAATTCAGTTTTTTAAAGTGAAGGGNCAGCAGGCNGTGCCGTCCAGCTATTATTTCTTATATGTNTTTCTTCTGATCAGCTTTATTTTNGTCAGCCGGTTCTCCTATCGGTTNTTCAGAAGTTTAAAGCATAAGCAGCAGAACAAGAATAACAGTATTTCGGTCATGGTGGTAGGCGCCGGTGAAGCAGCCAATGCCATTATCAAGGANATTGTAAACAGNAATTTCTCTACCATGGTCATCAGATGTATTATTGATGATGACAAGGGCAAATGGGGAAGGTTCATTCAGGGTATCAAGGTCGTAGGCGGCAGGGACAAGATCATCGAATGNGCGGACATTTTCGATATTGATGAGATTATTGTGGCAATGCCGTCCATATCCAGAAAGCAGATGTCGGAAATACTGGAAATCTGTAAGGAAACNAATTGTAAGCTTCGNTCACTGCCGGGTATGTATCAGCTGGTAAACGGTGAGGTNAGCGTCAGTAAGCTTCGTGATGTGGAAGTTGAGGATCTCCTGGGAAGAGATCCTATTGAGGTGGATCTGGATTCTATTCTGGGTTATGTGAAGGGAAAGAANGTTCTGGTCACAGGCGGCGGAGGTTCTATCGGCAGNGAGCTCAGCCGGCAGATCGCAAGCCATAAGCCGGCCCAGCTTATTATTGTGGATATTTATGAAAACAATGCTTATGATATTCAGCAGGAGCTTCTTTCNGATTATCCNGATNTGGATCTGCAGGTGCTGATCGCNTCTGTCAGAAATACTAACAGGATCAACAGTATTTTTGAAACTTATAAACCGGATATTGTTTATCATGCTGCAGCCCATAAGCATGTACCTTTGATGGAAGCAAGNCCCAATGAGGCTGTNAAGAACAATGTATTCGGAACATGGAAAACAGCCTATGCNGCAGCCATGAACGGAACCAAGCGTTTTGTTATGATCTCCACAGACAAAGCGGTGAATCCTACCAATATCATGGGAGCCAGCAAACGGATCTGTGAAATGATCATACAGACTTATAATAAACATTATGACACGGAGTTTGTGGCAGTCCGCTTCGGNAATGTACTTGGCAGCAACGGCAGTGTTATTCCCCTGTTTAAAAAGCAGATCATGGCGGGAGGTCCTGTTACCGTTACCCATCCTGACATTATCAGGTATTTTATGACCATACCGGAGGCNGTTTCTTTAGTGCTGCAGGCAGGAGCCTATGCCAGGGGCGGNGAGATNTTTGTCCTGGATATGGGNAAGCCCGTAAAAATACTGGATCTTGCCAAAAATCTGATCAGACTGTCAGGATATCGTGTGGACGAAGATATCAAAATTGAGTTTACNGGCCTGCGTCCCGGGGAAAAATTATATGAGGAGCTGTTAATGGCAGAAGAGGGAATGAAAGANACTGCCAATAAACTGATCCATATCGGAAANCCNATTGAAATCGATGAAGATAAATTTTTTGTACAGCTTAAAAACCTGAAAGAAGCTTCGAAAAATGAGAGCGNAGATATCAGGNAACTGATCAAGGANATCGTACCTACTTACAANTATGGGACGTTTGAAGAGAAAGGAAGGNGTAATTANTGGACAGAAAGAGAATTTATCTGGCGTCTCCCACCATGCATGGAGAGGAGCAGGAATTTATCAGGGAGGCATTTGACACCAACTGGGTGGCGCCCCTTGGACCCAATGTCAATGCTTTTGAAAAGGAACTGGCAGATTATGTAGGAATTCCCTATGCATCGGCCTTAAGTGCAGGAACTGCGGCAATTCATCTGGCTCTTAGGATTCTGGGGATTGGAGAAGGGGATGTGGTGTTTGTACCTTCCCTTACTTTCAGCGCCACCTGTAATCCTATTNTNTATGAAAAGGGNACGCCGGTNTTNATNGATTCGGAAACCGAAACCTGGAATATGGATCCGNANGCTCTNAAAAAAGCATTTGAAAAGTATCCCAANCCCAAGGCNGTGATCGTGGTCCATTTATACGGAACTCCTGCAAAATTAGATGAGATCATGGAAATCTGCAGGGAGCATAATGTACCCCTTATTGAGGATGCAGCAGAGTCTTTNGGCAGTACTTATAAAGGAAAACATACGGGAACTTTTGGAAAGATNGGTATTTATTCCTTTAACGGNAATAAGATCATCACTACCTCGGGAGGCGGTATGCTGGTTTCCGGTGAGGAAGAGATCACAAAGANAGCTACCTTNNTNGCNACACAGGCAAGAGACGCNGCAAGACATTACCAGCANTCNCAGATCGGATATAATTATCGGATGAGTAATATCACNGCAGGGATCGGAAGAGGACAGCTTCTTCATCTGGAAGAGCACAAAGCACGCAAGAAGGCAATTTATNAGGAATATGAAGANGCTTTTGCNGANATNCCCGAGATCAGTTTAAANCCNTTNAANAAAGACGGCGATGCNAACTGCTGGCTGACAGGNATGATCATAAGNAAAGGNNGCAGTGTGACGCCGAATGAGGTGATGGACGCCCTGGCAGAATATAATATTGAGACACGTCCTGTNTGGAAGCCTATGCATCTGCAGCCTGTGTTTGNCGGGTGNGATTTTATNACGGCAAAGGGCAGCAGAGNGGATTCAGGCAANACGCTGGATGTTGCGGCCGATATNTTTGACAGAGGTCTTTGTCTTCCAAGCGATATCAAGAANACGGNNGAAGACATGAAACTGATCACAGGTATTGTACGGAAGTGCTTTGGAAAATAAAAGGAAGGGACCAGAGATGTACAGAAAATTTNTNAANCGGCTTTTGGATATACTGATATCGTTTACCGGAATTGTGGTATTGTCTCCGGTTCTCCTTATTTTGTGTATTCTGGTCAGGACCAAACTGGGAAGTCCTGTGCTCTTCTCACAGCAGCGGCCNGGAAAGAATGGNAAAATATTTAAGCTTTATAAATTCCGTTCTATGACAGATGAACGGGATGAGGAGGGCAATCTTCTTTCAGATGAGGTACGCCTTACTTCTTTCGGGAAAAAACTGCGTTCCACCAGTCTGGACGAGCTGCCGGAGCTTTTTAATATCTTAAAAGGGGANATGAGCCTGATCGGNCCCAGGCCCCTGCTTGTCAGATACCTGCCTTATTATACACAGGAAGANAACCACAGACATGATGTAAGACCGGGGCTTACCGGACTTGCACAGGTCAACGGCCGGAATGCGCTGGGCTGGGAGGACCGTTTTGCTTTTGATTTAGAGTATGTAAACCATTTGACTTTTGGAATGGATATGAAGATCATGGCAATGACAGTGGGAAAAGTTTTAAAACGTTCAGGAACTTTATCAGGAGCAGANCAGACNGTAGNGGATTTCGATGTTTACAGAAAAATGCAGAAAGAAGTTAAAGAATGAAGCAGATAGCCTTATTTGAAAGAGGATTTNACAGAAGCATCGTAGAACCTTTGTCGGGTCAATACGGATGCAATCGTTATTTTATAAAAAGGGATGATATGCTTCCCTTTAGTTTTGGCGGAAATAAAGCGCGCAAAGCCGCTGAGTTTTATAAAGAAATCCAGAAAAGTGATATTGATGTAGTAATGACTTATGGCAGTAACAGTTCTAATCATTGTCGGATCATAGCCAATATGGCAGCCGCCATGGGACTTTCCTGCCATATTATTTCACCAGAGGAAAACAGGGAAGTCTTGTATAATACCAGATTGGTNGAACAATTTGGNGCNGTGATCGAAACCTGCCCTGTATCTTTAGTATCGGAAACCATTGAAAGAAGGAAAGAAGCCTATAGGGCAGAGGGAAAAAAGCCTTATTTTATCATGGGCGGAGGCCACGGGAATCCCGGAACGGAAGGGTATGTGAAAGCTTATCGGGAAATTACGGAGTATGAAAAAGAAAATATGACTTATTTTGATTATATTTTTCATGCTTCCGGAACAGGAACCACTCAGGCTGGGCTGGTNTGNGGGAAACTTCTTTCGGGAGATAAAAAGAGGAAGATCATCGGTATCAGTATTGCAAGAGAAAAAGAAAGAGGACGGCAGGTCATAAAGGACAGCATCAGGGATTATCTGGGAGATGACTTTGAAAGGCTCTATAGCGAAGAAGACCTGAATTTTATGGATGATTACCGGCTGGGAGGTTACGGACGGTATCATGACGGCGTGAAAAAAATGATCGAAGATGTGATGCGNATGGANGGNATTCCCATGGACAGTACNTATGTGGGAAAAGCTTTTTGGGGAATGTGCCGTTATATAGAAGAAAATCATATTAANGACAAGAACATTCTTTTTATCCATACGGGCGGAACACCATTATTTTTTGATCTGATAGGAGGCNNAAAATGAANATNCTGATACTTAGTGCAGGCACAAGAAATAAAGTAGTTCAGTATTTTAAAGAGGCAGTGGGAGACGACGGGAAAGTGATCGCCACAGACTGTTCCAATCTGGCGCCGGCGGTATATGAAGCAGATTCTTTTTATCTGGTTCCCAGGATCACCGCGCCGGGATATCTGGAAANAATACTGGATATCTGCAGAAACGAAAGAGTTGACGGCGTCTTTTCTCTGATCGATCCCGAATTAAGTCTCCTNGCGAAGGAAAGAGAGAAGTTTCTGGCAGTGGGAACCACTCCNGTGATATCGCCCTATGATCTGGTAGAGAGCTGCTTTGATAAATACAAAATGTTTCAGCTGCTTCAGGAAATGAACATTCCTACCGGAAAGTGCTATGTGAAGAAAGAAGATTTTTATCAGGATCTTAAGGAGGGGAAGATCAGCTATCCGGTATTTGTAAAGCCGGTCAGGGGAAGCGCCAGTCTCAATATCAATAAGGTATCCTCTGACAGTGAGATAGAAGTATTGTTTCGCCTGTATGATGATCTGATGATCCAGGAGTTTATGGATGGACAGGAATATGGCGCCGACGTGTATATTGANATGCTGTCGGGAAAATGTACNTCCATCTTTCTNAAAAGAAAAATAAANATGCGTGCGGGGGAGACAGATAAATCCGTTTCCGTAAAAGTNNCCGAACTTTTTGAACTGATCCAGAATTTCGTGGAAAAGTGCGGATTTTGTGGTATGATAGATATTGATATATTTGAAATAAATGGAACTTTTTATATTTCTGAGGTGAATCCAAGATTTGGCGGCGGATATCCCCATGCATATGCATGCGGCGTGAATATGCCNAGGCAGGTNGTCAATAATCTGAGGGGAAATATCAATCCCGNGGCCATCGGAAANTATGAAGAAGGCATTTGTATGATGAAATATAACGAGATTGCCATTAAGGACTTTAGGGGTAAGGAGTTAGTAGAGTGAAAAACAGGAAAGTTCTGATACTGGCCAATTCTTCCGGCGGACTGTATGATTTTCGGAATGAACTGGTGCTGGAGCTTCTTAAGGAATATCAGGTGGTGGTAAGNCTTCCNGATGANGTGCGGACCAAAGAGCTGGCACAGGAAGGCTGTAAGGTGGTTCATACCCCGATCAACAGAAGAGGNGTGAATCCGCTGGAAGATATGAAGCTGATAAAANGCTACAGGAANCTGCTGAAGCAGGAAAGNCCCGATCTGGTGCTGACCTATACGATCAAACCCAATATTTACGGCGGTTTTTGCTGCGGATGCATGAAAATTCCCTATATTTCCACGGTAACGGGCCTTGGGAGTACCTTTCAAAAGCAGGGAATACTTCTTAAGGTGATCGTTATGATGTATCGCATGGGACTTAAGAAGGCTGCCTGCGTTTTCTTTCAGAATGAAGAGAATCAGAGAATTTTTGAGCAGTATCATATTAAGGGAAGAGACAGCCGGCTGGTCAGAGGATCAGGAGTCAATTTAGACCGTCATATCTTTGAACCTTATCCCCAGGGAGAGGAAACNCGTTTCCTTTTTGTGGGGCGGATGATGAGGGAAAAGGGAATAGAAGAGCTGCTTAAAGCTGCCGAAAAGCTTCATGGACCNGGGGTTTCATTTGAACTTTTAGGGTACTGTGATGAAGACTATGAGGACAGGCTTAATGCGGCAGAAAAGGAAGGTATTATTAAGCAGCTTGGTTTTGATCCCAATGTACATGAATATATGAAAAATGCTTCTGCGCTGATACTTCCCACCTATCATGAAGGCATGAGTAATGTTTTGATGGAAGCTTCCGCAACGGGACGACCGGTGATCGCATCTGCCATCAGCGGCTGCAAGGAAATTTTTGAGGAAGGGATCACAGGTTTCGGATGTAAACCAAAGGACGCGGACAGTCTGACAGAGGCTATCAGAAAATTTCTGAACCTGAGCATAGAGGAAAGAACCCGGATGGGACTTATGGCAAGAAAAAAAATGGAACGGGAATTTGACAGAAGGTCGGTAATAGATGTATATATAAAAGAGATAAACCAACTAAGAAACGGAAAGTGAAAGGACTATAGAGATGGAATTATACGAAAAGCTGTTAAGCGGCGAAGAAAAGTTATCATTAGTCGGTCTTGGCTATGTGGGCATGCCCATAGCAGTGGCGTTCGCCAGAAAGATCAAGGTGGTGGGCTTTGACTTAAATGAAAAGAAGATCGAGCTTTATAAAAACGGCATAGACCCTACGAATGAAGTAGGAAATGAAGTGATCAAAAATACTCAGGTTGAATTTACCGCCGATGCTGCAAAGCTTAAGGAGGCAAAATTCCATATCGTTGCAGTGCCTACGCCGGTAAATGATGACCATACGCCGGATCTGACGCCGGTAGAGGGCGCCAGCAGGATTCTGGGACAGAATCTTACCAAAGGTTCTATAGTGGTATTTGAGTCCACTGTGTATCCGGGAGTGACTGAAGATATCTGTGTACCTATCCTGGAAAAAGAGTCGGGACTTAAATGCGGCGTGGACTTTAAGATCGGATATTCCCCTGAGAGGATCAATCCCGGTGATAAGGTGCACAGGCTTGAGACCATAACCAAGATCGTATCCGGTATGGATGAAGAGACTCTTGATACAGTTGCAAAAGTTTATGAGCTGGTGGTGGAAGCCGGNGTCTATCGTGCCGATTCTATTAAAGTGGCAGAAGCGGCTAAGGTCATTGAGAACAGCCAGAGAGATATTAATATAGCATTTATGAACGAACTGTCCATTATCTTTAACAAGATGGGCATTGATACCAAATCTGTTCTGGAAGCGGCCGGAACCAAGTGGAATTTCCTGAAGTTTCAGCCGGGACTTGTAGGCGGGCACTGCATTGGCGTAGATCCATACTATCTTACCTATAAGGCGGAAGAGCTTGGGTATCATTCTCAGATCATTTTGTCAGGACGCCGGATCAATGACGATATGGGAAAATATGTAGCAGAGTCCATGGTCAAGAATCTGATCAAAGCAGATATCCCGGTTAAGGGAGCCAAAGTTGCCATATTGGGATTTACGTTTAAGGAGAATTGTCCCGATACCCGTAATACCAAGGTAATTGATATTTACAAGGAACTGGGAGAATATGGCATCACTCCTGTTGTGGTGGATCCTGCGGCAGATGCAGAGGAAGCTAAACGGCTTTATGGCATTGACTTTGAGACTATGGATGCAGTGAAGGATATGGACGCCGTTATTGTGGCAGTGGCACATAAGGAATTCCTTGCATTTGATAAGGAGAAGATAAGCGGATTCTATAACCCTGTACATGGTAAGAAAGTGTTTATGGATATCAAAGGATTATTTGACAGGAAAGAATATCTGACAGAGGATTATATTTATTGGAGATTATAGGAGCGTTAAAATATGGGATACAAAGAGTTAAAATTTGCGGAAGGATCAGTGTTTCTGGTAACAGGAGGAGCCGGATTTATCGGATCCAATCTGTGCGAAGCGATCCTAAATATGGGCTATACCGTAAGATGTCTGGATGACCTGTCTACGGGCAAGTACGAAAATATTGAACCTTTTACGGAAAACAGCAGATTTACTTTTATTAAAGGAGATATCAGGGATCTTGATACCTGTCTTAAGGCAACGGAGGGCGTGGATTATGTGTTAAACCAGGCTGCCTGGGGAAGCGTGCCCAGAAGTATTGAAATGCCCCTGCTTTATGAGGAGATCAATATCCGAGGAACTTTGAATATGATGGAAGCTTCCAGACGAAACGGAGTTAAGAAGTTTGTTTATGCTTCCAGTTCTTCCGTATATGGAGATCACCCTGTGCTCCCCAAAAAAGAAGGACAGGAAGGAAAGGTGCTTTCTCCTTATGCATTGACAAAAAAGGTAGATGAGGAATACGGAAGACTTTATAAAAATCTTTATGGGCTGGATACCTACGGCCTGCGTTATTTCAATGTATTTGGCAGACGTCAGGATCCTAACGGAATGTATGCGGCTGTTATTCCCAAATTCATCAAGCAGCTGATGAACGGAGAAACTCCTACCATCAATGGTGACGGTAAGCAGTCCAGGGACTTTACGTATATTGATAATGTTATTGAGGCGAACCTGAAGGCGTGTCTGGCTCCTTCTGAGGCGGCAGGCGAAGCCTTTAATATCGGTGCAGGAGGCAGGGAGTTTCTGATCGATGTTTATCATGATCTGTGCAATGCATTGGGTAAGCAGGTGGAGCCCAATTTCGGGCCGGCCCGTGCAGGGGATATCAGAGATTCCAATGCAGATATCAGTAAGGCAAGAGAGCTTCTTTGCTATGATCCCGAATATGATTTTGCCAGAGGGATCAATCTGGCAATTGACTGGTATAAGGAAAACTTATAATCAATGAGGTCTTTATGAAAATTGCAGTACGACTGGATGATATTACACCTGATATGGACTGGCAGCGTTTTTATCGGTTTAAAGCGCTTCTGGATAAGTATCAGGTGAAGCCGCTTATAGGGGTGGTACCTGATAACAGGGACGAAAACTTAAAAGGCAGCAGGGAAGGAGCTCCGGCGGATTTTTACGCCTATATAAAAGAGCTTCAAAGTCAGGGCTGGTGTATTGCCATGCATGGCTTTCAGCATATTTATACTACTAAGAAGGGCGGTATTTTCCCTTTAAATGATTTTTCGGAATTTGCAGGTGTTTCTTATGAGAAGCAAAAGAAGATGCTGGAAGATGGGAAAAAGCTTCTTAAGGATAAAGGAATTGAGACGGAAATCTTCATGGCCCCTGCCCATTCCTATGATGATAATACGTTAAAGGCATTAAAGGAAACAGGTTTTAAGAGACTGACTGACGGATTTGGGGTAAGGCCCTATGAATGGAAAGGATTGATCTTTTATCCCATATCCTTTAAGCTCAGCAAGACCCTTCGCGGCAGAAAGGGTAAAAGGGAGAAATATTCTACTATGGTGGTTCATACAGGAAGCATTAAAGAAGAAGAGCTTTCCCGTTATGAGGGTTATTTTCATACAGAAGGCGCAGAATGGATCTCTTATGAGGAATATTTAAGGCAGGTGCCTGTAAAAAGAGGCGTATGGGGCATAGGAGTGGAATTTTTAATGGCCAAAGCAAAATATTTACTGGTAAAGATAAAATAGTCTGATACAGCAGGTACAGTTGGGAGGAAAATAATGGCAGAGCCGATTCGGATTTTACATGTACTGGGGAATACACAGCTTGGCGGGGCAGAAAGCCGTATTATGGACTTATATCGTCATCTGGACAGAAACAGAGTACAGTTTGACTTTTTGGTGCATACCGAAAAGAAAGGATATTTTGATGAGGAAATAGATAAACTGGGAGGACGGATTTTCCGTGTTCCTCGTTTTTGCATTTATAACATTTTTCAATATAGAAAAGCATTAAAAGATTTTTTTAAAGTCCATAACAAATTTAAGGCTGTCCAGGGCCACATTACAAGCACGGCGTCTATCTATCTTCCGATTGCGAAAAAAGCCGGAATTCCGATCACCATCGCCCACGCCAGAAGTGCGGGGGTGGACAAGGGAGTAAAGGGAATACTGACCAGGATACTTCGAAGAAATCTTTCCGATAAGGCAGATTATCTGTTTACGTGCTCTGAGCTTGCCGGTATTTCTGTTTTCGGGAATAAAGCGGTATTAGAAGGAAGAACTGTTTTTGTTCCCAATGCCATTGACAGTACAGCTTTTGATTATAATGTAAAAAAGCGGGAAGAGATGCGCAGAGAGCTTAATGTTGAAAATAAGTATGTACTGGGCCATGTGGGACGCTTCCATTATGCCAAAAATCATGAATATCTTCTTCGTATTTTTGCTAAGCTGTGTGAGAGTGAAAAGGAAGGAAGAGAATATGCACTGCTCCTTTTGGGAGAAGGCGGCGGGATGGAAGGAATGAAAGCTCTCGCAAAAGAACTTGGAATAGAAGATAAGACATATTTTCTGGGCAATCACAGCAATATATATGATTATTATCAAGCCATGGATTATTTTGTATATCCTTCCCGCTATGAGGGACTTCCGGGAACCGTGATAGAGGCACAGAGCGCAGGACTTACATGTCTTATGTCAGATACCATCTGTGAAGAAGTGATCGTAACGGATCTGGTTCAGACAATGAGTATTCAGGAGGATCCCGGCAAGTGGGTCGATCATATCCGGATATCATCAGATTATGAACGAAAAAGCCATGTAAGAGAAATACAAAAAGCCGGATTTGATGTAAGCGCACAGGCAGAAATTATGATGAAATTTTACGAAAGCGGCAGGTTGTGGAAGGAATCGAAAAAATGAGAGGAAAAAGAAAATTGATGTTGATAAGTCCCATGCTTCATCAGGGGGGATTTGAAAGGGTCTGCGTGACTACGGCCAGATTGATGAAACCGTATTTTGACATAACTATTGTTATTTTCGACTCTGCCAACATAGCTTATGATGTGGAAGGATTGAACATTATAGACATTCAAATGGGTGTCCGGAAAGGAAAAATAAATAAGATCCTGAATATTTTAAGGCGCTCCCGGAAAGTGAAAGAACTGAAAGAGAAGCTGCAGCCGGATATTGTTTACAGCTTCGGCCCCACTGCCAATATGGTCAATGCCTTTTCCAGAACTAGAAAGGAAAAAATATGGCTTGGTCTCAGAAACTATACTGACATAGAAGAAACCATAAAAATGAAATTGTTTGTAAGGCTGGCTGATCTGATCATCTGTTGTTCCAAAGAAATAGAAAAGGAACTCAGGACTAAATTCCAATATAAAAAAACAGCCGTTCTGTATAACCTGTATGATGTAGAGGCTATAAGAAAAGAAGCGGAAAGCAAAGAGCCAACACTGCCCTGGGGAGAATATGATGAGGCAGGCAGAAAGATCCGTACCCTTGTTTCTATGGGACGTGATGATGATATGAAAGGCTTTTGGCATATGATAAAAGTCTTTGCGCTTGTTCATCGCAGGATACCGGAAACGCGGCTGATCTTATTGGGGGCAGGAAGCTTTGAACATTATAAGAGGCTTGCGGAAGAACTTAAAATAACAGATGTAATTTGCTTTGCGGGCATGCAGAGAGAACCATATAAATATTTAAAAAAGGGAGAAGTATATCTGCTCACTTCATCTAATGAAGGTTTTCCTAATGCATTGGTAGAAGGAATGGCGCTTTCCCTTGCTCCTGTTAGCGTAAACTGCATGACGGGGCCGGCAGAAATCCTTTTGGAAGACGGAGATACCGCTCTTGCCGATGCACAGTTTATAACCTTAAAGGAAAGTAAAAATACTCCTGTTATTTATGGCGAATATGGTATTTTGGTGCCTGTCATGAATAAAGAAAGAGATTTGGATCCGGAGCACATTACTGCGGAAGAAAGAGAAATGGCGGATATTGTTCTGGATTTAATGTCTGATGAAAAGAAACTTGAAAAATATCGTCTGGCAGCCCTGAAACGTGCTCATATTTTTACTTATGAAAGTTATGTGGAACGGTTTCTTGCGTTGGATGCTATGGATGGTTTATACTGAGAGGATCGGGAAATGATTAAAATATTATTTCATTTAAATTGTTTTGAACAAGGCGGAGCAGAGAGAGTTGTTTCCAATCTTGCGAATCAATTTGTTCAGGAAGATTATGAAATTATTGCCGCTACTGAGTGGCAGGGGGAAAACGAATTTCAGCTGGATAGAAGAGTGAAAAGAGTACATGTGGGTCTGAAAAAGCAGGACGAAGGAAAGGGCCGTATAGCAAAGATCAGACTCAGATTCCGGTATTTGAGAGATTTAATTAAAGAAGAAAAACCGGACATTGTAGTTGCATTTACAAGAAGACCGAATTACAGGGCGCTTATTTCATCATTGGGAACGGGTGTGCCTGTAATTACTGCGGTGAGACAGGATCCCAGATCATATTATAACACATTGGCGGATAAGATACTGATCCCGCTGCTGTATCCGAAAGCGGCAGGATGCGTATTTCAAACGAGGGAGCAAATGAAATATTTCCCAAAGGGGCTGCAGAAAAGGTCTGAAATTATTTTAAATCCTGTTAATGATAAATATTTGAATGTACCGGCACCCGAAAAGAAAGAAAAGCTGGTGGTACAGTCGGGAAGGCTGGTAGAATTCAAAAATCAGGCTATGCTGCTCGAAGCATTTTTGAGGGTTCATGAAAAGCATCCGGATTATACGTTAAAAATATACGGGGAGGATTCTTTTGACGGGACAAAGGAAAGATTAGAGAAGATCATAAGAGAGAATCATGCAGAAAGCTATATCACCCTGATGGGGGGAAGCGATGAACTGGAGAAGGAGCTGCCGAAAGCGGAAGTTTATGCCTTTTCCTCAGACTATGAGGGGATGCCTAATGCACTTCTTGAGGCCATGGCCCTTGGAATGAGCGTTGTAGCAACCGATTGTCCCTGCGGAGGACCTAGAACCGTGATCATAAACGAAGAGAACGGCCTGCTCATTCCGGTTGGAGATAAGGAAGCAATGGCAGATGGGATAAGCAGATTGATCGAAGATAAAGAGTTTGCGGACAAACTGGGAAGTAATGCCCGTAAGATCAGCGGCAGGATTGAAGGAAAGACGATATTGGAACAGTGGAAAACATATATTGAGAAGATAATAGGAAAGCGATGAGGTAGCGTATGTGCGGAATATGCGGTTTTGTCTCGAAACAGAACATCACATTGGACCAGCTGAAAAAAATGAATGACACCATGTATCACAGGGGGCCCGATGACAGCGGAGAGGAAATTTATCCTATGAAGGACGGCTATCAGGCAGGAATGGCTCAAAGAAGGCTTTCCATTCTGGATTTAAGTCCTTTGGGGCATCAGCCCATGCACTCTGCAAACAAGCGTGTCAGTGTGGTGTATAACGGAGAGATATATAATTTTAAGGAACTTAAGAAAGAACTTGACTATCCTTTCTGTTCTTCCTGTGACACGGAGGTGATCATTGCTGCCTATCTGAAATGGGGAATCAATTGTGTGAACAGATTTAACGGTATGTTTGCTATCTGCCTATATGACAGGGAAACGGAAGATGTGTATTTGGTTCGTGACAGAGTAGGGAAGAAGCCGTTGTATTATGAAGTGGAAAACGGCAATCTTATTTTTGGATCAGAGCTGAAACCACTTATGGCAAGAGAAGGATTTTCTCCTAAGATCAGGACCCAGGTGCTTCAGAGATTTCTGTTTCAGCAGTATATTAACGCCCCGGATACCATATTTGAAAATGTATATAAGTTAGAGCCGGGCAGCATTTTGAAGTTTCATTACGGAGAAATTAAGGCCTGGAAATATTGGGATGTGAAAGAAGTGTATCATGGGATGCAGCAGGATCCTGTGACAGATTTTGACAGGGCCAAGAGCGAATTGAAGGAACTGCTGAAAAAGTCTGTGGCTGCCCGAATGATCTCGGATGTTCCCTTAGGAACCTTTTTAAGCGGAGGTTACGATTCTTCCTTAGTGACTGCCTTGGCACAGGAACATTCAGGGGAACCTGTCAAGACATTTTCTATCGGGTTCAATGAGGAGCGTTATAACGAGGCTCTTTATGCGAAAGAGGTGGCGAAGCATTTAGGAACCAGGCACACAGAATTATATATCGATGAAAAGGAAATGTTCAAACTGGTAGAAAGTATACCTGAATATTATGATGAACCCTTTGCAGATTCCTCTCAGATCCCTACCATGCTTGTTTCTATGCTGGCGAGACAGGATGTTACAGTGGCTCTTTCAGGGGATGGCGGAGATGAATTTTTCTGCGGTTATAATATTTATGAAACGGTAAAGCAGGCACAGATGCTGGATGTACCGGGAGGAATGACATACGGATTCTGTAATCTTCCAGGAATCAGGCAGACCGGACTGATCAATAAGCTTCCCTTTAAGGTAAGGATCGTAGCCGGCAACAGAGATAAGGGGACAAAAACCCAACTGGGATCGGATAACTATATCATCAGGGCAGGGAAAATGGTACTTGGGGAGGGACTTCCATGCCGTTATCCTATGGAGAGCAGTTACGGAGTGGATAATTGGCAGATCCGCCGAATGCTTCTGGATATGGATACTTATCTGCCGGGGGATATTCTATGCAAAGTGGATAGGGCCTCCATGAAATACTCATTGGAATCGAGATGCCCTATTTTAGATAAAGACGTCATGGAATATTCTTTCAGGATCTCTCATGATCTGAAATATCATAGAGGCAACAAGAAACGGATCCTGAAAGAGATCGCATATGATTATATTCCAAGACACCTCCTGGAGCGGCCCAAAGTAGGTTTTGGAGTGCCTCTGGATAAATGGCTTCGGGGGCCTTTAAAGGAGCAGCTTATGGACATGTGCAGCAGAGATTACCTGAGAAAACAGGGAATCTTTGATGCGGATTTTGTGGCGGACATGATAGAAGAATATATGCGCACAGGAGACGGGGGACCGGCCACGGGCGCTAATTATTCCAAATTGTCATGGTCTTTCTTCACTTTTCAGCAGTGGTATCAACATTACTTTAATTCTGCAGAAAGGGTATCATAATGGAAAAGCAAAAGCATATAGCCATGCTCATAGGTGCTTTGACTAAAGGAGGAGCAGAAAGAGTTCTGGTCAATCTTGCAGATTATTTTGTAAATAGGGGATATTGTGTTACTATGGTAACACAATATAAAAAGGAAAATGAATATCCCCTGAATCCTAAGGTAAAGCGCGTCTTATCGGATATTTCGGAAGATGAGACCACAAAGAGCCGTGCAGTGAATTTTTGCCGGCGTTTTCAAAAACTTCGCAATATCTGGAAAGAAGAAAGGCCGGATGTGATCCTTTCCTTTATCGGGAAAAATAATATGATGGCAATTATGACATCACGATTTTTAAGTATCCCCGTAGCGGTTTCGGTACGGGCAGAGCCTACAGAGGAATATTACAATTCCTGGATGCGTTTTATGGCAAAACATCTGTTCAGCCGGGCGGATGGAGTGATACTGCAGACGAAACGGTGCTTTGATTTCTTCCCCGGAAAAGTCAGAAAAAAAGCCGTGATCTTAAAAAATCCCGTAAGCCAGGCTTTTTTCAGGGAAAGATATGAAGGAGTAAGAGACCATACCATTACAGCCGTAGGAAGAGTTGATGAAAACAAAAATCATGAGCTGCTTATAAGGGCTTTTGCAGAAATTGCAAATGAGTTTCCCCAGTATCGGCTTATCATTTACGGTGAAGGTGATAAACGAAAACAGCTTCAGGAACTGGTGTTTCAAATGGGATTTGAGGGTCGTATAGAGCTTCCGGGAAGCGTTGACAATGTGTCAGATGCTATTTACAAAACACGTGTTTTTGTACTTTCATCCAACACGGAGGGAGTTCCCAATACACTGATCGAAGCGATGGTCATGGGACTTACTGTCATTGCCACAGACTGTCCCTGCGGAGGTCCTGCGGAGCTGATTGACCATGGTATTAACGGATTACTAACCCCTGTGGGCGATGTGGAAAAAATGAAGGAAAACCTTCATTTTGTTTTAAAAAACTTGCAAGAGGCAGAAAAAATGGGAATTGAGGCCATGAAAACGCTTGATATTTATAGGCCGGAAAAAGTTTACGGAGAGTGGGAGAAATACTTGAAAACACTGATGAATTTGGAATGATTGGAGTGGTGATATGTGCGGAATAGCCGGGTTTTGTAATTTTGCAGGAAATAGGAGAAGCAACATGGAACGGATGAAGGAACGAATGTTCCATAGAGGGCCGGATGCGGGCGGAACTTATATAAGTGATGAAGAAGTTAATGTAGTTCTGGGACACCGCCGGCTTTCCATCATAGATTTGTCTGAAAACGGATCTCAACCCATGATTTCCCATAGCGGGCGTTATGTAATTACTTTTAACGGTGAAATTTACAACTATAAATCGATAGCGAAAAAACTTATAGAGGAAGGCAAGACAGACGCCTTCAGAGGAACGTCGGATACAGAAGTACTGTTGGAGGCAATGGAAGCCTACGGGATCAAAGAGGCCATAACACTCTGTAAGGGAATGTTTGCCATAGCTTTATTTGATAGAAAAGAGAAGGCCTTATATCTTTTAAGGGACAGAGTGGGTGAAAAGCCGCTTTATTATGGCGAAGTAGCAGGAAGCTTTGCCTTTGCTTCGGAAATNGGAGTGCTGTCCTCTATGGACGGCTTTGACAATCCTATCAATACGGCTGTTCTGGATCTTTATTTTGTGCATGGATATATTCCNGCCCCTTATTCTNTTTATGAGAATATNTATAAACTGGAACCCGGNATGATACTGAAGATCAAACTNCCCTATCACAATATGGATGAGATCNTGANGGAGCCTTACTGGTCNATGAAAGAAACAGCCCGTAANGGACAGGAAAATCTTTTTACCGGAACCAGGCAGGANGCNGCCGATGAACTGGAAAGNCTTCTGAANCAGTCGATCNCNGAGCAGATGGTGGCAGATGTNCCGGTNGGNGCTTTNCTTTCGGCNGGNATTGATTCCAGNACNGTGGTTGCNCTGATGCAGTCATTAAACAGGGGAAAGGTAAANAGCTTTACCATCGGTATGGAAGAAGAGGGNTTCAATGAAGCTGTTTATGCAAAAGAAATAGCAAAGCATCTNGGAACGGAGCATACAGAANTNTATATTTCGAAGGAAGATGCAAANGCAGTGATNCCAAANCTTCCTTATATNTTNGGGGAGCCNTTNGCAGATTCNTCCCAGATNCCAACNTATCTGGTAAGTAAAATGACCAGGGAACANGTGACGGTATCCTTAAGCGGGGACGGNGGAGATGAGCTGTTTTGCGGATATACCTCTTATACNTCNGTGGAACGNATCTGGAACAAGATGAAGAANGTACCTTATTTTATCAGNAAGCCCTGCAGCAGCCTNGTACTACACAGNCCCCTGAAAAATCATCCNATCTATAGAGTAAAGGGNAAACTNNTNGGGGCCAAGGGACCNNCGGATCTCTATATNTGTTCCAATGAGACGGAAANTCTGGCACGGAAGATCGCGCTGGATCACAGGNACTGCAGTTATAAGCACAGNGANTACGANNCCGGTTTNTTAAAGGAGACCAATCATAACATTATGCTGATGGACATGCTGATGTATCATCCGGATGATATTCTNGTNAANGTAGACCGTGCAGCCATGGCNGTTTCNCTTGANACCAGNGTNCCCATGNTGGATAAAGACNTNGTGGANTTTGCNTGGACCCTTCCCATTGATTATGANCGTGAAGGAACCGTGGGGAAAAAGGTNCTTNGGGANGTNCTTTANCGCTATGTGCCNANNGANATGATGGAGCGNCCNAAAAAGGGATTTAGTATTCCNATNGANCAGTGGCTGAAAGAACCGGATATGCGNGAATGGGCNGANAGNCTGATNGACAGAAAAACTCTGGAGCAGCAGGGNCTTCTCGATNGCGATGTTGTCTGGAAAATATGGACAGATTTTACCCAAAGAGGNGANTGGNGAATTCAGATCTGGTATATTTTGATGTTCCAGGCCTGGCTGATGCAGGAAGCGGTAAGATAGCTTTNGGGAGGAATTTGGGTATGAACATAATCAGAATGTCCGGCGGACTGGGCAATCAAATGTTCCAATATGCNTTATANNTGAAANTNAAGTCCCTTGNCAGAGAAGTGAAATTTGATGATATCAATGAATANCGNAGTGANAGATCCCGCCCTATTATGCTGGCAGTNTTNGGAATTACTTATCCNAGAGCAACCTGGGATGAGATCACNGCCTTTACAGACGGATCNATGGATATAANAAAGNGGATCAGAAGAAAGCTGTTTGGNAGNCGTGCNATAGAATATGAAGAGCAGGGAATNTNTGANCCTNAAGTACTTGAGTTTGAATCTATGTANTTGAAAGGCNCTTTTCAAAGTGAAAGGTANTTTGCGGATATANAAGANGAAATAAGAAAGCTGTACCGNTTTCCNGATATTGATACGATGCATCTTCC
Source organism: Lachnospiraceae bacterium (assembly GCA_014803415.1). Lineage (GTDB taxonomy): Bacteria > Bacillota > Clostridia > Lachnospirales > Lachnospiraceae > Suilimivivens. The sequence goes on from JAAVBZ010000003.1 coordinate 42,086, forward strand.
NGGGAAATTATACTGGGCAACCAGAAATTGCCAGACNGANATAGAAAGNTGCGAGGCAGTGGGAGTCCATATGTACCGCAGTGATTCCCGCAGAGACAGTGAACTGTATGAAGGGATCTGCACGGAAAAGTACTACGAGGGAGCTGTGNGNCTNATACAGGATANAGTATCCGATGCCAGATTTTATATCTTCAGCAATGAGCCCAANTGGGTAAAAGGNTGGGTGGANAATCTGATCGACAGTCAGNTGAAGGCCGGCATGAGCAAAGAGAATATAAAAGCCATGAGAGAACGTTTTATCATGGTAGAATCCAATACGGAATATACAGGATATCTGGANATGCTTCTGATGAGNAAGTGTAANCANAATATNATCAGCAATTCCAGCTTCAGCTGGTGGCCGGCCTGGCTGAATGACAATCCGGGCAAGGTGGTCATAGCTCCNGACAGGTGGAAAAATAATGTGGAAAGCTATGATGTTTACACAGANGATATGATNTTAGTAGATGCGGAAGGAAACGTAAAAGGAAGACGGCCTAAAGGAGTATAAATGAATATAATCAGAATGACGGGCGGACTTGGGAATCAGATGTTTCAATATGCCCTTTACCTGAAACTGCTTTCCATGGGGAAAGAAGTAAAATTTGATGATTACAGTGAATATCAGCTGGANAATGCCAGACCTATCATGCTTTGGTGCTTTGACATTGATTACCCTAAAGCCTCCCGGGAAGAGATCAATGAAATTACNGANGGNTTTATGAATNTNAAGGACAGNGTNAGAAGAAAGCTGTTTGGAAGAAAAACCCTGGAATACCGGGAAGCTGACTGTAATTTCGATCCGGAAGTGCTTGCAAAGGACAGGGCCTANCTNACCGGNTATTTTCAAAGTGAATCTTATTTTAAAGANATAANNGATCAGGTAAGGAAGGCTTTTACCTTTNAGCCGGTGATNTTTGANAAGCTTTCNGAAGAGGAAAAAAGGGAAGTATTGTCTTATCNGAAAATGATCGATGACAGTCTTTCGGTAAGTCTCCATGTNAGGNGGGGNGACTATCTTGTAAGCAGAGAGATCTATGGCGGAAACTGTACAGATCATTACTACAAAAGTGCCATCAACCTGATGCGGGAAAAATATCCGTCAGCAGTATTTTTTGTTTTCAGTAATGATGAAGTATGGGTAAGAAGGTGGCTTTCAGAGAATTTCCCNAAAAGTACAANCTTTGTTCCTGTGAGCGGGAGAACAGAAGATACCGGATATCTTGACATGTACTTGATGAGCAGATGCAAATCGCATATTTTAGCCAATTCCAGCTTCAGCTGGTGGGGGGCCTATCTGGCAGAAAATCGGGACAAAACTGTAATCGCTCCTGCAAGGTGGTTCAACAATCAGAACTGCCGGGATATTTATACACCGGATATGATCCGGATTTCTTCAGAAGGAGAACTGATAAAAAATGGCACAGAATGAACAACTGATATCGGTGATCGTAACTGCTTATAATATAGAAAAATACCTGCCCCGCTGTCTTGACAGTCTCCTTCGGCAGACATACAAGCCCCTTGAGATCATAGTAGTGGATGACGGATCNACNGATAAAACTCCNGNAATCTGTGATGCATATGCACAGAAGTGNGAAGATATCAGNGTGATCCACCGCNAAAANGCAGGNCCCTCNNCNGCCAGAAATTCGGGACTTAAAATAGCAAAAGGTNCTTATATCGGTTATGTGGATGGAGATGACTGGATAGAGCCTGATATGTATAAGGCCATGCTGGGAGCCTGCCTTGATAATAATGCTGAAATTGCCATCTGTACCTACCGTCAGGTAGGTAAAGGGGCGGAAGAGATTCATCCTACGGGAAATATTTTGGCACTAAGCAGAGAAGATGCTCTTGAACTTTACATCAGCGGTGATGACCAGTATCATATTTATCATTCCGTGTGGAGCAAATTATTTAAAAGGGAGATCATTCAGGACATTGCATTCAGAGAGGGTCGGAAATCAGAGGATATCATGTACAGCACAATGGCGCTGACCAAAGCTTCCCGATGCGTTTTTCTGGATACGCCTTATTATAATTATATGGTGGACAGAAAAGACAGTATTATGAACAGCGCCCTGCATGAACGTCGCTTTCAGGATGAGATTCCCTTTTGGAAAGAACAGATCGCCTACCTGAAAGATATGGGATATCAGGAATTTTCAAAAAAGGCCGCTTATCAGTTTTACAGGAAAATGCTGTTTTACTATATTGATTTCAAAGAAAGGAAAATGACCGCTTCAGCCAAAGATCTGGTCAGACTTTTAAAAAGCGAAAAAGAGAAGATCAGAGCCGTTTATCAGGAGGATTATACGGCAGCGGGAGACAGGGTAAGGATGAGATTATTTCTGTTTTGGCCCGGAATGTATTATCACATTGTAAAACTGTATGACGGCATTATTATACCCTTACGTCAGTAAGCAGATCATGTATCATTAAAGTTAAACTGATATAGAACAGAGCCATATTGTAGATCGTGTATCTGGTCTGGCAGAAAATGACCAGAGATACCAGCCCTACGTTCAGCAGAATAGAAACTAACGTAAAGGCGGCAGCCAGAATTACTTTCCTGTTTTTACCTTTACGTATCTGACGGATTAACAATAAAATATAAACAAGGTAAATGAATAAACTATACCAGATCAGTACAGATCTGCGCTGAGCAACAGTGGTAACTAATCCGGAAAGAAAATTATCTGCAAATGTGCCTGCAATTTTTACTATTTCATGTGGGATCAAAGCCTGATTGATGGTATTCATAATCTGATCGGCATTTTTATTTAAACTGACTACATCGCTGCCTGCGTGTTCTTTGGCAAACTGATTGACCATGGGCCACATGGTATCGATCTGAATATGATCATAGTGATCTCCAAAATGAGAGACGCGGTTAAGCCACCCTTTTTCTGCGCTGGATTTTAAATAGCCGTTCTGATAGCAGACATCATAAATTTCCAAAAATAAATCCTGTATTTCTTCATCTTCGATATAAGCGCAGTCCTCTCTGTCGGCCGTATAGAAGGCAATGGTCGTAATAAAGCGGGTGTCACTTGAATGCCGTACGAATTCACCTCTCAACACATAGTTGTAGGAAAGATCCAAAGCAGTATTTCCCAGAAAAATGGATATTGCGCACAGCAGGGTTGTAAAAATTCCCCGCATATATTTTTTATCTGCAAAAGATACAAACAATATGCTTATCACCAAAAGAGCAAGGGAAAAATACATCTGCTTTCTGGTTGAGATCAAAAGGAATACGAGCAGAGAGCATATTTTCAGCGTTTTTCTTGAATGATGTATGAGATATTCAAGAAGATAACGGAAAAAGAACAGGTAGCATGCAATGGCGATCCCTTCACTTAAAATGCTGCTGGAGTACATGGATCCTCTGGTTGCCGCAAAACGGCATAAGGCGGATACACTAAGAGGAAGGAAAAGGACAATCATGGAAAAGAGTCTGTTTAAGCAAAACTCTTTCCTTATATAAGAGGCTAAGGACCATGCGGCAACAGCGGCAAGAATGCTCTGTACAAAAACAGCAGCCGTCAGGTAAAAATCTGCACCCCTAAAGGAAAAAAGAAAGCGGAATAAAGCAAGAAACATGGGATAGAGAGGCTCTCTGGAGATATTCATTTCAATATAACTGGGAGAATCCACACAAATAACTGCGCCGTCATAAACCGCAAAAAAAAGGTAAAAGATCATACTGAAGATCAGCATGAATATGGAAAAGAAATCGTTGTTATTTTTCTTATAAGTATTGGATCTTTTCGAACGCATAGCTACTCAACCTCAATATATCAGCATAATTAAAAACATTATAAACTTACCCCCTGCATTTATCAATAGATTTTTGAGGGCGTACAGGGCACCCGGACTTTTTCTTGACACAATATTGGAAGAGAGGTAGACTTAATCACAGAATAGTCAAATAGGAAAGGAATAAATGAATGGTCGAAAAAATAAATGCGTTCTTTGAACACTATTTAGATAGAATTTATAACAAATATTGCAGGAATCAGATGAAAAAATATTCGGCATCCCGCAGGACCACAACCAGCGCATCCGATGATGGGGATTATCCGGTATTTTGCCATCTGGCGTCGCAGAATAATATGATCTTTAAACGTTTTAAAAGAAACGAAATCTATAATAATATATTAGAGCATCTTACACAGCAAGACGGAACAGAATATCTGAAGAGAATAAATGATGGGGATCGGCTCTTTTCGGATAGCTGCTGGGATAATTTCAGAAAAAATGACAATTACGGCAAACCGAAAGTGTTTCCTTACAATATTAATGGCAGCAAGAAAAACGTATCGCCTACAACGCTCAGATATGTCAAGGTTTTGAAAGATATCGTATCGCTTCTTAATATAGAAGATATTAATTCCGTTGCAGAGATCGGGATCGGTTATGGCGGTCAGGGCAGGATACTCACAAGCTATCTGAAATCATTAAAAACATATTATTTATTTGATCTGCCGGAAGTATTAAAGCTGTCCGAGAAGTATCTGCAGCAGTTTGGCGATACCGGTAAGTTCCGGTTTATTGATGGAACGAATATAGATGTAAATACCGAATATGATCTGGTGATCAGTAATTATGCCTTTTCGGAATTAGTCCGGGCTGTTCAGGATATCTATTTGGAAAAAGTGATCTTAAGATCCAGGCAGGGATATATTACATGGAACTCTATTTCCTGCGAAAAACTGGATGGTTATACACTTGAGGAATTATTGAAAAAGATCCCCGGTTCTTTCGTAATACCGGAAGAGCCGCTGACAGCAGAGAATAATTGTATTATTGTCTGGAAAGGATAAAAGAATTTTATGAATAAAGTAACTTTATTCGGAAAGATCAGATATATTTTTGATAAGAAACAAAAGATGCAATTAATGGTCTTAGGAGTAATGATCTTTATAGGCGGCCTTTTGGAAACCCTGGGGGTAGGCGCCATGATTCCCGTGGTGCAGGCACTTTTAGCGCCTGACGATCTGATGGAATTTATTAATAAGTATGATATTCTCAAAGAGCTTTGCAGACTTCTCCATATTGAGACTGTGAAGCAGGTCACCATGACGCTTCTGCTTGGCATGATGGCGATCTATATTATTAAAAATCTGTATATACTGTTTTTGACCTATAAACAGAATTCTTTTATCACACAGAACAGAAACAGAATGATCAGCCGTGTCATGGCAGAGTTTTTGAACAGACCCTATGAAAAGTACCTTGGTGCGGATATTCCTACAGTCTTTCGTATTACCGATGGTGATATCCCTCAGACTTTTTCCCTGATCCTGGCCATGCTTCAGCTGGCAAGTGAGGTAGTGGTTTCCTTCCTGATCTTTATTGTACTGCTCTTTAATGATGTAAAAATGACATTATTTATCATTGCGGTATTTGGGCTTCTTACCTTGTTCATTGTTAAAGTGTTTAAACCAAGACTTAATAAGATCGGTGCTAAAAATCAGGCGATTCAGTCCCGTATTGCCAAGTGGCGTATCCAGGCTACCTATGGACTTAAGGATGTAAAGGTCTTAAACAGAGAAGAGTTCTTTGTAAGAAATTATTATGAAACAGGTAAAGTCGGAGCAGACGTAGCAAGAAACTATGCGGTACTTAATAATACCCCAAGGCTTCTTATAGAGACAGTATTTATTGTCAGTGTGCTGGCTTTTATTACAATTTATATCAGCAGCGGCGGTGATGTGACAGCTATTATGACCACCATTTCAGCATTTGCAGTAGCCGCCATCAGGGTACTGCCCAGTGTAAACAGGATCAATACGTATATTACCGAGATCGCATATGATCAGCCCAGTCTGGATTTTGTTTATGAAAATCTGCAGGAGGGTATGAAGACAGATGCTATGCTGGCAGAGATGAAGGCTAATTCCCAGGTAGAAAAGTTGAAACTGGAAGATAAGATCGAACTGGATCATATCAGCTTCCACTATCCTGATTCCGATAAGAATATTTTCAAAGATGCTCATATGGTTGTGCCCAGGGGCAAATCTGTGGGCATTATAGGGGCTTCCGGCGCCGGCAAATCCACGATAGTGGACGTGCTCCTTGGGCTTTTACATGCGCAGGAGGGTGAAATTACCTGTGACGGCGTCAATATTTTTAAAAACTATGAATCCTGGCTGGCGCAGATCGGATATATCCCCCAGTCCATTTATCTGATCGACGAATCCATCCGTGACAATATTGCTTTTGGAATTGATGCGGACAAGATAGATGAGGAGAGAATCTGGGAGGTGCTTGAAGAAGCCCAGCTGAAAACTTTTGTGGAGGAACTGCCGGAGGGACTGGATACCACTATAGGAGACAGAGGCGTGCGCCTTTCGGGAGGCCAGAGACAGCGTATCGGAATAGCCAGGGCGCTTTACAATGATCCGGAGATCCTGGTATTTGACGAGGCTACTTCCGCACTTGACAATGATACGGAAACTGCGGTTATGGAGGCCATTAACAGCTTCCATGGCAGAAAGACCATGATCATTATCGCACATAGATTAAATACCATTGAAAAATGCGATATGATCTATAAAGTGGAAAATGAAAAACTGATAGAAACCAGCTTGTAAAGGATGGTATTATGATAGGAACAGAGTTCATAAAAGGGCAGGGGCTGGGCAACCAGCTATTCTGTTATGTGACGGCAAGGGCCATTGCAGAGGAAAACGGATATGAGTTCGGTACGGCAGGGCAGGAAATATTTGCCGTAAACATTCACAGCGACCGGGGAATGTATTTTATGGACATGGACCTTGGGCATGTGATCTCACAGGAAGATAAGAAGAATTTTCAAATATATCAGGATGATGATACAAGGCTTTTTGTGGGAAATTCTAGACATGATATGGAATATGGGTGTTATGTCAGCGGCAGGGATGATAATATCCATCATGTAAAAGACAATACACTGATCTATGGCAATATGCAGGATGAATCCTATTTTATTAAGTATATAGACAAGGTAAAGCAATGGCTTCATGTAAAGCCTGAATATGATTCTTACGAGTACAGCAGGGAAAATCTGTGTATCATTAATATGCGGGGCGGCGAATATACGGGAAGCCCCGAGCTTTTTATTGATAAGAAGTATTGGGTGCATGGCATCAGGGAAATGAAAAAGATCCGCCCGGACATGGAATTTATGATCGTTACAGATGATGTGGAAGCGGCAGGCAAGATGCTGCCGGGGATTGAAGCCCATCATTTTGACATGGGAAAAGATTATGTGACTTTGAAGAATGCGCATTATCTGCTGCTCTCTAATTCTTCCTTTGCCTGTCTGCCGGCACATACAAGCGAGACTTTAAAATTTGCCATTGCCCCTAAATATTGGGCGAGACACAATGTATCTGACGGCTACTGGGCTTCAGAACAGAATATTTACAGTCTGTATCATTACATGGACAGAAAAGGAAGACTGTTTACTGCAGATGAATGCAGAAGAGAGCTTGAGGAATATAAGAAGAGATCAAAGGAATATGCCCGCAGAAACGTAAGACCGGGAAAGTTGAGACATTTTTCTCAGGTGATCAGGAGCAAATGCATATACGGCTGGTTTTATTTAAAGAAAATAAAGAGAGCCCTGGTCAGAAGACTTAAGAAACAGTGAGGATAGAATATGGGTTATAGTGCTTCCGGCAGCAGTGCCGGTGAGAAATTAAAGCTTCCCAATGTAACTCTGGCAGCTATGACCAGCGTTAAGGTATACGAAACCATAAAGGCACTTGAATACAGTATGCAGGGGATCGAATTTGGCGACGTGGTGCTGATCACTCATAGAAAGCCTTTTTTTCTTCCCCGTGGGATCACTTATAAGCATACTTCCAAACTTACGGATATTGACTGCTTTAACTATAAGATGGTGTATGATCTTCAGGATTATATTGATACCGACTATGTGCTTTTGGTCCATTATGACGGTTTTGTGGTACATCCCGAAAAATGGCGGGAAGAGTTCTTTGAATATGACTATATCGGTGCCCCATGGCCGGTTCCGGCTCCGGGAACGAAGCATTGTTATCATGATATATACGGGAATTTATGCAGAGTAGGAAACAGCGTATCTCTTCGCAGCAAGCGTTTCCTTGAATTTCCCAGAAAAGCTGATCTAAAGTGGGAAAAAGATGAAGATGGTTTTTACAATGAAGATGCTTTCCTGTGCTGTATGAATAAGCATAGATTTGAAGAAGCCGGTATGAAATATGCACCGGTGGAGGTAGCGAAATATTTCAGCCATGAGCATCCTGTGCCGGAAGTCATGGAGGTGGATGCACCTTTTGCTTTTCATAAGTGGTGGGGAAGAAATGAACAGTATCCCCGGTTTGAAAATCCGATGACCAAAGCATGGATGAAATGCAAAGATAGGGTGAGACCGCTGCTTTTCTGGAGGAAAATATAATGGTATACGACTGCATTCCCTTTTTCAACGAACTGGATATTTTAAAGCTTCGGCTGAACATTCTGGATCCCATTGTGGACAAGTTTATTATAGAAGAAGCCACAGTGACTTTTTCAGGAGAGCCCAAAGAGCTTTGCTTTGAGAAGAATAAGGAGCTGTTTTCTGAGTTCCTTCCTAAAATTGAATATATCGTAGTGGATAATTCACCGGTTGACGCCACTACTCATGTTCGGGATAATTTTCAGAAGAATGCACTGATAAAGGGACTTAAAAATGCTGCAGATGAAGATGTGATCATCTTAAGCGATGTGGATGAGATTCCAAATCCCAAGGTGCTGAAAAAGATAATTGAGGAATTTGACCCGGATAAGATATACCATTTTGCCCAGAGAATGTTTTACTGCTATCTGAATATGGAAGAGGTTTCCGGTAAACTCCTCTCTATTACAGGAGAATTTCCCGGGGTAGAGCGTAAGCTTTGGCTTGGAACCAAAGTGTTCAGCAAGAAGAACATACCGGAAGGCGGCATTATACGTTTAAGGGAAGCATCTACGAAGACGCCGGAAGCCGTAAGAGTTGCAGATGGCGGATGGCACTTCGGATATATGGGAAGCAGGGACGAAAAGGATGTTGCAAGGCGCATCGGCACCAAGGTGGTGGCAGCTGCCCATCAGGAATATAATGATGAAATTCTTCTTGCGGAAGCAGCGGATCGATTGCTGCTTGGGCAGGATATGTTCGGAAGAGACGCAGAATTTAAAAGAGTGGAAATAGATGACAGTTATCCCAGGTATCTGCTGGACCACAGGCAGGAGTATGAATATCTGATCATGCCGCCTGTAAGCAAGAGCAAAATAGTATGGACCAGAGCAACTATGAAAATCAAGAGGTTTGTCAGGAAGGCAGTCAGGAAATTGAAACGCCTGGCAGGCAGCAGAGGGTAAAAGTCATGAATAAGGACAGGGTAGGAAAACTCATTTTTTTTACGGCCCTTACAATTGAATTGTTGATATTGCTCATAGACAAAAGTGCGATTACCAATCCTATTGAAGGAAGATTGTTTCAAATTACCTTCCTTTTATTTGCAATGAAGATATGTATGACTCAGTACACCAATGGAGAATGGATTGTGCTCATCCTGTTTGAAGCACTGGGGGCTATTTCTTATCTGGCAACGGGGCGAAACGAAATTATTCGGATCGTAACAATGATCGCAGCCTGCAGGGATATGAATGGAAGAGCAGTTTTTTCCTACATGTTTAAAGTGGTATTTGGAGGTTGTATGCTGCTGGTTTTGTTGTCTCTTGCAGGAGTTTTAGGAACGGTAAGTGTGACAGGCATTTTCAGAGGAGATATGGTAGAGACAAGGTACTGTCTTGGCATGGGACATCCCAACGCCCTTCACGGCATGTTTTTTATGCTGGTATTGCTGTTTCTATACCTGTATGGAAGCAGTATGAAAAAATATTGGCTTGCGGTTCTTTTTGCGATGAATATAGGTATGTTTCTGCTGACAGGATCGAAAACGGGAATGCTGGGAACTGCTTTTGCAATTGTGTTCTCCGCATTGATGATCTGTATTCCCAGGCTTCGTCAGTCATCCCTTCTTTATGGGATGACGGCGCTGCTTCTTTTGGTGTGTACGGGGATTGCATGGATAGCAGCAGCTTTTAGTAAAGAAGTGCCATATCATCCGGCTGTGTGGCAGCTTGACAGACTGCTTTCTGGCAGAATCGTCAATTTATATTATGATTCTGCATCACATGCAGGGACGCTGCCTACCTGGACGCTGTTTGGGGTGACAGAGAATGAATACTATTTCGATCTGGGATGGGTCAGGCTTTTTTACTGGTATGGTATTATACCCGCTGTTATTTATGTGATTATATTGTCATTGCTGATAAGGGAATTATATAAGGAAAAAGAATATATGGGTGTTATGATGCTTGCATCTTTATTCATTTATACTTTGGTTGAGGCTCATATTATTTCTGTTTATCTTGCTCGGGATTATACGTTGTTTTTGATTGGAATGTGCTTTGGGCCTATGTTTCATGTAGATAAGGGAGAAAAAGAGTATTTCTGGCAGATTCCCGGAATGCTCTTTAAGAGAACGGGGGACAGTGGATGAGCCGTAAAAACAAAGTGATTGAGACATATGGTCTTTGGTTTCTGGATCTTCTGGGCATTGGAATTTCGTTCCTGTTATCGACCTATATCCGTTTTGGGAATTTCCGGGATATGGGGGATAAAGAGGTGCATTTTCAGGTATGCCTTGCTTTTTTGCTGTTTTGTACCATCTATAGCTTTTTTCTGGATTGGAACAGAAATTTTTTGCGCAGGAATATCTGGAAAGAAGGAATGGCAGTTTTGCAATATAGCGCATATATGTTCCTGATCGTAGAAGGAATCATGTACTTTTTGAAATGGGCAGATGTTTTTTCACGTCTGACTATGATTTACTTTGTGATCATTAATACTTTGTTTACATTTTTACTGCACTGCGGATATAAAAAAATGCTAAGAAGAAGCTTTTCTTCTGACAAGAGTGTGATCAAGATCATGATCATTACAGAAAGCAATCTGATAGAAGAAACAGTTCAAAGGCTCAGGGCAGAGCTGGGGATTAATTATCAGATCGTAGCGCTTGGATGTATAGGGGAAAAGTATAACGCTGATAGCTTTGACGGTATACCTGTGGTGGAACAGCAGGAAATTATTCATATGACAACCACTATGGCGTTGGATGAAGTATTTATCAGCGCTCCTTCTGTTGCACAAAATAGTGTGGAGTATCTGCTGCACAGCTTTGGCGAAATGGGAGTGGATTGTCATTATAATCTGGAAGTGCCGGGAATGAGCGGTGAAAGAGGCAGAATAGAGAATTTCGGCGATTATACAGTGGTCACTTATACCAGATTCCAGAGCAGCTATAAGAGAATGGTGATCAAGCGTGCGATTGATATACTTGGCGGATTTGTGGGGCTGATGATCACGGCATTGTTTTTCCCCTTTGTAGCGCTTGCGATCAGGCTGGATTCTCCCGGTCCGGTCTTATTTTCACAGACCCGCATCGGAAGAAACGGAAGACGGTTTAAAATTTATAAATTCCGTTCTATGTATCTGGATGCAGAGGAGCGAAAAAAAGAACTGGAAAAACAAAATGAGATGCAGGGACTTATGTTTAAAATAGAAAATGATCCCCGCATTACGAAAGTGGGGAGATTTATCAGAAAAACAAGTATTGATGAACTGCCTCAGTTTTATAATGTGATGAAAGGCGATATGAGTTTGGTGGGGACAAGGCCTCCGACAGAGGATGAATTTGAAAAGTATAATCAATACTACCGCAGGAGAATCAGTATGACTCCGGGATTGACGGGGCTGTGGCAGGTCAGTGGAAGAAGTGACATAGAGGATTTTGATGATGTGGTAAAATATGACTTAAAATACATTGACAGTTGGTCATTGCTCTTGGATTTTAAAATTTTGCTGCAGACTATTAAGGTAGTATTTACCGGAAAAGGATCAAAATGAGTCAGAAGAAAAAGATTTATCTTGAGGTAATACGGATCATTGCCGTACTGTTGGTTATTTTTAATCATACAGATGGGTTTATATATTATACGGTGCCGGGAAATATTTTCACACACCTATATTCACTGATCCTGGCGATTCTCTGTAGAATGGCTGTGCCCTTGTTTTTTTTGGTTTCGGGAGCCTTGCTGCTTGGAAAAGAGGAAAGCTTTTCAGAACTGTTTCGAAAGCGGATTGCCAGAATGCTGATCGTACTGGTGACAGTTTCTGCTTTCTATTATTTATTTGATGTGGCAAGGGGAAGGATCGTATCAGATGGAGTGGGGGATTTTATTTCCCGTCTGCTGGCCAATGGGATAAGAGAGTCCCTTTGGTTTTTGTATGCATATATCGGTGTTTTACTGTTGCTTCCCTTTTTTAGGAAGATGGCACCTTTTTGCAAAGGGAAACTGGTACTTTATCTGATAGGACTGCGGGTATTGACAGACCTCGTCATACCATTACTTAGCATGGGGATGGGCATTTCAGTCTCTTTTGGATTTGTGGGTGATTATTACTACTACATGCTGTTAGGATATTATCTGGACAGAGAGGAAGATGAACGCTTAAGCACAGGAAAGTTGATACTTATTTTAGTATTGTCAGTTGCTTTAAGTGGAATACTGGTGTACTGTATCAGGGGAATCAGCGGATATTACCAGGAAAGCGTTCCTGATTCGTTCATTTTTTTAATGGCGCCTGTTACCTTCAGTATGATAAAAAGATGGGTGGGAGGAATGACGAAAAGCGAGCAGGCAGAAAAGTGGATTGCTACAGTTGGAAGCTGTGTGTTCGGAATCTATTTGTTTGACAATTTCCTGCGCTGGCAGCTTCTTCCGGTTTATCTTTTCCTGTCAGAAAAGACGGTGGGCATATTTGCCAATAGCGTGTATATATTACTTACGTTTTTGGGAGGCTTTATTTATACATGGATATTGAAGAAGATACCTGTGGTCAGAAGATATTTATAGACGATATCTGGTGCAGGATATTTTGCAATATATCAGGGGAGTGAAGGAAAGGAAAGCATGCGCGTATTGATGGTGGGACCGGACCGAAGTGTACATGGAGGTATTTCCGGTGTAGTAAACAATTATTATGATGCAGGTCTTGATAAAAAAATCGACCTGTGCTATATAGGCACCATGGTGGAAGGGTCAAAAATCCGCAAGATGATACAGGCTGTAATAGCTTATTTCAGATTTCTTTGGAAAGTTCCCAGATATGAGATCGTACATGTCAATATGGCTTCCGACACAAGTTACATGCGTAAATCTTTTTTTATAAGAACGGCGAAAGTATTTCATAAAAAAATCGTGATCCATCAGCATGGAGGTGACTTTGAAGGCTTTTATAACAGACAGCTTGGGGATAAAGGCAGAAAAAAGGTAAAAAAGATATTGTCCATGGGAGATGCGTTTCTGGTGCTGGCGCCTCCTTTTAAGGATTTTTTTGGAAGGATAATTGATAAGAATAAAATTACGGTACTGCCGGATGCGATACAGGTGCCTTTGCCGATAGCGAAGGAGTACGGACAGCATAGACTATTGTTTCTTGGAAGAATATGTAAGGCAAAAGGAATCGAAGAATTGCTTGAGAGCATGCCTGTTTTGAAAGAAAAGTTCCCAGACGTTAAACTGTATATAGGGGGGATTTTCGAGGAACAGGAATTGCAGAAGAAGGTGGAAGAGCTTTCAGGTCTTGTAGAATGGATTGGCTGGGTAACCGGGGAAGAAAAGGAAAAATATCTTAGAAAATGTGATGTTTTTGTTCTTCCTTCCTATTTTGAGGGACAGTCTGTGTCCATATTAGAAGCGATGTCTCATTCCTGCACGGTGGTTGCCTCCAGAATTGGGGGAATCCCTCAGATGATAGAGGATGGAGAAACGGGTATTCTGGTTGAGCCGAAGAATGCGGAATCTTTAAGGCAAGGACTGGAAAAAGCGTTGGCAGACAGCACGTTATGTGAAAGACTTGGCAAAACCGCCAGAAAGAAAGTTGCAGAAGAGTTTTCCATAGAAAAGAATATGGAACAGCTTCTGGGTATTTATGAAGCGGTTTGGAGGTAAAGTGAAATGAAGGACTATAAGATCAGCATTATTGTTCCAGTATATAATGCAGAAAAATATTTAGAAAAATGTGTGGATTCCCTGTTGAATCAGACTTATTGTAATCTGGAAATACTGCTTATAGATGACGGTTCTAAAGATACAAGCGGACAGCTTTGCGATGAGTATGTAAAAAAGGATACACGAATTCATGCTGTGCATAAAGAAAACGGCGGACTGATCTCGGCGTGGAAGAAGGGTGTGGAAGTAAGCAGCGGACAGTATCTATGCTTTGTGGACAGTGATGACTGGATCGATGAGTCTATGATAGAAGAAATGGCGGAAAAGCTTACCGGAAATGAGAGAGAGATCATTGCCAGTGATTATATTATAGAGAAAGAAGACGGAAGTCAAAAATATGTGTGGCAGCAGCTTCCAAGCGGCGAATATGACAGAGCGGCTATCCTGAAAGAAGTGATACCCAATCTTCTGGGCAGAGAAAACCGGTATGTGACTATATCAAGATGCATGAAGCTGTTCGGCCGGAAGCTGATCGAGGACAATATGAAATACAGTGATCCTGCAGTTGTGATGAGTGAGGATACCACAATTACGCTGCCGTCTCTGATAGACTGTGACAGGCTTTTTATCATGGATCACAAGGCGTATTATCATTATTTGTATCTGACGGGATCTATGGCACATAAATATGACAAAAATATGTATGAAAATATGCAGCTGCTCAGAAGAGTTATCCTTCAAATCCTTAACGATAAGTTTGAAGGGGACGAACTGACAGTCAGACAAAAACAGGCGGATCAGGAGCATATCTTTATGCTGATGCTGGTTTTGAAAAATGAGGCAAGAGGAAATCCGAAAGGATACCGAAAAAATATATTGGACATCTGCAGATCCCGGGAAGTAAGGGAATTGATAAGAAATACTCCGGTGGAAGTAAAATTGAATGCTAACCGGCTTATCTATCTGGTAATGAAAAGACCGGGGTTGCTGACGTGTACACTTCTTCGCCTTGCAATGATCTGGTATTATCGTAAGAAATAATGTTGGAGAATTTATGAATCATTTAATAAGTGTGATCGTGCCGGTCTACAATGGACAGGACTATCTGGAAAAATGTATAGAGAGTATTGAAGCCCAGGATTATGATTATCTGGAGGTTATTATTATCAATGATGGTTCTACAGATGATACTGCTTCAGTCTGTGTCAGACTTCGCCAGAGATATTCGAATGTCCGCGTGATCAATATGGAAGACAGGGGAGTTTCAGCTGCCAGAAACGCCGGTTTAGATGCAGCGAGAGGCACTTATGTTACTTTTGTGGATGCTGATGACAGGCTGCGCCCCAAAATGCTAAAGGTGTTATACAACAGTATTCTGGAAACAGGAAGTGATGTGGCAGGATGCGGATTTTTGCCATGGGGAAAAGAAGAAGAGTGGCAGAAGCTCCTTATCAGCGGATATCATATTAATAAGGCAGTGAAATATACTCCTTCCGTATATTTGAAGGAACAGTTATTAAACGGGAACAGCCGGTGCTGGAGTAAGCTTTACAGGCGCGCGGCTATCGGAAATCTCCGCTTTCAGGAAGGACTCAGCATAGGAGAGGATATGTTGTTTCTTGTAAGGCTTCTGCCATATATAAGAAGCATCGCAGAAACAGATTATCCCGGATATGGGTATTATCAGAATCCTAAAGGGGCGATGAACCGGAAATTTTCCAAGCACTATATGGATCAGATCACATGCTGGGAACTGGCGAGGGAGGAAATTCTTAAGATCGATCAAAAATTGAATGATCAGGTAACCATGATCCTGATCATGGGCATTCTATTAACGGTGGGAAAGCTGGCATCACTGCCGCTTAAGGAAAGAAAACAGATGAAGCAATATGTTAGAATCTGTTATGATAAATTGGAGAAAGAAATCAGGACAGCAGGGGCATATGAAGGACTGTCCCGCGGTTATAAGATCAAAACGAAGTTATTTTTGTATGTTCCGCAGTTATATTTGTATTTATATCATATGCGGGGCAAATGAGAAGGCAGGAACGACCATGGAAGAGACGAAGCTAATTATGTATATGCATGCAGGCAGCGGTAATCATGGCTGTGAGGCGATTGTAAACAGCATCTGTCACATGATCAAGGAAAAACCTGTCCTGGTCAGCTATTATGGCGATGAGGATGCCAGGTATTCTTTGAAAGAATTGTGTGAGATACACAGTGAACGAAAGTTTGAGGAACACAGGCTTGCCCATGTCCTTTATTACGGTTATCGCAAGCTGTCGGGAGATGAAGAGAGCTTTATCAGGTACCGCTATCAGGGGATCTTTAAGGGGAAGATACCGCCCCTTGCAATTTCCATAGGCGGGGATAACTATTGCTATGAGAATATGCTGAAAGACCTAAGACTTACAAATGCAGCTTTTAATAAGGCTGGCGCGAAAACTATGCTTCTGGGCTGTTCCATNGANCCGGAGNTNCTTTTGANNGANCAGATNGTNCAGGANTTGATGCNATANCATNCNATTGTTGCAAGGGAGAGNATTACTTATGAGGCTTTAAAGNGAATGGNAGATGAGANTGNAAGAGATGTGAAGCCNGANATTTTCTGCTTNCCAGATCCNGCGTTTACNCTTGCNNGGAANGAATTNCCCTTGCCGGANNAATTTGANANNNATNATACNGTAGGAATNAATNTNAGTCCCATGATTCAGGATAATGAAAGCAAAGCNGGCNTCACNATGGAAAANTACAGNATGCTGATNCANTATATCATAGACAACACGNANATGCAGATTGCATTGATNCCNCATGTGGTGTGGGAAAGAAANGATGANAGGAAGCCNATCCGCGAACTATATGATGCTTTTCNATCNACAGGCAGAGTNCTGGAAATACCGGATGGNACATGNGAAGAACTNAAGGGGTTCATNGGCAGATGCCGGTTATTTGTAGGAGCCAGGACNCATGCCACGATNGCGGCGTATTCNTCCTGNGTGCCTACNNTGGTAGTNGGGTATTCTGTTAAAGCAAGAGGNATTGCNAAAGATTTGTTTGGNGAAGAAGAACATTATGTGATTCCTGTTCAGAGTCTNNAAAACAAAGAAGACNTGACNAAAGGGTTTAAGTGGCTTCTTGATCATGAAACGGAAATCAGGAGCAGACTTAAGGAAATCATGCCTTCTTATAAAGAGCGNGCATTACAGACNGGGAAAGAAGTAGACAAACTATGGGAAGAGTTCAGGCGGCTGTAAAAAATATAGCTTTTGGGCAGATAGGAAACTTAATAACGCAGGTTCTCAACTTTGTACTGCGAACAATGTTTATTCAGTATCTGGGCGATACCTTAAANGGGGTAAACGGACTTTACACCAATATGCTCTCTGTGCTNTCCATGGCGGAGCTTGGCATCGGGACAGCTCTGAACTACAGCCTATATAAACCTGTTGCCAGAGGCGACGTTGAAAAAATAAAATCCTATATGCAGCTGTACAAAAAGGCGTACAGGATCATCGGGATCGTGGTAGCGGTTCTGGGGNTAGCCTGTTCTCCCTTTTTATCCTATATCATTAAGAACTCAGAAGGCATTCCGGTACGGGATCTGACATTATATTATTACATTTTCCTGTTCAATACGGTGAGTACTTATTTTGTTTCCTATAAATACAGCCTGATCAATGCGGAGCAGAAAAACTATATTCAGACCAATATTATTACAATTACTAAGATGATAACGGTACTGCTGCAGATGGTCGTAATTATCACTACCGGCAATTTTTACGCATATCTCCTGACTGCTGCCGGCGTGGAGCTTTTGCAGAAGATTTTTGTGAGTTACTACCTGAACCAAAAATATCCTTATCTGAAAGAAAAAGATGTGAAAAAACTCTCCAAGGAGGAAACAGGAGAGATTGTTACAAAAACCAAAGCGCTTATGTTTCACAAGATAGGAGATGTGGCAAGGCTGCAGACAGACAGTATGATCATAAGCGGCTTTATCAATACAGTCATAAGCGGATTTGTAGATAATTATAATATGGTCTTGAATTCCGTCGCAAATGTGGTGAATATCATTTTTAATTCAGTACTTTCCAGTTTTGGCAATCTTTTNGCCACNGAGTCGAGGGATAAGCAGTACCAGATTTTTAAGGTTTACCGGTTTGCTGCCTGCTGGATCTACGGTTTCTCAGCCATAGGATTTTCTATGNTGTTGACGCCGCTNATTCAGTTATGGNTGGGAGAAGAAAGAACACTTGCTTTCTCCGTGGTAATCTGTATATTACTTGATTATTATTTTAAGGGCGACAGGATAGTGCTGTCTAATTTTAAAACAGCGGCAGGCGTNTTTGAGCAGGACAAGTATCTGGCATTGATACAGGGAGTGGTGAATCTGNTNCTNTCTATTGTGNTGGTACAGAAAATCGGNCTTGTAGGGATTTATATTGGAACCATTGTGTCGGGACTGATCGCCAATGTGACAAAGCCGGTTATAATTTATAAAGTTATTTTGGATAAGCCGGTAAGAGAGTATTTCATAGATTCCGTAAAATACATCATACTGCTATTTGCTTTGTTTTTACTTCTCAGTTTGATAAAATACGTCGTGATGCCTTCTGTGACGGTGGTGTCTTTTGGGTTGATGTTTGTGATCATCTGTGTGGTATTTAATGGACTATTTTTAGCGCTTTTTAGGAAAACTGAAGAATTCATGTATCTACAGAATCTTGTAATGGCAAAGCTTAAGCGGTAAGTCATGAAAATGAAAGGACAAGTATAGGTGGAAGAAAAGAACGTAAAGAAAAATTTGTATCAGAGATGTTGCAGCCTTCTGTCTGTTAAATGGCTGGCATGGGCGAGTGTGGGAGTCTTTGTGCTGCTTATGCTCCCGATTTGCTATCTGTCTTTTGTAAACAGGGCTTCAGGGGATGATTATGGATATGGTGTGTATACAAGGACAGCATGGATTTCTTCCCATTCATTGATTGAAGTGATTAAGGCATCCATACAGACGATACGCTCTTTATATTACAGTTGGCAGGGAACGTGGTTCAGTATCTTTGTATTTTCCCTTCAACCGGAGGTCTTTAGCAGGCACGCTTATGTAATTACTACTTTTCTAATGCTATTTTTACTGTTGGGAAGCACCTTTTTACTCTTTCAATATATTTTCCGGAAGAAGCTTCATTTTGACAAGTGGAGTGTCTTGATCATTACGCTGCTGTACCTAATGCTCACCATAGAATTTGTTCCAGGTATTAAATCAGCGCTTTTCTGGTATAACGGAACGGTTCATTACATGTTGCCCTTTGCTATGTGCCAGTTCCTTGGTTTATGGCTGATACAGTATATAGATACCCGCCGGAAAAGATATTTTGCAGGAATCACGATTTTCATGATACTGCTGGGGGGATCCAACTATCAGGCAGCTTTATTTGCTTTGATCGCAGTTTTTTACGCAGGTATTTCTATCTGGTTTTGCGAAAAGACAAGGAAATGGTATGATAGGGGTATCATATTGGTAATTCCCATGCTTTTAGAAATGGCTGGCCTGATAATCAGTATGAAAGCTCCCGGAAACAATGTCAGGGCAGGCGGAGAATTTGGTTTTTCCGTTTCAAAAGGACTTACCACCATTGCAATGTCCTTTGTGCAGGGAATTTTGGATATCATCCGATATATGAAGGAAAAGCCTATTATGTGGATTGGCCTATTGGCGTTATTTCTGATATTGCTGGAAGCCTTTATAAACCAGAAACAGGAATATCATATAAAATATCCCATTTTTATTGTCATTGGTTTATACTGTTTATATAGTGCCATGCAGGCGCCCGCAATTTATGCAGATGTCGAAGTTTCCCTTGGAGTGTATAATACGAATTATCAGGTGTTTCTATTGATGATGCTGGGAATTCTGGCGGTGATTGCAGAGAAAGCGGCCGGAAAGATCAAGAGTAGTTGGCATAAAAAGGAGCAAAAGAAAAATCGAGCGAAACAAGATATAGATATAAAGGCGTGGATTCACAGCAGGGTGGTAATGCCGGGACTTTGTATTTTAGCAGTTCTTTTAGTGCTTTGTAAAGGAAATGTGAAGCAGACCACATCCTACATCTGCTTATCTTATATTACCAGCGGTCAGGCAGCTGACTTTAAGGAGCAGATGGAATTGCAGACGGACTTGCTAATGGAGGAAAATGTAAGTGATGTGGTGGTTCCTTTTATAAATGATGACCAGGGACCTCTTATGCATATGCCGGTTACGGCTGACCCGGAGGCATGGGCGAACACAGTTACCCGGGATTTTTATGGCAAAAAGAGCGTGGTTGCGATTCCCAGAGAGGAATGGATAGAAAAGTATGGGAGGGAGAATGAATGATGAAGGAAATGTTGAAGCAAGCAGAATATGAGTTATTGCATTATCCCAAAAGGACGATAGGCAGACGCATAAAAAGAACGGTAAGAATCATGACAGGCGTAAAAACAGAGCCTGTAGATAAAGTGAATTGGCCGAATGGACTTTTGGCGAACGGTCTTACGGATTATTATATGCAGCACAAAAATTCGGAGGAAGCAAGGGAAATTCTGGATTGTCTTAAACGTTATTATGACCGGTGGATCAACAAGGGATGCAAATTGTATTATCTTGATGATGCAGTCAGCGGTATGGCACTTATCGATCTTCATCAGATCACGGGAGACGAAAAGTACAAACAGGCGGCGGATAAAATTGCACAGTATCTGTTCAACCATGAAACTGATAAGGCAGGAAGTTTCGTCTATCGGCCGAAGCAGAAGAACGGCTATGTCTTTGCAGACGGAATCGGGATGGTGTGCCCTTTTTTATGTAAATACGGCAGTACATATGAAGATTCAAATGCGATCAATCTGGCAATTACACAGATGCAGAACTTTATTGAGTTTGGCATGGATGCAAAGACTGGATTGCCATATCACGGCTATGAATATGAAAGCGGCGTAAAATACGGTATTATAGGCTGGGGAAGGGCAGCAGGCTGGTTGATGATGGGAATGGCGGAAAGTCTTGAATATATGGAGGAAGCAAGACCCAGCTATGACATGATCAAACAGGCTTACCGGCGTCTGGTGGATAAAGTGGAAGCTTATCAGTTAGAGGGAGGTCTGTACAGCTGGCAGTTGGTTGCAAAGGATGGTCCTATAGATACCTCGGCTACTGCTATGATCTTGTATGCAATTGCCAAATCATTAAATTCCAAGGTACTGATCGGTATTCATAAGTCCCGCATGCTGAGAGGGAGAGAAGCTCTATGGAATTCTGTAAAGGATGGTAAAATATACGGCTGCCTTGCAGAATGCCAGGGTTTTAGTATGTACCCTCAGATATATGGTGCTTACCCATGGTCTCTTGGACCAGCATTGTCGCTGTTTGCCATAACGGAGGAAAAAGCATGATCATTATTGAAGTAGCGGGAGGTCTTGGAAATCAGCTTCAGCAGTATGCTCTTTATCGAAAATTTGTGAGAATGGGCAAAGAAGCAAGACTGGATCTTTCCTGGTTTACGGATAGAGCTGTTCAGGAAAAAAGTAAAAACAATAAAGTGACGGAGCGTAAACTGGAACTTACTTTGTTTGACAGACTGGTTTTTGAAGTTTGCACAAAGGAAGAAAAAGCTGAACTGATCGGGCCTGAGGGCATACCGGGGAAACTGCGTAGAAAATTTCTTCCGGGCACTGTTCATTGGTTTAAGGAAAGTCAGATCTATCATCCGGAGCTGCTTACTTTTGATAATATGTATCTCAGCGGCTATTTTGCCTGTGAGAAATATTATGCCGATATTTTGTATGATCTGCGGGAGAAGATTCAGTTTCCCGAAAGCAATAATCCGCTGAATCGGCAGATGGTGCAGGAGATGAAGGAGTGTACTTCCGTCAGCGTGCACATAAGGCGTGGGGACTATCTGAATGAAGAGAATAGGGCCATGTTTGGAAATATCTGTACGGACGCGTATTATGACAAGGCTGTGGAAATGATAAAAGCAGAGGAAAAAGATGTGCATTTTTATCTTTTCTCTGATGACATTCCCTATGTAAAACAAAAATACAGGGGAGAAGAATATACGATCGTTGACATTAATCATGGCAGGGACAGTTTTTATGATATGTGGCTGATGAGCAATTGCAAACACAATATTTGTGCCAATTCGACTTTCAGCTTCTGGGGAGCCAGGCTTAATGGCAATGAAGGAAAGATCATGATAAGACCTACCATTCACAAAAATACCCAGACCTTTGACAAGAAGGAAATGGAAGAGCTGTGGCAGGGGTGGCGTTTTATCAGCCCGGAAGGAAAAATTCAGTAAATGGAAAAGAAATCGAAAGATACCAAATCATATTTGAGGAGAAAATAGCCTTGGCTTCAGAAAAAGTAATGACAGTTTCAATTGGAGAAATTTTATATTATGTATTTTTTTCGCTGCTGCTTTTGGCGAAGGGAATCGGGTTGTATGACGGACAGACCTTCTTTAAGCTTTTGCTTGTACCTGCCGTTATTGCATGGGCAGCAAAAATGTGGCTGACAGAATATACGAAAAAAGAGTTTGTTATTACTGTTTTACTGCTGTGCCTTGGCGGAGGGATTTACCTGATATCGGGAGAAAAAGGAGCGCTGCTTTATATCTTTATGATAACAGGACTTAAGAATGTACCCCTTAAGAGGGTATTTGCAGTGGGTGGCTTTGTGTGGTCTGTATCGTTTCTCGGTCTTACCTGGCTGAATGCGCTGCATCTTCTGGAAGGGCCCTTTAAAGTGCATGAAAAACTGGGTATGGGTATGATCATCAGATGGGGGCTGGGCTACAGCCATCCCAATGTACTGCATATTTCCTATCTGGTATTTGTCATGTTTCTGGTTTATCTTCTGGGGGAGAAATTTGATTTAAAATCCGCCTTTTTCTTTATGCTGGGAAATCTTGTGATCTATATTTATTCTGTCAGTAATACAGGAGTGATCGCAGTCACTTTTTATCTGCTGATCAGTCTATACTGGAAATATAAAAAGAATCTGAATATAGCGGAAAAGATACTGATCCAGATGGCAATGCCGTTTTGCGTATTGTTTTCTTTGCTGGCGCCTGTGGTTTTACAGGGAAAACTTTTCGACATTGTCAATGACATTTCCAATACAAGGCTGAATCTGGCCAGACATTTTCTGAGCCTTTCTCCGCCCACGTTATTTGGAGTTAGGCTTTCCGATATCATAACATCACAGCTGACCATGGATAATTCCTACGTGTTTGCATTTGTAACTTACGGGACTGTCTTATTTGCAGTAATCTTTTTGGCTTATTTTATGCTGGTGCATAAATACTGCAGGGATCAGAAAGGACAGGAGCTCTGTGCTATTCTGGCTTGTCTGGCGGCGGGGGTTACGGAGCCTTTTATGTTCAATACTTCTTTTAAGAATATTTCCCTGTTGTTTATGAAAGATATTTTGTTTGAGGAAGAGAAGAAAGCAGAAATTCATATGCCGGGATACTTTTACAGGGAGTATGTGTTTTCGCTTGAAAAACCACGCCGAATCTGGAATGCTGCTGCAAATAGAATAGCGGGAAGAAAAAAAACTATTATCATTGCGGTTTTGGTGGGATGCCTTGTCGGCGCTCTGGCATATCAGGGACTGAAAAAAGAACCGGAACGCATACTGGTTCCCGAACCATCCTGTGATATAGCAGTCCTTCAAAGAACAAGAGACAGCCTGGAATCGGCTTATCTGAGCTCACCGGCAGATGTTCCAAAGGAAGCAGATGCAGTGATAGGCTATGCAGGCGGGGAAACGAAGATGATCATTTATTCCGGCGGTATTGTGAAAATGGAACATATCAGAGGGCTGGTGTGCAGCAGTATTACAGCAGGAATGATCGTGGCAGTCATTTTCATGATTAAATATTTTTACGGCGCTGAACGCATAGCAAGAGCCGGGCAGGGAGAAGTCTATGAAAAAGGTTCTGATCGTAAATAAGTTTCTCTATCCCAACGGCGGATCGGAGACTTATATATTCGAGCTGGGAAAGCAGCTTCAAAAAGAAGGATATGAGGTACAGTATTTCGGGATGCAGGATGAAAGAAATATTGTAGGCAATCATGCGGAGAGCTATACCGGCAATATGGATTTTCATACAGGGAAGCTTTCCAGGCTGATATACCCGTTTAAAATTATTTATTCAACAGAAGCAAGACGGGCTATCCGCAAGGTGCTTGATGATTTCGGACCGGATGTGGTACATCTGAACAATTTTAATTTTCAGATCACCCCTTCTGTTATTTATGAAGTGAAAAAGTATGAAAAGCAGTCAGGACATAAGGTGAAGATCATCTTTACCGCTCATGATTACCAGTTGATCTGCCCCAACCATATGTTGCGCTGTCCGGCAACAGAGGAGAACTGCGAAAAGTGCATAGACGGCGCATATATTAACTGTATGAAAGGAAACTGCATCCATAACTCGAAGGTAAAAAGCATTCTGGGAATGGCCGAAGGCTACTTTTATAAATGTTTTAAAGCATACCGCTACATTGATACCGTGATCTGCCCCAGCCGCTTTATTCAGGAAAAATTGGAGCATAATCCGCTTCTTCGGGGTAAGACCGTGTTAATGTACAATTTTATTACGGCAGCTGACAGCGTAGATGGATCAGAAGAGAGTAAGAAAGAAGATTACGTGGTGTATTTTGGCCGCTATTCCAGGGAAAAGGGAATAGAGACGCTTTTAAAGGCCTGCGAGAGACTTCCTCATATTAAATTTGTGTTTGCGGGAAAAGGTCCTTTGGAAGAACAGGTAAATTGTATTAAGAACATAGAAAATAAAGGATTTCTGACTGGAAGTGAATTAAAAGACGTGATAAAAAGGGCCAGATTCAGTATCTATCCTTCCCAGTGGTATGAGAATTGTCCCTTTTCCGTGATGGAATCCATTCAATACGGCACTCCTGTATTGGGAGCAGACATAGGAGGGATACCGGAGCTGATCGATGAGAACGTTACGGGAGAATTGTTTGAGAGCGGAAACGGAGAGGAGCTGACACAGAAGATAGAAAAACTGTGGAATGATACAGAACTGACCGGAAAATATTCCCGGAACTGTCTGGGTAAGAAATTTATGACAGTGGAGGGGTATGCAGAGAAGATGAAGGAGATCTTGGCTTAGGCTGTTTTTGATAGGAAGCAAAGAGGAGCCAGATTACTCTGACTCCTCCAAAGATGTGTCCGCAAACGCATCTCCCAATTGCTATTTATACTATACTATAAACTTGTAAATTATGCAAGAATTATATAAAATTGCTCAAGATTATCATACGAGAAGTTAAATCTTTGTGAAGGGTAATAGAAGAAATACTTGTGTTTACAGAACTTTCGTATTCTTTTGTGATTTTTCCAAATTCACGTATGAATGACTTTATTTCAGTTTTTGATACGTTCAATAGTTTCAGATAATAGCAAATAAGAACTATATAATCTCCAATTGTTTTAAAATTTATGTAAGGTAGTCCAATTTCTAAAATCAGGCATTGCTTCATTGGTTTAGAAGGATCAAATTTTCTAAAACGGGTATCATAAACAACATTGTTGTGCGCTATAGCATTTCTTAGATCTTTGAGTGCATAAACATACTTATAAATAAGCTCACAATTAGTGTCACAAGAAAGGTTTATGCCTATTGCACGAGAAATTTTCTCTCGCATATCCAGTGTTAAGCAGGAAAGCAGATAACCAAAATCACCCATAGTAATAATTTCAAAAATTGCCCAAAGTGGGACTTCATTATAATTTATATTATTATAAAAGTGGGTGATATTAGGATTACCTTTCGATAAGCTGTGGCAATAAAGTTTTGTATGGAACCTTGAAGATTTAACTTATTATTCTGGTATTTCTTTTTAATATCTTCTGGAGTGCCAGAGGGAGCATTTTTATAGCTACTGACAGCTTTATCATACATGTCATAGATGCTGCTTAAATCAACTTCTTCCATAATTGTATTCAAGGCAATATTCTTGAGCGCTGTTTCAATGAACATCATTTTCCTATATAAAATTGACGATAATTCAGCAATATGTTACAATAAAAATACGTTTTATTGTACAAGGAGAAGAAAAATGATTCTAACAATACCAAAAAATAGAAAACAGATAAGCAGACTTAGATTAGCAGAAATTACCAGAAAATCTGGAGTTAAAGAAAGGACTTCTTTTCATACTAAATGTAAGCATGATTATTCTGCTTTTATTGCATGGTCACGAGAGAATTGGATAAGAAAGTAGAAAAACCATATAAGTGCGAAAAGGAATAGATATATGAATGATAAATCGTCAGAGGAAAATTTTTTAAAAGAAAAAATAGATAAAATACTGCGCATCTTTAGAACAGTGATAGATTTCTATCGTATGGAATATTCGGAAAATCTGACAGTGCTCTTTAATGAGACAGGGTTTCTGCTGATAATGCGTTTGTTTTACGGCGGGTATTTTGAAAAAGAGCAGGAAATGTCAGTATCCGGAAGCAATAAATACAAGCTGGCTATCGATCTTAAGGAATTGCATGGTCAGTCACAGGAAATGATGGACGTCTTTTTAGACAGTATGGTACAGGAGTTTGAGGGCAACTCCAAAAAGAGACAAATGTTTTCAGGCCTTCAGGGATTTCAGTTTACAATAAAAAAGAGTTCCGTATTACGCCATATACTGGAAATTACCGAAGAAATATGTGAGCTTTGGGAAGAGACTGGCGACAAGGATGCATTATACGATGTGATATGCCAGATACATAAATTGTGCACAGGCAGCAGAGCGGATAAAGGCAGATATGTTTTGCCGGAAAGTATGGTAACACAGCTTTTGCAGCTTTTGAATCAGGAATGGGGATCCGGGATATTTATTTTACCAATTGCCGTCATGGATCCGCAGTATGGCTCAGGAGAGATGCTTATTGCTGCGGGAAGATACTTAAAATACGCAGAGCTGTATGGGGAAGAAAATAATGAGGAACTGCGGATCTCAGCACAGATATTGAGCATCTTTGCGGGTCTTATAATTCAAGATGTGAAAGAAGATCTTCTAAAAGAAGAGATGGATCGGCATTACGATGTTGTGCTGGCGAATCCTCTTTTCAGTAATGAAAATGTAGAGGATAAGGTGTGGAATCTGTCGGATGATCTATGGAATATCAAAGGGAAGTATAATTTACTGATCATGCGGAGTCTTAAGGCGTTGGCACCAGACGGAAGTGCAGCCATTATCGTACCTGACAGTTTCTTGTTTTCATCCAGAAACGAAAGCAAAAAGGTCCGCAGATGGATACTGGATACCTACAGTGTAGATATGATCCTTTCCCTGCCGGAAAAGACATTTGACTCCAATTCTGCAGTTCGTTCCAGTGTTTTGATTATCCGTAATCCTTATATGAGAATCGAGTGGCGCAGAGTGACAGATCATATCCTGTTTTATCAGATGAATGCAGAATCCGAAAGTAAGGAAAATGAGGAAGAATTTAAGGAATTACTGCGGGTAAGAAATCAGAGAGACTACTATTACAGGGAGTGGCATGAGAAGTTACAGGACTTTCAGGAGAATTACAGCGGTGTTATTACTCCTATAGACTGGAGCTATCCTGATTTCTGGTTTGCAGATTATGATGTGATCGGCGCTAATGACTTCAATCTTCTTCCTGATCATTATAAACCGATAGAAAAGGTGAAGCTTCAATTTGAAGCTCCCGATAAACTGCTGGAGGAACTGATCGAGACGCAGAAGGAGATACTTAGCGATATGTATGAACTTCATGAGGAGATTCAAAAGATATGATAAACTGGCAGCGAAAATTGCTAAAAGAAGTGGTTCTTTACTGGAGCAGAGGAGCTACGCCCAGCCGTTCCCATAAGGAATATTACGCGGCTTCATCGGATTTTCCATGGGTCAGAGCCAGTGATCTAAAGGGCGGTATTCTGACAGAAGCAGAGCTATATCTGACCCCGGAGGGCGCAGATCAGATAAAAGGACAGGCTCCGAAGGGAGCAGTGCTTTTGTCGGTTTCAGGTACCATTGGCAAGGTGGCAATTGCCGGTAGAGATTTAAAGACCAATCAGGCAGTTCTGTCAATGGTCTTTGATGAAACTAAGGTTTTGACGAAATATGCATATTATTATTTCCAATATTACAGGCCATGGCTGGAAGCAAAGGCCAATACAGTGACCATACCCAATCTCACCAGAACCCAGTTGGAAAACACCTATATTCTTTTTCCCTGCCTGGAAGAGCAAAAATATATCGTTGATCTTATGATGCGGGCAGAAGGGCTGTCAAGGAAGAATCAAAATACACTGGCAGCGATCGAACAGATACTTTACAGCGCCATGTATAAACAGCTGCAGTATTTATCCGGTGAAAGAAAGGAGCAGCAGCTTAGAGATTACCTGAGAGAGCCTGTGCTGCAGGGAATTGTAAGCAGCAAAAAAGAAGAGTCCAATTGTTGTTGTATCAATTCATTTCATGGAAAAGGCTGGGCTGTAAATGTGAATGAAGATGATGCCGCCTTCTGTGAATCCGGAGCGGATCTGCGTCAATATGCTTTAAAACAGGGTGATATTCTGATCAGGCGCTACAGGTTAGATTCAGAGAGCGGATGTCTGCTGGCAGCGGAAGATTTGGATGATGTAATATTTGGCAGAAACTTCTTTCGGATCCGAATAAGGGAGGATAAGCTGCGGCCGGAATTTCTGGTAGTGTGGCTGTACTATTATTTCACATATTATAACACCATACAAGACAATGCCAAGGCTGTGTGGAATCAATCTTCTTTTTCCGATATTCCGATTCCGCCGGTACCTCTTGAAGTTCAGGATAAATTTGTTGAGATTGTTCGTAAAGCGTTGAAGATCCAGGATAAGATGGCAGAGATGGAGAAAAAGACGGGGAGATTTTATCAGGCGCTTCTGGCATCGGCTTTAACATCGGATCTATCAAAGAATTATCGAAGCCGGCATCAGTTGGAGGAACCTGAGCTGTCCTTTATCGGGCGACATTATCAGGCAGCCGGACTGGAACATATTAAAGACAGCGGATTTGCCGCTAACCTAAAGTGGGAAACTTTATTTAACAACAGAGAACGGAAAATGATAGAATATCTTTCGGAATTCCAAAAGGACGTTCTTCATAAATATGTAGAGATGAAAGAACCCGCTCCAATCCATGTGATATTTAAAAAGATCAGAGAAGAGCACAAAAGTTATGACAGAAGTTATTCCATTCAGGATGCTATTGCGGCAGTAAAGATCCTGGAGGGATGGGGATTTCTTAACAGTACATTACCCGAAAAAATATATTTTGGTGAAGAGGCAATTACGGATCTTCATGGCGGCAGCATTACAATTCAAAAATATCAGATTCCCCTTAATGATTAGGAGAAACATATGAAATTGGAATATATTTATCTGGATGGATACAAGGGTCTAAAAGACCTTTCCATACAGTTCAAGGAGCAGTCTTCGCCGGAGGCAATTGATTTTTTGATAGGACGGAACGGCTCGGGAAAGTCAAGTGTGCTGGAAGCGATCGGGCTTATTTTTACCAGGATCATGCAAAATGAACTGCCGGGTTTTCCGTTTGAGATCAGATATCGTATGCCAGGCGGAGTCAGGATCTGCGTAAGACCACAGGAACAGACAACTTATGATGAAAGGGGACGCCGTAAAAAGCTTTTTGTAGAAGTGGAGCAGGATGGGGAAAGGCGCAGATATGACGCCATTCCAAATGAATATCTGCCGGACAGGATCATTACTTATTGTTCGGGAGCCAACAGTTCCATGGAAGAAATACTGGTTTCATCGCCCAGAGATTCCCTGGTAAGCGATCTCTATGATCTGTCTGTTCAGGAGAGAGAAGAGCAGGACTTGGAACTGAAAAATGAGATACTGGATTTTTAC
The DNA here is from genome assembly GCA_014803415.1 of Lachnospiraceae bacterium. GTDB lineage: Bacteria > Bacillota > Clostridia > Lachnospirales > Lachnospiraceae > Suilimivivens. The sequence goes on from JAAVBZ010000003.1 coordinate 72,157, forward strand.
GAGCGTCTCGACGTAAATCCCCGTGTGCTTTATTTAGACGCGGTCACATCAAAATTTGTGCTGCCGGTACTTTGCGCCGTACTGCCGCTGGATATACGAAAAGAAAGCGGAAAGGAAGAGATCTTAAACTACTTCAGACTGAGAAATATGCTGACAGAGAGGCTGAACATGAATATGATCCCTGTTGCATTTTCCTTCCAGGTAAATAACGATATGCTGGAAAGGGCTGATAAACTGCCGCAGATCAATATGCTTCGTCAGCTGATAGGAAATGATGCATTAGAAAAAAGCGGATCGATCAATGATAAAGTAGTGACAAAGCTGTTATCTGCGGTCGCAGGAGAAGACGGTAGTATCCCAACAGAGTCTACAGTGCTGTTTTTATATGAACAGCTGGAACCTTCTGATGAGAAATCTTATTATCATCAGGAATTACAGAAGTTTTTTGATGGCAATCCGTTTATTCTGCTGTCCACCCTGCTGACAGCATATCGCATGGGAATACTTAGTAATATTCATTTTTCGTACAGAAATGCAGGGGAGAGCGGCGTGTATGACACAGAAGCGTTCAGTGATGGCGAGCTGATGTGGCTGGCCCGGGCCGGACTTGTTTTGATGTCACAGAAATACTGCGGGGAAAACACACTTTTTCTGTATGATGAACCTGATGTCCATTTTAATGATGACTGGAACAAAGACTTTATTAAGATGATCTATGAACTGAGCCGAGGCGCACATCATGAATTTTTGATCGCCACCCATTCCACCTTAATTCTGACAGACGCCATGTACGAACAGGTCAATCTCTTCGATAATCGCTCCGGAAAGAAAACAGAGGTAAAAAATATCAATATTTCCACCTTTGCTGCCCAGAGAGATGAGATATCGGATCAGATCTTTGATACGGAAGCCATCGGATCCTATGCTTCTGATTCTGTAGAGAGCATGATGCAAGAAACAGATCCGGAGAAAATGAAGGAAAATATAGAGAAACTGGGACCGGGGTATGAGAGGTTTCGTATGTATGAGCAGTTGTATGCGCTTATGGACAGGCTTAAGGAGTGAGGTGATATTATTTTCTGGGAAATGGATATAAGAAATCATGAAGCTGACCTGAAATGCATTAATGACTATCTGTTGTCATTTTTTGAATTTGCGGCAAACTCTTCAAATGCTGTGTTTGATGAAAATGAGTGGCTGGCGTTCAAACCTGGTGACGGAAAGTGGCTTTATTCCCGTTATAAAAGGGAGGTTCAGACAGGCAATAGGATAAAACAGGCGATCGATGGGATTTTTGCCATGGACAAGCCGCAGAGAAACGTGGTCTATCAGGCAATTGCACATGATATGAAATTTGCTGAAGATCTTGCGAATAGCTTTGAATTTCAGACAATACAGCTGGAAGCAAAAGCGCAGGAACTGATCAAAGCTTTCTTTCTTTATTTTTATGAAAATGCGCTAAGCAGCTCCTGGTTTGAGATCGACGGTCTTTCAATGCCGCGTTTTGGAAGAGATGAATTTGCGGAAGAATATTTTAAGGGGGAAAATGAGAATATCCGGTTTATTTGCCCGGTCTGTCTGCAGACTGTTACGGACGGTATGCTGGAAGAGCATATTGAGCATTATTTTCCCAAAGCATATATTCCCTGCCTGGCACTGCATCCAAATAATCTTTATTTTATCTGTGGAGTCTGCAACGGAAGATATAAGCAAGATAAGAAATACTCAGATAATGGCAATACCGATATTCGTAAAATATTTCTTCCTTATGCGGACACAGTCAAAGATAAGGTGGCAGTTAAATTTGAACATAAGATAAAAGAAGATACGATAGACTTTGTCCCGGCTGATATAAATGAAGACTATATTGAGGACAAGATCGAAACATTTAATTACTATTTTCAACTGCCGCAGCGCTGGTCCAAGTCTCTTGAACGCTATAATATGACTGCTTATAGAAAGTACAAAAGGCGAAATCCGACGAATAAAGAAAAACTAAAGCACATGATAGAAAAGGACGCAAAGGATATCAGAACGGATCTGAATATCCGGCCGGAAATGTATCTGGAAGGACAGTATCTGGAATGGCTGGGCAGTGTACAGCTGAGGGCTTTTTACTCAAATGTGAAGCATGAGGGGAAGAAAGCAGTGGTGGTTGAGGATTAGGGATTATTTGTGATATGGAATTGTTATGTATTGAGTCATTTTAACCGCTATCTAACGGTTGGCGGTTTCCCGGAACTTGTACTATCGGATGATGATATCTATGCACAGAGAATGCTCCGTGAAGATGTGGTTGATAAAGTTATTAAGCACGATGTGCTGACTTTGTTTAATATACGCAGTCCTTTGTTGATGGAAAACTGTTTTTATACCTTTGCATGAACTCAACGAGAATTTTTAATGCAACTACAGCGGCGAAGGAACTTGAAAATATATCAGTAATAACGATTGACAGCTATATTGAAGCTCTGGAAATGTCCAATCTCATTTATCTGGCAAAGCCTATTGATGTGGGAAGTAAAGGTACGTTAAAAGGAAAGCCCCCAATTTTTATTGCGGATACTGCTATTCGCAATGCAGTATTGATGATTGAAGATGTATTGTCAGAAGAAGATGAACTTGGAATTATGGTGGAAACTGCAGTTTACAAGCAGATTGTATCCTTTTATCAAGGTAGTACGGTACAGCTTGGTTATTTCAGAAAAGCAAAGGATAATCAGAAAGAGGTTGTTGTTGTCGTAGAATTGCCCCGTCAGAAAATTCTCTGCGAAGTAAAATATCGTAATAATTCTCATATTTCTGCCACGGATGCCATTGTAGAATTATGTCAGGATGAAAGGACTAAAGTGACTAACGCTTTTTTGGATTCCGAAGCTGCGGAAGTGCAATATATACAAAATATGCTTTAAATGGTATACTATCTAGTATATATTTATTTTCCAGTATTTACTGATTAATACAAGTTATCATTGTCTTTTAGATATAATTTTAATAAAAATAGGAAAATAGAGATGGAGAGGATGAAAATGTGTCTAAAGAAATAATTCAAGTAAACCACAATATGTCAAAAGAGATGATTCAAGCAAATCAGTAGGGGATTTGCCATACCATCATATCCCGCGCCTTGTTTCAAGCAAGCGGTGTATCTTATAATATATATAGGCGATTATTTCTTCAAAGCAAATATTGGATTTTACGGATTGGCGGAGTTGAACGATTTATGTGGAAGTATGTAAATAATAAGCTTGAGGATGTTTCAAAAAAAGAAGGACGTCACTTATTAGTTGAATTAAAAAAGAACTAGGAGTTAACATATTTACTTTTAAAACAGCTTAGTTGGATACACAGATAGATGACCAGGGGATAAAATTTTTAGAAGAGCAGAGATAGAGGGAAAGCATGCAGTTCAAAACAATACCGATAGCAATGATATGTGACAAAAATTTTATAATGCAGACCTGTGTTGCACTGACTTCCATGTACCTTAATAAAGATGCAGATACAATATATGAGATATATGTGATTCTGGTTGAAAGTGAAGGAAAAGAAGCAGATAGTATAAAAGAACTGAGCAGTGATAATTTTAATATTCATATTTTGATGATGTCATTGGAAAAGTACAGGAATATAAAGCAGATAGCACATGTGCCGCTGGCAAGTCTGGTTAAATTTGATATATGTGATCTGATTTCGGAGTATAGCAAGATATTGTATCTGGATGGAGATATCATAGTACGCCAGGATCTTTGGCAGATTTACAGTACAGAGTTAGAAGATAACTATGTGGCTGGTGTACCACATTCACTGGGTATAGTGACCAGTGAACACAAGCTGAACGGAGGAGTGTTGCTTTTCAATGCAGAAAAAATCAGGAATGAAAAGCTGAGAGATGTGTTTGTAAGTACCAGGCAGAGCATGGGCGACCGGAAATCTATGGATCAGGAAACTTTTCATGTAGTATTTGGAGAGAAAAAAAAGTATCTGTGTCCTAAATATAATGTGATGGTAGATAAGATAAACTATGAAAAGAAATATTATTCCTTGAGAGAATATAACAATTACTTTAAAACAGATTATCATACTTATAAAGAAATTATTAATTCGGCCGTGATTATGCATTTTACGGGAGCTGCAAAACCATGGAAGTATAAATTCGGAAATGGGACAAAAGAGTGGCTTCGATACTATCGTATGACTTTTCCAGATAATAATACTCTTCCAAGAAGAGGAAGAGCCTTTTTTATAGCAGAACAGGTCAAACAGAATGGTATACGAAGCTTATACTGGATGCTGAAAGATCAAATACTGGCATTTATCGGAGCGAATCTGGAAATTTATATTGATAAGTCTTATGGAAAATGGAACTAAATATCAGTGCAGAAGTATTTGCCACACAATCCGGTTTATTCTCCCTCCTTGGTATGACGCCAAAATATACTTTTGTTTTAGAAATTTCATGCTTTTCAGCAAAAATCACCAAATTTGATCTGATTACAAGATATTTCGATATTTCCAATTTCTTGCTAAATCTAATCTTTCGAGCGGAAGTTGGATCAATACTTGTGTGAAATTGAAACAGGCAGGCAACTATACAAAATATCCTTTAGGTGGTATACTAATTTAGTATATTTTAAATAAAGAGAGGTATACCATGGCTAAAAGAACACTTTATGGAACTGTTATTGTAACATATAGATGCAATGCGAGATGCAATATGTGTGATTGCTTCAAGGATCCCAGTAAGCCAAGTGAAGAGATTACTCTTGAAGAGATTAAAAAACTACCGGAAATGGCATTTACCAATATAACGGGAGGGGAGCCTTTTGTCAGACAGGACATTCCTGATATCGTAAGGGAGTTATATAAAAAGTCAGATCGTATCGTTATTTCTACTAATGGTTATTTTACGGACAGGATCATCGCTTTATGTAAGGAATTTCCCAAGGTAGGAATACGTATCAGTATAGAGGGTTTGCAGGAAACTAACGATAAGATCAGAGGAATACCTGATGGCTTTAACCGTGGATACAATACGCTTAAAACATTGGTGGAAATGGGCCATCCGGATGTGGGTTTCGGCATGACAGTACAGGATATGAACTGTGAGGATCTGGTACCGTTGTATCAATTATCAGACGAGTTGGGGATGGAGTTTGCCACTGCCACTTTACACAACTCTTTTTATTTTAGAAAAACGGATAATAAGATTGACGATAAACTGAAGGTTTCTCAAAATTTTGAGAAGCTGATCAATGAGCTTTTAAAGAGCAGATCACCCAAGAAATGGTTCAGAGCATATTTTAATCATGGTCTGATCAATTATATTTATGGAAACAAACGTCTGCTTCCTTGTGATATGTCCAAGAACGCGTTCTTTATTGACCCTTTCTGTGATGTGATCCCCTGCAATGGCATGGCTCAGAAAGCTGTTATGGGTAATTTAAAGGAACAGAGCTGGGATGAGCTTTGGAATTCCGAGCAGGCGGAAAAGGTACGTGAATGTACACGTAAATGTGACAGGAATTGCTGGATGATAGGAAGTGCGTCTCCGGCCATGCATAAATATATCTGGGTGCCCGGCTGGTGGGTAGTTAAACACAAATTCTTAAAAGGCGGCAAATATAGTCTGAAAGAAAATAAATGGATGGATTAGGATATGAAAATACTTCATTTATTAAGCGGCGGCGGCATAGGCGGCATCGAAGTTTTATGTCGGGATATTGCAAAATTAAGCCAGGAACAGAATGAATTCTGTTTTCTTTATGATGGCGGTGCCATTGCCGATGAAATGAAAGAGAAGAATATTCCGGTTTATCTGTATTATACAGAGAAACTGCCTGGAAGAATGCATAAACTAATACAGCTGGTAAAAAGGGAAAAATACGATGTGGTAATCGTTCATCATGAGGGAATTGGAATATATGCCTTCTATTTAACCCTGTTATATCGGTTCAGAAAAATTAAATTCATAAAATATCTGCATTGCTCTTTTGAGGAAAAATATTTTTATGAGGGAAACAGGGTAAAGGACTGGCTCAATTACCATATACTAAAAAAGACATTGAATAAATCGGATTGTATGATCGCGGTCTCTGAGTTTGTAAAGAAGAGTTACTGCAATGAGTTTAGATGTAATGAAGATAAAGTAAAAGTAATCTATAATGGTATTGAGCTGATTCAGGAGAGAGAAGAAAAGAGGCAAGAGGATTTTGGACAAGATCCGGTTACACTTCTTTATATCGGCCGTCTGATAGAAGGAAAGGGCGTTGACCTTTTGCTTAGGGCCATGCAAAAGTTGATAGAAGCAGGAGAAAATTTGGAGCTTATAATATTGGGTGATGGACCGGAACGCTTTAAGTGTGAGAAACTGGCAAGGAAGCTTAAGATAGAAAGCAAGGTACATTTTGAAGGTTATCAGACGGAAAAACAGCGATATTATGATAGAGCAGATATATTTGTTTGTCCATCTCGCTGGGAAGCCTTTGGGATTTCCATTGTAGAAGCCCTTGCACAGGAAATGATCTGTGTAGCGAGCAACGTGGGCGGTATTCCGGAAATTGTAGAAGATGGTAAAGATGGTTTTTTATTTGAAAGCGGTAATGTTGATGATCTGACAGAAGCGCTGAAGAAAGCGACCAATTGTTTTATTAGCAGCAGGTACTTTGATGTGGCAGCAGCTGCAAGACAAAAAAGCAGGAAATTTGATATAAATAATATGATATATGATCTGCAGGGAGTCTGCAGAGAATTAATTGAGGGATGATCAGATGGAATATAGATCGATCAGATATGTAGATAAGGCAATATCCAAAATAGTTTTTGGCTGTGCCAATCCAGCTATGCTCCAAGGAAAGAGAGTAACTAAACTTCTGGATGCAGCATTAGATGCAGGGATCAATACATTTGATACTGCAGAAAATTATGGCGCCAGTGAGCAAATGCTGGGAAAATGGATAAAAAAACGGAAAAATCGAGACAAAGTAGTCATAATAACAAAAGGTTGCCATCCCTATGGCAAACCCAGAGTAAATGCCGAGGCATTAAAGTGTGATCTGGAACAATCTTTTAAGAGATTAAAGACAGATTATATTGATATTTATATGCTTCACAGAGATCATCCAGAGGCGGATATTAAAGCTATATTGGAAATACTTAACGAGTATCATAAAGCAGGAAAGATAGGTGCATTTGGTGCTTCCAACTGGACACATCAAAGAATTGAAGAAGTTAATAGATATGCGACGGGACATGATTTGGTGCCGTTTACAGTTTCCAGTCCGAACTTTGGACCGGCAAAGCAGGTAGATGATCCATGGGGCGGCGGCTGTGTAAGCATCTCAGGGGCGGATAATGCAGATGTCAGGAAGTGGTATCAGGAAAATAGGATCCCTGTTTTTGCTTATTCCTGCCTGGGAAGAGGAATGTTTTCAGGAAAAGTAAGAACTGAAGATTTGGAACATACCAGAGAAAATATGGACAAGTATGCCATCAAAGGCTATTGGTGTCAGGAAAATATTGAAAGACTTGCGTGTATAGAAAAAATAGCAAAAGAAAGAGGCAAAAGTGTAGCGCAGATTTCACTAGCATGGATTATGCAGCAGGAAGTTCAGGCGTTTCCCATTGTTACTATTTCGGATAGTAAGAGGATTGCCGAAAATGCCGATGCAGTAAATATAAAACTGAGTGACGCCGAACTTAAGGCGATTATGGAAAAGTAGAAAAGGAAGGAACGAAAATGAAAACATTATATGTTGGAAGATCTATTATTCCATCTCAATCGGCTAATAGTATACATGTTATGAAAATATGTGATGCTTTTGCAGAATTGTGTGAAGATTTTGAATTGATTGTTCCTGAGAATGATGAATTTGAAATAGAGGGAGATCTGTTTGATTATTACGGAGTGAGAAGCAGATTTCCAATTAATCGTATCAAACAGAAAAAAGGGATAGGAGGATGGTACAGGTATTATTTTGCATTATCTGCTTTTTCTTTGATAAGAAAGAAAAAATGCAATAAAATAATTACCAGAGATCCTATTGTGGCGTTTCTTGCTGTACTTTTCCATAAAAAAGTAGTGTTGGATCTGCATGGTGAACTGGCGCATTTGTGCGGACGGGCATATCGGATCATTAAGCTTGACTTTTTCAGAAAAAGCAAATACTTGAATATTGTGATGATAACGGAATCATTGACAAAATATTATGAGAAAAAATACGGACTTGATCCTAAGTCTGTAACCGTGCTGCCGGATGGATATACGCCGGAAAATTTTATGTCATACAGTGACCTGCCATTATTACCGGAACAAAAAATGCGTATTGCCTATGCGGGAAGTTTCGGAGTAGGACGGGGCTATGAGATCATTCAGGAATTAGCGAAGCAGGATAAGGATAATAAATATACGATTTATGGCGGAGTGACTGAAGACGCTTTGAAAGTAACCGGGCAGAATCCACCGGTCAATATTTCATTTAAAGGCTTTATAGCCAATAGGGATATTCCTGAAGCATTATGCAATCAGGATATTTTATTGCTCCCTTATCAGAATACACTGATAGCAAAAGGTGAGGATACCGGTAAAGTCATGTCGCCGCTGAAACTTTTTGAGTATATGGCAGCAGGAAGAGTTATCATTGCATCTGATCTGCAGGTACTGAAAGAGATTTTAAACGGATCAAACTGCTATTTTGCAGCTCCAGATGATGTATCAAGCTGGAAGGAGATCATCGATCATATTTCTGCAAACAGGGCGGAGGCAGTCAATAAAGCAGAAAAAGCAAAGCAAGATGTAAAACAGTATACGTGGAGAACACGTGCAGAGAGAATGCTTGAGCTTATGGAGGAAAAGAATGTTAGGGGAAATTTTCAGTAGAAGCGCTGAGATAATCAAAACGATACCTTCGAATATATTTGGAGCAATATATAATGCTAAAATTCGGAAAAGGCTTAAAAATCGTGAATTTACAATACTATCATCAAATTGTATTGGGGGTATTATATATCATAGAATGGGGCAAAGATTTTGTTCTCCTACAATAAATTTATGGATGATTGAGCAGGATTTTCAAAAATTTTGCTTGGACTTAAATTATTATAAAAAATGTGAGTTATCTTTCTTTCAATGTGGTAAAAAATATCCAGTGGCTAAATTAGGAGAAGATGATAGAGAAATTACTATATATTTTCTGCATTATAAAGACCAGAGCGATGCAGAAATGAAATGGAATGAGAGAATTAAGCGAATTAAAGAAGAAAACTTGTTTGTAGTAGCGACTGATAATGATGGTATGACGGAGGAGCAGTTAAAAAAGTGGGGAGAAATGAAATGTAAAGACAAAGTGGTATTTACCGCCAATAAATATCCTCAATTACCATATGCATTTTATCTGGAAAAATATAAAGATAAAGGCAGTGTTGGGAAATGTATAAATGATGTAAATAAGTTCACAGGGTTGAGATACGTGGAATCAAAATTTGATTTTTGTGATTTTCTGAATAAATAATTATTGAAGTCAGAATCAAAAAAGTTAACTACTTGTATGGAGACAGGCAATTGGAGGATACGCGATTGGAGAACATATCAAAAGAATTTGAACTGTTGAAAGAAAGATACGGATTTTGGAGTGTAGTATTTTCTCCCGATGAGGATGTAGCGGATGATAAACTGTATGTTCTTGAAAACGATACTGCTTTATCAGAAAAATTTTTGGAGAAAAAACCAAATTGCATAACCATGAAGGAAATTGCAGACCTTCAAACAGCATCTGAATTAGTAGCGCCGGAGATTCCAATGCTGGTAAATACAATAGAAAATACGTATGAAAATATAGCTGTTTATGGAAAAGGTAAATATGCTGATAAGATATATAATTATCTGTCAGGGAATAAAAATATTAATGTTTTTAGAATTGAAGAAACAGATTTAAATTTCTTGAAAAATAGCTATTGTGTACAATGTAAGCAAAAAATCGATATGCTTTTAATATTAGATTTTTTAGTGGATAGAAAGGTATATAATCAGACTGGTGAAAATATATTAACAATTTTTGCCAGGAAAATGTATTATTCAAGTCTAAAGAGTACAGGTAATAATCTGGATATTAATAAAAATATTATACCTTTATTATTAAGAAATCATATTCAGGTGATCTGGATAGGAATTCCCGATTTCGATAAAATAAAGAACAATAGAAAAATCGGACATATAATCAAGCTGTGGTCATTACTGAGGAATATTAACGAAGAATTATTTTATAAAATAAGAAATTATAAATTTGGTACATCATATTTGCTGAAGGAGAGCAGATCAGTACATAACTCAAATGTTAAAGGAATCAGTGAAGTATATTTTAATGGCCGGTATATTAATTTTGAAAATGGTTTTAGAGTAACACCGGGGAATAGTCAGGATATTAAAAATAATATCTGGTTATTTGGTCCTTGTTTTGTACGGGGGCTTAATTTTGACGATGACCATACAATGAGTGCGAAATTAAAAAAAATAGTTGCAGATCAATATAACGTAATAAACAGAGGGACCGTAAATACATGTCTTAATTATGTGATGCGTATGGCGGAATATCATAGTGGAGATATTGTCATATTTTTTTCACCTGAAAAAGTTCCTGAACAGAAAAATCCTGAAATTGCATATCTGGATATGACGGATATATTGAACTCAATACCTAAATTGGATAAACATATTACGGATTCATTTTTACATTGTGATGAAATTGTAATAGATGCCATTGTAAAAAATATAGCAGCACTGATAAAAGCAGAAAAAGCAGAAAATGATAATGATACAATAGTGCAGTTTGGAAGTGAGTATAAAAGGGCGCCTGCACTTGATATGTTACCTGCAAATGAATACACAGACTGGCTGTGTGGATTGGCAGATCTGAGAAAAGAAGGATATAACGGTGCTATAGTTATGAATGCCAATCCGTTTACTAACGGGCATCGCTATCTTATAGAATATGCGGCCAAGCGGGTAGATCATTTATATATTTTTGTGGTTGAAGAGGACAGATCATATTTTGCATTTGAGGACAGATTTGAACTGGTAAAAGAAGGTACAAAAGATTTAGAAAATGTAATAGTATTTCCCAGCTCTCAGTATATAATTTCCAGTTCATCGCTGCCAGGTTATTTTAATAAAGAAAAAATGAAAGGTGATTTTAAGTTAGATGCCACGCAGGATCTGATAGCGTTTGCGCAGGCTGCAGAGATCTTAAATGTCAAGATAAGATTTGCCGGTGAAGAGCCGCTGGATCCTTTTACAAATCAGTATAATATTAATATGAATAAAATACTTCCACAGTATGGTATGAAATTTGAAGTAATACCGAGAAAGAAAGAAGGCATGGAAGTAGTCAGCGCCTCGTTGGTTCGTAAATATATGCAGAACGGAGAATTGGAAAAGATAAAAGAATTAGTTCCGGAATCTACATTTAATTTTATCACTTTAAAAATGAGTAGAGAATAGTGGAAAAGCAAAAAACAGAGTGAATATGATATATCGCATCCACTCTGTTTTTAATTTGTTCTGTTTAATTTATGGTATTACTGATCAACAGCTTCTTTAATGACCTGTGCCATATGATCGATCATTGCATCTGTCATCCCGGGATATACTCCTACCCAAAATGAATGATTCATAATAAAATCTGTATTTTCAAGACTTCCTGATACCCTGTAGGCGTCTGTATCCCGAATCTGGTCAAAACAAGGATGTTTGATCAGATTACCGCTGAACAATAATCTTGTCTGTACATTGTGCCCCTCGATATAGCTGGTCACCTGATTTCTATCAATATTAGTTTCAGGACGTATGGAGATTAAAAATCCAAACCAGGAAGGATTACTTCCCTCTGCCGGTAACGGAAGAATTACTTTATCCTCAATCATTTCCAATGCCTGGTGCAGACGTTCCCAATTGTGGCGGCGTTTTTCTATAAATCCTGGGAATTTCTTTAATTGTTCCACTCCAACGGCTGCCTGCATATCAGTTACTTTCAGATTATATCCCAAGTGGCTATATACATATTTATGATCGTACCCCTGCGGAAGCTGGCCGAACTGACCATCATAGCGATGGCCACAGAAATTATCCTGTCCTGACGGACAGATGCAGTCTCTTCCCCAATCCCGGTAAGAAAGAATTAAGCGATGCAGTAAGGCATCGTTCGTGTAAACGCAGCCGCCTTCTCCCATGGTAATGTGATGCGGCGGATAGAAGCTGCTTGTTCCAATATCTCCCCATGTACCGGTAAATCTGGTTATACCGCCGATCGTATATTCAGATCCCAGGGCGTCACAATTATCTTCAACAAGCCACAAATTATTTTTTTCGCAGAAATCTTTTATTACTTTAATGTTAAATGGATTTCCCAGTGTATGGGCTATCATTACCGCTTTTGTTTTTTCAGATAATGCGCCCTCCAGTTTATCGACATCTATATTATATTGAGGAATGGTAACATCCACAAATACCGGAACTGCGCCATACTGTAAAATCGGTGTAACGGTAGTTGGAAAGCCGCATGCAACGGTAATTACTTCATCTCCCCGTTTAATCTGTCTGTTACCCAACTCAGGCGCCGTAAGTACTGAGAAAGCAATGAGATTTGCGGAAGATCCGCTGTTCACCAAATGGGCATACTTTACGCCGATCCATTGGGCGAAATCCTTTTCAAACTGATCTGAAAAACGTCCTGTGGTAAGCCAAAAATCCAGCATGGCATCTGTAAGGCTCTGCATTTCCTTTTCGTCAAATACACGGGAAGCATAGCTGATACGATCTCCCGGCTGAAATGGATCTTTCTGTGAAATGAAATCTTTATAGTAATCTGCGACAAGAGCTTTTATTTGCTCTCTGGCTTCTGTTTCCGTACTCCAATTAGACACTTTAACGTCCTCCCATAAATTCTTTTATTTCTTGGTCCATTTCAGCAGGTATATTTCCACCGTCTAACCAGACTTTACTAAATCGGCATGTCATTTCCATGCACCTGTCAATATGCCAGTGAGGCTTCCAGCCAAACACTGTCTTTAGTTTACTGCAATCAAGCTTCAAAAATCCTGCTTCATGAGGCGCATTTTTTTCCGCCTGATTTACCCATTCTGCTCCCGGTCCCCAATATTTACAGAAAAGATCTGTCAGTTCTCCGGTTGAAACGCAATCGCATTCATCAGGACCGACATTATAATAGCCTGCATAAGTAATATCCTCATATTGCTTTGCGGCGATTTCCAAATAAACGGCAAGTGGCTCCAAAACATGTTGATAAGGCCTGATCGAATAGGGATTTCTTACTATAATTTTCTGCCCATCTTTAACCGCTCTTATGCAGTCCGGAATGATGCGGTCATTGGCGAAATCACCGCCTCCGATCACATTGCCAGCCCTTGCTGTAGAAACAGCTACTCTTCCATCATTGAAAAAGCTGTTTTTATAACTGTGAGTAACAAGCTCTGAACAGCTCTTGCTGTTACTGTAGGGATCGAATCCATCCAAAGGTTCATCTTCCCGATATCCCCAACACCATTCATTATTGTGATAAACCTTATCAGTAGTAACATTTAGCACACTTTTTACACAATCAAACATTCTGACACATTCCAGAACATTCACGGTGCCCATAACATTTGTTTCATAAGTATATCGGGGATCTTTGTAACTGTCCCTGACAATAGGCTGCGCCGCAAGATGGATCACGATTTCCGGCTGAGCGTCTTGAAATACTGCTTTCAGATGATCAAAATCTCTAATATCACCATTAATGCTTACCATTTTGTTCTCAATATCCGCCAAATGAAACAAATTGGGGACTGTGGGTGGATTTAAACTATAGCCTGTTAATGTAGCGCCTGCATTTATCAACATTCTGCTAAGCCAGGAACCTTTAAAGCCGGTATGTCCGGTTACTAACACTTTTTTACCTTTAAAAAATAATAAATCTAACATTACTTCTCCCATATCTTCCAGGGGGCTTTCCCTGATTCCCATAGCTTTTCCAGATTATCTTTTTCTCTTTTGGTGTCCATACACTGCCAGAAGCCGTCATGGTAAAAGCTCTTTACTTCTCCTCTTTCCACCAATTCTCTCATTGGATCCTGCTCAAATATAGTCTCATCATTTTCAAGGTAACTAAAAATATCCGGATTACATACCATGAATCCGCCATTGATAAAAGCATTGTCCGCCTTGTTTTTTTCACGAAATGCAGTGACTGTATTTGAATGGTCGATATCAAGAACGCCCTTGTACTGAGCCAGTCCTACTGACGTTAAAGTCAGACATTTCCCGTGAGATCTGTGGAATTTGATCAACTCATCAATATTCACATTCGCAACTGCATCACCGTATGTCAGACAGAAGGTTTCCCCTTTCAAATAATCATGTATTCTTTTGATACGCCCGCCTGTCATAGTATTAAGTCCAGTGTCAACAACAGTTACTTTCCAATTTTCTGCATGTTTATTGTGTACTATAACCTCATTGCCTTTTGCAAAATCAAAAGTTATATCGGACGTGTATATAAAATAATTGGCAAACCACTCCTTAATAACATTCTGCTTATATCCTGCACATATGATAAACTCATCTATCCCATAAGCATAATAACCTTTCATAATATGCCACAATATTGGCATCCCGCCAATCTCTATCATAGGTTTGGGTTTTAAATAAGACTCTTCGGAAATTCTTGTTCCAAAACCCCCTGCTAAAATAACTACCTTCATATTAATTTCACCCTATTCCTTAGTTATTTCTTTTTTATTTACCTCATCTATTTCCTGAATCATTTTTTGTAATCCAGTTTTCCATGACCATTTACAGGAAAATCCCATTTTTTTCAATTTCGATACATCTGCCACACAATCCGGTTCATTCTCCCTCATTGGTATGGCACCAAAATATACTTTAGATTTAGAATTAGTTGTATGATGAATAAATTCTACTATTTCCCGCATGCTGGGAGCTTCTCCTACTCCGAGAGGTATTTCATTATACCCTTTGGGGGCAATGTTTATAATAAATAGAATTGCATCTATAACATCTTGTATTGCAATAATATCCCTGTGCTGTGTTCCTATAGTAACTTTTACATCCTCGTTATTTCTGCATTTCTGAATTATAGCCGGTAAAAATCTGTCTTTAGGTTCATCGGCTCCATAGAACATTTCAAGCTGGACAGATAAAAAGTTGATTCCATGTTTCTGGGCATAAAACTTGCCGAATTCCGAAAACATCTCTTTAGTCATAGTATACATATTGAATCTGCTTGGAAGACCTGTTCCAATTGTGAGATAGTTCGGTATTTTAAATTCTCTTGCCAAATCTAATATTTCAAGCGGAAATTGAAGATTAGCCTCAATGCAATCGTTATATTGTGTATGGTTTTTGCCATAATTGCAAACCATATTTAAAACCCAGTCAAAAGTCTGACATGACATAGCAGTCTTCACTGCCTCTGTTTTCGCAGGGATCCAAATAACATCGTGAGAGTGTACTCTGCTTATATCAGAATTATCTCTTCTGGTTGTAACAATTGTATGCCCATCTTCAGTAAGTTTGTCGATGACCTTTGATCCAAGATAGCCACTTCCGCCAAGAATAAGAAATTTCATTTAACCTCCAATTGTTGCTATATGACAAATCATATATTCCATAAATATAATATCAGTTTCATTACACGACTGCAACTTTTTTCAAATGCCTGTGAAATTGAAACAGGAAAGAAACTATACAAAATATCCTTAAGGTGGTATACTAATTTAGTATATCTTAAATAAAGGGAGCAAATTAGAATATGTCAAAAGAAATGATTCAATCAGATCAGTACAGAGAGTTACCATATCATCATATTCCACGTTTGGTTATGAGTAAAGGGGCCCATAAGGTGACGTGTTACACTTGCTGGGATTGTGGACTTGAGTACATGTGTTATATGATGAATATAATAGAGAGGATTAAAAGGGAAGGATACAAGACAGTTTTGGATGTTGGCTGTGGCGATGGAGAGCTTTTATATTTAATTGGAAATGAAGATATAAAAAAATATGGTTGTGATGTTGATGAACAGGCTATTCTTTGGGCAAAAGCAATTAATCCTGATGCAACGCTGATCTGTGATGATGTAGGAAATATTACAGAGAAATTTGAGTGCATCACTTTAATAGAAGTATTGGAGCATATTCCGGATGAGCTTGTATCTAAATTTATACAGAATATATTCGATCGTCTTGGCGAAGACGGCAGGATTTATTTGCAGGTTCCAACCACAGTTATTCCTTTGGAAAGCAAGCATTATCGGCATTATACATTGGAACTGTTAAAAAAACAATTGGATGCAAGTGGTGTATCTTATAAAATAGAGAGTGTCTCTTATGTATTTAAGAAGAATCTAATCTACAATATGTACAGGAGATTATTTCTTCAAAGTAAATATTGGATTTTACGAATTGGCGGAATTGAACGCTTCATGTGGAAGTATGTAAATAATAAGCTAAAGGATGTTTCAGAAAGAGAGGGGCGTCATTTATTAGTTGAATTAAAAAGGGGATAGCATATACAGATCTTTTTCAGTGAATTTGGAGATTATATAGATGAAAAATAGCAGAATTCCCATTGTGATGATCAGCGATGACAATTTCGTGATGCAGACATGCGTTGCCATCACATCATTATATAAAAATAAAAAATCAGATACTGTTTATGAGATATTTATTGTAATGGCGGAATGTTCAGAGCAGTCAGAGCAAACATTTAAGGGAATGGAGTGGGAAGACTGTGTTATTACTTTAGTACATGCGTCTTTGGAACAGTATAGAGATATAAAGCAGTTGGCACATATTTCCATTGCCTGTCTTCTTAAGTTTGATATCTGTGAACTGATACGGGAATATGATAAAATACTGTATCTAGATGGTGATATTATTGTACGGGGGGATTTATCAGAGCTTTACAATACAGAGCTTGGAGAAAATTATGCGGCTGCGGTAAAAGAACTGTATTGTATGAAAAATGATGATGGGTGTATTAATGCCGGAATTATGCTTTTTAATGCCAGGAAAATGCGTGATGATGGTATGCGGGACATTCTGGTAGCTAAGAGGAAATCTTTGGGAAATCGTAGCTCTATGGATCAGCAAACCTACAATATTGTGATTAAGGGGCAAATTTGTTACCTCAGTATTATATATAATTGTGTTCCCGGGCGCCTTATCGGAGATGTAAAGATGGATTATTCCATGAAAGAGTTAAATCATTTATACGGAACTGATTACCGGAGTGCTAAGCAGCTGGTAAAGGATGCAGTCATTATTCATTTTGCAACCGGAAATAAACCATGGAAATATACATTTTCACCATGTGCTAAAGAATGGTATGAATATTATTTGTTGTCTCCTTATGGAGACAGGCCTTTTAAGCGATATGGACGATGGGGATATAGGTTTCATAATATGTCTGAAATTATAAAAAGGGATGGCATAAGTGGAGCTGTAAAGCATATGTGGAGCAGAGTATTTCAAAAAGAGAAGATAAAGAAAGTAGACTGGGATTAAAGAACTGAGAGTATCGGGCATGGAAACCGGATTGTTTTGGATTTACATGGGGATTTGGTTCTGCTTGCTGGTTATGCCGGATGATTCGAATGAATGGATGAACACAATTCGCTATTTAGATAAAAACAGAGAAGAAGTAAAGGAAAGGTTTCGTAATGAAAGAACTAATATCGGTTATTGTTCCTGTTCATAACTCTGAAAAATATCTGACACAGTGCATTGAAAGCATAATAAATCAATCTTACCAGGAACTGGAGATTATTTTGGTCGATGACTGCTCTACAGACAGATCAGCAGCCATTTGCGATCAATATGCACAGACAGATCAGAGAATACATGTGATTCATAAGACTGTAAAGGGCGGCGAAGGCGGAGCACGGGCCAGAAATGAAGGCATTGCCGCAGCAACAGGAGATATATTCTATTTTATAGACAGTGATGACTATATCGAACATGATATGCTGGCTAATATGTCAGATATTATGGAAAGAGAACATAGCGAATGCGTAGTATCATCATTTCATTATGTAAGCGATACAGCAGAAGAATTACCATGGCATACGCCGCAGCTATCTGATTATCAGGCTATGTCGGGAAGAGATGCTGCTAAAATTTTTCTTACCACACTTAATATAGAGGGATTTTCATGGAACAAGTTGATACGAAGAGAGATATTAGTTGATAATCATATCAGGTTTGATGAATCGATGAATTCCTTCGTGGATATGTATGGTATGTTCAGGGTAATCCTGAACAGTGAGCGGGTGAGTTTTTATCATGCCAGACCGTATTATTACAGGCAGCACAATATATCCTGTGTGCATACGATGAGCCTTAGAAAGCTTGATAATTATAAGAAAGTGATCTCTCAGATCACAGGGCTGGCTAAGGAAAATGATATGGAAAATGAAGGCGTATTTTTCCATCAATACCGGATGACATTACAGCTATTTGACTTTATCAGAAATAAGGGAAAATATAGTGCAGATATTTGGAAACAATTTAAAAAGGAATATCAATGGAATAATATCTTTGATCAATCTTTATGTGCTGCGTTAAAAATCATCTTTTCCTACCTGAAAGATAACAGATTGAAAGTTGCAGTGAAGCTGATCTGGGTATGGAGCTGCATGAGTAATAAACAATAGGAGAGCGCGTTATGAGTACATTGAAGAAAATGAATTATATTCTTGATGGCAAACAGAAGATTCAGCTGGCAGGAATTTTGATCATGATAGTTATTGGTTCAGTTTTGGAGCTGCTGGGGGTATCCGCAATACTTCCATTGATCAATGTTGCGCTGAATCCGGAAATAATCAGTCAAAATGAATATTATATCTATGCGGCAAATATGCTTGGAATAAATGAAGTATCTGATTTCATTAAAGTGTTTTCGATTCTCTTATGTATCATATATGTAGTAAAGAGCTGTTATCTTGTTGTATCTAAAAATATCCAGCTCAAATTCTCTTATGAATTGCAAAGACGTATTTCTATTAAATTGATGGACAGTTATTTGCATGAGGATTATTTATTTCATGTTTCCCATAATGTTTCTGAATTACAGAGAAATATACAATCGGATGTGTCCAGCCTTTTTCTTACGATTTCTGCCGTGATGAATTTACTTGTAGAGCTGATAACATGTCTATTACTGGTGGGTCTTTTATTAGTGACAGATATTACTACTACAACTTTGCTGGTTGGTATCTTATCTGCCACATTATTTATTTTCTGGCTGATTTATAGAAAGATTCAGGTCAATTTTGGGAAACGCGCGAGAGAAGCCAGGGCGCAGTCTGGAAAGTGGCTTTTGCAATCTTTTGCAGGTATAAAAGAAATAAAAGTAATGAACAGAGAAGAGTTTTTCCTGAGAAATTACAATGAAACTTTAAAGGAAACGAATATCGCATGTAAAAATGCAAATGTAGCAACTATGTTACCCAAGTATATTATAGAACCATTGTGTATTTGCAGTATGCTTCTTACGATCTATATTAGAATGAATCAGGGTAAAGAGATTGAAGGATTTGTTATGACGCTGAGCATTTTTGCAGCAGCAGCTATAAGAATGCTTCCATCTTTCAATCGTTTAACTGAATATATGGGAAACATTTTATATAATAAAGCCAGCGTGGATAATGTATTTGCCGATTTGAAAGAGGCAGAGGAATTGGAACAGCATGAGCGCAGGCAGAAATATGTTGGTGCGAAGTTGGATCTGAATCATGAAATATGTGTAAAAAATATCAATTTTTCATATCCAAAAGCAAATAAGAAGATTTTTAGCAATGCATCTGTAACAATTTACAAAAATGAAGCTGTGGCATTTGTGGGAAGTTCAGGAGCAGGGAAAACAACACTGGCTGATATTATTATCGGATTGCTAAAGCCGGAAAAAGGATCTGTTTACGTTGATGAAACTGACGTTTATGAATGTCTTGATGCATGGCATGCATCAATCGGATACATTCCGCAGATGATATATTTGATGGATGATACAATTAGATCTAATGTTGTATTTGGTATTCCGGAAGAAGAGATTGATGATGAAAAGGTATGGAAAGCCCTTGAGAAGGCTGAATTGGCTGATTTTGTGAAAGAGCTGGCGGATGGATTATATACGGAGGTCGGAGACAGGGGCGTAAGATTGTCTGGGGGACAAAGGCAGAGAATTGGTATTGCAAGAGCATTATATAAAGAACCGTCTGTGCTTATATTGGATGAGGCTACATCAGCTCTGGACAACGAAACTGAGGCAGCGGTCATGGAATCTATTGAAAGTCTGCAGGGAAAAACAACAATGATCATCATTGCCCATAGACTGACAACTATCCAGAATTGTGATAAGGTATACGAAGTGGAACACGGAGAAATAACTCTGAATAAAAAGAAGGATTAATAATGAAAAAGGGATACATTGTATAGTTTGGAGAGAAATAATGTGTATGAAAAATGAGTTGGTCAGTATTATTATACCGGTATATAATTCTGAAAAATATCTGGAAGAAGCGATTAACAGTGCCAGAAATCAATCATATACAAATATAGAAATCATATTGGTGGATGATGGATCTACAGACAGAAGTCCTGTTATTTGTGATACATTTGCCAGACTGGATAACAGAATCCGGGTCATCCATCAGAGAAACAGCGGACCTTCTGCGGCCAGAAACAGAGGTATTGATGAGGCAAAGGGAGAATATATAACTTTTTTTGATAATGACGATCTGCTTCATGTAGATTTTATAAAAATCTTGTCTGGACTGTGTGACCAATATGACTGCGATATAGCCCTGACAAAATCCTTTCCTTTTCTGGATGAAGCCACAATACCCTATGGAAAGCCTGAAGAAAAGCTCACATTTATGGATAAAAGGCAGCTTAGTATCCAACTTCTTGATATGGGTTGGACGGGCTTGGCTGTTACCATGGCTAAAATTTTTAAGAAGAGCTTGTTTGAAAAGATAAGATTTAATGAAGAACGGATCATCGGAGATGACGATTCTACGATCTATCTTTTGTATTGGGAATCCGAAAAATCAGTGCTGTTTCATTCACCTCTGTATTTTTACCGTTCTAAGAGAAAGGGCAGTATTACTCATTCAAGCTATCAGTTATCATGGCTGACCGGAGTGTATGCATTTAAAGAGAGAATGGAATTTTATTATGCTCAGGGAGAAAAACTTTTGTATGCAAAAGCAATGAGGAATTACTGCAGAGGGTTGTCTAAAAATTATATTCAGGTCAAGGAAAACTATCCGAAGCGAAAAGATATACTGAAGCAAATTAGCATGGAAAATAAAAAGCAAACTCTCAGAATGTTGTTTTTAAAGGGAAATACTTGGAAGCAAAAGATAAGTGGGTTGATGTTTGCATGGTTTCCGAATATATGGAATAAAGTATATTTTGAAATGCAGCGTTCTGGGAAATAGCGTCAGGGAAAGAGATATAAGGTGTATTTTATGGGGATAAAGAATTAATTTTAGGGGAATGGAATTAGAGGTAACAGAAAATGAAAAATTTGGCTATATGCATTCCTACTTATAATAGGAGCGATATATTAAAGGATACGTTTTCTTATGAGCTGGATACTTGCAAAGAATTGGGGATTGATATTTATCTTTATGATAGTAGTACAGATGGTAAGACTGTACAGATGGTCAGGGAATTGCAGGGATATGATAATTTACATCATATAACGATCGACAGTTCCGTGACTTTGGATGAAAAGGTGGTTATGATTTTTCAATCTTTTGAAAGGGAAAAGAAACATGATTATCTATGGTTAGTGGGCGATAGCATAAGCTTTGGACCTGAACTCCTAAAGAAAATTATGGAACTTATTCAATCAGAACCTACAATGGTATTTGTCAATAATGAGGATATACAAAAACTGGGTAATAAAGAATATGATAAAGCTTCGGATATCTTTCAGGAACTTTTTTGGAGGAGTACATTATGGGGAAGCATGATTGTACAGGAAGCGTTATATTATGATATCAACTGGACGCCTTATATTGAAAAATTTGTTGGAACAGATCAGATATCTGTAGGGCTTCAGTGGTACAGGCTTGCACAAGTAGAGGATTTCAGAGCTGTTCTCCTTTCAGTGAGAAAAGGAATTGATGTGCGTAAAAGTTCACTTAAAAAGTTTGCCTGGTGGAAAGAGAAGGAATGCGGAAGTGAGACTGTCTATAGGGTTTGGGCACAGGGACTGATCGATACAGTGTATAATCTTCCATTTTCTGAAAAAGAAATTGAGGCGGCACTTGAAACGCAGAGAATTTATGTGAAAAATTTTTACTGGCTCAATCTTTGTCGTTCCAGAAAAGATGGTGTTTACAACAAAGAGATATACAGAAAATATCGAAAAGGAATTAGGGTACTATCTAAGTATCCTTATTCGTTATTGTATCTGATTTCGGTCTCACCAATCTTTTTGATGAAGATAATTGTAAAACTTGCTGATCAATTCAAATTGTAGTTTCCAAAATAGAAAGATGAAGTTTGTGTTAAAAAGAAGATAGAAATGGAGTATGTTGTATGTTTAAACAATTCAGGATGAGGGTATGGAAATATAAACTCAGAAAAAAAGTAAAGAGAGTTGGCAGCAATTTACAAATATTTAGTAAAAATATCTACATTGAATTTCCAGAGCAGCTTAGTATAGGTGATCATTGTAAAATTAATGATGGCGTGGTAATTAATGCCAGAGGAGGCTGCAGTATTGGAAATGGTGTAACACTTTCAGGAGGATGTAAGCTTATAACAAGTGGATATGATCTGGATAAATGGATAGAGAGTAATGAACGAGTACATAAAAACAGGCCAATTGTGATTGGTGATAATGTTTGGGTATGTACAAATGCCATTATTTGCCCTGGGGTCAGCATTTTGGGAGATCATGTAGTAGTTGCTGCAGGAGCTGTTGTTACAAAGGATGTATTGGAGAATAATTGCATTGTTGCAGGGATACCGGCGAAAGTATGTAAGAAACTTTGAGGTGAAAGGCAATTTTTTAGAAGACATGGAGAGAGTGACAGAATGAGGAATTTAATATCCAAATTAAAGGAAAAGGAATATAAATTAATTCAATACGTAAAATTAGATATATTGTTTGCTAAAAAATGTGAGTTTTCTCGTATACATCCAGAACTTATACCTTTGTGGAAAAAGAAATTCTCTCAGATGATAAGATATAGTTCAAACAGAACATTTCCCATAGTGGAAGAATTCCTGACGGCTAAGATCGATAGGGTGTCCGAGCGCGAGTTTAGGCAGAAAAATCCGCATAAACCGATTTTGATCTGTGTTCTGAAAAATGAGATTGATAAAATACAGTATTTTATGGAACATTATCGCAAACTGGGAATAGAGAATTTCGTATTTCTGGATAATATGTCAACAGACGGAACTTTTGAATTTTTATTGGAACAAAAAGATGCTATTCTATACCGCTGTGAACATTCCTTTATGTCAAACAGGAAAATAGCATGGATCAACCGATTGATTGCAGAAATTGGATTGAATAGATGGTATTTAATGGTGGATTCCGATGAATTTATAACTTATCTGGGATGTTCAGAGCACAATATTGAAGATGTGGTCATGCAAAATAAATGCAAAGGTTTTAAGAGAGCCGGAGGCGTTATGATCGATATGTACCCTAAGGAAAATCTTTTTACAGAAAATGAAGGTTCTGATTTTTACAGAAAATGTTGTTACATGGACAAGGATACTTATAGTTTTTCAGAGGCTGCTAATGGAATACGGATTATGGGCGGGCCGAGGAAAAGGGTTTTTGGAACGAATATGAAACTTTCTAAATATTGTCTGTTTTATTTTGAAGAAGATGATATAGTACCTTCTTCACATTTCCTGATTCCTTTTGAAAAAAGCTTTGATGTTCCTGTCAGTATTGGAATTCTGCACTATAAATTCGTAAATGAAAGTGATTATCAGAAGATGATAGAATCTGTGAGAACGGAGTGCTACAGCAATAATTCAGCTGAATATAAAACATATTATAATGTGCTGAAAGATCGGAACCCAGTATCACTTTATGATGAAAAACATTCGATACTTTTTTCGGAAGAAAATCTCAGAAAAATTGGACTTATAGAAGATATGTTCAGTATGTGATCAGCGAGAATGCAGCAGGAGCGAATGATCTTGAATAAGAAGGTACTTATTATAATTCCAGCCTTTAATGAGGCGGAAAGCATTGAAAAAGTAGTCAATAATATTGTAAATGATTATCCGCAGTACGATTATGTAATTGTTAATGACGGATCAACGGATGCCACACGCAAAATATGCAGGGAAAACAATTATAATATGCTGGATCTACCGGTAAATGTGGGTTTGGCAGGAGCAATTAAAAGCGGTATTAAATATGCAAATTATTACCAGTATGAATATGTGGTGCAGATAGATGGAGACGGTCAGCATGATCCTGAGTACATTGCAGATATGCTTGATTTTATGAAGAAACATGATAGTGATATAGTAATCGGTTCCCGATTTGTTGATCAAAAGAAACCTTTAACTATACGCATGCTGGGAAGTAATCTGATCAGTCTGGCGATTTATATTACAACAGGGAAGAAAATTCAGGATGTTACAAGCGGTATGCGCCTTTTTAATAAGCGTATGATCAAAAGATTTGGCTATCAGATGAATTATGGGCCGGAGCCCGATACACTTGCTTTTTTGATCAATTGCGGAGTCAAAGTTGATGAGGTTCGGGTAACAATGAAAGAAAGAGCAGCAGGAACCAGTTATCTGACAGTGGGAAGATCGATCAGCTATATGATTCACATGATATACGGAATATTGATTTTTCAATGGTTTAGAAAAAAGGAGAAGTAGGATGTCTGTTGAACTTAGAGTTATATTATTGGTAGCAGCAATATTCAGTATCGTTTGGATTATTACCAGAATACAAAAGGCTAAAGTGAGATTGGAGGACACCTTTTTTTGGGTGGCAACATCAGTTATCCTGCTGGTGCTCGGATTATTTCCGAGAGTATCTTACTGGCTGGCGTCAGTGCTGGGAATCATTTCTCCGGCAAATCTGCTTTTTTTGATCATGATATGTCTGCTATTTGAAAAATTGCTGACTATATCGATCTTACATTCTCAATTGGAAGATAAATATGTGACTATGGCAGCAGAAATGGCACTCAGGTGTAAAGAATTAGAGCGGCAGATTGAAGATCTAAGAGAGCTGACAGAAAATCAAGGGGAAATGTAATGGGTAGAATATTTAAGAAAAACAAAGTGAAGATAATTTTTTTGGTATTTGTTTTTATGTCTTTATTAATTAGATTGCAGAATATCAGGCTGCCAATTGGAAATGACATGCACAGCTTCAGGCAGACAGAAACAGCAATTATAATTCAAGGTTATTTAGAGGAAGGTTTCAGTGCATTCAATTATGAAATGCCGGTTCTGGGAAAGCCATGGACAATATTATTTGAATTTCCTATCTATCAGACAGTCGTATATGCAGTGCTTAAATTACTCCACAGAACAAATATAGATTTATGGGGAAGGCTGGTAAGTATCGTTATTTTCTATCTATCTGCTCTGGCTTTAAAGAAAGTATCGGATTTGTTCTGGGAGAAAAAAGTATCGTATCTGATATGCCTGGTTTATCTGTTTACACCTTTTAATATTCTTTGGAGCAGAGCCATTTTAATGGATTATACGGCTGTGCTGTTTGCTTTATTATATGTTTTGGGATTATATAGCTGGCTGCAAAAAGGAGGAAAGGCGAATTATGCTTTGGCGCTTATTTCCGGGAGCTGTGCCTATTTAGTAAAGGGAACAACTATGTTTCCTTATGTTTTTTCCCTTGCGTTCCTCATTATTAACTTTTGGATAAAAGAGATTGAGCAAGGTAAAGAAAGCTCCGTGGCGAAAAAAGTAAAGGAATATGTAAAAAGGAATATACTAAAAATTATTTTGCTGGGTGTATTGTGTTTGCTGCCGGCTCTTTTAGGGATAGCATGGACTAAATATACAGATGTGGTAAAGGGACGATCGATCTATACTCAATTTTTATGTTCCGATAATTTGAAAAGCTGGAATTTTGGAACTTTAAAGCAAAAAACTCAATGGTCCAATTGGTTAGTTATACTGAAACGATTAGAGGATTTCTTTGGCGGCAAGTTTGTTCTTCTATTTTTAATTTTATCCAATGTATTTGTTGGAAAGAAAAAGAACCGGTATTTTTTGTGTGGATGCATTGTTTCAACTTTCCTGACCATTTGGCTGCTGTTTAATCTGTATTATAGACATGATTACTATCTTATTGCTGTTTCGCCGCTGATGAGTATTACGCTGGGAATTTTAGCTTATGAAATACTGCAGTCGCTGCATTCAGGCGGTAAAGCAGGACAGGTTGGACTGAGTTTTATAGTATCCTTATTGCTATTTATACAGGTTGAAACGAACAATAATTATTTGTCATTTATAAATCAAGATAGTACAAACAGAGCGGTAACTGTTGGACTTTATGTAAAGGAAATAACGGATTCAGATGAAAGGATCCTTGTGGAAGGATATGATTGGGATCCTACTGTCCTGTATTACGCAGGGAGAAAAGGATTTATGAGAAGAGAAGAAGCAGCGGATGATACTTTCTATAATAATTTGCTGCAAGAAGACAATTATACAACCTTTGTTGTACGTAATCTGAATTATCTGGAAGAAATATCAGGATACTATGATATGCTTATTCAGTATCGGAAATTGGAAAATACGTATATTTATAAATTTGGTCAGGAGCTGCTTGATCAAAGTAAGGTTTATGGGAATATTGCTTTGGAACCGGATAAGGATTTGTATGATATTGAAGCAGAGCATGTACAGATTCTGGAAATTGAGTATAACGAGGAGTTTGCGGGAGCAGAAATCCAGGTTTCACTCATAAATGAGAGCGGGGAACAATATACAGACACGATTTACTTATTCAGGAATCAAGATACAGCATACTTTAATGTTGGAGCTGTAATGGAGAACGTGAAACAAGTTGAAATAATTGATATAAATAAATAGAAATATGAGGTAACGCTATGCGGATTGGGATTATAGGATTAGGCTATGTGGGCTTAACATTGGGAATTGCAGCAGCAGATAAGGGCATTGAAGTATACGGCATTGAAGTCAATGAGCATATTAAAGAATGTTTAAGGGATAATAAGGCTCATTTCTATGAGCCGGGCCTTGACAATATGATAAAGCGTTATAATAATAAAAGATTTTTTGTTGTGGATTCTTTTTCAGCAGATATGGATTATGATGCGTTTGTAATAACTGTAGGCACCCCGCTGAGAGACGGCGAAAAGACTCCTAATTTTGAATATATTAAAAGTGCATTATTATCTATCAAGGGCATTTATAATGGAAGCCAATTGATCGTGCTGAGAAGTACGGTTTCTGTCGGTACCACCAGAAATGTGGTGTTACCGTATTTAGCTGAGTTGTGCGAAAAAAGCCAGGAAGATATTCTGGTCGGAATGTGCCCTGAGCGAACATTAGAGGGAAAGGCGGTTGATGAATTGACACACTTACCTCAGATCATAAGTGGAAACAACAATGATTCAGTTAGAAAAGCTTATGATTTATTCAGCCGGATCACGCCTTGTATCGTGGAAGCAAAATCGCTGGAAGAAGCGGAGCTGATTAAATTGTACTGCAATACTTACAGGGATATGACCTTTGCCATAGGTAATGCTTTTTGTATGGCAGCGCAGAATTATGGCGTGGATGGGATAAAGGTTATTGAACATGCCAATTATGGATATGCCAGGAGCAATATCGCTAAACCGGGATTTGTGGCTGGACCATGTTTGGAAAAGGATGCATACATATTAATAAATAATATGCCAGAATGCGACAGCAAAAATTTTATTTTATCCGCCAGAAAATTTAATGAATCATTAGAAGACATTGTAGTAAAGTGGGTGGAAAATAAGATCGGAAGGGCAGATAGCAAAAAGGTGATCGCAGTAAGCGGGCTGGCTTTTAAAGGACAGCCGGAAACCTCAGATCTGAGAGGATCCAGTTCTGTCTATATAGCCAGGAAGTTGAAGAAGGCCGGTTACAGGATGAATATTCATGATTTTTGTGCACTGCCTGAGGAAATGAGAGGATTGGGCTTGGGAAATTATTATGAAAACATCTATGATGCCTGTGAGGATGCCTCCTTGTTGTTGATACTGAATAATCATAAAAAGTATACTACGCTGCTGGGACATCCCGTATTCAAAAATTCAGAGGGAAGACAATTTGAAATATTGGACTCATGGGGAGTGTGCACAGAACTGTATTATGACGAAGAAATTAAAATTTCCACATTAGGAAATATGAATATTAGAGAGGAGATCAGAAAATGAAGATTTTAGTAACAGGATCAGCAGGCTTTGTGGCCGGATATTTAGTGGACGAACTGCTAAGACATGGCCATCAGGTCGTAGGTATTGATAATTACAGTAAATATGGTAAAATCGAAAAAAGTTATGACAACCATCCCGGATATACTTTTATTGAAGGCGATGTGAAGGACACAGGATTGATGAAGGAGATCATAGAAGATTGTGATCAGGTCATAGCAATTGCAGCCATGATAGGGGGAATTACTTATTTTCATACGTATGCGTATGACTTATTAGCAGAGAATGAGAGGATTATTGCCTCTACTTTTGATGCAGCTATATGGGCGCACCAAAATCGGCATTTACAGAAAATAAATGTACTTTCTTCTTCCATGGTATTTGAATGCTGCCATGAATATCCAAGTAAGGAAGGGTATGAGCTCAGCTGTCCGCCGCCGTTATCAACTTATGGATTTCAAAAGCTGGCGTGTGAATATTTTGCAAAAGGGGCGTGGGAGCAGTATAAACTTCCATACACTATTATCCGGCCTTTTAACTGCATAGGGACAGGTGAACAAAGAGCCAAAAATGAAAAAGAAATATTATCAGGAAATGTGAAGCTGGCTATGAGCCATGTGGTTCCTGATTTAGTCCAGAAGGTTTATAAAGGACAAAGGCCACTGCACATATTGGGAAGCGGTGAACAGATCCGTCATTATACCTACGGCGGCGATCTGGCGGAAGGAATCAGATTATGTGTAGAGTCCGAAAAGGCAGTCAATGAAGATTTTAATTTATCAACGCCTGTTTCTACAACTGTCAAGGAATTAGCACAAATGATATGGCAGAAAATAAATGGGGACGAGCCTTTTTCGTTTGTTTCAGATCCGCCATATCAATATGATGTACAAAAGCGGGTGCCGGATGTGTCAAAGGCCAGAGAAATATTAGGTTTTACTGCAGATACAGATCTGAGCGTAACATTGGATGAGGTTATTCCCTGGATCCAAAGCCAGATTGAATTGGGAAATATTTAAAATTTTTTTATGCGGTAGTGGGAGATACCAATGATTGATATTGTTGTTCCTGTTTACAATGAAGCGGAAAATATAGAAAAACTATTTAATACGATTGAAAAGGACATTAAAAGTCCTAAAAGAGTATTGATTGTTTATGATATGGAAACGGATAATACGCTGCCTGTATTAAGGCGTATAGAAGAAAAATATTCGTTTCAGGTTAAATTAGTTAAAAATATGTATGGCCAAGGTGCACTGAATGCGATCATTACAGGGATGCGGAAGGCTTCAAGCAAAAGTGTATTGGTATGTATGGCTGACCTTTCGGATAAACTGGATGTTGTAGATGCTATGGCGGCCCTGATCGAACAGGGATATGATCTGGTATGCGGATCAAGATATATGCGTGGAGGAAAGCAGCATGGAGGACCGGCTCTTAAAAGTCTGTTTTCAAGACTTGCAGGCCTGTCGCTGCATTTCCTTACAGGAATACCCACACACGATGCAACAAATAGTTTTAAGCTATACAGAAAAGAGATGCTGGATGCGTTTACCTTTGAAAGCACCGGCGGATTTGAAATAGGATTAGAGATTGTCGTAAAAGCATATACGGAGGGATATAAGATAACGGAAATCCCTTCGGAGTGGTTTGACAGGGAGGCAGGCAAATCAAATTTTCATATGTGGAGATGGCTTCCCCATTACCTGCATTGGTGGTTTCTATGTGTCTTCCATACATGGTTCAGTTTCTTACGGAAATGATTCATAATATATTTTCATAAATTTTTATATAGCTTTGAAAGCATATATCCCTGTTAAACTCCAACGCTCGCTCCCGGCAGGCGGATGAAGTTATTTCTGTATTGCTTTCTAAAGACAGAATAGCTTCTTTTAATTTGGTAACGTTTCCTTTTTCTACAACGATGCCGCATCTTCTGGTAATGCATTCGGGGCTGCCTCCGGTATTAAAAGTGATGACAGGCTTGCCGCAGGCAAGAGCTTCCAGGTTGGTAGTAGGAAAGTTATCTTCCAGAGTAGGGTTTACGTAGACATAAGCCCGTTGATACCAGGATACCAATTCTGCTTGATCAGAAGTTCTGGTTATGGCTGTAATGCGACTGCCATATTTTGACAGAATCTGAAATTGTTGCTTTTTACTTAAACCAATTAGGACAATATGGTAGGAAGTATCCAGCATAGTGGATAATTGCAGAAAAAAGTCAAGGCCTTTACAGCTTGACCAGACATTAGCTACGCCCAAAATGATTTTATGAGTGGTATTTTCACTGATACCGGGCCTAAAAAGCTCCAGATTAATGCCGTTGGGAATTACTTTTATAGGATATTCCTGCAGATAAGATTTCTTTACAATGTCAGCAAGCCAGTTGCTGGGGGTTACAATGGTCATATTTTTTACGCCCGTGAAAGCTTCCCTTTTTAAAATATAGTTTTGGCTGCTGTTATCGCGAAATAATGAATAGGGATAGTCGCTTCGATAAATAGGACAATGATTGCAGGCACTCTGCCATTTATCACAGCCGGCATGATCGAAATGGGCGCATTGCCCTGTCATGGGCCAACAATCGTGGAGTGTCCATACAACAGGAATATTCTGTGCCTTGATATATTCAAAGAGCATTCCTACATGAATATAAAAGCCATGAATATTATGAAGATGAAGAATATCCGGCTTTATTTCATCCAGCCACTTTAAAAAGCGTTTGGTAGTGTGTCTGGATCCAAAGCCGCTCTTACCGAGGAAAAAGTTTACAAGTATATGGCATCCAAAATCTAAGGTGTTTCCAATCTTAAAACTTTGTATATTGTCGGGAGCTGAGCGCCGACCATAAGCAACAATGGATTTGAATCTCATTTGCATGGAAATATGATGCAGATCTGCAACTATTTTACCTGTGCTGCCGGTTCCGCAGACAGTATTAATTTGGACTATTTTCATCAGGCTTCTCCAAACGGTTTTATACAGGTTTTCTTGTTTATTATAGCGTGATCGACCGGAAAATAAAACAGATTTATGGAATATATTCATGAAAAACAGATCATAAATGGAAGGAGTTGATTGATATGCCTGCTTTGCCTAAAGTAAATATCCTTCTTTCTACCTATAATGGAGAAAAGTATCTTGCTGAGCAGCTTGACAGCCTGCTTGCCCAGACTTATGAAAATATCCGGATTTATATCAGAGATGACGGCTCCGCGGATGATACACTTTCCATTATTAAAGCATATATGGATAAACGTGCAGAAAATGGTGGACACCAAATAATTCTTTTGGACAATTCAAAGAAAGAAAATCTGGGATATATGAAAAGCTTCTGGACCCTTCTTGAGAAATCGGATGCGGCCGACTATTATGCATTCTGTGATCAGGATGATTTCTGGCTTCCGGATAAGATTAAACTTGGGGTTTATGCTCTGGAAAAAGAAAATTCTGAGTTACCTTTGCTGTATTCTTCTTCTTTTATTTATTGCGATGAAAACTTGAATTTTAAAAAGAATCCGGTAACCAGGAATACTCCTGTAATTTTTAAAGATACCATGTTTTATGCACCGGCATATGGTTTTACTATTATCATTAATCAGAGTTTAAAAAATCTTGCACTTTCTGCCTCCTCATTAGAAAATATACCTCACGACGGATGGTGTCAGAAAATAGCTGCGTCTATGGGCAGGCTTATTGTTGATCCTGTACAGAGCGCTAAATACAGACGTCATTCTTCTACGGTGACTTATACAGGTTCCGATAAAACACGGATGATTTTTGAGTGGATTAAAAATGATATTCTGGGCATAGGATTGTCTGAATTCCGTTTTGTTTTGCAGCGTTTTTATGACGAATATCATAACCTTCTGGATGAAACTTCTGCAAAATGTCTTAATGTATTTAAGGAACAGAGAGTAACGCTGTCTCTTTATTTCAAACGTTTATTCTATCCTAAACGGCTTCGGCCGACTCTTGGAGGAGAACTTGCACTGAGACTATGTTTTTTGCTGAACAGATAGGCTGTCCGATTTGTATTGATAATAAGACTGGAGAAGTATATGAAAAAGGGATATTATATTCATTTTCAAGGAAGAGTTTCGATAGGTGTCAGTAAGAAAATTGACATGCAGATAGAGGAATTCAACCAATATTACGATTTGAAAGAATTTGAAGTTGAAACGAAATCAAGAACAATAGTACAAAGGCTTTTGGGTTTGATCCCCACGGCCTCCATTAGCCGTAATTATAAAGAAGCATTGGATAAATTAAGCAATCCGGATTTTGTATATGTGCGTCGTACCGTAGCGGATAAGGCATATATTAATTTTTGGAAAGAACTGAAAAAACGATATCCAGATTGCAAAATTATTATTGAAATATTTACTTATCCATATGATAAAGATAATTTTGGAAAATGGAATGCATGGCCATTTTATTTTAAGGAACTGATATATAGACCGCAGCTCAAGAAATATATTGATAGGTTTGTAACTTATACAGATGATAAAGAAATTTTTGGAGTACCGACTATATGCACAACGAACGGAATTAACGTAGATAGCATAGAAGTTGTAAAGGGTGAATATAAGGAAAACAGAATTACATTAATTGGCGTGGCGTATATGCAGAGGCATCATGGATATGAACGCATTATTGAAGGAATGCGAAAATATTATCAAAGCGTGGACCATAAATATGTAGTAGAACTGCTTTTGATTGGAGAGGGACCGGAAAAGGCCAGATATCAGGAATTGGTGGGAAGGTATCAGCTGCAGAAGTTTGTAAAATTTTACCCTACCATGTCCGGAAAGCAGTTGGACGATATGTATGATATAAGCGATATAGCGCTGGCTTCTTTTGGCATGTATAAGGTAGGTATATATGAAAAATTCGGAGGATTAAAGACAAGAGAGTGTCTGGCGAAAGGAATGCCTCTTATTACCGGATGTAGGATAGATGTGTTGGATGATAACTATAAGTATGTCAGGAATTTTTCCAATAACGGACAAAGTGTTGATATAATGGATATTATTAAGTTTTACGAGGAAATCAGATCTGAAGGCATAAGTAAAGGCGAGGTCGCAAATATCATAAGAGAGTTTGCAGTTCGGCGTATAAGTATGAAATCAGTTATGAAACCAATTATAGATTATATAGAAGGCTGAGGAAAAATGATAGCACATATTGTTGGTAATAGGCCACAGTTTATTAAATTAGCACCTTTATACCGTGAATTGCAGAATAGAAACTATGAACAGTGCATTATTCATAGCGGGCAGCATTATGATACTAATTTATCTGAGATCTTTTTTAAAGAATTGGATATTCCATCCCCTTGTATTAATTTGATGGTGGGAAGCGGAACCCATGCGGAAATAACCTCCGGTGCCATGCTTGGATTAGAAAAGGAATTAATAAGAATAGCGCCGGATTTAGTTATAATTTATGGGGATACGGATACCACCCTGGCAGGAGCATTGGTTGCATCGAAACTAAATATACCTATTGCTCATGTTGAAGGCGGAGCAAGATCTCATCATAAAGAGAATCCGGAAGAGTGTAATAGAATTGTAGCTGATCATTTGTCGGATATATTGTTTTGCCCCGATAAAATATCAGTAGAATATGCAAAGGCGGAAGGAATGGGGGAAAAATCCTTTTGGACCGGAGATATCATGTATGATACATTTTTGTCGGTTGCGTCTAAAAAAGATAAAGAAGCCGGAGAGGAAATTATTCTGATGACGTGGCACAGGCAGGAAAACACCGAGAGCAGGGCAAGAATGGAAAGTATTATTCGTTTCATTCAGAGGTTGGAAGGAAAGATTGTTTGCCCTATGCATCCGAGAACAAAAAAGTGTTTGAAAAGTTTTGGATTGTGGGAAGATATTCAAAGTATAAATAATATGAACATTATTGAACCAGTTGGGTATCTGGAGATGATCTCACTAATGCAGACAGCCAGACTGATCGTTACGGATTCAGGCGGAGTATCTAAAGAATCATTCTTTGCCGGGGCAAAGTGCTTACTAATGGTAGATTTGGATTTATGGGATGATTTAGTGAAGACTGGCTGGATATTTAAGGTTGACCCTGAAAGCCGGGAAAGCGTAGATATGGCGATTACATTTGCGGACAATGCAGCAAGGACAGACGAGGTAAGTTATCCTCAATATTACGGGGATGGACATGCTGCAGAGAAAATGGTAAATTTATTAGAGAAATATTCGTTAATTTAGGTCTGGGAAGAGGAAATGCTTTATGAAGTATGCTTTAATTGGATGTGGAAGAATATCACCAAATCATTTTGCAGCGGCAAAGGCAAATAATCTTGAAATTGTGGCGGTTTGTGATCTGGCAGTTGCAAATATGCGAGATAAAAAATTAAAGTTTGATCTGGATGATACAGTTAAAGAATACACAGATTATGAAGAAATGATTCAGAATGAGCACCCTGAATTAGTAGCAATTGCAACTGAGAGCGGCAAACATGCTGAGATTGCTCTCAAGTGTCTGGATCATGGATGCAACCTGATCATAGAGAAACCGATTGCATTATCTATAGAGGATGCTGATAAGATAATTGAAAAGGCTGACTCTTTAAATTTAAAAGTATGCACAAGTCATCAAAATCGATTTAATAAATCTATTCAGAAAATCCGTGATGCTTTGGTCAAGAACAGGTTTGGCAAGATGTTCTATGGCACGGCGCACATCAGGTGGTGTCGTGATCGAGAATATTATGACAGAGCAAACTGGCGTGGTACATGGGAGCAGGATGGCGGAGCGTTAATGAATCAGTGCATTCACAACATTGACCTGCTTCGCTGGATGATGGGTGATGAGATTGAAGAAGTAGTGGCAATGACAGATAGGCTTCATCATGACTATATAGAAGCCGAAGATTTTGGAATTGCATTGATTAAATTTAAAAATGGTGCCTATGGAATTGTAGAAGGAACGACTAATATATATCCCCAAAATTTGGAAGAAACACTTTATCTTTTTGGTGAAAAGGGTACTGTCAAGGCTGGAGGTCAGTCTGTAAATGTTATTGAGGAATGGCGATTTGCGGATATGCTGGATGATTCAGAAGAAGTAAAAAAGAAATTTCATGAAAATCCACCCAATATTTATGGCTATGGACATACGCCGCTGTATACAGATATGATTGATGCAATTATCAATAATAGAAAGCCCTATGTAGATGCAGAAGCAGGAAAAAGAGCGCTGGAACTGGTTTTAGCAATATACCAGTCTGCATATATGGGAATTCCTGTGAAATTACCATTAGATAAATGTGCAACTATAGATTTTAAAGGGAGATTTTCCAAATGAGTTACTATGTTCATGAAAGCAGTTATATCGATGAAAACGTGAAAATAGGAAATAATACGAAAATATGGCACTTTTGCCATATTCAATCCGGTGCAGAACTTGGGGAAGGAATTACTCTTGGACAGAATGTAAATATTTCAAATAATGTTAAGATTGGGAACAATGTAAAAATTCAGAATAATGTTTCCATATATGAAGGCGTAATTATTAAGGATGGCGTGTTTTTAGGGCCTTCCTGCGTTTTTACTAATGATCTGACACCACGGGCACAATATCCCAAAGGAAGAGACAATTATGTGCAGACAGTAGTTGAAGAAGGAGCCAGTATAGGCGCTAATGCAACTATTGTATGTGGCCATAGAATTGGTAAATATGCCATGATAGCGGCAGGAGCTGTGGTGACGAAGGATGTACCGGACTATGCATTGTGTATGGGAGTGCCCGCCAGAGTATGCGGCAGAGTAGATGAGCAGGGTAACATCATTGAAATGAGTTAATGAAGAAGGGCATAAAAATGGAATTTCGAGACTTGAAAACCCAGTATTTACAAAACAAAGAAGCAATAGATTCGGCAATTCAAAATGTGTTATTAAGCGGTCATTTTATTGGAGGAGAGCCGGTACAACAATTGGAAGAGAAGCTGGCAGATTATGTAGGTGTTAAACACTGCATCACATGTGCAAACGGAACGGATGCGCTGCAGCTTTCTTTAATGGCGTGGAATATCGGAGAAGGAGATGCCGTATTTGTTCCCGATTTTACCTTTTTTTCTACTGCAGAAGTGATTCCTTTAGTTAAAGCAACTCCTGTTTTTGTTGACATAGATAAAGACACCTTTAATCTGTCAGCAGAATCCTTAGAAAAAGCAATTCAAAATGTGCTAAAAAACGGTAAGATCACGCCGAAAGCAGTAATTGCTGTTGATCTGTTCGGGCAGCCTGCTGATTTTGCTGAGATCAGAAAAATTACGGAAAAGTATAAACTCCTGCTTCTGGAAGACGGTGCACAGGGATTTGGCGGAAGAATTAAATCGAAAAGAGCTTGCAGTTTTGGTGATATTGCAACAACTTCCTTTTTTCCGGCAAAACCATTAGGCTGTTATGGAGATGGCGGAGCAGTATTTACAGATAATGATGAATGGGCGGAACTGATCCAATCCTATAAAGTACATGGAAAAGGTGCAGACAAATATGATAATGTAAGGATTGGATTAAATTCAAGATTAGACGCAATACAGGCGGCTGTTTTACTGGTTAAATTTAAATTTTTTGATAGAGAGATAGCGCTATGTAATCAGGTAGCAGAGCAATATACAGATCAGCTGAACAGTTTTATAAAAGCACCTGTAATAAGGAAGGATATGATCTCAAGCTGGGCACAGTATACAATATGTTTCCAGAATAACAAGGATCGCGAGCGCGCGATAAGAAACCTAAAACAAAATGGTATCCCGTCAGCCATATATTATCAAAGGCCCATGCATTTGCAAAAGGCATTTAGCTCATGTGCAGAAGGATCAGAATTTCAGTGTAAAGTTACAGAAAGCATATGCAGTTGCTGTCTGTCTCTGCCTATGCATGCTTATATGGATATGGACGATATAACAATAATATCGCAAATATTAAATGGTGAAAGAAAATAAATATGAAGACAATAATGGTGGTATTTGGAACACGCCCGGAGGCAATAAAAATGTGTCCGTTGGTTTTGGAATTAAAAAGGCGTAATAAGTATAAAGTCATTGTTTGTGTTACAGGTCAACACAAAGAAATGCTACAGCCGGTACTGGATATTTTTAATGTGAAACCTGATTATGATCTTCACATTATGAGAGAAGAACAGAGTTTGTTTGATATTACGAATAATATCATGTTGAAAATGGAAGCTGTTTTGAAGGAATGCGAACCGGATTTAGTACTGGTTCATGGAGATACGTCTACTTCCTTTGCAGCTGCTCTTTCATGTTATTATAAAAAAATTGAAGTAGGGCATGTAGAAGCAGGGTTGAGAACGTACGATATTTATTCACCATATCCGGAAGAATTTAATCGACAGGCAGTGGATATTATAGCAAAATATAAATTTGTACCAACTGAATTGACTCGAAATAATCTGCTCAATGAGGGAAAAGCCAAAGGGTCAATATTTGTTACAGGAAATACCGTAATAGATGCACTAAAGACAACGATCAGGGTTGATTATTCTCATAAAGAATTAGAATGGGTAGGAAATAGCAGACTTATATTAATAACTGCACACAGGCGTGAAAATATTGGTAATCCTATGAGAAATATGTTTAGGGCAATAAGGAGAGTTTGTAAGGAATTTCAGGATATTAAGGTGATTTATCCCATTCATATGAATCCGGCTGTAAGAAGTATCGCACAGGAGATATTTGTACAGGATGATCAGATCCATATCATAGAACCTTTGAATGTATTGGATTTTCATAATTTCATGAGTAAAAGTTATATTATTTTGACAGACAGCGGGGGTATTCAAGAAGAAGCTTCTGCACTTAGCAAACCTGTATTAGTAATGAGAGGTACAACAGAAAGGCCGGAAGGCATTTCGGCTGGAACTTTAAGACTTGTAGGGACGGAAGAGAATTCCATATATTCAAACTTTAAACAATTACTGTTAGACAGTACAGAATATTTAAGAATGAGTCAGGCCCGTAATCCCTATGGAGATGGCCATGCATCAGAAAAAATAGCTGATATAATAGAAAACATTTTATAAACGAGGTTAAAAATGATCAATGTAATTGGAATGGGATATATAGGACTGCCGACAGCATTAATGCTGGCAGCACATGGAAATGAAATAGTTGGCAGTGATAATAACATAGAATTGATTGAAAAATTGAGAGAGGGGAATATTCCTTTTGAAGAGAAAGGAATTGATGAATTATTTAGTCAAGCAATTCAAAATGGTATAAGATTTAGCGAAGAAAAAGTAAAAGCTGATGTTTATATTATTGCGGTTCCGACTCCATATGATGAAATGAGTAAGAAAGTAGATGCTTCCTATGTGGAGCGTGCTGTTGAAGAGGCGGCTGATATAGCGCCTGGGGGCGCTGTTCTTGTTATTGAATCAACTATTGCACCCGGAACGATAGATGCCCATATAAGACAAATCATTGAGAACAAGCATTTGATCAGTGGAAAGGATATACATTTAGTACATGCCCCGGAAAGAATCATACCGGGAAACATGATATATGAACTGCGAAACAATTCAAGGACTATTGGGGCAGATAGTGCTGAAATAGCGGGTAAGATCAAAGAAATATATAGTACTTTCTGTCAGGGAGAGATCACGCTGACAGATATACGTACTGCAGAAATGACAAAGGTGGTTGAGAATACATATAGAGACATTAATATTGCATATGCAAATGAGCTTGTTAAGATATGTCGTGCCGGAAATCTGAATGTTTATGAAATAATCAGAATAGCCAATAAGCATCCGAGAGTCAATATTCTGTCTCCAGGGCCGGGGGTAGGAGGGCATTGTATCTCAGTTGATCCATGGTTTCTGGTAGGCGATTATCCGGGGTTGGCCAATATCATATTAGCGGCAAGAAAAATAAATGATTCTATGCCGGAATACGTTTTGGAAAGAATACAGGAAATTATGGAAGAAAATCAGTTGAGAGATATTACTCAGATTGGTTTTTATGGATTGACTTACAAAGAAGATGTGGATGATGTACGTAAAAGCCCAACGCTGCAATTGTTGGAATGTATGAAAAAGCATTTGGCCTTTGGAGTAAAGACATATGATCCATATGTAAAAAAAGATATCGTTGAAAATCAATTACATGATTTTGACATGTTTGTCAGCAGCTGTAAATTGATAGCTATTATGGTAGCGCATACAGAAATCAAAGAAAAAATAGAGAAATTGCGAGGGAAGATTGTGCTGGATACGAAAAACATATGTTCATTGGAAAATACGTATAAACTGTAGGTGATAGTATGAGAGTGGTTCATATAGGACAGGAACATTCTGAAGATGATATCAGAATAGTCAGGAAAGAATGCGCAACGTTAATTTCAGAAGGGATAGAAGCAATCTATATTACTCAACAGAAGGGGAAAAAATATTCCGGTGAAAAAATATGCGGAGTTAGTGTATATACCTACGAACCGTATAAAATGAAAATAGACATTCCGATCCTTACCTGGAGACTGAACAGATTTTTTTCAAGAAGAAGGGCTATGAAGCTGGCTATAAGCCTGAATGCTTCTGTTTTTCACATTCATGAGGTAGAGTTATATCAGATAGCAAGGTACCTAAAAAAGAGAGGAAAGAAGGTAATCTTTGACCAGCATGAAGATTCTCCGGGGCAGAGATATCAGATTGAATTTGAAAGGTATCATAGCAGCTCATTTGCAAAAGCATCGAGCAGAATTGCTAATTATCAAGAGAAATCTATGGTCAGGAATAGTGATCTGGTGATAGCGGCGTCTGAAATGATAGCTCAGAATATAAAGAATTATCAAATAAAAAAGAATATCGTGGTCATACATAATTATGCGCATAATGAAGCAACCAGGTGTAATATGGATGATTATTTAGAGCGGGAGAGAATAATATGCTATGCAGGCGGACTCTTTGAAAGAAGAGGCATCAAATATGTCGTTGATTCTATGTATAAGGTAAATGGTTTTTTCGAGTTCGCAGGGAAACTGGATTCCATGATGCAGAAAGTGTATGAGAGCAGCGCGGGATGGAAAAACTGCCGATATTTAGGATGCTTAAGCAGAGATGAAGTAAATCGATTATATGAAAGAAGCAGGATTGGAATTATTAATAATTTAGACCTGCCGTATCACAGAAATTCGAATCCCAATAAGCTGTTTGAATACATGGCAGCCGGATTGCCAATTATATGTACATCTATTCCGGCCTGGGCTGAAATAGTTAACGATGCGGGCTGCGGCCTGATAGTTAATGCAACCAATGAAGAAGAAATTTCAGATGCTATCAATTATTTGCTGGATAATCCTGAGAAAGCTCAGAATATGGGACAGAAGGGATATGCAGCATTTATCAACAAATATAACTGGGATGTTGAAAAAGGCAAATTAATAAAAGCATATAGAAACTTGTAGGATATTGCAGAGCAGGGAGAAGAATATGTTTCAGAACCTAAAAAAAATTGAAGATATATGGAATAAGCTGCAATTTGTACTGACGAAAGCACAGAAGAAACTTGGAGTTGTGATTTTTGGAATGACTTTGCTGGGTGCGGTAGCAGAAACATTAGGGGTATCTGTTATAGTGCCGTTTGTTCAGGCAATGGTAGACCCTGAGCAGCTGGCTGATAATTTATTTTTAAAGCCATTAGTTAAACTGTTTCATCTTCACACCTCTTCTCAACTGATCATGCTGTTGGGGATCAGTATAGCATTAGTCTATATAATAAAAAATTTATATCTTACATGTTTATCCTATTGCAGAGTGAGATATTCTGTAAAAATACAGAGAGAATTAAGCGTTCTAATGATGGAGTCATATATGAAAAGAGGATATCTGTTTTTTTCACAGGCGAATGCCAGTAATTTGCAGCGCAGCGTTACTGGTGATGTGGTCGGAGTATATCAGATAATATACCAGGCTTTTCGTATTGCTGCAGAATTGCTCACTTCAGCTGCAATTGTCATTTTTATTATGATCACAGATTTTAAAATGGCGATATGTGTGATCGCTTTGGCAGGGGTCTGCTTTGCTGTGCTTATTATTGGCTTTAGAAAGCCAATGCAGAAATTAGGGGCTGAATATCTGAAAAGTGACGGAGAGGTACGTAAACATTCTCTGCAGGCATTTCAGGGAATCAAAGAAGTAATTGTCATGCATAGGCAGCGTTTTTTTGTAGAACGGTTTGAGAGTGCATATATCCGGCAGCAGAAGGCAGTGACGGGACAAACTGTTGGCGCTGAGAGTCCTGCTTTTATTATTGAAGCAATTTGCGTGACAGGACTGATCTTAGCTGTAAGTCTTCGGGCATATAATGGAACAGATGTCGCTTTCTTTATTCCTCAATTAGCTGCGTTTGCTGTAGGTGCCTTTCGGATTCTTCCGTCTTTAGGGAGGATTACCGGCAGTTTCAATCAGATCATGTATTATTTGCCGTCCTTAAACAGTACATATGATAACCTGAGGGAAGTAAAATGTATGGAAGAACAGGAAATGGAAGAAGCTGCTTTGGTGTGTGATCAAATCATGCAGCATTCTGCAAAAGATCAGACAGAAAAAACGGCTTATTTATCCATAGAAAATATTCACTGGAAATACCCCGGAGCTGAGAAAGAGACACTGGATGGCATAAATATTCAGATCCAAAAGAGTTCGTCAGTAGCTTTTATTGGGCATTCCGGGGCGGGTAAGACAACATTAGCTGATATTATTTTGGGTTTATATAAACCGCAGAAGGGGTATATCAGGCTGAATGGAGTAGATATCCAGACTATATCTGAAAAATGGTGTAACTGTGTGGGATATATTCCTCAGGCAGTATATCTTATAGATGATACGATTCGGAATAATGTTGCATTCGGCATTGATGAACCAGATGATAATAAGGTATGGCAGGCATTAGAACAGGCACAGTTAAAAGAGTTTGTATCGGGACTTCCCGATAAGCTGGATACGATAGTGGGAGATAGAGGTATCAGGTTTTCAGGCGGACAGTGTCAGAGAGTGGCCATTGCAAGAGCTTTATATAATGATCCGCCGATCCTGATTTTGGATGAGGCAACTTCAGCACTTGATACGAATACTGAAACTGCAGTAATGGAGGCGATCAATTCGCTGAAGGGAAATAAGACATTAATTATTGTTGCCCACAGATTAACGACTATTCAAAATTGTGATGTCATATATGAGATTGCGGATGGAAAAGCGATTCAAAAAAGAAAGGAAGATCTTTTATAGAGGCTGATAAATGAACGCATACTGAAGACCTGATAGGAAATGTGATCAGGGAAGTGTATGCGAAATAAGGAGCTGGGAAGGAGAAATCAGATAGCATATGCAGGTTGATGAAAAAAAGACACCAGAGTGGGGAGAAAAAGAATGGTTTGATCAGCATTTCGATGGAGCTGATAATTCAAATTTAGGCGGTGACAACTGGGGACATAGATGGAGAGGAAACCAGATCGTCAGGCATAAGCATTGTTTTGCACTTATTAAAAACAGGGTTAAAGCTATGCACGGCGGTGCTATTTTAGATCTTGCCTGTGGATTATGTGAATTCAGTGGGTTAATATATTCAGCGAATAGAACAAACAAAATTTATGTAACGGATATTTCAGAGAATGCAATAAAGTATGTAGAAGAGAATCATAAGGAGTTTTCAGCAAAAGTAGAAGAACTTCCTCATATAGATTTTCCGCCGCAAACTATGGATATTATCGTATGTCTGGAAGTATTGTATTATTTAAGCGAAAATGATTTTAGATTAAGCTTGGAAAATATGAATAAAGTTTTAAAACCCAATGGCCGCATTCTTATTTCAGGGAAAGTAAATGCAGGCGATAGATATAATGATGAAGAAAATTTTATCAGAGAAATAGAGCGAGTTTATTCTATTGTTAAAATAGATTATTTATATAATTATTTGGAAAATCAGTTTGAAGCCCCATTTCTTTTTATTCTTAATAACTTCATTAAAAATAAAAAGGGTGTGATCGCAAGGATATTAAAGTTCGCTTGCCATTCAGAAAGACGGGCAGAAATGCTGAATTTGTTGACCAGAAAGATATATGGGGAAAAAGGAAAAACCCATATATTTATTTTATGTAAAAAGAAGTAGTGATTTAACACAATGTAACAGGTATTGAATATGAATAAAAAAATTTATATTACAGTAGACATGGAAACACCGCAGACGCCATTTAGAGAAGGAATGCTCAGAGAAAGTCTGTTTGATCACGAATTTGAGTATGGAGCTATCTTAAATATCTGCCATTTTTATCATATACCGGCCACCTTTTTTTTGAACATATATGAAGAGCATTTTTGGGGACATGGTTTTTTTACAGAGAAATGTGAGCAAATATTAATGAAAGGATGTGATATACAGCTTCATACCCATCCATTCTGGCAGTATGATAAGAATAGAATAAATATGTATGAATATTCTCTTGATGAGCAAAAAGAGATTATTTCAGCAGGAAAAATCAGACTGCAGGAATTGACCGGAGAAAAGGTCGAAATTCACAGAGCGGGCGCATATGGTGCGGATATTAATACATTGCATGCATTAAGAGAAAATGGGATTTACATGGACTCTTCTTTTTTTTATGATCATAAGAACTGCAAGTTGAATCAGTATAGCAACCAGCAGCTTATTGATACAGGTATTCAGCAAATAGAAGTGTTAACCTTTGAGAGAGGGCTTAAATATGATAATAATGTAGTGAAATTAGATATTGATTGGATGGACTTATGTGAACTATTTACTGCAATGCATGTAATTATCAACAATAATTTAAATGATATTATTTTGTTTTTACATAGCAGCTCTTTTATCAAAATAAACGGCGCGTATACAAAATTTGAATTAGATTACTACAAAATCTTTAAGTTTGCAGCTGCTATAGAGTATTTGATAAAGAATGGATATGAATTTTCTTTGATAAAGAATGCAGATACTAAAAATATAGAAAAATCATGGGAGCATTTACAGATCAAATTGGGAAAAGTATCTTTTCAATATCATGAAATAAAAGTTGATAAAATTCAAAATGAAGATAGTAACTATGAAATTATT
The DNA here is from genome assembly GCA_014803415.1 of Lachnospiraceae bacterium. GTDB lineage: Bacteria > Bacillota > Clostridia > Lachnospirales > Lachnospiraceae > Suilimivivens. Next base: position 116,767 of record JAAVBZ010000003.1, read on the forward strand.
AATAAATTTAAAAATTATATCAAAGCAAATAAAAGTGATATAAAAAGGCAGATTATGAAAGACAGGTTGTACCATATGATGTATGACAGTGCGATGTCTTATGATGCTGCAAATAAATTCTATCATCTATTGAGAGGATTCTAAGAGAATAATGAATTTTGTAAAAAGACTCATTAATTTATTGCGTAATAAGAACGGTATGCAGATTTTAAAAGCAATAGCAGAAGGATATGTCTTTAGATTCTTTATAAAGAATTCATGTTTTGGCATTTATACCGGAACAAGGAAATCAGACGGATTTAGCAGAGAATTTAATTTAAATGGACTAGATAAGAAGATAGCAAAAGAGCTGGTTAAAATGTACTGTGCACACTATTTTGATCTATTAGGCTCAGGCTGGACATTAGTTTCTTATCATAATAATGCATTGGGACTTGAAGGATATAAGTATGATGCGATTACCTTATATACTGATAGAGAAGGGCGGTTTTTGAATAAGCTTATCACACCGGGTAATCTAAAAAGAAGTAAGAAAATCTGGCAGTTAATAGAAGGACAATATCAGGGCATTGATTGGCAAAAGGATTTTAAGGTAGGATGGAGATGGGACAATAAGGATTTTTATTATCCGCGCAGGTGGCCGGATAGAGGCGCCGATCTTAAAGTACCGTGGGAACTGGGAAGATTACAGCATTTTCCCAGAATGGCGCTGCTGGCGATGATATTGCCGGAAAAAAAAGAGCAGCTTTATAGGGAATTTCGTAATCAGGCACTGGATTTCATTGCGCTCAATCCTGTTGGATGGGGTGTTAATTATATGTGCTCAATGGATGTATCTATCAGGGTTGCCAACATGGTTTTAGCATGGAAACTTTGGCAAACCATAGATAATGAGAATAAAGCAGGGCTGTTTGAGGATATTTATTTTGAATATATATATAAGCAATGCTATTTTATATATCACAATCTGGAATGGAAACCTTTTCATGGGGGAAGCGGCGGAAACCATTATATGGCGGATATTGTAGGGCTTATATGGGGAACCTCTGCATTAAAGTTAAAGAGAAATGTCAGGCGTTGGAATAATTTTGCGATCAATGAATTTTTTAAGGAAATAAAGAAGCAGTATTATGAAGAAGGAACAAATAAAGAAGCTTCTGCGGGATATCATAGGCTGACTACAGAGATGATTGCATATACGATTGCATTGCTGGACCATCAGGGAATTGAAATGGATCAGGATATTTACAATATTTTAGCAGGAGCAGGATACTATCTTGCTGCAATTACAAGACCTGATGACGCATTTACACAGATAGGCGATAATGACTCAGGAAGATTTTTCCGGTTATCATTTCATGGGGAATTCATGCTGTCTGAACATATCTGTAGAAAATATTATAACTTAAAAGGATATGTTTTTAACCTTTCTGATCTGTATTTTGATGAGTATATGAATGAAACGGGCGGGGTTCTTGCTGCCGTTAATGCAATAGTCGATGATGCAGAGTTATCAAAAATATGTTTAACACCTTCGTTTGGCTATGAATTTGAATATTCTTTGATTCAAAACCTGGTTTACAGAAGAAAAAAAGCAAAAGTTACCCATAATAAATTTAATAGATTTACGGCGCCGAATGCTTTACAATATAGTCATCGGGAAAGATACTATTTTAAAGAATCGATTGATCCGGAAAATTTACAGTTAATTGAATTTCCGGCTGTGGGGATCCTGGTTCTTCGGTCCGCAGAACTTTTTTTGGTATTGAATTTAACAGAAATACCGCCAGATGGTAGAATTGGGCATACACATAATGATAAACTGGGAGTGGAAATATTTGACAGGAATACTTGTTTAATAGAAGATGGGGGTACCTATTTATATACCCCATTGCCGGAAAAACAATTTGAAGATAAATCAGTTAAGAATCATCTGAATATTACGATATGTGGGATGGAACAGGATAATATATCAAAACAAGATAGATGGTATATAAAAGTTAATGAAACAAAATGCTATTTAGCTGAAGCAAGCAGGGAAAAGATAGTTGCTTATATAAAGTATAGGGATATAGTACACTTACGGGAGATCAGCATATATGAAACACATATTGATATTACTGACAGGGCAAATAGAGACATTGTTGAAGTGAATGAGGCAAAAAGAATTACTGCCGGGTATGGTAAATGGCTCAAGAAATAATGGCTGGAGGAAAACAGGTAAAATGAACATGTTAGACAAAATCAAAGACAGAAAAGGATTAAAAGCGAATTTAATATCCAATCTAATTTTTCTTATTTGTATATTAGCAGTGATCGGCACTTATATAAAAAAAGATCAGAAGATTGAAATACCTGTTATTTCCGGTACTGATTCGCAGGTTGTCTTTGCTGCTGGCAATATTATTGAACAGACCTGGCAGCCCAACATTAAAGAGATATGTATGATCAAAGTTCCATATACTTCGCAGGCGGACTTTGAAGGTGAAGTCAAAATAGAGTTTTTATCTGATGATAGAACGCAGCTGTTGGCAGATGCTGTAGTTCAGTCAGCTTTTCAAGAGGGAGAAAGAGGAACCTTAGAATTCTCTTTTAAAAGTTTTGATGTATCTCCGGGCAAGCGCTATCGGATACGGATGCAGTATATGAATTATTCTGAGGAAGGAAGTATTTTGCTGGATGCTAATACCAATTATAGAGGGTGCAGCATTGATGAGATTACTCAGGATAAAGCGGCCGGATTTTTAGTAACCGGTATTAAAACAAATAAACTCTCTTTTCTGACGCTTTCCTGTTTTCCCTTCTTTTCCATTGCTTTTTTGTTTATGGTTCTGTTCAGAAGAAAATGGGAAGATACGATTGGTTTGTCTTTTATTCTGATTACTTTGCTTATGATGGCAGCAGGCATGTGCAATATTCTTAAAGCGAGTATTTCAATAATATATATTCTGGCAATATTGGGTTTTGGCGCTGCAGTATGGCTGTATAATAGGAATGATTTACAACTTAGAGATATCGTTTCTCCAGGTTTATTTGTATTTGCAGCTTTAATGGTATTTGTTATTATAAACTGCAGTTCTCTTTATTTGTCACGTTCAGATGAATTTCTTCATTGGGGATTATCGGTGAAAGACATGTATTGCTTTGATTCTCTTACGAAGCACGAGGGCTCCGTGATTCCGCTAACTTATTATCCGCCGTTTATGCCCCTGATAGAGTATTTTTTCACTTATATCAACAGGCTTTATTCTGACAGCGTTGTTTATATTGGCTGCCAGATGATGCTGATCAGCTGCCTTGTGATTGCTTGTAAAGCTGCTGAAAAGAAGAAAAAAGTGATCGTTCCTATTATAGTTGTAATAATGACAGTTCCGTTGATGTTCTTTACAGACATATTCAGCACGCTATATACGGATGCGGCATTAGCGATATTTATGGTATATGTTTTGTCCTGCTACTATTTAGAGGAAATGTCAGCCTTTAATTTTCTGAGAATCATAGGCGGGCTGGCTGCTTTGACTTTTACAAAACCTACAGGGGTAGTTCTGGCGGTATTAATTGGTTTTATGATGTTAGGGGATTCTGTATGGAGCGTGAGGAAAGAACAGATTAAAATTAAGAAACTGTTGATTCCGGGACTTTGCATCATTCTGTCCTGCGCTTTCTTTTTTGTATGGCAGGGGTATTTGAAAGTGCCGATAAAAACGGAAGCAGTAATGAACAATGCAGTATTAGAAACAGCAGATGAGCTGTCATCAGAAACAGCAACAGATAATACTCTTAAAAAGGCCCCCGTTAAAAATATCATGAACGCCAGCGGAATAAGTGTTAATGGGATAATTGAATTTTTGTCAGGTAAAGGGCCTGAGTATCGATATGATACTGCAAAGACTTATTTCAGGAAAGTTTTTCTAGGGGATTCTTTTACGATGGCAGGTATTTCATTTTCATGTTTTGAGATGATATTACTGGTGTGTCTGCTTGCCTGGCTGTTTGACAAAGTTATAATTTGCGATAACCGAATGCATCTTTTAAGTTTTGGTATATTAGGAGCTTTAGGTGGAGCAGGATATGGCCTCTTTTTGCTGATAACTTATTTATTCAGTTTCTCACAGACTGAAGCAGTAAGTTTAGCGCATATTGAAAGATATTTTGGATCCTGGCTTTGCGGAATAATGTTGGTTTTCTTTATTCTGGCTTTAAACAGTATTGCCAAAGAGGGAGAAAATAATTGTGAGCATGGAAGAGGAAATATGGGAATATTTTTGATCATGCTTTTGATCTTTGTTTCACCTACCGAAAATTTACTGGAACGCAGGTCAGACGTAAGTCATATGGAAGAGTATGCATATGCATATGATAAGGCGGCAGAAGCAGCAAGAAGTTATATGAACCGGGGAGATAGGATCTGCTTTTTGGGTGAGAGAACGAACTATAAGATGTTCTCCTATGCGATCTGCCCTGTGAAGGTCGATCATTTTGATATGGGAAACTTATCAAAGTGGAAGGAAAAGCTGAATGAGTATCAATATGTATTTATTTTGGAGGCGGATAGCGATTTTAAGAAGGAATACGGAGAGGTATTTGAAGAATCTGAGGAGATTTTAGATGTTTCTTTTTACCGGGTTGATAGTAACAATAATGATATTGTACTAAAATATATTGGGACTACGGAAGCCATCCAATACCGTCAGGAATAAGATCATACAAAAGGGCAGCATATGAAATTAGTATCAGTAATCTTAACCACATACAATTGTAAATCCAATCTTACCCAGACATTAGAAAGTATTGAAATGCAGGATTATGCTTATTTGGAGATTGTGATTAAAGATGGAGGTTCCACTGACGGAACGCTGGATATCATCAGAGATTATGAGAAGAACAGCCGTTTTACGGTAAAATGGGTGTCAGTAAGCGATAAGGGAATTTTTGACGCCATGAATCAGGGATATCAGATGGCAGTCGGTGATGTTATTGTATTTTTTAATGATGAGTTTATGAATACCCGGGTGGTTTCCAGGATGATTCAGGTGATGGAGAAAAATCCTGAATGTGTAGGAGTTCATGCCGATTTGATTTATGCATCTGACGGGAAAGTAATAAGGTATTGGAAAATGGGACCCCAAAAAAGTTTACATCTGGGGTGGATGCCGGGGCATCCTACTTTGTTCCTTAAAAGGGAAATTTATGAAAAATATGGATTGTATGATCCGGATTATACCATTGCAGCGGATTATGAATTTATGATTCGTTTTCTGAAAGATAAGTGCAATCAGTTGGCGTATTTGCCGGAAGTTATTATACGGATGTATTACGGCGGAACGAGCACTTCAAATTCGAGCAGTTATTTACTGTCATTAAAAGAGGGACACAGAGCTTTAAAGGATAACGGAATAAAGGGAGCTTTATGGATCGACCTTTTGCGGACCGGCAGAGTGGTCATGCAGTTTATTAAGAGGATACGAATGCAAAAGAGATCATGGGTATAAACGTAAGACAGCGTGTATCTATACGATACTGAGGCAAGCCTGTATGATAGAATCAGGCCTTTATACGATTAATTTTATGAAATGGAGATTTAAACTTATGAATACAGATCTGCAAAAAATGTATGATAACAGGTTTAAAGTAGAAGAAAAAAACAAAAAAGGTGCTGTTTGGGAAGAAATATGTAAATATCTTTTTAAGAATACACATCGAGAATACAATATTATAGTTGATGTGGCCGCAGGATATTGTGATTTTTCTAATCATATAGATTATAACTGTAAAAAATATGCAATAGATGTGAATCCTGATGTTAAAAAGTATGCAAAAGATGGAATTGAAGTAATTGTCGACAATATAGAAAACCTTTCCTTGCATTTTGAGGAGAATACTATATCACTTTTCTTTATGAGTAATTTTTTAGAACATATTTCTAAAGATGCTATCAGCAGATTATTGAAGACAGAATATTCTTTGCTGGAAAGCGGCGGCGAAGTGTGGATTTTGACACCAAATATCCGATATGTCGGTGGAAAGTACTGGGATTTTTACGACCACATTACCCCGATTACAGAAAAAGCTTTGATGGAAGAAGCCGAGCTGATCGGATATAAAGTTAAGACGTGTATACCCAAATTTCTTCCCTATACGACTAAAAGCCGATTGCCCAAAGCTCCATGGATTGTGCATCTGTATCTACAGCTAATGCCATTGAGCGGAAGGCTGTTTGGCGAACAGAGTTTTTTAGTTTTATCAAAAGAGGATCGGACCGGCTGAGTGGTCATGCAGCTTATTAGGAGCATGCGAATACAAAAGGAACAATAGGTATGTTAATGCAGAACCGTAGGTAATATTGACGCTATTTGTATAAAAATGTAGAATATACATAAGAATTATCTACGGTTGAAGGACATACAAATGAGCAAAATATTAATTTTTTTAAATGAGGTAACGAGAGAAGAAGAATTATTTTATTCTGCCAGCAAATTTCTTGCTAAATTTTCCCATAAAGAAGATATTGATAAAACTGATGTGATTAACATTAAAAGTAAAGTAATTGAAAATGGAAATTTTACGGATGTTTCAGGGATGATGAAATACGTGGAAAAGCATGCCGGAGAGTTTCGGGACATAAATAAACCTGAAAATATTTATAAAAGTCTGGCTGGTTTTGAAATAGCGTTCTGTGTTTTGATTAAAATGAATCTATTGCGGGATGTCAGCGAGCTATGCAATTTATTGTTAATAAAGCAATACTATAAAGAATTTAAAATTTCTGTTCTTATGCAGGGGGATCAGAAAGATTATCATAAGGTTTCACATTTCTTTTCCACAATGAACAAGGAGGATAGTTTCTATAACAGTATATATTATCAATGTCTTCCCAAAGATCATATACAGCGCCTTCAGAAGAAATCAATAGGCGCATTAAGACATTTTCTTCCGATACAGAAGGTAGACCGGAAACTGTTACGGATGTTTACAGCCAGTACTTCTGAATATATATCCAGAGAATGGTTTGAAGGATTGCTGATGGGAAAAAAAGATTGGGAAAAAATAAGAGAAAATGAAATTTTATATGGATCTCTTATGCTCCTTTCCCAAAACAGAAAGTGTTTTGCAGAAGAGTTTTTTCAGGAAACAATTTCTGCCTTTATGTCATTGAATGTCTTATCATGGCTTTTCTTTGCTTATACGCTAGGTGAATTTAGTAGAGAAAAGAAAACGATAGAAATGAAACAACTAAAGGCATTTTTGCAGCAGATGAAGCTGTATGCAAATGGATGTCTGCAGCTGTTGGAAAATATCATCTTCCATGCGCAGCCTAAGGAGGGTATATTTTCTTTTCGAATTTGCAGAGGTGAATCCGAATATATATTAGAGAAATATAAGAAGCAGAATTACGATGATACTTCCTTTTTGGAAGTTATCATTGCAGATTATTCGGATGGAATTGATCGATATAACCTGGCGGAAAATTTTGTGGAGCATATTGAAAATCCGGAATTAAAGCAATTATTTTCCAATCTGACTCCTGTGGATTTTTTCAGAGGAGGATTTACAAAATCCCAGCTTGAAAAAAGCAGAAAACGTTGGGTTTCATATTATGAAATAAAAGATAATATTGGCAAACATTTTGGTATCAGGATTTTTGAGAATATAGTATGTCAAAGCATGGGAAGATTTATTCTGGAAAGTCACGCAGGACACCTGTCAAAAAGAGGAGAATCCCATGAAAAAAGAGAGGGTGAAAAATGTCTGCCCGGAACGGGATATACGACATTGCTGCCTATTAGGGAGCTGCAAAGGCAGCTGCTCCACACAGAAATAGGTGTCGATAAGAATATTGATATCGAGAGTGATATTGCACGGTACCTTAATTATCGTATCATAGGTAAAGAGCTCAAGGACATTGACGTTACATATGAGTCAGCAGAGGAAAAGAAAGCAGCTATCAACAGTCTGACGAATAAGATAGTAAAAATATGTGAAAAGGAAAATCCGCAGGTATGGTTTATCAGTGCGTCCGGCTGGACCGAGACTTGTGGGGAATTGCTTTGCAAAGCAATTCTACTGTCTAAGATCAATATATTTGATATGCCTCATCTGGTCCTTTACAACTGTGAGAATGATTTTATCAATGCATGCATTCAGACAGTAGCCGCAGTTTTTAGAAATCTTGAGTCTTCCTATGCATTGTCAGGTAATGGTTTTCAGATTGCATTGTTCGAAAAGGATACATATGAAGAAGTGATTTTAGTGCCGGATGATCCGGGACAGACCATATGGCTGAATGAACAAATGAATTTCACAAGAAACATTATTCCGGACTTTACGAACATGGGGGATGCAGAATCAGCAGCTGTCACGAGCGCTGTAGCGCCAATAATACCTTTTGATGCACTGTATCCGGTACGGATCAATAGGGAATCAAAAACACTCTTTGAATATTATACGCAAAAGGTGATCGAAAGAGATATTCAGGAAAGGGCATATGGATGTAAAATCAGTGATACCCATATGAGACTGGGCTCAACTGTGCATGTAAATCTGTTTTATGAAGCCGAACTCTTGTTTGGAAACAAGCTGTTTGTTTCAAGATTTGCGTACCTGATTGTCAAAGACTTATCTGAAAAATTAAAAGGGATCACGAAACTTACGCTTTATGGATATGCTACTTATTCAGAGCTTTTAGTGTTTGAAGTAATGAATATTATTAAAAGAGCATTTTCAATTAAAGATATTGATTATGCGATATTAGAGCGGGAGATGGAAAACAGGGGCGATTCCCATGTTGACAGGATAAGATACAGTCATTATGAAGCATCTGAGGCCGTAAGAAAAGAGTATTTTAAGGACAGGTCTCTTGTGTGTATTGTTCCTATTGCATCTACATTAAAAACAAATGAGAAATTGATCAATTTATTCTGTACTTATAATGGAGAAGTATGTACACAAAATATTATAGAGCATTATGCACTGATCCTGGTAGGTCCGAATAGGAAGAATGATTATTGGAAAATAGAGAAAGAAAATCGGATTGACAGTCAAAGAGAAGAATGGAAGGGTATTAAACCTAAATACTTTGTTAAGGTACCCGCGGCCTATGAGGATGCCATGGAATGCGGAATGTGCTTTCCCGATAATGTATTACTTGAAAAACCGCTGATTGAGGTTAATGCGGCCTCTACTATACCCAATCAGTCATTTGGGTTGTATGGAGAAGTAAAGAAGGAAATGGTCATTCCGGATTGGAAAGAAATTGAGAAAGAACAATCAAATCTGGTATGCCTTAAAGATTCTATGGTGTATTCTCATGTAAGGCGGGGGGGAAAATCACTTTCTGTATTATTTCCAGACAGAAAAACTGAGTGTTCAGTATAGCACAGAAATTGAGAGCTGGCTTGAGATGATAGCAGCAGGAAATAAGATTAAAATTAATAAGGATGAATACCATGTGATTTTCTGTCCCAGCCATTTCAGTAATGCAGGATATCTGGAGCTGATCAACAGGATCATATTTCATAATGCGGCAATTATTATCAGAGATGATGTTGATAAAGAATATAGAAGCAATATCATGGCAAAATACTCCAACATATATCTTCTGTTTGAGCAGCTGGAAAATAATCTGAAATATGCAAAAACTATCAAATTCTACTTTGTTGACGACTGTATTATCACGGGAAGAACATTTTGGCGTTCGAAAAGTCTGGTGGAAGCTGTGGCAGGTTTGTATGTGGGAAATTATGAAAAAAATAAGGTACATGTGTTTGAAAAAATATTTGTGCTTATTGACAGGAATTCTTCCTTTAGCAAAATGCAGTATATAAGATGTTGGGACAGTACGAATAGGACGACAGATGCAGTAAAAGAAGATTATTTCGCTTTCAGGTCAGTCAGAATATCTTCCTTACGAAATCATGGCGATTCCTGCGTATTGTGTAAGTTAAAGAAAGAAGCAGAAATTTTATATACGACTTCTTCCACACTAAAAATGTCCCGGCATTGGAAAAACGAAAAAGAAAAATTCAAGGTGAAATCACTGAAAAAGTATTTACTTGAAAATGAAAATTTAAGTGATGAAAAAAAGGAACGTGCTTATCGGCGACTGGCATGCACACATACGATTCATACATATATTAATGAGAGAACTCACGGAAATTACCAGGAGAAAGCGGTTGAGGGCATTGTGAAACTGCTTTTGACTGATTATGAGAATCGTACAGAAGAAGGATTTGAATATTTTTTATCTTATTTGAAGGTGATTTCCAGACCATTTATTGTTTTTAATAAATCCATGAAACAGGCAGTCTTTGATCTTCTTCTGCTTTTAACAGAGCATCAGATGTCGGATGGAAAGATGCAGGACATTTTAGAGAGCATGGATAAAGGAAAAGAATATTTGCAGAAGGGTGCCTTAAAGGAAAAGATTTTGCAATTAGAGGAAAGAGTACTTTGTAATATTACAAAACCCGAAGATAAGAAAGACTTCATTCTGGTATTGCTGAAACAGTTAACTGAACTGAAAAGCAACTATATTATCAGACTTGAAAATATGAATAAAATTGCAAATTATGCAGCAAGACTTCCAAAAGAAGAGACGGCCTTCTTTTACGAGAAATATCTTCAGCTTGTAAAGCTATTGATTGGCGTTAACTCAGATACAAGTAAAAGTGCATGGCTGGATTATGCGCTTCATCATGAAAAAGAATATAAAAGAAGGAAAAGAATACCCATTTTACTGCCTGAACTGGTAAGAGAGAGAATGTATCTGGAAAATACAAGAGTACTGTTTGATGGTATTAAGAAGCTGTGCGCGTTATTTTTACTGGACGAAAATATACAGGCAGCCTTCTGTAACCCTGTAAATAAGAGCAGTCAAGGTATGCGGGAAGCAATTTTGAATAAAAAAGCAGAGGAAGTGCAGGCAGCATTGACGGATTATCAATTTGGTAATTTTAAGCAGGTGCTGAAGGATTATCAATATGTCGAATTCGAAAAAACTAAGACAAATCAGGGTATTTATCCGGCCATTTTTACAGAAAGAGGTAAGAATTGGATTTTCAGTGCTATGCTTCTTCTACAGTTATTAAATCAGGAAGAGAATGAAAAGGATGACGAGGACGGAAAGAAAGAGACAGAAAAACAAAGGACTCAGGAGGAAATTTTAAAGAAATGCCATTTTATTGTTGTGCTGCTTATGTACATTCTTCAGGCTGAGAATGTCAAAATCGTTATGGAGGCAGATGCAGAATATGACAAATGGGAAAGCGTAGTATGCGATCGCTATAATGAGCTGGTTTCCCGCTTTCAAAAATTACATTCAGAGGAAAGTCCGGAAAGTTTGGAAATACCACCGCGAAAAGAGTATGTGCTGCTGGCTGACAGTATATCTGTGGGCAGCGGTATGCAGGAGTTTGAATTGTCGATGGCAGAGCGCTTAGAAAATTACAGAAAAAGCACACAAATGAAAAGGTACAGTTATATCATAAATGATGAGGAAGATTACTTCATTTGGGAGATGGATGGAGGTCAGGAACATCCGATTTTCATTTATGCAGAATTGAGTCGGGATACTGTAGGATGGGAAAGGCGAAATAACATTCGAAACAGTATGATGTTTAATTATTTATTAAATGAGAAGATCTTTAATAATAATAACGGAGGTCAATTATATGAATTAATAACAAATAGCCGAGACTTAAGGATGAGCAATCGTTCTAAAGCTCTTTCCCATACAAAAAATGATGTTCGCATGAAACAATATGAACAAGTTTGCAGTAAAGGAAAGTACCAGCAATATTATCAGAGTAACATGCTGATGCTTCTGGCAGATTTGAATGTGAGTGAAATATACAGGAAAAGTCTTAAGAGAGACTATTATTTGGATAACTGTGATGTGCGGCCAGTTAAATGGGACGATGAAAATTCCATATTTAACCAGGAAATGTTCTTTTACTACATTGCGGATAAAGTTCCCCAGCCCATACAAATAGAAGTCAGTTTAGAAAAAAAATTTGCAGAAGATGAAGAAATAGGAGGCGGAGATGAATTATTGTGTTATAATGTTGCTAATGCAGGACGTGAAGTTTGTCTCCTGCTGTATTCGCTGATCCTTAATGCAGGTGTTGCGGGCAGGAGCCAGATTAATGGTGATAAGGTTACGGTATATTTGTCAAAGACTCCAAATGGTGATCTGAGAATTGCCAATCCGGCAGGAAAGAATCAAAGAAATATTAAAGAGATCAATGAGGAATTGAAATATCCGCCTGCCAATGAAGAAAAAGGTATATCTTTATGGAGTATGTCACGTTATATTAAGGGAATTATTTACTCCATACTACAGGCTTCTTATGCGGAACTGAGCTCGCAGCTGGAGTATTGCACCAAACAGGATTTAAATGAATACAAGAAAAGAATAGAGCAACTGCTTGAGGATGAGTTTGAAGTAAAAGCCAGTTGGGAATACTGTGAAAATGAACCCTATTTTTCATTAGCAATTCCGGTATTGGCAGGGAAATATCAGAGGTTTTTGGAACCATTTAGAATAGAACAGGCAGGAGAGAAAAAAGATGAAGAGATTAGTGCTGGTTGAGGATGCACCATGGCGTGCAAAAGAAATTTTGATGAAATTAAAGCAGGAGGGGGTAGAAATTGAAAAAATTCTTTTTTTTACCACAGAAGAGAATGTCCCGGAGATATTCGAGGAACTCAATTCTCAGCTAGAAGAAGCGCTGGGTATTCAGATTGACAGAATCGGCACTGGAACGTTGGATTTTTACAATAAGCTGGATTTGTATTATGAGAAAGACGATATTTTTATCATTATTGATCTGAATCTGGATGATGCAAATACCTTTGAAGAAAGGATCAATGTAAAGTATGCCAACAGTAAACCGAATAGCGGAAGAGGAAAGATATGGTTTTATACAACAGGTGGCAAGGATTTGAAGTCAATGTTGGTTCAGAATTTTAAAGATCAGTTGATTGATGTGATCAGTTTTTTGAATAATCAGCTTTCCTGGGATACGGAGAAAATATTAAAAATTGCAAGAGGAGAGTAAAAGGGGATAAAGTGGATTTATATTATTATACGACTGCGGAAACCATGAAATATATCTTAAGCGGAGGTAACATCTTTGCCACAAATATGAAATATATGAATGATTCCGAAGAATATCTGAATGGACTTAAAGAAGTGAGGGATTACCTCCTTGATATAGCTGACAAACAAGACAGTCTTGTGCAGGCGGCTCAGAGAAAATTATCAAAGGCATTATATGAAAAGCGCAGAGAAGGAGAAATCAATAGCTTTTCCATTTCATTTTCAACGGCAAGAGATTTGCTCAGCCAATGGTCAATGTATGCAAAGGAATCAGGGGTCAGTCTGAAAATGGAATTTGAAGAGAGAGATTATGAGTTTTTAACGTATAATCCATCTGACAAAGACAGAGACACAAGGGCTAATTATTGCATGTATCCTCAGAAGGTGTATTATTTTACAAAAGGAGTGTTGGATAAAAAGCAATATATAGAAACAGGGCGTCAGATCATCTTAAAGATGCAGGAACAATTTGATAGGCAGGGAATGGAAGATTATGATGACAATATAGAAAAACTCTGGCTTTGGATCACGCCATTTGTAAAAAGAGCAGATTTCGGTGCAGAAGAGGAATACCGCCTGGTGTTTGACTTTAACAATGTTAAGTTTTATACGCCAAGAGTGGATTTTCGGGTTGATAAAAATGTCATTAAACCGTATTTAGACATAGGCTTGAAAGAGGGTTGGCCGATCACAGAGATTATAGTAGGACCAGGGTTTAATCAGGAAGCAGTTTTTAACGGAATTTCTTATTACTTAAGCAAAGGGAAGGTATTGGTACCGCCTGTTACTATGGGAGAAATGGGAAAAAGAATTGAGGAATATTTTCAGAATATGAAGCCTGCCGGTATCAATGCCAGAAGTGTTAATTCTTTACTTAGCCAATGGGATAAAAAGTATACTGATTTTGTCAAAGGTGTAAAAGCGGATGACAAAGATGCTGCGGATAAGTTATACCATGAATTTTGGAATTATTTGGTTACTAAAAGTAATGATAAGCGATATAGAGATTACATACGGAATAACTATCTTGCAGCGAGCGGTATCGTTTTGAAAAAATCTAAAATTCCATATATTTATTAGGAAATGAAAGGATATATGATCAGCTTTAACTTCAACAAGGGTATATAAAGATGGGAAACTATTTGAATATCGGAAATGCAGGATTTAAGGCAGTAAAAAAGGGAAATTATATAGACAAGAGCGGATTGATTTCATACGTCAACAGTACATTAGGAACAATGAATAAGTTAACTTGCGTAAGCAGACCGCGTCGTTTCGGAAAGTCTTATGCAGCTAAAATGTTGTGCGCATATTATGATAAGAGCTGTGAATCCAGGGAACTGTTTGCCGATCTGGAGATATCGAAAGATTTAGAGTTTGAAACGTATTTAAACAAATATGATGTGATTTATCTGGATATGACATGGTTTATTTCTAATTCAGCCAGCAATGTGAAGAATATTGTTGCTAACATGCAGCAGGAGGTAATTAAGGAACTTCATGCATCTTATCCGGAGGCAGAAATGGGGGAAACCCTTCCTAAAATGCTTACTAATGTTACTGAGGCGACGAAAAATAAGTTCATCATTATTATTGATGAGTGGGATGCACTTTTTCGGGAGACAAAAAATGATACAGATTTGCAAAAAGAGTATATTCAATTAATGAGAAGTCTGTTTAAAAGCAGTTTGACTGATAAAATGATTGAAGGGGCTTATATTACAGGCATTCTTCCGATAAAGAAGTATGGTACGCAGTCAGCGCTTACAGATTTTGAGGAGTATACTATGCTTCAGCCGGAACCGCTGGAAGAGTATGTAGGTTTTACTGAAAATGAAGTGCGGAATTTGTGTGCTAAATCCAAGATATGCTTTTCTGAAATACAAAACTGGTATGATGGATATATACTGGGAAATGATATTCATATTTACAGCCCCAAATCTGTACTTGATGCAATTAAGCGTAATCGTCTGGGAAGTTATTGGACTCAAACAGAAACCTATGAGTCTCTGAAAATTTATATAGATATGGACGAGGACGGACTGAAAGAAACAATTGTGCAAATGCTGGGGGGAGCATCCTGTTCCGTTGACGTCGGGACTTTTCAAAATGATATGACAAATATTCAATGCAAAGATGATGTACTTACTTTGTTGGTACATTTAGGGTATCTTGCATACAATGCAAATGATAAAACAGTGTTCATTCCGAATGAGGAAGTCAGACAGGAATTTGTGCGTGCAGTAATGAAGGGAAAGCACAAGGAAGTGGCAAAATTGATCCGTACATCCGATAAGCTGCTTGAAGAGACGTTGAATATGAATAATGAGGCAGTTGCTGCAGCAATTGAAGAAGCACACAGTGCAGGAACTGCACCATTATTTTACAATAATGAGCAGGCATTGCGCAGCGTGATAAAGTTTGCATATATTAGCTGTATAGATGAGTATCTTCGAATGGAAGAACTTCCGACAGGAACAGGATATGCAGATGTTGTATATCTTCCAAAGCAAGGCTCTGATATGCCGATTCTCTTAATTGAATTGAAGTGGAATAAAACAAAAGAAGGGGCAATCAGTCAAATTAAGAATAAAAATTATCCACAGGTGCTGGAAGGATTTGGAAATGAAATTCTTCTGGTGGGGATCACTTATAATGAAAAGAGCAAAAAGCATACATGTGTTATAGAAAAGCAAATGTTGTGAGTTTTGATAAGATGTAAAGGTATGGAAGATTAGGAACAAAGCACTTTGAGCGAGATGTTCAACTGAGTGAAATTTGCCAAAAGGCACCAGGGCCTATTGTTATGATGATCGATGAAGTTAAAAATACGTCCTGATGATGAACGTCAATATAACAGTCCTTGGAATATTGCTGCGAAATTTTCCTGTTATATCTGAAGCCGATTATAAACGGAACAGGCAATGAGTATAATGAACGGGGCGAGAGACAACTTGCGGAATATCTTGACTATTTTCATCAAAAGAAAGGATATATGCTCAGCTTTAACTTTAATAAGAAAAAAGAAACTGGCATGCAGTCTATAACGATTGGTGATAAGATAATCGTGGAAGCGGTTGTTTAAATATTCGGATAGTCAGTCCATTGAGTGGGCTGGCTATTTTTTTGCATTGATTCTTTGAACAATAAGTATACCTAAACGGAACGACCGCTCCTTTACGATTATTGATAAAAACAGGTAAAATCTTATTATATACACCATGAAACTATTAATAATCAAGATGATGAAATAGACAAAGGAGAAAGTATGTTAGGAATCATAGGTACTGTAATAGGAATAATTGCGGGAATGATCGGTGTAGTTCCAGTTGCAGCTCAAGCAATTAAAACAGTTGGATTAAGAAATCCCATTAAGAGACTGTATGACGCCTTAGGAAAGGGTCACTCTATCACTACCAAGTCAGAAATAGAATATCAGATCAGGTGTTATGTACCTCAGAGATTTCGTCATAATGGAAATGAAATTCTTTCCACAAAAGAATTAATAAAAAATATCCGAAAAATATCGGGCGACCATTTTTTTATCATTGGGAAACCGGCCTCGGGTAAGACTGTGGCAATGCGCTATCTGTACAGTAAACTGGTGAGAACGGAAAAATGTATTTATCTGCATATGAAAAATGTAAGAGATGCAGAAGATCTGAATGCATATTTAAGTGAGCAAAAAGGAGTAAACAAGTTTAAAGAATGGGATAAAGTTATTGTTTTTATTGATGGAGCTGATGAGGCTATTCCGTTTTGGAAGGCCATGAAATGGGAGCTTGAAAATGGTGGAGAACCGTCACAGAGAGTAAAGTTTGAACAAATGTTTTTGAGAGGAACACAATCGGAACTTTACAAAATGTTTTTGGACAAGCAGCTGATCATAGACGGAATGGTATTTGGGCTTAGACCGGAATTCTTTGATAAAGCTTCCAGCGATTTTATAAATCTTAAGAGAGAAAACATAAATGTCAAAGTATTTGAATTGCTGAAAATGTCTGAGAAGGATATTGTCAAGGTGTTTAAATCCTTGAAAATATTAAGAAAAATAGAGAAAAGAAAAGGTGATACCCGCAGACATCAGTTCAGGTATCCTAAGCCGGGGGAGGAGAGAAAATACATTAATCTGTTTAGAAAAATATTGAAAAGTAATCCAGATTCGGTTTTCTATTATCCCATGTATGTCAGATATGCATATGCATTTATGAAAGAATATGAAACCCAATGGAATCCATATATGTCCGATCTGACGCCGGAAAGCGATCTGGCGGCTGCATTTGATGTGCTGGTCAATGCTATCTTAAAATGGGAGTTTCATATCTATTATGGGGGTTCAGTATCTGAAAAAGACAGACAATGGGAAGAATTCCATAAGGTTATGGACCAGTGCATGGATAATGTCATCAAAGAAATGATGAAAAGCGATACACAGGAATTGTCGCGTGAACAGATGGAAGCAATCCTAAAAGATTGTGTTTTAAATGCGGAGAGTCAAGCCAGAACAGAGTTGGTTCTTGCCCATTGTTTCATGGTAACAGACGATAAGGGGGAGAAATTTGAATTTTGCCACTATTCTATTTATGAATACTTTTTTGCAAAGTATTTATTTTATAATGCAAGTTTTGAGATGCGGAAAACGTATCTGTTGAGTGACAAAACTACAGAAAACCTGCAGCACATGTATTACATGATCTTTTGCAGACAAAAATCACTGAATGAAAAGTTTTCGAAAAGCATTGCANATTNTAACANGGATCCCCTNACACTGNGCAAATGTCTGGAGCTGCAGCGGCAGGAGGTAATAGAAATAGTTGATGATCCCGCGGTTACTCTGGTGGAAATTTATGAATATCTGCCCTTTGCATATAAATTCCTCTATCGCGGCAATGTTTTTACGCAGGAGCAGCTGGATCAAATCATAACTACCGGAGATATGGATCTTACCCAGACCGGGTGGGACCGGATGGAGTATGCCGGTGCGCTGGTGTCGCCTGTGTATGTGAGCGGGTTGAACCTTTGCGGTTTGCCCCTGAAGGACATCCGGTTTTTAAAATGTTATAAGCAGTTGAAATGGTTGGATCTGCGGATAAAGGGATTGGATTCTGAATATACAGAGCAGACAATAGAAGCGCTAGACTCTCTTTCCCTGACAAAGCTTATGATTTTGACAGAAAATGGCGCCATATGTGAACGAATAGACAGTTTATTAAAAGATGAGAGCCTTTCTATAGGGGAAATCTTAGTAGAAACATCTGATTACAGCGAAGCCTATCCGAAGCTTTATCAGATGAAAAAGCAGGCAGAAGAAACAGGACAGAAATGCAGTTTTCATGTTATGCGCAGGACCGGTCTGAAAGCTGCAAAACAGGAATTTAAGAAGAAAAACAATAAGAAGAATTCTGATATATTGGAGGCAGTTTTTGAATTAGAAGCAGATGAAAGTACGCTTGGATTTGCTAAGAAGGATGCGGAAGCAACTTTCTGGACAGGCCTTGCTCTTGTGGATTATTATATTGATACAGATAATATAGATGAGGATGGCAGAGCATATAAAATCTGCACCAGGATAGAACCCTTTATTCCCATAGAGGATAAAGAGGTGAATGTAAATTTTGGGAAAATATATGGTGAGCTTCTTTTAACGAAAAAAGAGAATCAGAAGGCGCTACAAGACCTGACTGAAGTTTACAGATATTCAGAAAATTATTTTTCGGAGGAAGTGGTAATTGAAGTTGCAGTAAATTTGCAAAAAGCCCAAATGCGTTGTAATAAAGAGGGATTAGACATATTCATGGAAGGATTAGAAAATCAGATTAAAAAGCTCCCGAACTATCAGGAGAATTGGGGGTACCTTCTTTATCTTGGGAGACGGTTTATGTGGAAGATCAGCCAGTGGAAACAGGGAGAAGAGGGACCTGAAAACATAGACGAGGATTATAGGCATTTTCAGGAAGCGGCAGAATACTATGCAGAACAAAAGAAAAGTTATACTTATCTTTTTAATGCATATTATTATGCCGCGCTGATGGCAAATAGGAAGGAAGAAACGCAGAAAGCAGCACAGATGCTGTCAAAGTTAGAAGAACTTATGGAACAAATGAAGGAAAACCATAATGAGCGTATCAAACAGGGGAATTGGATTAAGTACCACGAACAGAAATTATATTATCTGGTTTTGGCAGATAGATATAAAGAAGCAGTGACAGTGGCAGATGAGCTGATGGAGTATCCCTACAGACCGGCTGATAAAATGATGGATAAGTACAAGTATATTCGGGATAATTGTATTTTGGAAGAAGGCAGTCAGGAACAGGATTTTGACAGACACAGATTGTGGGACAATATCTGGTATTGAGAATAAAAAAGTGTAAAGCCTTTGTGATGATCACACTTGTGACTTTACACTTTTATTGTCAGTAGTTAGAGAGTTATTATTCTTTTATCTTGTCGATGTCTGTCAGATTTACACCAGCGACATTTAAAATTGCTTTTAAAGATAAATAATCATCTTTTAAACTGTCATATGTTTTGGTAGCGTTTTCTTCCTTTGCTATTAACATATGTTTTTGAATTTTCTGAAACTGTTCAATAGCATCTTTTGCTACTTCAATACCATTTGGCATATGATCACCTGCTTTCATATTGTGGCTAGTACTGATTGCTACAACTTTATTATATAGGAATGTGCGAAAAGTGTAAAGTTTATTCAGACCATAGCAAGACAAATAGTAATTTTTATGTTAAAATTTCTTTGAGAAAAATTTCTTAAATGGGGTTCTATATGAATAAAAAAACAGGCAGCATAATATGGACGTTTTTGCTTTTAATATTTATTTTCCACGGAGTTCTGGAAAATGCAGTTCGGCAGCTCAGCTTTTTTGATGAGTTTGTGGGGCTTATGTGTTTTCCGTTGGCCGTCTATGATTATTTTCAGAATAAGGGAAATCCGGTTACCAGGTTAACAAAGAACAAGCGAGCTGAGCTTGTTTTGCTGTTAGCCTTTCTTTTGTGCGGTCTTATAGGTGATGTACTGTACAGATTTCAGCCGGCATGGATCGTAGCAGTTTCAGCGGTGCTTGCAGCCAAGTTTTTCATGATCTTGCTGTCGGCCGGATACATACAGAAATATCTGACGATAGAGCTGGAGGAGCAGGAAATGCCGGTACAGATAACCAGTCTTTTGTGGTTTGGCTATTATGTACTTTCCCTGATCATGCCGGGCGTCTTTACAGCGCCGGAGGCGTGGGATATCTGCGCCAAATCCGCACTTCTTTTTGCACTTTTGGTATTCTGCAGTCACAGAAAAGTATGGCTATACAGAGTGTGTCTTCTCATGATGGTGAGTATGCTGATATTAAGCGGTAAGGAAAAAGCATATGGCGCGATTCTTGCATTTATCTTACTTTACTATCTGATCGTACACAAGAAGGTACAGACCAAGGTCCGTTATATTCTGTATATGGCAGTGCCTATTGCACTTTTGGCATGGGATAAGATTTACTACTATTATGTNCAGGGCCATGGCCGATACGCCAAAAGCATTATGACNAGTGCGGCCATCAAAATAGCGAANGATTACTTTCCTGTGGGCACAGGTTTTGGAACCTTTGGATCNACCTATGCNNNGCAGAACTATTCACCGGTGTATTATCTGTATGGAATTGCGGATAATCCGGAAATGGGAGTACAGTCCAGGCAGTATCTGACAGATTTGTTCTGGCCTCTTTTACTGGGNGAAACAGGGATACTCGGAACTTTGATCTACTGCCTTCTCATTCTTCTTTTATTCATACAGATCCAAAGGGTATACTTTTATAATAAAAAGAAATATTTTCTGTTGATNTATATGTTTGTATTTATGCTGATGACTACCTTCAGCGAAGCAGGATTTATGCAGCCCATGGTAATGGTATTTGCCTTTGTCATGGGAACGGTNNTGGAGGAATACGAAGATAAAAGNAACAAAAAAATGCAGTATTTTGAATGGAAAGAGCAGTGATCATATGAAAATTGCAATGATTGGACAAAAGGGAATACCGTCAAGAGCNGGCGGCGTGGAAATACATGTGGAAGAACTGGCAGCAGGCCTGGTGGAAGCAGGNGCCCAGGTGGATGTTTANTGCAGGAGATATTACTGTAAGAACAGGGTAAAAGAGCACAGGGGNATNCGGCTGTTTTATATCCCTACGATNTCAACGAAACATCTGGATGCCATNATTTATACGTTTCTGGCAACGATCATAGCCNTGGGAAGGGGATATGATGTGTTTCACTATCATGCCTGCGGNCCTTCCAGCCTGTGCTGGATNCCCAAACTTTTNGGGAAAAANGTGGTCTGCACNACCCATGGCCTGGACTGGAAAAGAGCAAAGTGGGGAGCTATCGGGCAGGACTATCTGAAGTTTGGCGAAAAGGTGATCGGCAAATATGCNGATGANATCATTGTGCTGAATCCTCCCATGAAAGAGTATTTTCAGGAGACTTATCACAGGGATACNNATGTNATNCCNAACGGGGTGGAAGAACCGGAGCTTGCNAATGCCCAGACCATAAAAGAAAAATGGGGANTGGAAANAGGCTCTTANATTTTGTNCCTGGCGCGNCTNGTTCCGGAAAAAGGANTNCANTATCTGATCGAAGCTTATCAGAAGCTTNCTACTGACANAAAACTGGTNATNGCAGGNGGAAGCAGCCATTCCGANGATTATGTGGAAAGGCTGGCAGCCATGTCCATCGACAATGACAATATCATTATGACAGGCTTTGTATCGGGCAGAACACTGGAAGAANTATATTCCAATGCATTTATCTATGTACTGCCTTCTGACGTGGAGGGNCTGCCTATCAGCCTNTTGGAAGCCATGAGNTATAAGCGGTGCTGTCTGGTCAGTGATATTAAGGAGAATACCACTACCGGATCAGATCATGTTTTTGCTTTTAAGCATGGCAATGTGCAGGATCTGTATGAAAAATTAGCAGAAATAGAAGCGATGCCCGAAGATGCGATCGTGCGTAGGGGTGAAGAAGCAGGGAAATATGTGCTGGATACCTACAGATGGCAGGCGGTAGTGGACAAGACTCTTACGGTTTATAAAAATCTTTCCAAAGATAAGGTCATGGAAAGTATTTTAAAAGTGTCTGCAGAGCACAGGGAATCGCTGAAAGAGAAAATGGGAATCTCTCTTCCCATGGAGATCTGTCCGATTCTGGGAGTCAATATTCTGGTGACGGATATGGATAGAACAGTTCAGTTCGTAGAGGAGAATATTCATAAGCTTTCAGGAGAATATGTATGTGTTAGCAACGGCCATACTACAGTGACGGCTTATGAGGATGCGTCCTACAGAAATGTCCAGAACAGTGCAGTCATGGCGTTTCCGGATGGAGAACCCCTTTCTATTGTCAGCCGGAAAAGGGGATTTAAAGATGCCAGGAGAGTGACCGGTCCTGATTTTATGGAGCAGATGTTCATAAAAGGAAGTAAAGGGGATGGCTTAAGACACTTTTTCTATGGCGGAAGTCAGGACACGCTGGATACGCTTCAGGAGATCTTAAAGGAAAAATATCCGGGCCTCCAGATTGCCGGAATGTATTCGCCGCCTTACCGCCCCTTAAGTGAGGAAGAGGATGCACAGGCGATCCGTATGATCAATGAAAGCAAGCCGGACATTGTATGGGTGGGATTAGGCGCCCCCAAGCAGGAAAGATGGATGTATGATCATAGGGGAAAGGTGCAGGGACTTATGTTCGGGGTTGGCGCCGGCTTTGATTATCATGCCGGGAAATTAAAACGTGCCCCTGTGTGGATGCAGAAAATGAGCCTTGAGTGGTTGGTAAGGCTGCTTCAGGATCCCGGAAGATTGTGGAAAAGATACCTTGTTACTAATGTTAAATTTCTCTGGTATGTGCGAAAGGAAAATAAGCGATATAAGAAATTAATTTAGGATTACCTTTAAAATACAAAAGTTTAATTATCTTGGGGGAACAGGATATGATTAAAAATACTTTAGAGGAAGCAAGAATAAATACAGATGCAAAAGCTATTCTGAAAGGAATGGGACTACAGGAAGCAAGAATAATCAAAAGATTGTTACAGGCCTTATTGGAAGGCAGGGAAAATGTGTTTTTTGCAATGGAGTATATTGATGATATTTCGGAGGTGGATTTTGGCGGAGAACAGGTTGATTATGTAACAGAACAAGACAAAGAATATGCAACTGATTTTTCTTTGAACAGTGAGGAAATTAAGAAGTCACTTAGGATATTTTTCGACAACTGGCGCAGTGTATATGAAGCGTCTGAAACAATACGCTTTTTGTTCTATACCAATGCTTCCATTGCCAAAGAGAGACAGGTAGGAATATTAAAGGAAATGGAAAAGGACCTGCCGGACCAGCCGTTATTACAGTTATTAGTCGAAAAAGACTATGAAAGCGCGTTTCCTTTTGTGCTTCCTGTATTAAGGGAATATTATATTAAGCAGCATAAGAAGCATACGAAAGATATCAGCAGTTATGAGAAAATATGGGATTCAGTGACGGCTGATGAGTGGATACAGTTTTTCGATTTAATTGAATGGAATTTTGAAGGGAAGACAGGGGAAGAAATATGGAAGGATAATGAGCGATTAGTTCAGACGTTATGCACAGAATACAATCTGGAATATTCAGATAGGATTCTGGAGCAGATTATCGGAAAACTCAGATTAAAGATAAAGGAAAAAGATTTTTTAAAACGGGTTGTATCTGTCAGCGATATAGAGAATATATTTTTAATATTGCTTTCAGAATCTAACGGTAAGTATAGAAAGAGGATAAGACATAGAAGTTATCTGCCCATAGTGATCAGTGATAATGATCATGGGAGACGGTTTTTATATAATACGAATCTTACAGCTCTCCGGGGAAGAGAAGCAGAAATGAAATACCTGCATGATTTTTGTGATGCACCGGGCTACTTGAGGTGGACAGCTATATGGGGACTGGGCGGTTCAGGGAAAACCCGTCTGGCATATGATTTTAGCAAAGAAATGGAAGAAGAAGGCTGGTTTACCCAGCCGCCATGCCATACAAGCGCCTGGTTTAAATATAATGGTCTGAGTATCATCAACACTTCTGCCAATGTTCTTATATGTATGGATTATGTGAAATATAATATAGACGATATTGAAGAGTTAATGAGGCTGCTTAATGAGTCGGGTCAATTTTCCGGATATAAGATCAGGATCATTTTGATCGAACGAAATTTGGAAGATCTGGAGGATCTGATGCAGGAAGAGTCCGGAGTAAACGAGTATTTATATAGACCGGAAAAAGATGGTGAAGTTGACGATCATGGTAAATTTATTCATCTGAAAGAGATGGGAAGTCAGGCGCTGCGTTTTATTATAAGCGATTATATATATGAGTACAAAAAGCAGTTGATGCTGGATAAAGAACTGATGGATGATGATGTAAATAAAATGGCAGAGGTTCTTTCCGCGATAGATCCGGAAGAGAAAAGACCATTGTATGCATTGTTCATAGCAGATGCATGGTGTGCCGGGGAACCATTGGAAAAATGGGACAGATCAACGGCACATCAATACATTATTGATAAAGAGATCCGTCGGATTGACAGGGCCGTTAAGGAGTCAGATCTTCCGGAGCAGGAGGAATCTGTTTATGGAGAGGCAGTCAAATACGCAGTGACATTGGCAACTTATGTAGAAAACATTACAGCAGAAGAAATATATGGACTTATTGAACAAAACTTTGATGTGGACAGAAAAAATCTGGAATGGATTCTTGAAAAAGCCGATTATTTATTAGACAGCGGGCAGAGCATCCTCTCAATAGAGCCGGATATCGTCGGTGAATATTGGTGTCTGCAGATGCTTGATAAGTTTGATGAAAAGACCGTAAAGCTGTTCTTTGATTTCACATTTCAACATTATTTTTTTGATACTCTGAATTTTTCGAATAAGATTTATAACGATAATAAGAACATTATAGAGGATATTTCCTGGGTGGAAAATATTGAGGAAATAACATATCCTGAGGATTTAACTTATGTGGGAAAGAATGTTTTTAAAGGTTATGGTTTTGTAAAAAATGTTATTCTTCATAATCATGTGATAAAAATTGACGCCGGCGCTTTTCGCAAGTGTGAAAATCTGGAAATGATCATTTTTCCTTCATCTTTGGAAACGATCGGGCGCAATGCCTTTGTCGGATGCTGCAGTCTCGTCAGCGCGCTGCCAAGTGACAGGAGAGGGAATGAACCTTCCGTTCTCACGATTCAGGACAGTGCTTTTAAAGGCTGTACATCACTGAAAGAAATAATCATTCCGGAATCCGTAGACAGTATCGGACGTTCTGCTTTTGAAGGCTGCAAAGCCTTAAAAGAAATCCTCATTCCAAGAAAGATCAGTACTATTGAAAGTTGTACATTTGCCGGATGCACTGAATTAAAAAAGGTAGAATTTTCACCTAAGGCAAAAGAAAACACAATTATTCTACATGATAAAGCTTTTTGGAGATGCGAAAGTCTGAATAAAATACGAGGAGAAGAAAGAATTGCCCATATTGGAGAAAAGGCTTTTGGATGTTGTGAGCACCTTGAAAGCATATCTTTTTCTTCAAAATTATGCGGTATTGAAAAAGGTGCATTTTTTAACTGTACAGGATTAACAGAGGCTGATCTTTCGAAATGTCAGATAACTGTACTTTCTAATCAGGTATTTTACAATTGTGATCATCTTGAATCAGTCCGTCTGCCGGAACAGGTCAAAAGGATTGGAGAAGAGGCGTTTTTTGATTGCCGAAAGCTTCCAGAGATCACGGTTCCGGACAGTGTGAACAGGATTGGCAGATATGCGTTCGGCAATTGTATTTCTTTAAAGAGCCTTGAGTTTCCTGTTTCAGACGTTCGTGTTATGGATCACGCCATAAGCGGATGCAGGAATTTAGCATTTTCTGCAATAAAAAATATACCGGATGAAAAAAAGGCGTTTTGCGGATTTTTATTTTCAGAAATAACCGAAAAAGAAGTTGACTTTTTGACATCATATGCTGAAAAGGAATATATTGAACTGCCGGATTCAGTGCTGAAGATTGGTGGACAGGCATTTTTCAGGCAGAAATGTCTAAAACAAATACGCATTCCACATAGTGTTACAGCTATTGGAAGTGAGGCATTCCGATTATGCGATTCCCTAGTTCAGGTGAATACAGGTCAAAATTCCATATCGAAGATCGGTCAGAGGGCTTTTGACAAGTGTAGTTCCCTGAAACGTTTTACAGGGGAATTGAAGGTAGACCATATTGAAGACTATACGTTTCAAGGCTGTATTGCATTAGAAAAAATTGTTATAGCTTCTCCGTTACAAAGTATTGGACAATATGCCTTTGCCGGATGTGCAGATCTGAGAATTATTTATGTGGGAAAAGGAACTTTATCCTATTCAATAGGGCTTAATGCTTTTTTGGATTGCGAGCGGATATATTTCCCGGTCAACTTATCCAATATAAGGAAAAACAGGATTGCACCGTCTAAATTTGAACTCTACGGATTTGTTTTCCGGAAAATAGGCAGAAGAGAACTGGAATTCGTGCGTAATTATTGGAATCAGGAAAATGTGATCATTCCTGAAACATGCATTCAGTTCAAAGGAGAATTATTTTGCCACAATAATACCATAAAAACCATTCAGGTGCCGCAGAATATTAAAAAACTGCCTGAAAGAGCATTTGCCGACTGCAAAGCGTTGGAAAAAGTAAGCTTCCCTTCAAATCTGAAAAAGCTTCCGGCCGGCGTATTTTTGGGATGCAGGTCATTGAATCAGATTGTTTTTGAAGGGTTTCCGGTAAATACGATCCCTGATGATGTAACGATCAGGCAAGGAGCATTCTCCGGCTGTATATCCTTACAAGAGATGAAGCTCCCCGGGAAACTGAAAGTTGTTGAGAGATATACATTTTGGGGCTGCCGGTCATTACAGAAAATTGAGCTGCCTCTGGGCTTAACACATATTGGGCGGTCCGCATTTCAGTTATGCGAGGCCTTGAGATCTGTTTCTATTCCGGAATCGTTGACACATATGGATTATTGTGCATTTATGGATTGTAAATCCTTGCGCAGGATAGACGGTCTTGAATCCAGTCAGATCCAGATTCTTAATAATGATGCTTTCAAGGGCTGTACCAGCTTAGAAACGATCTATTTGCCGGTTAAGCTGCGTGAGATTGGAGCAGGGGTTTTTTATTCCTGTCATTCTCTTAAAAAGATCGATCTGCCGATGGGATTAGAGAAGATCGGAATGGCTGCTTTTGAAGAATGCTATAAGCTGGAAAAGATAAAGATCCCGCCTAAAATAACGAAAATAGAACAGCATACTTTTAAATACTGCAGCAGTTTAGAACAGGTTGAGCATTATCATCGGATAGAAGAAATAGGTGCCAGCGCCTTTTATAATTGCAGCCATCTTAAGCTATTCCAAATACCAAAGAGAGTTAAGCAGATCGGTACTTCGGCATTGGCGTTCTGCCATAGTTATAAAGAGGCTGAAATTCCGGATACGATCAGCACGTTGCCGAATAGTCTGTTTGAAAGCTGTGTATCGCTGAAAAGCGTTAAGATTCCGGAGCATATAGAAAGTATCCCGACCAATTGCTTTAAAGGCTGCAGAGATCTGGAAGATGTCAATTTACCATCGGGGCTTAAAGAGATTGGTGCTGGCGCATTTAGAAACTGCTATTCCTTTGATCCGCTGGCTTTACCAGAAGGGCTTAAGGAGATCAACCCTTCTGCCTTTCGGTTTTGCGATAAAATAATTTATATTTCATTACCCGGATCGATAACCAGTATTTCCGTATCAGCTTTTGGTGATTGTACAAACCTTCAAAAGATTGAGTTTGCAGCAGTAAAGCAGGTGGATAACTATGCATTCAGTAATTGCCCGAATTTAAGAGAGATTCCCATTCAAAATATAGAAGAACGTATCGGGATTGCAGCATTTCAGGATTGTATTTCATTAAGTGAGGTGTATTTTTCCCAGACAATTATCAGAATTGAGTCTGCTGCATTCAGAGGATGTTCAGGGCTGAAACGGTTAACACTGCCGCCTTCTATCGAGAGAATAAAGGGAGCCACTTTCAGGAGAAATACAGCTTTAAAAGAAGTAAGGCTTCCGGAATCCGTAAAAGTGCTTAAAAGAAGTGCATTCCGCGATTGCGAAAATCTGGAAACTGTGGATATCAGAGCGGAAAGAATCGAGATCGAAAAAAATGTATTCAGAGGCTGCAAAAATCTTTTTGATCTGATCATTCCGGCCGGCAGTTTAGTGAGAACAAGTGCATTTATTGATTGTCCGATGAAGGAGTGCATCATGATCCAGGATGATATTGAGATCATTGAGGACGAAGATTGAATTTGTTGATACAGGGAGGGCTATTGCCCTCCCTATTTTATGATGGAATATAGCACCGGGAAAATATATATCAGAAACATATATACTGCAAATGCTGTCATGAATATATAATTCACCGCATAAGCAAATCTCTGATATATATTTGCAAATCCATTATTATCAGACCATTTTAGGGATGCAGCGCACCATAGGAGAAGCATCGCCAGTGACAGGAGGGATACGATCATTCCTGTTTGCATTCCTATGGGCTGATAGTTCAATTCTATGATATTTTCACCCGATTGCAGCGGGATCAGCATAAAAGTATCGGACAGGCTCTGCATGCTGCAAGCATCTCCATTTACAGTGCATTTCCAACCGGGATCGGCGTAAAGGGGAAGATACAAAAGCGTCTCTTCCCGGGCAGGCGCTATAAGGCGAAGTCCGCTGCTGCTTATGGTATAGTTCAGATCACAGGTTTCTCTTTCGGTAGTTTCTATAAATTTATCCAGGTCAAGAACAGCCACAGACAAATGACTGTTTTCAATGTTTTCCACCCAGGGTTGATGGCGGATGTTGATCTTGGCGGTTTCATCTGTGTAGCAGCCTAAGCTTAGTATTCCTGTGTGAAAAAAGGAAGGATAAGTGTTTCCTGTAATGCCGTAAAAAAAGTCCGGTACAGGCACTTCCGTTCCGTTTACAGAAATAACAGAATTTGCCAAATCATCTGAATAAAGGTATAAAACGCCGTTTCCGGATACGGGAAAAGCAATCGTTTCTTCATCAAATATTTCATATTCTGAGACAGTAAATATAGTTTCATCAAAGAAAAGCTCTGACAGGGCGTTTTGCAGTTCAAATGGATTCTCTATAGCCTCAGCAACGGAGTTATGATAAGCTTCCAGCGCTTCCTTGGAAACTGTTAATCCGGGAGAATAATTATATTTGTTTGTGTAGGCGGCAAAGCGATCCGAATAAAGAGGATTTTGATATAGATCATAACGGTCAGAATGATATTCAAAGCCCTGTTCACCGGCAAGAGTGGTCTTAAAGGTAGTTTGATAGCCCAGCAACGCGTCCGAAAAAAGCGTTCCTCCGGTATCGCTGATCCGGGTCCAGTTCTGGGAATAGCCAAGTAATTCATTAAAATCTATCTGGGACTGAGAAACCAGATGCGTATAATTGGAAAATGCACAGGTTCTTGTGATCAGGGGATAATTATTATTCAGAGAAGAATCCGCCAGCTTGGTCTTGTGGAACAGATCTGTGTCAGAGGGAAGAATTGCTTTTATTTCCTCTGAATTCTGAACAAAGCATCCTTCCTCACCGGCAGTTTTAGCCCGCATGAGCCATAGGCCTAAGCCCAAAATACTGATGATCCATATGAGAGCGGCGGCACACTCCCATTTCTTTTTTGAAGACAGGAAAATACATGGACTCTGATCAGAATACACAGGTACATGCTCTATCATATGATCTCCGGCAACTATAAGGATCGTAAAGATCATCATGTAACCAAATCTCATGGGGAATCCGTTATAAGGTCCCATAAGCCACAGAATATTGACGCTTTCGCAAAATACAGGAAGGATAGAAGCAAAGGCCAGAACACATTCAGCAATAAAATACTTTTTGCTGCGGGCTGTTTTCCATGTAATTATAATATAGGTCAGAGGAAGAAGCATGCTAAAGAGCATAATGCGCTTTACGCCCGGATCGCTTCCCTCTGCCCGTAAAAAGCGGAGATATGTTCTAAGCAGAGAAGATGAAGTACCGGACATACGTCCGGATCCCATGATAGAAATAGCTCCCGGCAGAAAAATAAAGAAAGATGATCCCAGAGCCAAAATAGAGAGAAGGCCGAATTTTAAAACGCCCCTCCGGATTGCAGCGCGTTCTTCCAAAGCATTTCGCTTGCGGAAATAAAAACAGCATCCGGCAATCAGGATCAGGTATAGACATACCATATAAGCCTGTGGAATATGCATGATAAAAATAAGAGTTAGCAGCAAAAGATAGCTGATAGAGTATTTACCCAAACGCCAGGTGTTTTCTTTCCTGATCATATTTAGGAAAGCATAGATCAAAAGAGGGAATGCAGCAGCAATATCGAGCCAGGGGAATAAATAGTACTGAACTGCGTAAGCGCTCATAGCGTATCCACAGGCACCGATAACGATCCAGAGAGATGGAAGACGCTTTCCGCTGTCTTTCCAGTAGTTTCTGAGGAAAAAGCACATAGTGATCCCCATGACGATAAATTTTATCAGAATAAAAAATGTCATGGAATGTTCTATCTGGCTTCTTCCGATGAACAGGAAAAAGAGACTGAAAGGACTGAGAAGAGCAAAAAAAGAGCTGACGCCTGCGAAGCCGATCCCGCCGCCGGAATATGGATTGAAGAAGAGATTTCCCCTTCCATGGAGAACATCCCACAGGTGGTAATATACGGGCACAGATTCCTGCTCAAAATCCGAAGTATCTATCCGTCCTGTTCCAAAAGGAAAGATTCCTTTACAAAAGCATATCAATAAAAAAAGTATAGAAGTGATCATAATCACATAAAAGTATTCTTTTTTGCCGGATAGCCATTCGGCAATTTTTTTTCGAGCGTTCACGATGTTTCTATTCCTTTCGTTAAACCAATCTGTTCCAAGTAAATCAATTGTATTATATAACTAGAAAAACGGTTTGAAAAGAAAAAACATGTGAAACCTGTACAATTAATAGATTTAGATATATAATAGATAAGCATTTGAAGTACAATAAGAAGAAAATGGAGAATAGATTTGATGCAGAGTAAAGGCAGATCATCCAAATGGATGGAATTTTTAGGAGTTTTTGTTTTTTTTAATCTGGTTGTGTGGGGAGTGCTTTTGGGGACTGGAACACTAACTAGTGGTTATCATATGGTGGATGATCATGAGATCCTGAAATGGGTCTATAATATGAGATATCAGGATCGATCATTAGGGAGTCTGATGGCTGAAATTGTAAAACGGGATTTATATATGCGTTTTCGTCCGCTTTATTATATCCTGCGGGTGTTTGGGGCCTATTTATTTGGATTTGATCTGACTACATTTTCTGTTGTAAATGGAATAGAGATTGTTCTTTCCATGATCCTGCTGTACTATTGCGGAAGAAATATGGGTGCCTCTAAGTGGAGCAGCGGATTATTTGCACTTACGGCTATGATCGGATATCAATCTGCTGTCTGGTGGAAACTGGGACCTCAGGAGTCTTTGGGCACCATGCTTTTTGCATTAGGCTTCTGGTTAATGCTGAGGTGGTTGAATGATCAAAAGAAAATCTGGGCGGCCGGCAGTTTACTGATCTTTTTCCTGATGTGCAATTATAAAGAATCCTATATGCTGCTTTTGCCGTTTATTGGATTATATATTGTTTATAACAGTGTTAAAAATGATGAAAAGCTGCCTGCATTTGCAGAGATCATGAAGCGTTTAAAGGGCAAAATATGGTATATTATCTGTCTGATACTCTTTTTTGCTTATACAGCCTTGGCGGTGGTACTTCTTGTGGGTGCTACCCAATATGATGGATTTAATATTAAGGAATCATTGAGTATCAGAGGATATATTGAAGTATTTTCACGCTCCCTGGATGGAGATCTGAAGTGGTATAAATTCTTTACGCCTATATTTATAGGTGTTTTGCTTACTTTCTGGGAAGACTTTAAGAAGATGTGGAAGGAAATATTACTCGCTTTGGCGTTTCTGGTGCCGCAGTTTGCATTATATGCCCAGACAGGGATCGGAGAAAGATATATGCTGCCTTGTACAGTGGGATATGCATGGTTTTTTATGGCAGCGGTTTTCCAAAAGAAATTCTTAACAGGTATGCGAAAGGCAGTTTATCTGGCAGGGATAATATTGTTGCTGCTTGCAAATGCAAGAGGAATGATCATAGAAGCGGATTATTTCAGATACAGAGGTGAAAGTGTCTCAGGAATGCTGGAAACGCTTGAAAAACTGTCAGATGAAAATGATATAAAGATTTTATCCTGTTTCAGGCCCAATGAGGAAGCTAACAGGACCGTGTATTATTGGATGATGCTTCACGGACATGATAATTTATACTATTGGACAGAGGATGATCAGGTGATCAATCGAGTTTGTGATAGTAATAATCCACATGAAGTTTATGGTATGGAAGTCTTTGAAGAGCAAGAATATGCACAGATGGATGTCATATTGATGTATAATCAAAGCGACAGGCATTATTGTTATGAACCCTCACTGAACGGTGATGATTTCGTGAAAAATGATATAGGGTCTATGACCATATGGATCAGAAAGGGAAGCGTATCGATACCTGATATGCCTGAGATCAAAAAGCCTATATATGGATAAAACGCCGGGCTGTTTGAACTAATTTAAGCAGTCCGCAGGCTGCCATTGGGACGCATAATATAAAATATCCCAGTCCATAACGGCCGCCTGCTTCCCAGAACATATGGAAGAAATAGCCGCCAAACACACATAATGAAAGGAATGCGGAGGAAAGAGATAACTTTTTTAAACCTGTGAATGCAAAAACAGATGCTCCCAGTAAAATAAGAAAGTGGTAAATGTTCATAAGCCATTCCAGGATCAGTCTTCCGTTTCCGTAGATCAGGTAGAGCGCCAGATCTGACTGATCATCCCGATGCCGGCTGTACCATTCATTGGTGATCTGCGCCTGAAAACCGGGATCGTTCCACTGAGAGATAAATTTCCGGTAAAAGAAACGGATTCCGGATCTTGGAGCGGATAAAAAGGAACTAACGGATTCTTTAATAGAATCCAGGCAAGCCTTAGAAGTTTGGGCAGTATCGTAATTACAGTCGGAATAAATACGCCAATTATAGCTGTTATACCAACCGTTCTCAATGTAATCATTTTCCTGAAGACCCATTGCAACCCATGCGATCTTAGGTATGCCGGCGGGAATTTCAGAAATACCTGCGGCCTTTGCATAATAAGAGTTGACGCAGGAAGTTCCGATGGAAGGCAGCACTAACAGGACCGCTGCAAAAACAACAGAAAACCAGTCTTTGTTTTTGAAAGAGTTAAGAAGCAAAATGATGACGGCCGCCATAAGAATGACGGAGTTATTTGATTTAAATAATACAGCAAAACACATGCATAGAGAAGCGGGGAGGATCAATCCCCGTTTTTTTGTGTTAATATAGCGGATGATCAGATAAATGGCCGGAAATGCAAACCCCATGCCGGGAATATCGCCATAAATGAAAGTAGAATAAAGATATAGCGGCAGCATTCCAATGCAAAGAAGGGAAAGAAGTATTTGAACCTGCATTTGGTGAAACAACTCTTCCGTAATCCGATGCGAAAAGTAAACGATGGAAAATACGGCGATCACATTTAAAAATTGAAGGACGGTGTAATTGTCTGTTCCAAATAAGTAATAAACAAATTGAAGGAAAGCGATCATGCTGAGCTGATGAGGGTAATGGGCTAAATAATCTCCGCTGCTAAGAGGGGAATAGTCTCCCTTTAAGAAGCTGACGGCTATATCACTTAGAGCCTGACTGTCGCAGGCCACATTGACCCGGTATACAAAAATGATCAGAAGACATAAAACCACTGAAAAAATAAGAGAAAACTTTTCCAGTAAGGTACTGATCTTGCGGTCTGCACCGGCTTTTTTGAAAATAAATACTGACAGCAGAATGAATAAAGCTGTCATCAGCAGTAATAAAAGTGGTGAATCAGCTTTATACAGCGGCTTTTCCGTGTCCAGATACAGTTCCATGTAGGTGGTTTGGAACAGGGAAAAAAGTGTATTAAACACTAATATGATTCCCAGAGGAACCATATAGCAGAGGATTAATATGCGGATAATAAATTCTTTAGAAATCTGTGTTTTCATAATTAACAGTATATCTGGTCGGCAGTGTTTTTTCAAGGGAATCTTGACCAATATTCAGTATCATGTTACCATTTATTGATAATAAATATAGAGCAGAAGATGCGATCAGTTATGGAGATGGAAGATAGTGAAAAGCAAAAAATGGATTGAAAAATTACCGATATGGATAACGCCCAAAAGGCTGTCTGTGTTTCTGACTATTATGTATATTATAAGTTTAATTCCTCTTCTTTGGATTGGCTGGTATAATTATCCAAGTGCAGATGATTATTCTATTGGCAGTAACTGCAGGCTGGCATGGATCAATTCGCACAATATTTTTAAGGTGATCGGAGCAGGCATTGCAAGGAGCATTGAAGACTGGATAACCTGGATGGGGTATTTTACTTCCAATTTTCTGATGGCAATGCCGCCAAGCAGTTTTGGAGAGCGGGTTTATGTGCTCACGGTGTGGATCATGCTGGGGATGCTCAGTTTTTCTACGTTATATTTTCTGCACGGTATATTTGTTAAAGTTTTTAAAGCGGACAAATATGTAAGCCGCTGCGTGATCATGCTCATGCTGTTCATAACGGTTCAGTGTATGGTGGGGCGGGTAGAGGCTTTTTATTGGTATAGCGGTGCAGTAAATTATATCTTTGTGCATAGTATGTCCTTATTTTTTTACGGATTATTGATTTCCATCATTTATGATAAAGGCAAAAAAAGGATTTTCAATCTGATCATTGCTTCCTGCCTGGGTTTTTTTACAGGGGGAGGCAATCAAATGACAGCTTTAAATGTTGCTATTGTTTTAGTGATAGCGGCAGGAGCTCTTGCCTATAAGAAAAAGTGGAAAGAATACAAGGCCTTTGCATTACCTATGGGAATGTTCTTTCTGGGATTTCTTTTGAACATAGCGGCTCCCGGAAACAGGGTGAGGGGCAGCAGTGTAAGCGGAGTGAATCCGATAAAGGCTGTGTTTGTTTCTTTTTATTATTGTCTGGATTATTGTATAAGTGAATGGTCAGGATGGCCGGTTGCCTTATTGATATTAGTGCTAGTGCCCCTGTTTTGGAATATGGCGCGAAAAACGAAATTTAAGTTTCCCTGTCCGATCGTGATCGTTATTTTGGGGTATTGCTTAGTATCAGCGATGATGACGCCGCCTGTTTTTGCATTGGGAAATGTGGAAGCAGACAGACTCAAGGCACTTACATTTACAATGTATATTCTGGTTCTTACTTTATGCATAGGGTATGTAACGGGCTGGGTGAGGAAAAAGACCGAAAAGGGAAATGAGGAAAAAAAGAATGCGGGAGAATCCCGGTTTGCTGTAAATGAGATTTGGTGTCTGTTTAGCTGCCTTTTGTTTTTTGCGTTTGCCTCTATAGTTACCGTAATACCTGAACCCCATTATTTTACGGCTTCATCAGCCATGGCAGATCTTGCAGATGGCAGTGCAAGAGATTATGGCAATGCGCTAAAAGAACGTATGGAATTGTATCAGAGCGGAGAGAAAAATGTAGTGGTGGAACCATTGCCATGTCATCCCCGGCTCCTCTATTTTTCGGATATCAAAGAGGATCCGGAAGATTGGGAAAACAAGGCATTATGCAGGTTTTACGGAATGGAATCGGTAATGGTCCGGAAAGATAGTCAAAATGAGTGATATCTGATCATGGATCAGCCCGGAAAAATGCAAACTCTGCACCATTATACTCAAATAGCTCATGCATGTAAAATTTATCCGATAATCCCGGATAGTAGGTCTGCAGGTACCAGAGGCTATAGGTGGAGCAAAAGAACCACTCTGTATTTTCAAGCTCGCTGCGTGCCCATTCCATAGTATCTAAGGGCATATTCAGATAGGACCATTCTGTTGTGTGAAGGTGTGTGTCGCGGTCGATCAGCGCCATAAGTTCCGGTACGCCTTCTCCAAAAGAAACAGCATCGGGAGGAATCTGAACCCAGACCTTTTGGGCAAAATCTTTCAGCTCGTCCATTTTCCAGATGGTTTCTGACGAGGTTTTCCATGCCCCAGGCATAGAATATACGCTGTCAAATGCCATGATAAACAAAATAAGTGTTGTTACGATCCGTAAAAAGAAGAACAAAGGCCGATCCGGGCTGGCAGATACCGATTCTTTCTGTGTCTTCCATTCCATATAACAATCCTGGCACTTTTGCAGAATTGACGCCTGCAGGATCAGCATAAGGAATAAAATGATAAACATGCTGCCTTCTGTGGGCCGATTGATGTAATAGAGCATCAGACCAAGGCCCATGACTCCGAGTAAAGCATAAAATGGATTTGTCTTTCTTTCCGTATGAGAAGGGAAAAGCAGCTGAAATACGGTAGGAATGACAGAACCTATAAACAGCACTGCGGCGCCGATCCATGCATGGGTGACATCAGGCAGATCCATCTCTATGTTATCGATGTAATTTCTGTCTGAGATCAGCGGAAACATAAATTCTCTGAGATCTAAAACAGTGCCGCCCGCCAACAGATTATAGCCGCAGACGATCATGTACGCCAGTATAAACGGAAGAACTGTATAAAGAATCAGTTCCCGTATCAGTAAAAGTATTTTGCGAAGAGAAAGAGGATTTCCATCCAAAACTGCCTGAATCCATCGATAAAATGTGAATGACAACATGATAACGATCCCTACTTCCGTAGACCAGACAAAGGACAGGGTAATAAAGCATACAGCAATAATATTGTGCCTTTTAGCGGTTTTCTGTTCGTATAAAGCAAGCGCAGAAAGAAGAATAGGAAAGATCATGCGATGGGGATGGACCTGAAGATAAACGCCGCCCTGCATAAGCATAAAATAGTATTCACCGATGGCCAGCATACCCAGATAGAAGATCAGATCGTTTTTCGCAAAATAATTCAATATATAAAGAAAAAGCAGAATGGAAATTCCTGCTATAACTGCAGATACAAGGAAAAGACCGGTCAGGTAGTCAACATGAAATAACTTATGCAGTAATTTGAGGATCGGCATGTAAAGTATGGCATAATGTCCATAAAGTGCTTCCATGTTTTTACTGTATGGTATCATCCAGCAGACATTGATAATGCTGTTTGTGTAGGCATGACTATGATAGGTGCCGCCCTGAATATCCTGAAAGATATTTGGGGCATAAAACTGGACAGAAGTGCCAAAAGTAAATAATAAAGCAGTTATAAAGCGAATATATTTTCGGATTTTCAGAAACTTCTCATTGGAATCTTTTCGAAGAAGAAAAAGGCAGAAAACTACGCCCGCGATTGTTATTGAGATCCATAGCGGGAAGGGAAAAGCTTTGCGGATCAACGCCGACTCATCCAATGGATGCTCTGAGTTCGTTTCATTTATATAAAACAGAACAATCCAAAACAAGAACAGGACGATTACTACGGCAGACCATATTTTGTCAATGATCGGCTTTGGATGGCCTGCGGCTTTGTTCATGATAAAATATGAGAATATTGTGATCACTACAAAGAAAGCACATGCTGCAACAAAAAATTCCATGTTGTGCAGGGGCAGGATATTCCGCATCATAGCAAAAATAACAAAAGCAATGCTTCCGATTGAAAAACTTTTTAATTCTTTGGTCATAAAATAGCTCCCTGATAGACTTAAATTAATTATAAATTCTGTAGTAATCATTGTAGCAATTAGTAAAAGAGCTGTCAATGATGCAGATGATCTGAGGGGAATGAAGGTTGCATTTAAAGTAGACATAACGTATAATTAGGAACATGGCAAAACGATTAGGAGGGACGGCGTTTGACAGACAAGCAGTACAGACACGAATATAAATACCCGCTTACCAATGGTCAGATGCTGATCGAAAATGAAAAAATAAAAATACTTGCCGGTAGGGATATTCACACTGGAGAGAAAGGTTTTTACAATATCAGAAGTCTTTACTTTGATGATTATGACAAAAGCTCCTATCTGGATAATGAAAACGGCGTAGATGACAGGGCAAAATATCGGATACGGATCTATGATCATAGTACAGATCATATTATGCTTGAACGGAAAGAGAAGAAGAGGGGAAAAACCGGGAAGAGTTCCTGCCCCATCACATTGTCTCAGTGCAGACAGCTGATGGAAGGGGTGGTGCCGGCAGATATAGCGCCGACTCAGCAGGTGCTTGGCAGGCTGGCATATCTGATGGCAACAAGACTGATGAGACCTGCGGTAATCGTGGATTATGACAGGGTTCCTTATGTGTATCGATCATCGGATGCAAATGTGAGGATCACATTTGACCATCATATCCGTTCGGTCAGTGATGTAAGTACTTTCCTTAATGAGAATGTGAGCGGCAGAGGAGTAATGCCTGCGGGCTGGTCATTGATGGAAGTGAAATTTGACAGTTTTCTGCCTGATGAGGTCTATGAGCTCTTACAGCTGGACGGCCTGCGGGCGGATACTTATTCAAAATACTATTTGTGTATGAAATTCAGATAAAAAGAAAGGAACCTGAATAAAAAGGTAATTCAGGTACGGTACGGTAATATGGGTTTTTCGGATATATTTAAAAAAGATTTTCTGTCAGCATATACAAATGCAAGCATAAGTGCGCTTGAGGTAACAGGAGTTTTGCTGATCACATGCGTGATCGCCTGTTACATATTTTGGGTATACAGGCTGATCACAAGGAAGACATTTTATTCCAGAACATTTAATATTTCGCTTGCGGCCATTGCGGTCATTACTGCAGCCATTATCCTGGCAGTGCAGGCCAGTATAGTCATTTCGCTGGGAATGGTAGGCGCGCTTTCCATTGTGCGGTTCAGGACAGCCGTGAAGGAACCCCTTGATCTGGTATTTTTGTTCTGGTCTATAGCAGTAGGTATCTGCTGCGGTGCGCATGTGACAGAAATTGCAGTGATACTTTCCATATTGCTTACGATTCTGGTATTGGTGCTGGACAGGCTGCCGGTAGGACGGGCACCGATGATCTTAGTAGTAAATTTAAAGAACGGGAAGCTGGAAGAAGAATTAGTAAAAAAAGTGGAGACATTCTGTAGGTATTATAAGATTAAATCCAGAAATATTGCGGCCGGAAAATGTAATATGATCATTGAAGTACGTGCTGCAAAGGAATATGATATGGTTCAGGAAATTGATGCAATGGACGGCGTGGAGAGTGTCTCATTGGTATCGCATGACGGGGAAGTGACGTTTTAAATGGATATTAAGAAACAAAGAATAGCTTTATTATTAATATCTATAGTTGCCTTTATCGTATATTTGAATTTTAGTTCTTTGCGTTCTTTGCTTTCGAATAAGATCATGTCAGTAAAGGTAATGTCAGAAGAAGAACTGGCTGATATGATCGTTGATCAGGAAGTGCCGGAGGAAAGTGAGATCAGGTTTGACAGTCATCCGGTGGCGTTTGATGCGTCATCAAACACATTTTTTATCCCACAATCGTTGACGGAAGAACATTGGGAAGGCAGGCTGACGGCAGAGCGGGGAAAACTTTATTTTTTGGATGATGAATATTTCCGGGATAAAAGTCTGGCCATCGAAGAAGGGCATATATTTAAGCTGTACCAGGTGGATGAGGAGAAACAATCAGAATATAATGTGATATTTACCGGGATGCCGGTCATATGTCTTGCTGAAGAAA
This sequence comes from Lachnospiraceae bacterium, assembly GCA_014803415.1. Classification (GTDB taxonomy): domain Bacteria; phylum Bacillota; class Clostridia; order Lachnospirales; family Lachnospiraceae; genus Suilimivivens. The sequence continues at coordinate 156,780 of JAAVBZ010000003.1, forward strand.
GCAGTGCTTTGGAAGATGACGAAACAGTCAGCTACGGCACAGTTTTTATATTCGACCAATATCACAGTGCAGCGCGTTTTCAGAGTACAGATTGTACTTTTCATGTAAGAGGGGGCACTTCATACGGATATGTAAAGAAGAGCTATAAGCTGGAGCTTGCTAATAAGAATATGTCTTTGCTTGGAATGCGTAAAGATGATGATTGGATACTGAATGCGCTTTATGATGACGCCGGACTGATCCATAATAAATTATCTGTTCAAGTGTGGCAGGAAATCGCTTCAAGTAATCATGTGATGAACGATGAAGGCTATGCAATGGAATATGCGGAGCTGTTTCTGAATAATGAGTATTGCGGAGTATATGCTTTGACGGAGCGGGTTGACAAGCAGGAACTTTCACTTGGAAAAAAGGATATCTTGTATAAATGCAGAACTACCAGAATACCGGAGGAACACAATTATACAAATGAAGATACAGATGGAATGCAGCCTATCTTTGTGTTAAAGTATCCAAAAGATCTGAAAGAAGAAGATTGGGATCCGATCAAAAAGTGGGTAGATTTATTTTTGAAGGGGGAAATAGATACTTACGAAGAAGGAGCCGATTTCCTGAACATGGAAAATGCCGTGGACGCCAATTTATTTTGTATGCTTATGGCAGGAACCGACAATACGCGAAAGAATAATTACTTTATTTCCGAGTATCAGCAGGATGGCACATATCGGATGAAAAAGATCCCATGGGACATGAATGCTACCTGGGGAAATCCATGGGTAGATATTGAAGAATGCAATTTTACAAAATATGATCCGGATTGTTATAAAGATGTAAGCATATGGATCTCAGATATAAATACATTATACTATTATGACAGAGAGACAGTATCAGAACTGCTGCGCGATAGATGGAATGAGCTTCGAGGGCAGGGGATCATTACGAAAGAAAAAATATTTGAAATGTTAGACCGGCAGTTTAGGTATCTGCATGCATCAGGTGCATATGAGCGAAATTATGAACGGTGGCCAAATGGAACAGAGTATTGGTCAGATAACTATATCTATGAATATGTTGATCAGAGAATTGACTTTTTGGATCAATACTATGAGCAGCTGTATGAAGATTGCAGATCACCTAAAGTATATGGAGATGTGGATTATTCAGCAGAGTTTGATACACGATATTACTGGGAGGCGAACAAAGAGGTACTGCAGGAATTATATCCTTATGATACACAGATGCTTCTGGAACATTACGCACTGTATGGTAAGCCATTTGATCTAAAAGCAATTTATGACGGCGGAGAAATTCCGGGAGCCATCATTGAGTGACAGGCGGCGGCTATTTAGCAAATAATTCTTTGTACTGTCTGCTTCTCAACAATTTGTATCGTTTTAGAATAAGATAATCCGTTCCGGCGGCAGAGGCAGCTCTGCCGTCTTTACTTTCGCGGTCACCGATCATTAGAACATCGGAGGGATTTTGGATGTTATAGTGAGACATGATAGTCAGGATTCCTTTTGGATCAGGCTTCATACAACCTATTTCCGGCTGACCGCCATAAAAACAAGGAAGCGGCGGAAGCTGTAAGGCATTACGTTTGTCCTGCGCCGGATAATCGGAATAAATTACTACTTGTTTTTTCTGATTAGTCAGAGATTCTATCAGTGCAAGAAGCTTATCGTCGCGATATTTGCGGAGAATATCCAGAGGCTTTTCATAAATCCATTTTTGAACGATACGTTCGATCGCCTCAGCGCTGACGTTGCAGGAAGCGGCTAATTCTGAATATTGAGCATGATCAATATCGATATTATCATGGATTTGGGCAGATTTTTGCCAGTGCTCCCGCAGCTTCCGGAATTTTAAAATGATCATTATTTCTTTTAAGCCCTGTCTGCTCAAACAGGATGCTGCCATTTTCATTCCCATATGAAATTGTAAGGGACGCTGAAAATAAAGCGTCCCATCCATATCAAACAGAATTAACTGATAGTCGGTTAAAGTCCTTTTCATTTTTTCTCCTGAATTAAAAGTTTATTAAATAAGGATCACTGAAGGAATGCAGGGAAGGAATATCGATCGCTGTCAGGGCCGCCAATATGGCAATGAGAAGAAATACCAATGCCAGCAGTTTCTTTTCCTTATATAGTTTTTCCGGTTTTTGTACGGCGGAATCATCGTTAAAAGCCATCATGACATAATAGGAAAATAACGCAAACATAAAAGGCATGGCGATAACGTATTCAATCCGGTATTTAACCAAAAAAATACCGATGCAAAAGGTGGAACATAAAGCATAAAAGAAAGAAGAACCGAACAGTGTCTTTTCCGTATAGTATTTAAAAGATTTTCGATATTTTCCGGCAATATCCGGATCGCCTATCATCCGGTATTCTGCCAGACGCTTTGTACCCATCAGGAAAGCGCCGCCCATCCAGTAGCCGATCAGGATGCTGACAGGAGGAAATACGCAGTCAGTGATGATGAACCATCCAAGCAAAAGACGTATCATATTATTGACAGATTCCGACAGAACATCAAGAAAGATAATATCCTTTGTTCGAATTGGTTTTACATTATACAGCAGTCCCATCACCAACAGCCAGATTTCTGTAAAGAGGAACAGACGATTGATAAAAAGAGAGCAGATAATTCCCAGTGCTGCAAATAACAGATATTCAAGGATCACATATTTGAATTTTACATTACCGCCAACCACCGGCCGGTTCTTTTTGGTGGGATGAAACTTATCAAATTCTGCGTCCAGCCATTCATTGATCACATAGTTGGCAGAAGCGATGAAGCAGGTTGCCAAAAAACCGATTACAATATATAGAATATTGATAGTGCGCTGTTCATCATTCAGAAGCAGAATCGCTATGGCGATTCCGGGCACAATAAACATATTTTTAATCCAGTGATCAATTCGTGCTATTTTAATATAATCTTTCATGATCTCCTCCTAAAAAGAAAATAGGTAAATTCCATTCCGCTCCATTCATAAGGCTGACTGCTTATCAGCTCATACTTTTCATTTATTATTTCAGGATATTCATCCCGCGCCAAAATATACTGAGTTCTGCCTTCTTCTATATAGCGATACTGCTCCTGAAACATTTCATCGAAAGCAATGCCGTTTGTCTGGAAATATTTGCAGGTCGGCATAATATCCGCAACAGTGTAAAGCCCTGCGTCAAGACAACCGATGTTCAGCAGGGAAGGATCCTCTTCCTGCCGGATCATATCCCGGAACTGATATAAAAAATAAGAAGATTGCTCCTGCTTCATAAAATAGGAGTTCATAGAGTGCCCATAAGAAAATGCCATGCTGCTTCCTATAGAAAGCAAAAGTGCTGTTGGCATTATAATTTTGCAATATCTGCTCAGGGAATGTGTTGCAAGTACTTTTCCAGCAGTTTTATCCAGCGCTCTGCCGATGGCGACGGTGCCTAAACAGGTAAATATGGTCAGGGGAATAGAATAGTAGGGAAGGTTGGAGCCGCCCACATAAATTCCCAAAAACAGCAGACCGGAAAGCATAAGCAGATTGATTTTTTCGTACCAATGTATTTTGCGGGACAATAAAAAATATACGCCGCCCAATATGATAAAGAAGAAATAGGATAAATTATCTAGGATCAGCCAGTAAAGAAGTTTGGCCAGATCATAAATTCTGGATGTTAAACTGATCTCTTCTTGCTGCAGGTTGCTGTATAGGAAAACATTATTGTATACATAACACTGATACCAGTCATCCAATGCATTGTTAATGCCGAAGTAAACAAGCCAGGGAATAAATGTCAATAACATTCCTCCCAAAAAGAGGAGGCATGATTTAAAAAAGTTTTTCCACTCTTTTCGGAAAAGAAGAGAAAAGGCGATCATTGCCATCCAGGCAAAATGAAAGCCCAGTATGTTATATTTTATCTGCATAATGATACCGGCGGAGATTCCGTTAAGAAATATCATTTTTAAGCAGGGATCTTTGGGATATTGCTCTTTATAGTACTTAATGGTGCAATACAGACTGCCGCTCAGGAGAGGAAGGCAGAATTCTTCAGCTGCTCCGCCCCAATAGAAGCTTTTGGATGAGAGAACTGCCGCCCCAAGTACAGGAAGCAGGAAGCAGGAAACAGCTTTACTGCAATATAAACGCAGGATTTTATAGCAGAAAAAGAGAAAAAATGCAACTGCTGTGATCTCCAGGACAAAAACTCCTGCAAAAGAAGTATGATGCATCAGATATGCCAGACCGTAAAGCAGGTACAGGTAAGGACCTTTCTGATCATACAGATCCCGATAGATGATCTGCCCGTTCATCATGGCTTTGCCCATGGTAAAATAGCTGTTAGCATCGTTCCAGTCGTTACACGGATACAAAAAGGAAGAACGCGAACAGATCATAAGCAGAAAAAATGCTGTTATGGCGCAGAAAAGAAAAATAACTGCACTTTTATAGGATATAGCATTGCCCTTAGATTCTTTCATCTTTAATCTACTTCCGCTTCATTTGTTTTTGCTTCCTCGTGATATTCCTGCTCAGTATTTACATTCCAGATGTTTGACTTGTCCTTTTTGCCGGAAAGAATATTTTTAACAGTTTCAAAGGAAGTGACCATGGAATGATCAATATTGTTGTATCGATGCTGACCATTGCGCCCTACGCAATAGAGGTTGTCAATGGTTTTGAGATAATCCACCAGAGTATCGATCTCATTATAGGTATCAAAATAAGCCGGATATGCTTTTTTGACTTTTTCCATGTGAGTATCCAGTACTACATCGGCACTGTCGATCAGTCCCATTTTGATCATTTCATCAATACCTAACCTGGAAAATTCTTCTTCCGTCATATTCCAGAACTCGTCTCCCTCATTCACGAAGTATTCCAGTCCGATCCATACGGTATGCTCCAGATCCTTGATCATATAAGGAGACCAGTTATTATAAATCTGAAAACGGCCAAGCTTTACGGTTCTGTCCTGAACATAGACCCAGCAGTCCGGAACGATATCAGCCACGGTTTTTAAGCCGGTTTTATTCTCCAGATTGATCTTAGGCACGAGAACGCCCAGCGTCATATAATCCCTATAAGGAAGTCCGGCAGCGATTCTGGCAGGATCGGCAGGAACATCATTCATACCGGCTACCAGATCTTTCACCGGCATGGAGGAGATAAAGTAGTCGCCTTCTAAGGTGTGTTCCTCGCCGTCTTTTACATAGGTCAGGGAAGTGATCACATTATTTTCGTTCTTGTGGAATTTGGTAACTTTGGCTTCTGTCAGAATGGTGCCGCCAAGTTTTGCAATTTCTTCCGCCGTTACATCCCAGAGCTGACCGGGACCCAGTTTCGGGTACTTAAATTGCTCGATCAAAGAAGTTTCGACTTTGCGGTTTTTAATCTTAAAGGTTTTTCCGAGAACATCCTTAATGATTGCCATAATTGACATGCCCTTGGTTCTTTGAGCTCCCCAGGAAGCATCGATCTCACGCGGGTGTCTTCCCCATAAATTCTCGGTATAATATTCAAAGAACATGGAGTAGAGCTTTTTGCCATAGCGGTTTATGTAGAAATTCTCAAGATTATCGTCCGGGCGCTTGTGAAGCAGAGCGGCAAGATAACTGAATCCTACCTGAAGAGTGGTAAGCAGTCCAAAATTGGAAAAGGTTTCCGGTTTGAGAGAAATGGGGTAGTCATAAAATTTGGAATCAAAATAAATACGGGATACGCGATGACGGGTCAGCATTACACGATCTTCCGTTTCAGGATCCGGACCGCCCTTTGTAAGCGGCATGGAACGATCAAGCAGGATATCATCATAAGTAGGAGCACCCTGCATAGGAAGCATTTGATCCCACCACTGATTTACCTCCGGTATTTTGGAAAAAAAGCGATGACCGCCCATATCCATTCGATTTCCTTTATATTCAACGGTTTTGGAAATGCCGCCGAAGCAGTCACTCTCCTCAAAAACGGTGACTTCAATATCATTGGATTTTGTAAGTAATTCATAAGCGGCTGTCAGACCGGCAGGACCGGCACCGATGATCAGTGCTTTCTTCATAAGAACCCTCCATTTCGGTTATGCAAAGTAGGAAATATACCTTAAAATTGTAGCACAAAATGCAAAAAGTGTCTACTGATTACGGATTATATGATATAATGAGCGTTAGTGAGGAGAGCATGCTTGCATACTCGCCGAACGGCGAATGCCGATTATGAATCGCAGATTCATAATATAATGAGCGTTGGCGAGGAAATTATTATGGCAGCAAATGAAAAGTTTGAAAAGAATGGATTTGACATATTGCGTTACATGGCAGCATTGAGTGTTATGATGCTTCATTATTCCGGCTATACCATGATCTTATCAACGAACTTGTCAGAACAAGCAGCAAATATCATGAACGGGATCAGACATCTTGCGCTTCTGTTTCCGGGAGTCGTGATATTGTTTACCATGAGCGGTTTTTTGATCTCCGCTTCTTTTGAACGGGCAGGGACGAGAAAGGAATTCTTTCTCCGCCGTGTTTTGCGGATGTATCCGGAGCTGTGGATCTGTACGATCGTAAATCTGGCGGTGGTCTGCATACTGGTTCCGGAATTGCTGGATGGCAGCATGATCCTGTGGGTGGGAACCCAGGTCTTCGGAATTGCCAATACGCCTGACTGCCTTAAGACATTTGCTACAGGCAGTGTTAATGGTGCACTCTGGACTGTTTTCACGGAAGTGCAGTTGTATATTGTATTGGGAATTGTCTATCCTTTTCTGAAAAAGTTGAAAGATAAACATTGGGCAATACTTCTTATGCTGCTTGCAGTTTTAAATCTTATTTTAGGAATATGGGATACCGGAGGTATTATATCTAAACTGATCGAGAGGATCTTTCTTCCTTATGCTATGTGGTTTTTTATAGGTGTTTTCTGTTATCAAAGACGTCAGGAGATATTGCCCGTTTTAAAGAAAGCTTTTCTGCCGATGCTGATCATTTATCTGATCATTGAATCGCTGAATGTTGAGATACCCGGATATTACGCTGATATTGCGACAAGCATCCTGGTTCCGTTTATGGTGATCGGAGCCGGTTACTGTCTGCCTAAAATACGATTGAAAACGGACCTTACCTATGGTATGTTTTTGTATCATTGGATCATTTTGAATATCATTGTTCACTATGACCTCATGAATAAATTGCCGTGGTATGCGGGGATGTTATTGTTTTTGACGGGAACAGTGATTGCCGCAGCGGCTTCACGAAAGCTGTATTGTAAATTAGCGATAAAATTCCGGGCTATCGTCCCCAAACAGTGAAACAGGGATACAAAAAGAGGATAAAAGAATGGGCGAAGCATTGACCTCGCCCATTTTGTGTTCTTATATTAATATTTTAACTCAATTCTTTTTTTCTGGAAGCTAAAATAGCTTCTGTCTTCTTTATTTCATCTAACAGTATGGACGTATCTTCTTCCTCGGCCATCAGAGCGGCAACCGCACCGGAAAGTGAATAAGGCTGACCGGAAGCCTTGGCGTAGTATGAAATAAATCTTTGAATTTCAAATCTTTCAGGAGAAAGAGTGGGTTTATAGCTCCGGCTCAGTACAGTACCGCTGTAAACGATCTCATCTATCTGGATAAGTTCCTTTTGCAGTAATTTCTTTAAAACTGCCTGCACAGTATTAATAGATAAATCATCACGGGTAGCTGTTATCTCGGATGCTACAAGGGCCTCAGGTGATTCCCACAAAATGTCTAAAATATCTTTTTCCCGATTAGTTAATCTGTATTTGTCGATTGATTCAGTAGTCATATTCCTTTTCCTTCTCTAAAATCAGTATTGTTAAGATAAAAATATCATAGATGAATCCAGCATAAATGTCAACAAGTCAATGGCTTGAAAACGTAAAGTTTAATAAAAAAATATGCGAAAAATGTCTGCTTAATAAGATAATTGGAATATTTTGGAAGATAAAAATATGCAAATTAGAATATTGCATGAGAACAAAAAGTATAGAGAAGCGGAACTATCAGTTGTTTACGAGAAGGGTAAAAGAAATGTAAAATATTGTTTGAAAATGTATTTTAAATATTATGAAGGATGGAATGAAAATGGGCAGCAATAATGAAAATATTTATGCAGAGGACATTTGGAATAGAATTGCTGAGTTGCTGAAAGAGCGTTCCGTGAAGCAGTCATGGCTTGTGCAGAGGTGCAAAGAAATAGGAATGCCAATATCTCAGCCTGAATTATCCAAATTGTATACAAGGAAAAAGAAAATCAATGTTTATGAGCTTCTGGCCATTGCCAAAGCATTAGAAGTATCTGTTGATTTTTTGGCATATAAGGATCTTTCTTCCGGTGCAGATCTGCTGAACACAGGCAAGTCACAGAAGTTATTAAGTCGTGCAGATTCAGAACAGTTTAATGCATATCTGGGCGAATTTAATATCTATTATAATAAGACTTCAGAACAGACAGATGAGATACAGAAGGGGCATCTGAAGATATTTAAGGATTCATTGGGCTATTGTGAGGTCAGGCTGCAGATCCTGACAGGGGAATATCGGAACAGAAAAGAAATTGTGAAAGAATATACCGGTCGCATGCTGATCACAATGTTTTTGTCAGGAGCATATATGATTCTGAAAAACGAACAGACGGGAGAATTATGCTTTATGGAATTACGGCACCGAATGTTTGCGGTAAAGCAGCTGGAATGCAGACTGGCTTTGTGCCTGACTATGAGTGAAGGAGAGAATAGAGTACCGACTGTTCACAAAATGCTGCTTTTTAGACAGGAACTTACAGAAGAACATCTGCGTGTAGTGCGTCCGTATCTGGATTTATACGGGAATGTAATAAGGATTGATAAAGAAAAAGCAAACCAGTTAGCGGATTCCTTAAATTCCGAGGCAGAAAAAGAAGCGCTGCAGGCACTTTGGAATATGATGCCCGGGAAGCAGTACTACGAAGTTTCCATTGAATTGCTGCTAAGACATTTACATTTGAGCAAAGATGAATTTGCAGCTTTTATCTCCAAATTTTTATCCTTTGCCGATACGCAGCGGTATTCAAAGATTTATGAAAATGATGACAATTTGTTGTACGCCTTAATAGAATATAATGATTCAGAATGATTTCTGCCTTCTGGCAGAAATTTTTTTGTTGCGGAAACCGGAAGCAAAACTGGTAAAATATGGCAATAGTCACTTTTCGGTCTAATATAGGAAAAGTAATATTTCATAAAATTAACTTATAATGCTACAGAAACCAGTGTGCGGAAGGTATGTGCATATGAGTGATAGTTATGAAAGATTCTTGCGGAGAATGATTCAGTATAGGGATCAAATGAAAATGTCTCAGCAGGAAGTGGGAGGGCTTTTCGGGAAAACACAGAGTCAGCTTTCTAAAATGGAATTGGGGAAGATACTGTTTTCTTACCAGATACTGGAAAGCCTTCTGAATGACGGATGGGATATTGATTATATGATCACCGGGAAAGTACAAGCCCCTACAGGGAGAGAGCTTACCGATTATCTCGAACAGAGTATTGGCGGTGCGTGGGAGGATATTAAGGAGGTATTACTTTGGATCATCGGTGTGGAATTCCGTAAAGACGGAGGGCTGCCTGATGAGGAAAGCCGGCGTGAGTATGATCTGTTAAAACTTTTGTCGAACAGGGAAGTATATGTTTCTGTTCTTGCTGCAGTCAGGGACTTATCAGGATTTACCCAGATTGAAATGGCCGAAAAGCTGGGCGTAGATATCAAGACGTATCGTGACTTCGAAAAGAACAAGAACTACCCGGATGCAGAACTTTTGATAAAGATATATGAGATATCATTTTGCAGACCCAGTATATTCTTTTATCATGATGATATGGAACGCTATCTGCTGAACGGGCTTTGGAACAGGTTGAGCGAAGACAGGAAGAAAGAGGCTTTGGAATATTTGGATTATTCAATAAAGGTATATAAATGATTCGAGCGTCAAAAAAGAGACTTTGGTGAGGTTGGGGGTCATAATGGACAAAAGCAATGTCCTTTTGCTCGATGTACAGGGATACTAAGAATTTCTAATCCCTTTCCATAATCGCAAAAAGAACATTGCTTTTGTCCATTATGACTTTTCGACCTGAAAAAATCGCTTTTGGCGTTAGAATCATATAAATAAAATGTAGATAGAGGCGGACAAATGAAAAAGACGGTACTGATCATAGAAGATGAAATAGAACAGCTGAATGTGTTGAAGCAGCTGGTTCGGGCGGCAGGTGAGAATGCGGAGGTTTATACGGCTTCCGATGTGACCCATGCCTATGAGATACTGATGGAAAAGAGCATAGACGTGTTCCTGGTGGATATCATACTGGATACCACAAGGCCCGGAGATAC
>JAAVBZ010000004.1 GCA_014803415.1 Lachnospiraceae bacterium
CTTGACGGTCTATAGCAAATAATTCTTGAAATAAGGATCTTAGCTCTGCTCTGGTAGATGATTTATCTAACAATTCATTAATGTTGGGTGGCACACAATAGAAAGTCTGAGGTGTCACACCCAGAAGCTCCCAAACCTTCCATGCCTGATCATGGAAATGAAGATGTAAATCGGATGCTTCTAAAATGTATCAAGAGCAGTCTCTGAAAATTCGTCCGTTATGTACGGTTTGTCAAACGAATCACCAATTTCCTTATCTATCCAAAGATATGCGCAACCTGTTATTGTAATTAAATACTGATATATCTTAAGGTGATGTTTATTGATAAAAGGCTCGTTTCCGCAGCCGCCGCATCGTATACAGTTGCGTTGGTATTTTCCACAGAAAAAGGGAGTGTCCTCTGTGTAAGCATTCCGATATAAAAGAATGGTAGAAAGAGCTCCAAAAAAAGAGTTTCTTTGTGCATTTACAGGAAAAGAAACTAAGTTTTCGATGCTTTTTGTCATTTAAATTCCTCCATGATGGTTATTGAATGAGCGTGCAGCCTCTTGCTTATGCTTTTATTCTACAAACCAGATTTTACTGCTTGTTTAACCTAAACTCTCTATCAAACGTACTCACTATATCGCGATTAAGCTCATCGTTATAAATATCTGATTCGAAATATTTTCCACCGTAAATATCCTTTAAGTATCCTTCTTTCAATTCCATAGCCATAAACGAAGGATAATTATAACCCTCAGAATCAGATATACCATAAACTGCTGCTTCTTTAAACCCAAACTGCGGGTAGTATTCTGGTCTGCCAAAAAATAAAATTGCGCCGTAATCGAGCCTTTTTGCCCGCTCTATCATTGCTCGAACAAGTGCTTTTCCAACGCTTCGATGCTGATATTCGGGCAACACACTTAAAGGGCCAAAATTGAGAACAGGAAGCACCTGATTGTCCTTTTTGACAACAGCATTACTGCAAATTATGTGCCCAATAATAGTTCTATTTTCTAATTGAGCTACCAAACTTAGTTCAGGAATACCGTCACGGAGCCTCAACTCATGAACCATCCAATGTTCATAAGGACAACCAATCTGCCCTCGCTTGATTCTGTCGGGATAACTGAATGCGGCTCTCGTTATTTCCTCTACTATTCGATAATCTTTTGCTTCTTCAAGCCTGATATTTATATCCATGCTATCCTCCACATATCCCGATTTGTTTTACTGTTCTATTTTACTTGGTATAGAGCAATCTTGCAATACAAAGCAGCTTCTATTTATAACAGTTTGACTTGCAAAGAGGGGCTAGGGAAACTTCCCTAGTTCACGACTAACAGNGTTAGTCTAGTGAGTTAGGCTAACAAAGTTGGCAAGTGCTGCCGAATTGACGATAAACGAAAGATTGCAATGTGCTTATGAATTTGGAATATACCATATTAAATTAGAGAAAACGAAGGGAGCAATAAATGAACATTTTTCAACCATGCAACACGAAATGCAACACAAAAATAAAAGAGCCTAGTAAATACCAGACTCTTTATATGCGGAAGATGGGACTTGAACCCACACGACCTAACCGGTCACAAGATCCTTAGTCTTGCTCGTCTGCCAGTTCCGACACTTCCGCTTGACTCACGCCACGAATGATATAATACCATCATGGCGGAGATTAGTCAATACCTTTTTCATTTTTTCCTAAATATTCTTCCTCAGGAATTCTTCCTCAGGAATTCTTCCTGTGGTCATCAACAGCTTTTTTTATCTCCTTAAGGGCTTCATTAAATTTTGCCGAATACATACTCGGATTTCCTTTAATAATACTTCTCTGATAGAAATCCTTGATCCTGCTGGACTGGAGCCTGCGTTCCCTTTCAACCAGATATTTGCTGCGCAGTTCCATGATCTCTTCCTTCACATCATCCATGAAAGCACCGGGCTCTACAGCCAGACGTTCCTTAATACGGGCAAATTTTTCTTCCATGCTGTCCATAAGCTCTTCAGCCTTCTCTTCTCTCTGCTGTCTCTTGGTCTCTATCTCATCACTGGCAACAGCGATCAGGACATCCAGACGTTTCTGGATATGTTCCATTTCCACTCTTGCTTTTTCCAGTTTGATAAGGATATCCCTCAGATCCATAGCAGCCTTGAAGGATAAGGTAAAGTCTGACACGATACAGACGGAAAGAACTACTGTGAGCACTGTCACTACTGTTCCCGGTATAACAAATAAAATCTTCTCCACACCTTTATGGAGAAATTCCGTCATCAGTATCGTTAAAAAACCCCATGCAATAGTGGAGGACAGACAGATATGCCCTTTATAATTAAATTTCTGATTGGAATAATCCCAGTATCTTACCTTAAAAAGAGATTCCATGGCCATACCGGTTACAAATTCCAGTACAGTGGCGCCCACACATCCCGCCAGATAAGTCAGAACGATATTGTCCTGAAAGGGCATGGAAACTACCAGCATCATGATCGCACCGCTTCCATATATAGGAAGGAAAGGCCCTCTCATGAATCCTCTGTTTACAAAATGTCTGCTTTTAAGAGATACATATGTGGATTCAAAAATCCAGCCAAAAAAGCAGTATAAGTAAAAGAAGAACAACCACTCAATAATTGAATATTGATACATTCCACTCTCTCCTTACGTACTCTCCATTTTACATAAAGCTGATGATTGGCTCTTTAGGCGCCTTTGTCTGCTCTACAAAGGCCGCTTTAAGCACAGGCCCTTCGCCTTCATAATCAGCAAAGTATTCTTTTGCCACTTTTGCCGTTACTTTCACCCACTGCTTCTCAGTCAGCGACGAAGCCTTATCATATTCACAGGCAAATCCAAGAAAAGCCATATCTTCTGCGCAGCATGTCATTGCCATTCTGCCGGGGATAAAATATCCTGACGGGAAATCAGCCGGTTTTAACACCATGGCTGTAAATTGAATTGTTTTGCCGATATACCTGTCCAGATTATCAAGGGAATCCAGATACCAGATCCCATATCCCTCGTTGTCAAGCTCAATAATAGGATCATTCAGGTTATAGGGCAGATCCTCCTCAAATATCTGGTTGATCTCACCTTCTGCGCCCTCAAAAATAATATCGGCCTGCTGATTGATGGCTTTCACATTTCTCTTATAGGAACTTAGATCCTCCACATCATCACAGCGGTTGAATATGATCATCTCTGATTTACGTATCATCTCCGCCAGAAGGGATTTCATATTGGTAAAATACATAGGAAAGGTGGAAGCATCAATGGTGGTGATCTGCTGTTCAACATTCCAATGCCATGGCAGTTTCATATTTTTAAAATTCCACATGCCATTATATTCAATAATGATTCTTTCGGGCTTATATTTCTTTTCCAGTTCAAGCAGATGGGAAGTATTAAAATCTTCCTCCTCATCTATCACTTCCATGATCGTTCTGCTTTTTGAGAGCAGTTCTTTTTCATATTCCTGCTCCCCTTCTTCACAAACGATCAAAAGCGTTTTGCCCTTTATCTGAAAATAAGGCTGAGATAATGTATAACGGATAAATTCCGTTTTGCCGCTTTCCAAAAATCCATTAATGACATATACGGGCTTCATGTTTTTCCTTCTTTCTATCCTCATTTATTTCGCAAATAATTTCTTAAGGGCATCTTCTTTAAGTTTTGAACCGATCACACAGAATTTACCTGTTACATCAGGTTTGCCCTCACGGACATTGCTTTCTTCCGGAACATAGTCAAAATATATCCATCCGCCCTCTTTGGCAGGTACCATACCTTTGGCACGAAGAACGATACCATAAGTTTCCTCATCGGAAAGAGCCTCCAGGATCTTTTCAATCTCTTCCTTATTATAAGCAGAAGGAGTTTCCATTCCCCAACTGGTAAATACTTCATCAGCATGATGATGGTGATGGTGATCATGACAGCCGCAGTTTTCATCATGATGATGCTCATGTTCGTCCTCATCATGGTGGTGATGATGATGTTCGTGGTCATGCTCTTCTTCATCATGGTGGTGATGATGGTGTTCGTGGTCATGCTCTTCTTCATCGTGGTGGTGATGATGGTGTTCGTGGTCATGCTCTTCTTCATCGTGATAGTGCTCCATGATCTCTGCCATCAGCTCTGCCTCCAGATCTTTCGCTCCCTCAATGGTATTCAGAATGTCCACGCCGCTTATATCCTCCCATGGAGTTGTGATGATAACGGCCTTTTCATTGTGCTGCCTGATCAGATCGATACAAGTCTTAAGTTTCTCATCGGAAATATTTCCTGTACGGCTTAAAATAATGGTTCCTGCATAAGCAATCTGATTGATAAAGAATTCACCGAAATTTTTAATATACATTTTGCATTTGGAAGCATCTACTACTGCCACCGCGCTGTTCAGTACGACCTCGTTTTCATCGATCACATTCTGAACTGCTTTCATAACATCAGAAAGCTTGCCGACACCAGAAGGCTCAATCAAAATACGGTCAGGCGTATAGGTCTTCATAACTTCTTTAAGGGAGGTTCCGAAATCGCCTACTAAAGAACAGCAGATACAGCCGGAATTCATCTCTTTGATCTCAATTCCTGCTTCCTTCAAGAATCCGCCGTCAATTCCGATCTCTCCGAATTCATTCTCGATCAGAACTGTTTTTGTATCAGCAAGAGCCTCCTTTAAAAGCTTCTTAATTAATGTGGTCTTTCCCGCACCCAGAAATCCGGATACAATATCGATCTTAGTCATTCTTATTCCCTCTTTCTATAACATATAATACATATGATTATAATGATTCAATTTTATAAAGTCAAATAGTTCCATTTTCATATCATTTCTTTAATAATTTTTTTATAGATCTTTTATGTTTTATAAAAAAATGGGTATTGATATTTTCCTCTGAAACTCATATAATATCTTACTAGAAAATGACCAACATTCATTTTTTATTGAAAGGACTGATTTTATGCAAGATGAAAATAAGGCAACGCCTATGGAAAAACTGGCAACTTTTATTGTGGATAAGCGCAATCTGTTTTTTCTTTTATACATTTTTGCCATTGTTTTCTGCATCTTTTCAAACGGCTGGGTAAAAGTTGAAAATGACATTACCACTTATCTTCCCGATGCCACTGAAACCAGGCAGGGACTCACCATTATGAACGATGAATTTGTCACTTATGGCACTGCCAAGGTCATGGTATCCAATATTTCCTATGAACATGGTGCAGCGCTCAAAGATGAAATTCTCGAAGTAGAGGGCGTTTCGGATGTCGCTTTCGATAACACCGAAGATCACTACATAAATTCTTCTGCACTTTTTGACATTACCTTTGACGGCACTGTTACGGATGAGATCAGTATAGAGGCCATGCATAAGGTTGAGGATATGCTTTCAGGCTATGATACATACATCAATACGGAAGTAGGCGAGGATTCCGCCGCTTCCCTGCAGAGCGAAATGCAGGTCATCGTTGTTATTGCAGCCATCATCATTGTAATAGTACTTACACTTACCTCCAGATCCTATGCTGAGGTTCCGGTTCTGATCGCTACCTTCGGAGTTGCAGCGATCCTCAATATGGGTACCAATTTCCTGTGCGGAACCATTTCCTTTATATCCAATTCCGTTACTGTCGTATTGCAGCTGGCATTGGCTATCGACTACGCCATTATCCTATGCCACCGTTTCAGCGATGAGCATACCGACAAACCGGCAAGAGAAGCCTGTATTGCTGCTTTAAGCAAAGCGATCCCTGAAATTTCTTCCTCGTCGCTGACTACTATATCCGGTCTTGCCGCTCTGGCCTTTATGCACTTCCAGATTGGTCTTGATCTGGCTACTGTGCTGATCAAAGCAATTTTATTGAGCCTTTTGTCTGTTTTTACTTTGATGCCCGGACTTCTTATGCTGTTCAGTAAATTGATCGACAAGACAAAACACCGTAACTTGATCCCTTCCATTTCTTTTATTGGTAAGTTTGATGTAAAAACACGATATATCATCCCTCCTGTTTTTGTGGCTGTCCTTGTTTTTGCTTTCATTTACGCCAACAAATGTCCTTACTGCTACAGCTTTACCGACTTAACCACTGCAAGACTGAGTGAAAGCCAGATTTCCTATCAGAAGATCAAAAATACTTTCGGAGCCGGTAATATGGTGGCCGTGATCATCCCCTCCGGCAATTATTCGGCCGAAGCCTCACTTTTAAGGGATCTGGAAAGCTATCCAGAAGTTAAATCCACCACAGGACTTGCCGGCGTGGAGGCTATGGATGGCTATTATCTTACCGATGCTCTGAATTCAAGAGAGTTTTCCGAGCTGGCCGGTTTGGAATATGAAATATCTAACTTGCTTTATACAGCTTACGCAGTAAATAACAATCAATACGGTCAGATCGTAAATGGTATCGACAAATATGAAGTTCCTCTGTTTGATATGTTTTTCTTCTTAAAAAATCAGATGGAAGAAGATAATATTACTTTGGAAGGGGATATTCAGGATACTTTGGATGAACTTTTCGATCAGCTGGAAAAAGCAAAACTGCAGCTGCAGACTGATGACTTTTCCCGTCTGGTCGTATACCTAAATCTTCCCGAGGAAAGTCAGGAAACCTTTGATTTCCTGAAAGTGATACATAAGGAAGCTGCCAAATACTACGATGACGGTTCAGTCTATGTAGTAGGCAATTCCACCAGTGATTATGATCTTTCCTCTTCCTTCAGCCGGGATAATCTGATCATCAGTGTACTGTCTGCCCTGTTTGTTATCATTATCCTGCTGTTTACTTTTAACTCGGCGGGATTGCCGGTACTGCTGATCCTGGTCATTCAGGGAAGTATCTGGATCAATTTTTCTTTCCCTTATTTACAGGATTCGCCGCTTTATTTCTTAAGCTACCTGATCGTCAACTCCATCCAGATGGGCGCTAATATCGATTATGCCATCGTTATTTCCAGCCATTACAAGGATCTGAAGACGAAAATGCATCCGAAAGAAGCCATTGTGGAAACTTTGAATGAAGCTTTTCCTACCATTTTTACATCAGGCTCCATTCTGGCAGCGGCCGGGGCCCTGATCGGCGTTTTGACTACCAATCCCATTATCGCCGCTATCGGCAACTGCTTGAGCCGGGGTACAGTCATTTCCATCGTTCTGGTCATGGCCGTACTGCCCCAGATCCTGATATTAGGCGACACCATTATTGAAAAAACAAGCTTTGAGCTGAATCATATTAATCTGGCACCGCAAACTTATTCGGGCACTCTGCGTGTCCAGGGTCTTATCCGGGGACAGATTAACGGTACTGTAGAAGGCAACTTTAACGGAATCATTAAAGGAGATATGGAAGCAACTGTTATTTCAGGTCAGGTCAATGTGGAAGGAGATGATGCAGATGAACAAACAAACTAAAACTATTACCCTATGGCTGATGATCCTTATCCTTTGTCTTGTACAGCCTTTATCACACCTTTCGGCAAGCGCCAGTGAAACTTCTTTGGAAGATACTACGGAAACCATACATATTGCTTCCCTAAAGGACCTTGAAGAGCTGTCCGAAAACTGCGTTTCCGACAGCTGGTCCCGAAATAAAATCATTATACTTGACAAAGATATTGATTTAAATGGTACGGATTTCACGCCTATCCCTACCTTTGGAGGCATATTCTTTGGTCAGAATCATACCTTAAGCGGAATTGAGCTTGAAGGCGGAAGTAACAATACCGGTCTGTTCCGTTACATCCAGGAAAGCGGTGAGATCCATGATCTGAATTTATACGGCACTGCCTCAGCAGAAAGCACTCATTCCGGTCTTGCACTTCTATCCGGATGTAATCGGGGCCTTATCAGCAACTGCCATGCCGACGGGAATGTTACCGGTGGTAATGACGTAGGTCTGCTGGCAGGAACAAATGACATAACTGGCGTTATAGAAAACGGATATTCGCAAGGAACTGTTTACGGTAATCATCGGGCAGGCGGTATTTCCGGTACTAACAAGGGAAGTATTATAAACGGTGTCAACAAATGCAGTGTTAACACCATAACTTCCAAAAACGATATTAATATTTCCGCTCTCACAATAAATGACCTGCTCACTACCGAAAACATAACATCCGTTACAGATATTGGCGGCATTACAGGAACCAGCTCGGGCATTATCCGTGCCTGCGTTAACTCAGGTTCTATCGGTTATCAGCATGTAGGTTATAATATCGGCGGCATTGCAGGAAGCCAGACCGGCTATATTGAAGGCTGTATCAATTACGGCGTTTTAAACGGCAGGAAAGATGTAGGCGGTATTGTGGGCCAGATGGAACCCAGCAGCGAAATCGAATACCTGGAAGATACTCTTGATCGATTAAATGTAGAATTTAATAAGCTCCATAATCTTGTTACAAAGATGACAACTGACGCCGGTAATACTTCCGACAAACTGACAGCGCAGATCGACCACCTGCTTACTTCTGTTGAAAATACACAAAAGGTCATAAACGACATTGCAGATCAGACCAGCACGGATATGGATGCTTTTTCCTTAAGGCTGACGGATATTTCATCCCTGCCGGAACCTGATTATATTTCCCTGGACTTTCTTGATGAGATACCGAAGCCAAGTGCCAGTCCCTCTGTGACNCCTACTCCCGTTCCCACACCTACTCCCGTTCCCACNCCTACTCCGGTTCCCGNGCCTGATCCGGATGNAGNGANCGACTCTGGAGAAGGTTCTGAATCCGATATGAGCGACGTATCCGAATCCGATATGAACGACGAGTCCGAGTCCTATACGAATGTAACACACATGGCTCCTCCCAGAGCAATTACNGCTCAGANTTTGTACGAACCTGACCCCATGGAAGATCCTGATACCAATATAGATCCTGATCCCGATTCCGATCCGACTCCCACTCCTGCGCCTACGCCTACGCAGGATAGGATTGAAGATTTNAAGGATAAACTGGATANTCTGCCGGATTTTGATAAGGACNAAGCTGAAAAAGAGATCAACAGAGTACAGNACAGTGTGTACGAGGATGCACAGAAAGTATTGGANGATACGAAAAATGCATTCAGTAACGAAGCCTCCATCATCAGTTCCCGGATCAATGCGCATCATACTGCATTAAGCAGCAGTTTTTCTGATATTATCTCTGATATGCGGCTGCTGAATAATATGTTGAATGACGAAAGCAATTTACTCCTTGAAGATTTTCAGGCAATTTCCGATGAACTGAACGTGATTGAAAATATTATTACAAACCCTGATACTGCCGATCCCGATGATATCATAACCGATGTTTCCGATGAAGATAAAGAAACTGATATTTCCGGTAAGATCATGAATTGTGTCAATAAAGGAAAAATATATGGAGATCTGAATGTAGGCGGTATTGCAGGGGCTATGTCAAGAGAGAACAATTTAGATCCCGAAGATGATCTGAATCTTTCTGACGATTCCTCTTTTAACATCCGTTACAAGGAACGTATTGTGATCAGACAGAGTCAGAACAGCGGTGTTATCAACGGCAAAAAGAATTGTGCCGGCGGTGTTACAGGATATATGACTCTCGGAAGTATCATAGACTGTATCGGTAACGGTGATGTGGAAAGTGACGGCAGTATGATAGGCGGTATCGCAGGGCAGGCAGACGGAACTATCCGCGGCAGCAGCGCCAAATGTGCTCTGTCCGGTAAAGATCAGATCGGCGGTATCGCAGGTTCCGGAAACAGCATACTTAACTGCTATAGTATGGTTGAGATCAANNAAGGGGAANATTACACAGGTTCCATNGCCGGTAAAGCAGATCCTGATCATAACATCAGCAACAATTACTTTGTAGAAGGATGTCCCGCCGGCATTGATGGCATCAGCTATGCCGGAATTGCTGAGCCCATTGCCTATGGTGAGTTCCTGTGCCTTGAAAATCTGCCTGATATTTATAAAAATATTTACCTGACATTTATGGCAGATGACAAGATNGTTTCTACTGTCACTCTTTCCTACGGNGAAAGCTTTGACGTAAACACTCTGCCCTCCGTTCCGGCTAAAAGCGGATATTCCGGCACATGGGAAGATTTTGATACNTCCTCCCTGACCTTTGACCAGACGATCGATGCTGTCTATAGCGAATATATTACTACACTGGAAAGCTCTCAGACAGAGAACATGCGGCCTGTTGCTCTTGTAGAAGGAACTTTTAAGACCGGAGACCTGTTCAATCTCTTAAACGTAGATGCCTATCCTGAGGATGGCAAAACAAAGGCTGTTTGCCAGAAGCTCTCCGTAATCGGCGGTACGCCGCCCTACACAGTCAGATATCTGATTCCCGATGGCATGGAAAATCCTCAGATAGAGCTTTTTGAGAACAATTCATGGGTATCGGTCCCAAATTATGTAGATGGCAGCTATTGTGTCTTTACAGCCAATAAATCTGAATTTGTTTTCAGCTGTGTAGACAGACCCGAATCGTCCATGATGCAGACAGTCGTAATTATTTCTGCTGTTGCACTTATCATATTGATCATAGTTATTGATATCCTTCGCAAAAAGCATAAAAAAGATCTCTCAGCATAGTTTAAGGCCGTAAGACATTTTGATCTTACGGCCTTTTTCTTATTTTTCCATTTCCGCAACCATAGGCGCTATCTGACTCATCATATTATCCATGCTTTCAAACATGGTGCTTTTGGTGGTTCCAAGCTCACTCATCTTATTAATGTGACTAAATGCCTGCTGAAACTGACCATCTATGTGTTCAAAAGATCTTCCCACTTCAGTCAGTTCTTTTTCCGCCGCTCCGGCCGCATCAGAGATCTGCTGCTGCACTCTGTCAGCGCCGCCGGCTGCAGAAATGATATTGTCGAATGTCTCATACGCGGCTTCAACATCTTCAATACTCTGGCTTAAAGCCTTTTGAGAAGTATCAATGCTGGCATTCATTTTTTGGGTTCCCTGTTCTACATCTTGGATGCTGATATCCACTTTACTGACAAGTCCTTTGATCTCATCCGCCAGTCTTTTGACCTGCTCGGCAACGACTGCAAATCCTCTTCCCTGCTCTCCGGCTCTTGCTGCTTCAATCGAAGCGTTAAGCGCCAGCATATTTGTCTGATTGGCAATGGAGATGATCTGCCCCATGCAATCTTCTATTTTCTGTAAAGACGCCTGAAAATCAGTAAATATATTCTGCATTTCCACGAAACAATCCTGTACCTCTCCCGAGCTTTTTTTGAGCCCCAGAACTTTTATCTGTGCATTGTCCACAGAGTCCCCGATTTCATTCTTAACATCTGCAAACTTGTGGGATTCCTGCTCTACTGACTCAAAAACATCTCTGAAGGTCTGAAGCGTTTCCTTTAACGCTTCATTATCCTCAAGAATCTGAACAAAGGAAGCCCGGATCTGTCTCAGCTCACTCAAGGAATCAACTTCCTTGTCCATGAGCTGCCTGTGATAATCCTTTAAGCTGTTTGTCACATGGATTANGGGAAAATANTCCTGCTTCTTTGCTGCCTTCTCTGCACCATCGTTCTTTTTTTCTTTTTTTCCAAATAATAACATATGGTTCTCCTTTATCCGCTCATTATTCAAATACTACACAGGTCATGGACTGATTTACAAACTGCTCATTATAATGTTCTCCATAACCAACCAGCCCGCAGTGACAGCCCAGAGTATGCATAGACTGCAAATATTCCTGCATATTATTATTCTGACTGAATAACAGATAGCGGAACAGACAATTGATGGAAAATACGCCCGAAATATGGTTAAAATCCGATTTGATGTTGTTTATGGTCTCTTCCACGATCTGTTTATAATCCCTGAGTTCCAATAATGTAAGTACATCGGAATCATTGACCTGCCTGAAGCAGGCAAGACCGTTTCCGACCACTTCCTTAATGGAAATAATGCATATATCCTGTCCGCTGAGTTTCCCGAAAGGATTTTTAAAAGTCCGTGTAGTAATATCGCTTTCTTTAATCTGTAAAATATCCTGGTAGACCTGCTTGGCCGGCTTTCCGTTCAGCTCTCCGATATAATATTTACTCTTGTCAGTCTTTGATGCGATAAATCGATGATCAGACAGCGGTCTATATATGTTCTCCTTATAGATTTTGACCTTGCCGCTATTATTCTTAATAAGGGCGTACGCTACTGCATCCTCACAGATCCTTCCATTTACGGATACCTTGCCGGCATCTCCCGTTCCCCCTACAAGAGAGATATTTTTAGGCCCAAGCACACTATGCATTGTAGTAAGCACGCAGGCATCATTACCGGCGCACAGATCAATACATACCGTATCTTTCGNCGAAGCATTGATCCGCTGTACATCCTGTACAAGACGTTTAATATATTTAACCGGCATGACAGAAACCTGCTCAAGTACATTGGCAACTGCTGTAACGCCGTCCGTAAAAGCCGTAANACCCACACCNGCTTCCACAACTTTAGTATCATAACTCATNCCGATACAGCCAATACTGGGAACTCCCGGATAAAGCGTCTCAAGCTCCTTTACATGGTCNTCAAANTGCTCTTTATTTGACATAAGAATGATCAATTGAGGCTTNGNAAGCCCCCTCACGGCCTCTTTTAAAATGCCTCTTTCATTTTTCCCNAAAAACTGTTTCAAACTTAAGACCTCCTCTATTTGTATTCGCCTGCTTCTATAATACAATATCTTTTGCCTGATGAAAAATTATTTTATGAAAAATTTTTGTCCATTCTCTTTAATNTCNATAATCTGATCCCTATANTCAGNATGNTTTTCAAAAAATGACAGAATAANAGAGTACTCTCCCCAAAAATGCATGGGAAACACATAATTACTGTATGTATATTCCATAAAACTTTCAAGTCCCTCCATGGCATGGGANGCAAGCCTGGGATCCAGCGGCACNAANGCCACATCTATTTTCCTGTTCTTTANCTTTTCCAGCTCTCTGNAATAATCAGCCNTCATATTGTTATTGTATTGTTTGGATTCCCCTTCCCANACCCAGAGATTCAGATCCCCTGCATGGTAGATGGTCTTTCCTTCACAGGTAAGGATATAAGCTACGCCTTCATCTGTAGACCTTAATGTTTCAATCTCCAGTTTCTTACCATTTGACAACACCATATCGAACGCCGNATTTTTTGCCGCTGTAACTATACGGGATTCCAGNTCAATACCTTTTTCCATGTATTCCTGGATNTTCCGTTTNGGACGGATATCTTTTGACAATACGAATCTCACATCGGGATATTTTCTGACCAGTTCAAAAATATCNGNATTATAGTGATCTCCATGCTTGTGGCTGACAAAGACNNCCANTGGTTTTCCGCCTTTCACTTCAGGTATTTCTCCCCTATAATAATCAAANAAAAAACAGACCTCCTGCATTTCCAGAAAAAANCCGCTATGATCNATATATGTTACCTCCATACNCTTTCCTTTCAGCACGCTATTCNTNCAAAATCTTTACTATCTGTACAATACATAATCCCGAATATTGCGGGTAAAACCGCTTGCAGAAAGAATATCTGCAGCCTCCATGGGATAATCTGTGACTACGATCCGCTTNCTTCCCGCAAATATCCTTCCNCTCCTGTAATCTTCNGCAAATGNACACAGGGCCTCCTGTAGGACCTCCTGNAGGATTTCNTTCTGGTCCTCTGNCTCAAAGATGCGCAGTATCTTGCCATACCTCTCAAAAAGAACAACGGGCCTGCCGCCTCTTAGTGCAATGGCAGTTCCTTGTACATTGATGAATTCTCTGCCCTTTTCATGGGGAAAAAGTTTCCCGAAGGGCTGCATGGGATCCACAGCATTCATCCAGAGAATGTCTCCCTGNGGATGACGGAGCTGCGCNGTTACGCTCTCAAAATCCTTCCGGCGGATAAACTGTGATCCGGANAGTCCCTCCACAAAATATCCCCTTCTCACCTGTCCCGTATATTCCTGAACGCGCAAAAGAGCTAATGCTTCCTGCCATGGCAGATTACAGGCAGCAGCCGCCTCCCGACACAAAACCAGATATCTGTCAAAACACCTGTCCATCTGTTCTTGTACCGTAAGGGGACAAATGGACCTTACCAGGTCAAACCGGCCTGCATGCAATACCTTCACNCTTGCCGCTACCCGTAGTCTTGTTGNTGATTTTTCTGTTTTGGANCGGNTTAATTGATGCCGCACGGGCACAAAACTGTCTGCGCTCACCACNCCCTTTTCTATCAGCGAAAGCAGCGCATCATAAGGCGACTCTCCATCCANCACATTGCTTAANGCCNGTATAAAGCTGGCTCCCCGNTTTGCNAGNGNTTGTGCAAGAAGNCTTTCCTTTTCCGANAGTTCTTCCCANGGTATTTCCGGCGTTTCCTCCCAATCTATNCGATCGGCAGGGTCAAAGCAGATCCTCCCNTTTTCTTCCATATGCCAGAAATATTCTCCGGCTGAAAGAAGATTATCCAGCAGATTCTCTCTGTAATTTTTCACCCTTGCAGGCAGAAGAACCTCTTCCCATAACGCTGCCGGNAAAGCANTGCCGGAAAGGGANGAAAGTGCCGCNTTTATGCTTTCTTCCGGCGGTGCCTGACGCTGCAGGCGTGAAGCCAAAAGAGCTGTATAGGCAAAAGCCGGGCAGGTAACAATTTCCTCTCTGCGNTTTNTCAANGTCTGAGTCCTTGCCCGTCTGTAAAGCTCTGCATGGTAGTAACAGATCTTCTTATCGCCTGATGCTTCTTTCTGACTGCCGGATTCTTCCTTGGCAATTACCTCTCCCCTTGTGCACAGTTCCTTTAGTACTGCGTCGGCGTATTCTTCCTGCCAGCCGTAACGCTGTGCCGTCAGAGCTGCACTTGAACCGCCCCGGTAACGGAGCATTCGGCGGACTATGGGAAGGGCTGCTTCAGTATCCATGGTTTCTAACGCCGCATGATACTCTGCTTCCTGTTCCGCAGCGATCCAGAGTCCCTGTTCCAGATAAACTGCCCGTTCGCTGTCTGAAAGACTTTCCAGCCATTCCACAGGAATATCCAGCTCTCCGGCCGAAAGATCTCCTTCTGTCATCAAAAGGGAATGGAGCTGTTTTTCATCCTCCGGCAGCTTTCCTCTTGCATGAACCTTTAAAAGCTCTTCTTCTCCCGGCTGCAGCAATTCTTTTTCATTCTTTAATGATTCTTCCACTGCGGCATGNATTCNCCTGGGCGTCGGTGCATAATCATACATCACAGCCGCTTCCTGTGCCCATTGCAGCGGCAAAGACATGGGCGAGGGCGTCTGAGTATAGATTTCTCTCACCATCACGCTGCCGGTACGGATTTTTTCAAGCAGTTCCCGGACTCCATCCACATCCCAGAGCTGCTCCATGCACTCCCGCCTTGTCTCTCTGATCAGCGGATGATCCTTTTCCTTAACTACCNGTTCCAGCATTTCCGCACTCTTCAGACGCTGCATCCATAAGGGGTGTCTTCCGTTTTTTCGGATCCCCATCATCAGCGCCCTGCCGCAGTTATACCGAAACGCCATATTAAAAAGAGGCGTTTCAGGAAGCAGCGCGGACAAAATACTTGTCGAAGTCCCAGGATTTATTCTATAAAGCAGCCCCTCCGGCAGTTCTTTATCCCCATACGAATAGAGTAAAAATCCGTCTTCTTCATCTACACTCCCCACATCGAGACCAAACTCTTCTCTTGCTGCATGAACNGCAAGCAGTGAAAGAGGCGCATTGACCCGCCGTCCGAAAACAGAATGAAACATCAGCTGCCAGTTTCCGGACTGATCCTTAAAATGCTCTGCCAGGATGGTTTNATCATCCGGCAGTCCCCCCGCCACTTCGATCTGCCGCTTTAAATATCCGGCGGCAAGTTTGGACGCAGACTCATCAAGTCCCAGATCCAAAAGGGATTTTGCAAGCTTCCCATTCTCTTCCGCTTCCATAAAGCCGCGCAGGATCCGCCCAAAATAAATCCCCGTTTCCTTATCTCTTCCCTTCAGTTCCCCTTTCCAGAAGGGAAGCCTTGCCCCCTCTACAGGCGCCTGCGTGACCGTCACTGTATCCCTGCTGATATTTACTACTTTCCAGGCAAAGGCACCCAGAATAAACCGATCTCCCTGCCGTGTCTCATAAACAAACTCCTCGTCGGCTTCTCCCACTTTCACGCCATCCTGGGTCCGAACGGTATAAAGTCCCTTATCGGGGATCGTTCCTCCTGCAGAAACGGCCAGCATTCTGCTGTAGCCATCCCCCTCTACCTTTTCATGTATTCTGTCATACAGAATTCTGGGACGGACAGGGATATCCCTTTTGTGCTCATAGTCTCCCGCCAGCATGTTAAGGACTGACTTCACATCTTCTTTCGTAACATCTTGAAAAGGCCATGCCCTTTGCAGTATTCTCATGACATCGTCCACTTCATAGCCTTTAAAAGCCGCCATAGATACCAGNTGCTGCGCCAGTACATCCAGACACCCTTTAGGCGGATTTAAATGTTCCACGCAGCCTCCCCNGGCAAGCTCTGCAGTCATTCCGCAAAAAACACTTTCCGCTGCCGTTCTGGGGAATAAGTACATCACACTGGTCCGGGACGGATTATGCCCTGCACGGCCCAGTCGCTGCAGCGTACCGGAAATAGTACGGGGACAGCCTATCTGCAATACCTGGTCGATCTCCCCTACGTCGATTCCAAGCTCCATAGATGAAGTGGCACANAAAAGCCTTAACTTTCCTTCCCGCAAGGACTGNTCCGTTTCNATNCGCNGCTCTTTGGAAAGACTTCCATGATGNACNNNGGCAAAATCCTCTCCGCCCAGNAGATTTACATAATATGCCAGNTTTTCCGCATATCTCCTGCCCTCCACAAAGGCGATCACGCTTCGCTTTCCCTGACAGTACTGATATACCAAAGCAGACATCTCCTGCCAGAGAGGATCCTTTTTTCTCTTATTGCCATCCACATAAGATCCAAGGATCTGAAGCTGTATTTTCTTTTCCATGGAAGGCGCCGCAACAAAGACGGGTTCGGGAGCCAGATATGCAGCGGCCTCCGAAAGAGGGGAAATGGTAGCGGACAATCCGATTCTCTGCAAAGGTTTCCCGCACAGATCATCAAGCCTTGCCAAAGACAGCATCAGATGGGCGCCCCTCTTCGTATCGATCAGTGCATGAAGCTCATCCACGATCACCGCTTTTGCCGTGCAAAGGACATTCTGACCTGTTTTGCTGGTAAGCATCAGATAAAGGGATTCCGGCGTAATGATCAGAATGTGAGGCGGCTTTCTCACCATCTGCTGCCTTTCTTTCTGGGTTGTATCTCCGGTACGGACGGCTACCGTGATCAGCTCGTTTCCACCGATCCCTTCAAGAGGCTTTTTCAGATTTTCACGGATGTCCCCAGCCAGGGATTTTAGAGGCGATACATAGATCAGCTGCAATTCCCGCTTTAACTGCCCTTTTAAAGCCTCCTTTTTAAGACTGTCCAGAAATACCAGAAAAGCAGAAAGGGTCTTTCCTGTTCCGGTAGGCGCCGATACCAGCACATGCCCTCCAGCAGAAATAGCCGGCCAGGATGCTTCCTGTACCGGCGTAGGTCTTCCCAGTGTTCTTTGAAACCACTGCGCTGTATTTTCATCAAATAATTGCAGGCAATCGTTCATGGTCATAGTATATTCCTTCTCTTTGGACAATCCTTTATCGCAGCGCGTCATAAACACGCAGGATCTCTCCCACGCTCCATGCCTGGGCAAAGCAGCCTTTGGAAGAAACCGGATTTCCTCCGTCATAAATCTCCGGCAGCTGTCCTACACAGCCTTCTCGCAGCGCAGGCTCTATGCTCTGCAGCTGCTCCCGCACATAGGTCTTTGCCTCCTCTGAATATCCATTTACCTTCAGATACGCCAGATAATAACCGCCCAGGGGAAATGTCCACACCGTTCCCTGGTGGTAAGAAAGGTCCCGATCCAGCTGTGCGCCGCCGTAAAAGGGCCGAAATTCCTTATCTTCCGGATCCAGTGTCCTAAGGCCATAGGGCGTATATAATTTCCGGTAAACCGTTTCCACCACCCGGCGTTCCTGTTCATCAGACAGAAGTGAAAAGGGCAGGGACACCGCCCAGATCTGGTTGCAGCGGATCTGGTTGTCCGCCTCTGTTCCTGAGATCACATCCTTAAGGCACCCTGCTTCCTCATTCCAGAAACTATCGGCAAAACTGCTCGCCGCCTGATCTGCCAGTTCTCCATAGTCTTTATCTGCTTCTGAAAATCTCTTTTGAAATTCCTCCATAATGCGCAGGGCATTATACCAGTAGGCATTGACTTCTACCGGCTTCCCATGCCGTGGCGTAGGTAAGATATCCTCTACCCTTACATCCATCCATGTCACCTGATCATAGCCCCCGCCTGCCATGATCAGTCCGTCACTGTCCATGTGAATACCAAATCCGGTACCCTTCAGGTAGTGTTCAATAATACTTTCCATGACCGGATACGCCTGCTTCACAAAGCAGGTATCCCCGGTACGCTTCTCATATTCATATACTGCCAGTATAAACAGCAGGGCTGCATCTACTGTATTGTACATAGGATCCTGACCGCCCTCCGGAAAAAGATTGGGCATCAGTCCATCCTTGCAATATGCAATAAAGGTTTCGAGAATTTCTTTTGCCAGTTCATACTGCCCGGTACAAAGGCAGCACCCAGGCAATGCGATCATAGTATCCCTTCCCCAATCCTCAAAAAAGGGGAAACCTGCAAGAATAGTAGATTTCTGCGTGGATTCCCTTGCAGATATAAACTGCCCGGCCGCTGCGGCAAGGATCTGCGCATTTTTCTCTGCAAAACCTGCCCGCTCACGCCAGCTCTTTCTCCATCCGACCAGCTGCTTTTCGATTTCTTCCACTGAAGGCAGCTTTTGTCTGGTTCCGTATACCATATTAAGTGTTTTGGTTTCTCCGGGTACTGCGGTAAAACTGATCTCATGATTTGCGCCGCAGCGCCCAAGAGACATCTTTCCATCCGCCACATCACTGGAATAATAAAGAGTTTCACAAAAACGGTAGGGAATTTCCTTTGCCCTGCCATTGGTAACAAAGTAAAGATCAAGCCCGTTAGAATTGATCTTACCTTCCGAATAAGTAAAGCGCTGTGTTCTTGACATACGCTCCCCCTTCGGAACAAACTGCATCTGGGGCTGTACCGTCAATGTTGCCGGATACTCCGAACGGTTCCTGATCCGATAAGATATTCCCACCGTATTCTCTCCCGGTGCAAGCACAATTGTCCGTACCACTTCCACCCCGCCTGTTTCGTAAGTAAAGCAAGGATAATCCTCATAGGTAAAGCGGCTTTGCTTAAGATAGCCATCCTCCCTTTTGTCATGATCCTGATAATCCTGACTTGACAAAAAGCAACGCGTATCCCCCGCCACAAGCCTTTCTTCCAGCCTGTGGATCATATTATATCTGTTGTTTGGAGATCGCAGGCACGCCATCAGTACTGCCTGATCATTCCGGCTGCAGGAACCGGTCATACTAAGAGAAGAAAAACCGCCCAGTCCGTTTACCATCAGATAACAGTTTTCTTCCCCTCTTTCAAATGTTTTAAAGTCCTGTTTTCCATATGTAAATTTCATAGGAAGCCCTCCTGTTTTCCCTTATTTATCCGACTATTTCCTTCCCAGTATCATGCCGCTTCCCTTTTTTACGCAGATCAGCCGTTTTTCGGTTAGAAACGCCTCTTTTCTGCAGTCCGTTTCGTTTTCATCTGCCAGAACAAACCATTCTCCGTCAGGCACTTCTGTATATACATCTTGGTCGTCCGCATTATAAATAATAAACAATTGCTCCCATTCACTTTCATTTCCCTGGTTATCCACCCTGAATGACACTTTGGATCTGCCAAGCACCTTTTCGTCAAAAATACGGCTGGCGGCGTTAGGAGATTTGTCACACAGTCCCGGAAGGCACTTGCGAAGCCGGATCAATCCCTTATAATATTCTACAAGATCTCTGTATTCATTCGTCTGATTCCATCTGAGCATATTCACCTCGGGAGCAGACCGGTAACTGTTATGATCTCCCAGCTTCGTTCTTCCGAATTCTTCTCCTGCCTGCATAAACAAATTGCCCTGGCAGGTAAAATAGATCAGCGCCGCCAGCTTGTTGGCCCTTAACACATCTTCGTACTTCCTGGTAAATATACCATCAGCTCCATGCATGGAGATCACCAGTTTATCCCACAAGGTCAGGTTGTCATGGGCAGAAACATAATTCACCACCTGGGAACAGCTTTTCGGAGTAAATCCTTTCTGATTCTTCCTCCAGCCGCTTACCGCACGCAGCACACTTTCTTCCAGGCCGCTGCCGCCATTCACAAAACCCGGTATTTCTTCATAAAAAACATGCCCTTTGATCACATCTCTGGTATCGTCGGAAAAGACTGCAATCTTTTCATTCAAATATCTGACATTGTGCTTCAGAGGCGCTCTGGTTCCCTCCTCCATGGGGGATTCCTGGGCTCTCCAGGGTTCTCCGTATATCAGCTTTTCTCCTTTGCCAAACTCCCTGTCAAGTTCCTCCTGAATGCGGTTCATCAGTTCTACTGTCAGAAGTCCCATCAGATCAAAACGGAATCCGTCAATATGATATTCCCTGGCCCAGTACATCACAGAATCTGCAATATAGTTATCCACCATAGCCCTGCCGGCCGCAATATCGCTGCCGCAGCCTGAGCCGTTGGAAAGGCTTCCGTCTTCATAACGGCGGTTATAATAACCGGGCGCCATTCTCTCCAGCCAGGAATCCGCATGACAGGTATGGTTATAGACCACATCCATCACTACCCGAAGTCCCTTTGCATGAAACGCCTGAACCATTTCCTTGCATTCCCTGATCCGCACTGCCCCGTCAAAGGGATCTGTAGAATAAGAACCTTCCGGAATATTATAGTTAAGAGGATCATATCCCCAATTATACTGCGTATCCGCACCTGCCTCATCCAGCTCTCCAAAATCAAAGATAGGAAGTAAATGAACATGGGTGATCCCAAGCTCTTTCAGATATTTCATACAGGCAGGATAAGAGGTTTCGGTATTTTCTACTGTAAAGGCCTTGAATTTTCCTCTGTACTTATCCGGTATGCCGCTGTCTTTATCATAGGAAAAATCCTTTACATGGAGCTCATAAATAATATTTTCCGGGCAGGGGGCAGGTGCTTTATCCTGTAAAAAGCCTTCCGGATCGGTCTGTCTTAAATCAAGCACCATACTCCGACTGCCGTTGCAGTTACAGGCCACTGCATAAGGATCTGCCGTCTGCACCGTCTCACTTCCATAGGTTATCCGGTAGTCGTAGTACATTCCATGGAGATTCTCTGAAAGCTCCAGCTTCCAGGTTCCCTGCCCGCCTGGTACAAGCTCTTGGCTGCGGTATATATCTGTTTCTCCATCCCGGTATAATCGCAGTTCTATCCTGTCTGCAAAAGGGCTCCATACTTTAAATATGGAGCCTTTTTCTGAGCATCGTGCGCCAAGGTCTTTTCCGTCATATCTGAACTTATCATCTAATTCCTTCGTGTAAATCATTCGTTTTATATCTTTCATACTTTCTCTCTTCTGCCACAGCCTATTCATGTAAACAATAGCACATGGATATCGCACGGTCAACTGCCCGGACTTCCCACGCTGTTCCTCTTCCGACTGCTAGTTTTTCATAAATGCGTTTAAGACATTGACTCCCGATGCCATTTTCTTTAAGTTCGGAAGTTCTCTTTTCATGTAATTCTCCAGCTGTGTTACTTCTTCCTTCGAAAATCCATTGTTTGCCATAATGACACAATCCGGTATTTTTCCTTCTGCATTTCTGCCTTCATCTTCAAAGGATACAAATGCATACTTCATTCCATTTTTGTCAAAAACCTGTGATACTGACATATTAAGTGCATCGTTCATCATTATTTTCTGCAGCTTCCTTTTTCTATTATTTTCGTTTGATACGATGGATCTGCGGTTTTAAAGTAATATCTGATATTATCAATCCTTCCCGCTGACTTAAAACATATTCTACAGCTCCTGCCACTTCTTCCGGCATCAGATAAGATCCTTCCTCATCCCCTTCCCAAAAATCCGCATTGCGGTAGAGACTGGTTTTGGTCATATCCGGTGAAATCGTCACCACTTTTACGCCGTATTTTCTTGCTTCATCAAACAGACTGTGTGAAAAACTGGAGAGTCCTGCTTTGGTGGCGCCATAGGCACAACCATGGGGATTGGTCCCATTAGCGGTAACTGAGGATATATTGATCACATATCCCCTGTTTTTCTTCAGTTCCCGAAGAAGCCGGCAGGTTAAGATCATGGGCACTTCAAGATTAGTCCGAACCATCTGCTGAATCTTTTTTGCATTCAGCTCCTCATGCAGACCGTAATAGGCCGTACCCGCATTATTGACAAGCACCAATACACGATTCTGCGCGGCAATCTTTTTGACAATATCACAAAGCTTTTCTGTATCCAGTACATCGCAGACGATCTTATGAAACCTTTCTTCTTCAGATTCTATAACAAAATTTCTCCCGATTCCAAACACCTCATATCCAAGCCTTAAAAGAACTCTGCTGATCTCCAATCCGATACCTGAAGAAGCTCCGGTCACAATTGCTGCATTATTCATTATTTTTCCCCATTTCCCACAAAAATATTTTATCTTCCGGTATTTTCTTTTTCAGATTATCTACCAGAAATCCTTCCATGTTCTCCGTCAGCTCCTCGGAATAATGATAAACGCCGCCATCATTTTGATAGGGGAACTGGACTACCGCCGAGCAGGGATTTGTTTTACGCATTTTTTTCAGGAAATCCTGAGATACACGGAAAGATCCCACACTCACGTCTTCAAGCTTTTCCATATCTATTTCTTCAAACACCTGATTCAGCATTTCCTCATACTGCCGCTCCCAGTCTTTTATATAGATCATAGGATCAAAGCAGAGTCTTACCGGAAAGCCTCTTTCCACTGCTTCCTTAACGCTGGCAATTCTCTGCCCAAGGGGCGGAGTCTTATGTTCATATGCATCAATGACCGCCTGGGGCGACAGGGTGATGGCATAAATAATTCCCGGAACCGAAGTATGTTTTTGCCAGAAACTGATATCTGCGGACTTGGTTCGGATCTCGATCTTCAGATTTCGTTTAAGATCCGCCTGTCCTTTTGCAAATCTGATCCACTCCCCGACATATCCGGTGATCTGCTCCATTGCCATCATATCCGTATCATAGGAGATACAAAGATATACAGCCTGTTTTTTCAGTTTTTCTATAACTTCATCAAAAATATCTTCCAGATTCACAAAAAGAACAATGTTTCCGGAAGGATACATCCCCTTTAAATAGCAGTATTCACAGTCAAAAACGCAATTCATCATACAAGACGTATAATAAAAATTTTCATTTCCAAAGTTCTGGCAGACCGGCGCTCCTTCGTAGAGCAGATTCCCCTGCTTTGCCGCCAGGATCAGTTTCCGGGAACGCTGCTGCAATACAAAGTTCTGTCCCCTCCTGCAGAAAACATCTTTGTAATGATCGATAAAAATAATATTTGCCTGAGGGAATCTTTGAAGGATCCGTTTCGTCCGTGGATGATCTGCTGCTGCTTTTTCCACATAAATATGGGAAAAAAACGGGCTATAATAATTTTTTCTTAAGTTCTTCAAAACACCGTTTTCCTTCTCTTTTATCTTTACACGGAAGTTTTCCCTCCCGATACATTTCTTCTATCACGGAAACATGATCCACATCGGCCAAAGTGCAGTAACGGATATACTGCCGGAGGGATTCCGACATCACTTTGGAACAATGCATGTCAATGCACAGCCTGCTTATTTCTTTCTGCAGCGCTTCTTCCTGAAACTTATCTTCCTGTTTCTCTTCACGGGCTATTTCCTGCAGGCGCATGATATGATCTACTATGCTGTCCATGCTCCTGCCCATCAACGATTCAATTTTTTCGGAAGTTACCTCTTTGGTATTTCCGTCATCGGAAATCACTTTTAAAAAACTCATCTGATGGGGCCCCAAGAAATAGGAACCCGCCTGATAGACTGCCGCAGCTTCCATATCATAAAGGTAAAAATCTTCTTTTTCTGTTTCATCCTGAGCTGCTTTGGCATATGGCCTGGCTCCGGTAACGATCTGAGCTTCCGCAAATCCATGGCGGTACAAAATATCGGGATAAAAGGTCTTACCGGTACTCTGCTCCCTGATCTTGCTGCACAGATAAACCTCTGTTGCCTGACAGGTATCCTTCGTTCCATACACATTTCCAATCCCTATCCCTGCACAAACGCCCACATTTAATAAAAAATCTCCCTGTCCTGCTCCATATTCCATGCAGATACTGCTGACAGCCACAGTTGCCGGGACTGTCCCCGTTCCGCTTATGATCAGGCACATATCCCCTTCCTTGCTTCTAAATACCTGAAAACGGGTTTGAGAAATATCCTTTTTTAGCTGAAAACGGTCAATAAACCCATGTGCCTCGGCATACATTGCCGTTACAATATATATCATGTTCTCTCCTGAATAACTCTTTTACTGTTTTCGTCACTCTAATATAAATATAACCAATATCTTTTCATCTTTCAAGGACAAGCCGGCGTTACTTTTTCTAATGTGATTAAATGTTACTTTTCACGGGCATTGGGAAAAGTAACATTTAAATTCATATTGCTTTACACCAGCCTTTTTTTTCAGTATAATAATAGAAAATCTCAGTAACAAATACATAAAACAATAGAATCCACGCTCAGCGAGGATTCTATTGTCATGAATTAAGAGAAGGAAATAATGATAGAGCGAAATATATTTTTAGAAAACGACAAAAAACCGGATTTGACCGACTATATGAAATTCAACAGCTCTGAGCGGGGAAATCTGGGAAATGAGATTCCGGTCTTAGTATACCGGCTTCTGGAATATTCTATCAGAGAAGAGATCATAAACCAGTACGGAAAGGAAAAGCAGGTCGAAATTTTCAGAAACGCCGGTCGCAGGGCCGGAATCTATTTTGCACAGAATCTGCTTGATCTGACACTTCCCTTCCATGAATTTATTGCCCAGCTTCAGGCGCGGATCGAGGAAATGAAGATCGGCGTACTGCGAGTTGAAAACATCGAAAAAGAAACGGGAAAGATCATTTTGACTATTTCCGAGGATGCGGACTGTTCCGGTCTCCCGCTTTTAGGTGAAACAGTCTGCAATTTTGACGAAGGATTTATTTCAGGAATCCTTTCTACATATAGCGGAAAGAACTACCAGTCAGTAGAAGTGGACTGCTGGGCTACCGGAGACAGGGTGTGCCGTTTCTGTGCAGAAGCATCGGATAAATAAACAGAAAATCGGAGGAATCAACATTGACAAGCGAAGAGAAAAACTGTGAACTGCTTTTTCAATATCTGAAAGGCATTCTATATGATCCGGAGGTAAAGCCAATTGATCTGGAGGCACTGGACGAACCATATCAGCATCTTGGAGCCGGACTTTTATTTCTTGAAAAAGCGGTAAAAGAAATGCTTCAATACTCTGAGGAGCTTTCAAAAGGAAATCTCTCCGGACCCTCCCCTTCCAAAGACAATTTTCTTTGCAAAAATTTAAAAAATTTAAATGCCAATTTAAATCATTTGGCGTGGCAGGCTAAACAGGTAGCCGCAGGTGATTATTCCCAGCATGTTTCTTATTTAGGTGAATTTTCCGAGGCCTTTAACACCATGACCGGTCAACTTAAGGAAAGAGAACGTCTCTTAAAAGAAGAAACCAGGAAAGCTCTGGAGCATGGAGAAGTGATCAGACAATACAATGATCTGCTGATGGAACTGACCCGCAAGCGCCGTGAATGGATTCTGGTGGTCGACGCCGAAACAAAAGAAATTGTATACTGCAATAAAAGGGAAGATAATGAACATACCGATCCTAACTGCTGCGAACATCGGCTTTCTTTTCGTGAAAAACTTTTAAACTGGTCAGAAAAAGAACAAAAGAGCTGGGAAGCCGATGACGATAATGGCCGGAATTATCAGATCAGTACTTTTTTCGTTGTATGGAGGAACCGAAATTCCTACGCACATATTGTTTTAGATGTCACAGAGCAGGAACAGCGTACACGAAAGCTGCGAATGAAAGCTTATCAGGATCCCGGAACAGGAATCAGAAACCGGCTCTATTTTGAGGAGCGTATGGCGGAAATTCTTGCTTCTGAAGAAAATGCTATCCTTTGCTATATGGACCTGGATGGATTAAAAACAGTCAATGATCAGTTCGGCCATTTGGAAGGAGATGAATATATCCGCTCCTTTGTTTCCATTATTGAGCAAAATTTCCGAAGCAGTGACGAATTTGCCAGAATCGGCGGAGATGAATTTGCTTTAATTCTGTTTAATTGCGGCCGCGAACTGGCGCTTCAGAAGCTTGCTGAGACCCTTGATAGTTTTACTATCAATAATGATAAGAATTATCTGTCCAGCTTCAGCTATGGTATCGTAGAAATTGACAGCGATTCCCGCCGTAAATCCCTGGAAGAAATTATCCGGCTCGCAGATGAAGAAATGTATATCTGCAAACGAGCACATAAGGCTAAGCTAAAAACATCCCCACAATAAACTGTGGGGATATTTTTATGATAATATGTCACTACTATATCTTATTAACCGCAGATTGAAACTTCTCCCTCGGCTTCCTCATCATCCATGATGATCTCTCCTACTTCCGGTACCAGGATCTGTCCGGACCGCGGATTTTTAATGCTGTCTACTTTGGTCGTAATAACTGCTTCCACATCGGATTTTTCAAAAGCAAGATCTGTATCGATCATTTCGCAATTCACCAGTTTCAGATTCTTACAGTAACACAGGGGCTGCGTTCCGATGATCTTACAATCTATCAGAGTAAGGCCATCCGAATACCAGGCCAGATATTCTCCTTTCACCACACTGTTTTTCACCGTTACATTCTCCCCATGCCAGAAGGCATCCTTGGTATCAAATACACAGTTTTCAAAGACTGCATTCTTAATGTACTGAAAAGAGTATTTCCCTTTGAAAGTCACGCCTGTAAATGTCAGATCCTCCGAGCGCATCATGAAATACTCGCTTTCCGCTGTAGTATCTTCCATGCGGATGCCGCACACTGACCAGCCAAATTCAGGCGAAATAATATCACAGTTCTTTATAAGAACATCACTGCACTCCCGTAGCGCCTTGATCCCGTGCAGCTTGCTGTCAGCAATCTCTATATGATCAGAGTACCACAGGGCTGCCCGGCAGTTTGACGTCATTTCCGATTCTGTGATCCTAAGTCCATGGTCATGCCAGAAAGGATAGCGCAGATTGAAAAAGCAATGCTCCGTTTCAATATCCCGACCTTCCTTAAACGCACTTTCACCGTCTGCCGGTCCGTCAAAAGAACAATTCTTTACCAGTATTCCATCACTTCCATAAAGTGCACGCTCCATATCAAATGTCTGATCTTCAATCACCTTCATTAAATCTTCCTCCATTTCTGCTTATATCCCTTCTATATTGTATTTCCATCTGTAAGAAAAAGCAATATCCGTTGTTAAGCTAGGAAAACTATGATAAACTATTTTTACAGTTCACACGTCATCCTGACAGACGAGGATTTCATGCTTGCATGGGAATCCTCGTTTGCAGGATGACGAAGGGAGCGCCGGTTTATGAGCAAAAAAAGCTGCGAAGCAGCGGAAAGCACTGGAAGTGCGTTTTGCGAATGGCGCGGTGTGAACCTTATTTTCAGGCACGTCACTTCTTACGAAAGGAGATCGGGATATTGAACGAACTGCAATGGAATGAGCGATTTAACATAGGGATCGATAAGATCGACGCTGCACATCAAAGACTTTTTTCTATCGTGGATAAGCTGATCAAGCTCAATGAGGAGGAAGAAAAGCAGCAGCACGCCTGCAAAGAAGGGATTAAATATTTTAAGAGTTATACCTTAAAGCATTTTGCTGAAGAAGAAGCTTTTATGCGGGAGATACACTACGGCAGATATCCCATACATAAATCACTGCATGATAATATGCGGGACAATACTATTCCGGCTCTGGAATATGAATTGGAAAAACAGCATTACTCTGTAGAATCCGTCCAGCACTTTCTGGGTATCTGTGTTGGCTGGCTGACAGGGCATATCATGATAGAAGATTGTGCCATTATGGGGAAAGCCTCCAATAAGTGGATACATCAGACTGATGAAAATGAACTGGAATCTTTGGAAAAAGCCATTCTTCAGGCTTTAAAAGATCTGTTCCGCGTCAATTCGGAGCTGATCAGTGCCCGTTACGGCGGAGAGGATTTTTCCTCCGGTAATTCCTTATGTTACCGCCTGACCTATAAATCTCTGACCGGAGAGCCGCCGTTACAAGTCTTTCTGGCTTATGAAGAACAGATGATACTGCGTATTCTGAGCATGATTCTGGGCAAACAGCTTGCAAGAGCCGATAAGACCGTGCTTTATGCCATGAGGATTCTTTCAGAGCAGTTTATGGACTGTATCGGTAAGCATTTCACGATCACCAGCGGATATGAGCTCAATAAAAATGATTTTCTGACTTTTGATCAGCTGGTGCGGACATTCCATAAAGAATATCCGCCCTATAGTATGCTGTTCAATGTAGGCGGCAAAGGGTATATGGCGCTTTGTATTAAGAAATAATCATCATTTCTCCAGCATGGCTTTGATTCCCCGGATATAATGGCCGTTTGCCATCTCCAAAAGCCCCTTCGCCAGGGAATCTGACATAGCCCCTCCTGCGCTGATGATCGTGGCCCGCAAAGGACAATCGGTGGCGCAGACCATCATCATCTTAAAAGCCGGATCGGAATAGTCCTTTTTTCCTCCAAAACTTTTAGCTATAATTCTTTCCGTAACCTTATACTGAATCTTCATGATAAGAGAGGAATCCTTCATCTCCAGGCAGGAATTGTCCATCGTAAACTGCCCTTTTTTTGCTTCGGGAACGATTGCAACAGAATGCCCCATGACTTTCTCCCATTCTGCACGGGATGGATTACCGGAAAGTGTCTCATACCAGCTTCCTATCTGCCATGACAAAGCTTCCATGGATTCTCCTGCTACTTCAATGCAACCGCTCAGGCGGATCTGCTGAGAAGATGCAGCGATCAGCACCTCGTACTTTCCGCCCGGCACCTTCCATCCTTCTGCCCAGACGGCAAAACTGCGATCATCAAGCATAAATGTTACCTGTTTACTCTCCCCAGGCAGAAGCTCCACACGGATAAATCCCTTTAATTCTTTTATCGGACGATGAATACCCTCCTGCGGCGGCGCAATGTATAGCTGTACCACCTCTGCTCCGGGAACAGAGCCCGTATTGGTAATGGTTGCAGAAACGCTGCGGTCTTGTATCTTGAGATCACTGTAAGTAAACTCCGTATAACTCATTCCATATCCAAAAGGAAAGCGAACAGCGGCACGTGCCTTATCGTAATAACGATATCCCACATAAATACTTTCCCGATATTCTGCATTTCGTTTACCAAATGTATTTTTTGATACCACATCCTCATATTGCAACGGCCAAGTTTCCGTCAGCTTGCCGCTGGGATTGACCTTTCCTGTCAGCAGATTGGCACAGGCCCGGCCGCCTGCCTGCCCGGATAATCCCATATAGAGGATTGCTTTCACCTTATCGAACCAAGGCAGTTCCATGGCACTTCCCCCTAACAGCACTACCACGGTATTGGGGTTGGCAGCGGCAACCGCTTCGATCATCTGATCATGTCCGCTTGGCATTCTCATGTTCTCCCGGTCGAATCCTTCGGATTCATAACTGTCCGGCAGTCCTGCCACAACAACGGCAGTTTTCGCTTTCTTTGCCATCACAGCTGCTTCCTGTAAAGCCGATTCCGTTACCATACCGTCCGTATCACAGCAGGCCAGGTAAGGAACTCCCGGCAGGGCATCTGTAAGGTTTGTCAGCCTGGTGGGATTAATATGGCTGGAACCGGCGCCCTGATAACGGAAATTCTTTGCCATATGACCAATGAGAACCATCTCCTCTGCCTTGACAGGAAGAATATTTGAATCATTTTTCAGCAATACTGCGCCCTGCTCTGCTATCGTACAGGCAAGCTTGTCATGAGCATCGGCATCAAATCCGACTCCCTTTTGCGTCTTCGCCGAACGAAGTGCCAGTCGGATGATCCGCTCAACTGTTGCATCAATATCCGACTCGGAAAGCGTTCCGTCTTTCACCGCTGCAAGTGTTTCCTTTTCCATATACTTGGAACCTCCGGGCATATTCAGGTCACACCCTGCCATATAGCCTTTGATCCTGTCATTCAATGCTCCCCAGTCGGTAACGACCATGCCGTCGAATCCCCATTCTTCCCGCAGTACATGAGTGAGCAGCCACTTATTATCACTGGCATGGACACCGTTGATCTTATTATAAGAACACATCACTGTGCCCGGCTTTCCCTCCTTCACTGCTGTTTCAAAAGGTGCCAGATATATTTCACGCATGGCACGGTCATCTACCTGACTATCGCCGTTTTGTCTCTTGTATTCCTGATTATTCACGGCAAAATGCTTCACGCTGGATGACACTCCCACACTCTGCTGTCCCTGAATAAAAGCCGCTGCCATTTTTCCGGCAATGTAAGGATCTTCTGAAAGATACTCAAAGTTTCGGCCGCACAAAGGATTGCGCTTAATATTACAGCCGGGACCCAGCACCACATCAACGCCGTATTTCACCGCTTCCTTGCCAATTGCTTTGCCCTCTGCNGCATAAAGCTGCGGATTCCATGTNGCTCCCGCAGTTACNGCTGTCGGNAAACAGGTTGCCGGATCCGACTGGTTCACNCCNATCATATCCGTCTCACTGCTCTGGNANCGCAGTCCGTGGGGNCCGTCTGACATGGTAANGGCCGGTATTCCATATTGTTCCATTTTCTTGGAATGCCAAAAGTCCGCACCGGTGCAGAGGCTGATCTTATCTTCTAATGTCATCTGTCTTTTCATAATGTCTCCTCAAAATAATAGTTTCCAGCTGCCAACTCCTGTTTCAAACCGCCGGGCAGGGATAGTGTTGCGGAAGTATTGGCCGGAACAGTAACCCTATAGGACAGCTTACCGTCCTCTTTCTTCCATGCACAGGCAACTGTACCATATACGCTGTCATAGCAAAGNTCCGCATTTGTAAAGTGTCCGCCGGGACGGGGCGCAATGATAAAATGATTTTCCCCATCTACCTGTATGCCGCACATCACCCGGAACACCCACTCACAGCAGGCCCCTTTAGAGTAATGATCCAGGGAGGCNATGCCCCCTTGCGCTCTGGTGCCTTCCCAGCTCTCCCATATCGTAGTCGCTCCGCTTTTCGGCATAAAGAGCCAGCCGGGCATTTCTTCGTTTTCCAGCAGACGGTATGCGGCTTCTATATCAATATCGGAAAGTACGTAAAGAATCAATGGTGTCGATAAAAATCCGGTCCCTACCCTCCAATGATAATGCTCAAGTGCCTGCATCAGGCGTTTTTTAGCAAATTCGGTTTGATTTTCATTCAAAAGCCCAAAATAAAGCGGGCGCACCAGACGAGCCTGACGGTCAGTATCCAAAGTGTATTTTTCGGTCTGTGCCATCGCTTGATAAGCTGCAGTACAACCCTCCTTATATTTACGGTATAAAGGAATATCTTCTGTCTTACCCAGCGCTTTCGCAATTTCTTCCATCACACCCATGACATAGGCGGTATAAGCGGTAGATACCTCCGGATGAGGCGCCACCATATCTGTCCAGCGATTGGGATAAACATCTTTTGGCTCTGCCCATTCTCCGTATGACTGTCCGGCATTGACGGCAAACTTTTTCACTACCCCTTTTATGCCGAGAGGTTTTGCAAACAGGCCGGGTTTTCCGCAGCGTTTTATCATGAACCCGGCGTATTTCGCCATAGCCTCATAATTATCCCGAATGAAATCTATATCACCGAACAGCTTCCAATAACGGTACGGGATCAGCACTCCGGCATCCGCCCATCCTACAGATCCATTCATGGTATTCATATAGGGATCTACGCCGCCGTAAGGCGCGATCTGCGGGAAAGCGCCGTCCTTTCTCTGCCAGTCGGTCAGATCCCGAATGTGTTTTCTCGCAAAGGGCATATAATTCATAAGATAGCCTGCGGTAACTGCAAACAGCTGACTGTCTCCCGTCCAGCCATGGCGTTCTCTCGTAGGACAGTCTGTGGGAACATCAGCAGAATTATTTTTCGTGCTCCAAAGAGTATTCTCTACAAATTGGTTTAACAATTTATTGGAACTGTCAAATCGTGCGGTTGTTTCCAAGTCGGAATACACTGCAATGGCAGTAAAGTCCTCCGGCTGAAAGCTGACCTCCGCTTCCACCAGAACATACTGAAATCCGAAAACAGCAAACCGGGTCTTGTATTCATTGCAGCCCTCTTTACAAAGATATAACACCTGCTGCAGGGGCGATGTGATTTTTTTATTGGAACACTGGATATTTTTCTGCGTAAACTCACCGTCAGCATCCAGCATCTCCCCAAAACGCAGACGTATCTTCTGTCCCTTTTTAGCTTTTAATGCAAAGGAACAGTAACCCGCGATGTTCTGTCCGAAGTCCAGTACTTTTTTGCCGGAAGGTGTGATGACCAGTTTTGCTTTGAATGTTTCATGTTCGGTAACAGATACATTGTTGGAGGCAGACGGTACAACATCACAGGAAGTTATCTTTGCCGTACCCGAATAAGAGGGTATTCGGGTTGCATCTACTTTCTCACCGTCTTTATTGTCGGCAAACCGGATTGCACCATCATTTGACCACTGCCAGCTTTCATCCGTACATACCCTCGTCATACTGCCATCTTTATGGATCAGTTCAAGCTGTACCAGCAGTTTCGTTTCCATACCATACTGATTTTTCAGTCCCCATGCTCCGCAGCTTCCCCGATACCAGCCATCCGCAAGCTGAAAGGTCAGTTCATTTTCCCCATCAAGGAGCAGATTGGTAACATCATAGGTCTGGTACTGAATCCGCTTGCGGTAATCGGTATGTCCGGGGGCAAGAACAAAATCACCAATGCGCTTTCCATTGAGGCAGCCCTCGTAAATACCGCAGGCTGTGGCATATATCCGGGCCTTGACAATATTTTCCGCATCAAAGGTTTTGCGGAAACAGTCTATAGGATAACGCTGTTTTTTATTCACCTGATAGTTTCCGGTAATCCACTGTGCTTTCCAGTCGGAGGCATGCAGCAATCCCATTTCGAATACCGCCGGTTCCGACCAATCGCCCGGCTTATCCCCTTCCTCCCACAGACGCACCTTCCACTCTA
The DNA here is from genome assembly GCA_014803415.1 of Lachnospiraceae bacterium. Lineage (GTDB taxonomy): Bacteria > Bacillota > Clostridia > Lachnospirales > Lachnospiraceae > Suilimivivens. Next base: position 33,363 of record JAAVBZ010000004.1, read on the forward strand.
TGCGGGTACGGGAGGTCAGACTGGCGCCGTATGGGATATGGGTCATTTGGGAAGTTATTATTTTTCCACTGTCCCAGACCGTTTTACCGTCGCACTGCGCTATGATCTGATAAGCTTTCTGTGTGACGCCGTCCGCACAGTTCCAGAACAGCCNNGGTTTCACAATATCAATTCCTATGGGATCATTCAGATATTCTGTTCGTAATCGGATCGCTTTCATCTTTCTTTCTCCCTCCGGGCTTTAATTTCCGCCTGCTCCCTATCGATCACCTTTTCCACATTGAGGAAGCGAAGTGCAATGATCATGATCACACTTCCGATGATCTCAAGACCAAGGAAAAAGAAAGTGATCATATTTTGTGTTGCCGCATTTTGGACAGCGGCTACCGTTACTCCATCGATCAGCTCAGGCGCTGCATAACCGGTTTTTGCCAGCAACAGGTTGAAAATACCGCTGCATACGCCTACGCTGACCGTAGTAATGATCGTTACGACTGATGTGGAAAGGCCGTCGCAGCGGAAATCCCACTTCCATTCAATATGGTCTAATACATCGGCAAACAATGCCATGAATACATATGCGCAAGGCAGACCGCCAATATTTTTAATAAACTGGCCGATGAGAACGATAACCATATTATGCGGATTGATCAGACAAATGCCGCTGCCAATGGCAAAGACTACAAAACCTGCCATGGTAAGGTTTCGCTTGCCGAATTTTTTGGCCAGAGGCCAGACTGCAAAGATACCGATCCCCATCGGGATACCGCCCAAAGCGGAAACCAGTGTCTGGGTAATACCATCGTTATATGTACCAAGCACATAGTTGCAGAAATAGACCAGCGCAATATTTTTGAAACCGGAACAAAGTGTATAAACAAGGAAATAAGTAATGATCGCTGCCCAGAACGGATCTGAAATCAGTGCCTTCAACTGTTTTGCTATAGGAATAGCCTGCTGCGGCTCATCCTGCATTTCTTCGGTCACACGCTCTCTTGTAAAATAGTACTCGATCAATGTCAACGGCAGGGCAAAGATAGACAGAACGCACATGACCATCGTCCAGCTTCCTTTGTTTACTCCAAGCACAGGCAGAATCAACATAGGGAAAACCAATGCCACGATCATTCCGGTAATCATAATATTGGCAATATTATTAAAAACAGACAGGCTTCCGCGCTGCTGCGTGTTCCTGGTTGATAATGGAACCATTAAATTATGGCTCATATTGTAAATAGTAAATGCCAAGGAATAGAACAGATTGTAAGACAGCATTACCCATATGATCTGCACTGTCTCAGAACCTCCTGGCACCGTGAACAGTAAAATCCCAGTGACAGGCAGAAGAATCGCTGACAATAACAGCCACGGGCGTGCCTTTCCCTGCTTCGTATGAGTGCGGTCAATAATCTGCCCCATGATAATGTTGGTAATCGCGTCAATAATTTTTGAGACAATAGGGAACATCGTTAAAAATGCACCGCCCCATACACCGGTGAGCTTTAGTACATCCGTGTAGTAGACATTTAAGTAAGATGCCAGTACAGCGTTGAGCAGCAGTGCGCCGGCAGGTCCTACCAGATAACCCAGCCATTTTTCTCCTTTCGTCACTTCCGATGATCGGATGCGGCTGGAAAATGCTTTTCTCTCCAATAATCTGCCTGTTTTCATCATGGTTTCCTCCTCGTTTGTCTTTATCTATTTTAATTTTATTTATATTGTTAGTTTAGCATAACTTTCCTGTTATATCTTGCATATTTGTATGGTATTTGTTATATTTGTAACGAATGGAGGCGGCGCATGAAAAACATAGATTTAAAATACATTTGTACAGCTATCGGAAATTTGTCAGGAGTTCCTATCCGCTTGTTTTATGACGGGAACCTGATCTTGAATTATTCCATTGTAAATCTTCCGAAAGACCCGATGCTTCTGTATCAGAAGTCCATTTTTGAAATCAAAACCCATGTGGGCTACTTTATCACACCTCATTTTAATTATTACGGCATTATCAATGCCGAAAAGTACAAGATCGTCGTGGGACCCACAAGGCAGCTTGTTCACAATCTGCAGGATCTGCGCTCGCTTGCTTTTCGTATGGATATTCCGCAAAATGATCTGGATACTTTTATTGCCGGAATGCAAAGTATCGTGCGTATGCCTCTTGAAAGTGTGATGCAAATGCTCTGTGTCGTCAACTATATTCTAAACGATGAAAAACTGGAGTTGAAAGACATTGCCATTTATGATGCCCAGCAGCAGAATATAAGAAAAGAACTGGCAGCTCAAAGCATGGAGCGCCAGCCTGCATCAGAAGCGAACGGCGTATATTCTCAACAGGAAGTGCATAACACGCTTGCCGTTGAGCAGACCATCGAAAATATCATTAGAAAGGGAGATACTGCTGTCCTGAAAGAATGGATCGCTACCGCCCCTGCTGTCCGGGCCGGCATTATGGCAAATGAAGAACTGCGGCAAAGTAAGAATACCTTTGTAGTCGCTGCTACTATCGCATCCCGGGCTGCAATCCGGGGCGGTATGGATACCGAAGATGCGCTTTCTCTCAGTGACGCTTTTATTCAGAAATGTGAATTACTGAATAATATTGAACAGATCACGAACCTGCAATACCGAATGATCCTTGAATTTACTGAACAGGTGGAGAAATTACAGCGGGCTGCGCAGGAATCAATGCTGGCAATTCAAGTTACAAACTATATTCACCATCATATTTCCGAAGCTATCACTGTTGAAGCCATTGCCAGGCATCTGTATCTCAGCCGCCCTTATCTTTCAGCAAAATTTAAGGAAGAAACGGGGCAGTCTCTGACTGATTTTATCCTCAAAGAAAAAACAGAAGAAGCCAAACGCCTCCTCTGTTATTCGGGAAAATCACTATTGAATATCAGTAATTATCTAGGATTTTCTTCGCAAAGCCATTTTTCCAGAGTATTTAAAAAGTATTCCGGCCTTTCCCCCAGCGAATACAGGGATAGATACACACGATGATTCAGATCTCTTTTTCATACAGAATTCTGTCTGTATCCTTAAATACATTAAAAATAATTCTATCGAACTCTGTTTCATTACTTTTCAAAAAATCTGTCACTGTTTCTACCGCTATCCTCGCTGCTTCATCACCCGGAAAATGAAATTCTCCTGTGCTGATACAGCAAAACGCCACAGAGCGTATTTTATTTTCCACGCAGCATTTCAGTACATTTTCATAGCAGTTATGCAGATTCTGTCTGTGTATGTTATTCAAAGTACCGCTTACGATCGGTCCCACCGTATGAATAACATACTCTGCCGGAAGATTATATCCTTTCGTCAATACTGCCCGGCCTGTAGGTTCCTCATATCGGGAACCATACTGAATTTTTCTGCGGTTCATATATTGATCACACTCTTCCCTAAGCTGAATACCCGCTGCACTGTGTATGGCATTGTCAATACACCGGTGGCAGGGTACAAAGCATCCCAGCATCTGTGNNTTGGCGGCATTCACAATGGCNNCTACANNNNAGNNTGGTAATATCTCCCTGCCAGATGGANATTTTATCTGCAAAGGGATGCCTGCTNCCATACTGTTCGTCTATGGNNGGTATCNCATCAAGGGAAACAATTCCCTTTTCTTTTGCTTCTTCTGTCAGGAANTCATCCTGTACTTTTACCACACTCTCCTGCATGAATCGGGGCATACGGATATTCATAAGAGAACGGAGNGCCATCCTCTTTTCCTCATAACTATCCAAAGNTTCCAGATCCTTATAATAAGAAGAATCCTTTTTGAATTCTTCCANAAGATANTCAAGCCGTTCTTTCTGCTCTTTATTTCCTGTCATTTTNCTTCTCCCAATNTGTCCAGAATTTCTCCGGCATCTGCCAGAACGGATATTTTATGATACCTGGAAAGTTATATTTTTGCGCANCATAAAAATTTACAGGTTACAAATCCAGACTATTTTGATTCAATAGAAAATCTATGATNCCCATTATCACAATTCCTTCCTCATTTCGCCACAGTTTAATCCTGTCCTTAACTACAATAATCTTCTTAAAAGAATCACCAATATGCACCAACGGCTTCTGTTCCTGATGCATTTTACTGCTATCCGGAATAGCAAATGCAGATTGAATATAATATCTCTGATTGCCACGGTTACAAATAAAATCAACCTCTAGCCTTTTACGCACAACCTTTCCATTCTCATCCCGCTCAGAATGCTCTACAACACCGACATCCACATTAAAACCTCTAATCAACAATTCGTTGTATATGATATTCTCCATGAGATGATTTTCTTCCTGTTGCCGAAAGTTTAGCTGGGCATTTCGAAGTCCCACATCTGTGAAATAGTATTTAAAGGGAGATGCGATATATCTTTTCCCTTTAATGTCATACCGCTCTGCTTTGCTGATAAAAAANGCATCCAACAGATATCCGATATAAACTCCAATTGTTTTATCGCTGACTTTAATCCCATTACTCCCAAAAGTATTTGCCAGTTTTGTCGGATTAGTCAATGACCCCACCGCTGATGCAAGGACATTGACCAATGCTGCCATTACATTATCTCCGTGCAGTTTGTGACGATCTTCAATATCCTTCAAATACAATTCCTTGCATAAGTCGATCAGATATCGTGACTTCAGTTCATCTGTTTTTCTGCTGAGTATCAGCGGCAACCCTCCATAAGTAAAATAGTCAATCCACGCATCATATTTATCCCCGGAATATGCTGAAACATATTCAGAAAAAGACAATGGATAGACCCGAACTTCATCTCCGCGCCCCCGAAATTCTGTCAGCACGTCAGATGACAAGAATTTTGAATTACTTCCTGTCACATAGATATCCAGATTTTCTTTTCTGTTCAAACCATTGAGTACCGACTCAAACCCCTTACACATCTGCACTTCATCCAAAAAAACATACCACATGCCATCGTCGGTTATGCGTTGTCTGATGTATCTGCTCAACTGCCGACTGTCACGCAATTCCGCATAATCATCGTCATCCAGCGAAACCGTGATAATTCTGGAGGCCTCTACACCAGAATCCAACAGATATTGATAATACAATCTGAACATCAGATAAGACTTTCCACATCTCCTGATACCGGTAACTACTTTNATCAGACCATTTTCCCGACGTTCAATCAGTCGATTCAAATATATATCCCGTTTAATAGTCTCCATTCGTTGCTCCTTACTTCGGTTTTTTGACAATTGTTGCATTTTTCCGTAATTATATTATAATGATACAAAATCNCAGAGTCAATCTATTATATTAATTTTACACCAAATCTTTGGAAAAATATGTATCAGTTCTATCCTTATGCAATCGGCTTCTCCAGTACAAGTCTTACCACGCCTTTTTCTACCTGAAAGAAAAAGGGCATTCCCGGCAGTGAATCCGTATAAGTACCGACATACCTTTTAAATTCTTCCACATCCGTTGTGGTATATTCTTCCGGATGATCGCTGCCTGTAAAATCACATCCCCAGTCAATAAATGTATATACCGTTTGTCTATCCAGTTTCCATGTCATAGTTTTCGTTTCAGAATTGTACAGAATGTAATAACCATCCGGCATATCATCTTCCGTAAGATTCANCTCTTTTATCCGTTTTACATNATCAGCCGTAATAAATTCCACAACATCTACTGTTATNGTANCATCTGACATTTCTTTCAGCAAGGCNGCAACATAANTTTCACCGCTTTCATCTGTATAAGTGGGNTGGGCGGCACTGATGTTCTCAAATGCATTTTTTCTAAGCATCATTACTATCGGAATCATTATCACTATGATCAGTACAAGTCCTACTGCTGTATANATACCCATTCTTCTNTTTTGATCCATAGTCTTCTCCTTTACTCTCCGTAAGCCCANATCATTTTTATCTGGCTTTTGATATCTTCAAAATNCCACTTTTTCCTGCTTCTTGCCACACAGTTAGGATCGTTGACTAAAAGTCCCTCTTCATCATAACCGTAGATCACAATGAAATGACCTCCTGCCGTAAAGTCCCCCTGATCCATGGCACAGATCAATACTCTTCCCCTGTCCAGTTCTGCTTTCACGGTTCGCTCTGCTATTTTGGGTTCTGAGACTTTAATGCCGTACCGCACCGGAAAAGAGTCTATCAGCGCCCANGCAGTACCTGTCCCGCTTACATAGTACCCATTTTCCATGGCATAATCAGCTATCACATCAGGCGTCAGAATTTCTTTTCCTGTCAGATACAGCATGACCATGGACAGACAGGTGGGTCCGCATCCCGCCACTCCGATACAACTGTCTCCATANGAATGGTAACCCCACCGCGGATCCCATTGAAGNAAAAGNGGAAAATCCTGTACTTTTTCTGCATTNGTCAAACCGCCTGTAACTGCTCCATTACTGNGCGGATAGCCTGCCACAAAATCNGCCATCTCAGGATTNTTGGCAAGTGCCATCAGCAGGCNCTCCGGATAAAGAGANAGATTTTGACTGATCTCTTCTATGACAGCATTTTCCTTTCCCAGCTCCTTAAGCCTTTGAGCCATCTCATCTGCAGTTCTCTTTACAGGTTTCTCCACAGATTCCATACCAACAATGCTGACATAATCCCAGGCCTGTCCTAAATTCTCATCAAATACCGCAGCAGCAGATACTGATTCAATTTTACTATATTGGAGAACTTCGATCCGTTCCAACATCTTTTGCATTTCTTTCATCTGCGACTTGATATCCCGGATGCCCAGAAGAATTAAGAGCAGAATTTCTGCTGTTACGATCAAGATCAACAATCGTCTGATCCGATTCTTTTTTCTATATATGGCTTTTCTCCCGTTTATCCTTAAGTTCCTGCTGTTATTTTGCATTTTGTCTTCTGCCTTTCGTCCCTGATACTGCCAGGGAAACAGAATCTATATCTCCTGTAAAAAACACCCTGGNGAACTCTGTTTCTATTCTANCNGGGTGTTGTGACTTACTTGCGTTATAGTTGTGTCATAGTTGTAAAATCTTATGGGCNAAGACCTGATTTTAACCGCTTAGCGTAAATTGAAAGACAACTGTTATCCTCTTTTTATTTAAAGCCTCCTCATAATAGTCTGTCAGTCCGTTTTCATTATAGATTGCATAGGAATACTGCATATCGGAACGATAGATCTCCATTCTGGCCCATAGCCGGCTGTCATCTATCTTCAAAAGCGCTTTTGTTCCATCCCGATCACAAATGATATCACCGGAGGCTGCAAGTCCTGCCGATTCCACAAACCCGGGAAGTTTCTCATAGGAGATTTTCTCCATCAGATCATCATAAATGGTAACATCTGCGCTCCATACTTTTCCTGTAACTGCATTGATGTACAAAAAGGCTGTTACAGACGAACCTGATAAGCGCACATACCAGGAGCTGTAATATGGCTCTAACGGCTTTTCCATTGATTCCTTCTGTATAGATGTTACAAGCCTTGCTGATGCAGAATAAGTTTCCAAATCTGTTTTCTGTCCGCTTCCTGTCATTCCCATTTGAATGAGCCAGTCTTTNCCCGCACTTATGGCCTCCTCCATAGATATCTGCCCATCTACGGGACTGTGGGAGATTGTCGTATTCTCATCCCACTGGCTTATGACTTCCTCCATCTGTTTTGCCGTAAGCATGGATCCTTCACTGCTTACTCCTCCCACACTGTTTTTAGATGCCTGCCATGAACGGACAGGCACTTCCACAACGGCTTTCCCTTTTTCCGTCAAGAGCTGCTTTTCTCTCGCATGAAGAATAATATTCATACCAGTCATACTTCCAAAAGCAAACACAAATGCCATAAATACTGCAAGAATGGTATATTTATAAGATTTTTTCTTCATCTTAATCCTCCTGCATGGGAAATATTATACTGATCACGGTTCCCGACTTCCCATCGCTTTCTATTTTCATCTTCGCTCCATGTATCTCCACGATCTTGGATACCAATGACATTCCGATTCCTGCTCCATGCTGCCTCCTGGAACGAGACTTATCTACCATGTAAAAAGCCTCTGTAATCCGGTCAAGTTCCTCTGGCGGTATGCCCTTACCGTTATCTTTGATCCTGATCCGATAGGTTTTTCTGCCCTNTCTCCCNNTCAGCCNGATATCTTTACCGTCTGCTTTTAAAGCATTATCCGTCAGATTGAGTATCATAGTTTTAAAAAGATCATAATCCGCACGGATGCTTCCTTCTTCCATCTCGATATGCAGCTCAGCTCCGTACTTTTTGCAGGAAGGTTCTATTCCCGGCATCAGATTTTNGAAGATTTCCCTNACAGATATTTTCTCCAGAACAAACTCCTGCTTGTTAAGTACAAACAGATCCATCATCTTTAAGGACAGGGATTCTAAGCGCATGCCCTCACTTAATATATATCCTGCCGCACTTTTCACCTCTTCCCTTGTCAGATCACGTTGATAAAGCATATCTGCATAGCCGATCACAGATGTCAGCGGGGTTTTCAGTTCATGGGCAAAATTTGCGGCAAAGTCTTCTTTCTGCTTAGCCACATCGGATAACTCACGNATCTTTTCTTCCACTTTTCCGGCCATCCTGTTAAAATCATATGCCAGCTCACTGATCTCATCCTGTCCCCCGNTTCTGATCCTTTCNGAATATTTACCTCCNGCAATTCTTCTTGTAGCTTTGCCCACCTTATTTAACGAGNAGGTTATNGCCCTGGTAATAAAAAANGCGGCCGGNAAGCTGATACACAGAACCGCTATATAGATTCTTTGAAAATAGGTGATCATACTTTTCTGTGTTCTGATCACGGAACTGATATCTGTCTGGGTGATCAGATACACATTATTTTCATCCTGACTGACATAATCAAATACCAAAATATAATATTTTCCTTCCTGCTCACAGATCTGAAAAGATATTCTGTCGTCTTCGGCTTCCTCATTTATTTCAGTAAGACCAAGTTCCCGGGGATCTATTGCCATATTGGTAAAAATGTAATTTCCATCNATTTCGAGTATGGCTATGGGAGCCGTAAAATTCCTTGTAATTCCTGAAAGTTCNGTNTCATTTTCTGAGAAAAANTCCGCATTGGAGTAAAGAATCGATTGCAGAATATACCTGTTGTATTGAAACTCCTGNAAAGCCAGCTTTTTTTCCTGACCGATGGCATTTCCGTAAGCGAAGTTTATGAGCAGATATCCTGCAATCTGAAAAGTGATGCTCAGCATAAGCGCAAAGCACAGAAATATTTTATGAAACAGTCTCATTCTCCGGTCTCCAGACGATANCCGATCCTGAATACGGTTTTGATATATTTATCCCAGTCCAGCTTCTTTCGAAGCCGCTGAATATGGGAATCCAATGTACGGGTATCGCCCACATAGGGCTCGCCCCACACCTTTTCATATAATCTTTCCCNATACAACGCCGCGTTCTTATTCTGTATCAATTCTACCAACAGATCGAACTCNTTTACTGTCAGTTCTATGAAAGTTCCGCTCTTACAGACTGTCCTGGAGATCAGATCGATCTCTACATCGGCAAAGTTAAGCCTGTTATTCAGCTTACCGTATCTTCGAAGCAGGGCTTCCACCCGTGCCAAAAGTTCTCCTATCTGAAACGGCTTGACAATATAATCGTCCGCTCCCGCCTTTAATCCCCTGATACGATCATCTACTCCGCCTTTGGCCGTCAGAAAAATAACAGGCGTTCCCAGCGGCTTTACATATTCCAGAAGTTCATATCCATCTATTTCCGGAAGCATGATATCCAAAAGGATCAGATCAAAACGGTCTCTTTCCATATGATCCGCACCTGTTTTTCCGTCATATGCACAGATACATTGATATCCCTCGGCCGTCAAATTGATCTTGATCAGATTCGCAATTGATCTGTCATCCTCCACTATCAAAACATTCATAGTATGCTCTCCAAATACTTTCCTTATGTCTGTGCCTTGGTGTATCGTTTGTCCTGAATAAGTTACAAGATACTATATTGTTCTCACCCTTCATTTTTAAACAATGTATTCCATACAGATTCCGGTGACAATACCTTCCTTTACAAAAAAGGAAACCGCCATTCCCTTTCCGTCATCAGCCCATCCGGATGTTTCTTTCGGCGGAATAAATGTCGTTCCGGTAAAAACACCGTCGTAATCAAGCTTTTGTGTGCTTTTCCTTTCTGCGTCGGTCATTATAGTGGCGATCCGCTCCGATGAATCTTTTCCATAATACTGTAACTGATATTGTTCGATCCACCTTTGTGTCAGTTCATCTCCCACCTTTATTCCTGCGCGGAGAGCATATGTATCGTCTGTCAGAATAATTGCTATAATATAATTATCGTCCGTTACGTAAGTAATTCCTTCACATTCCCAATAAGTAAAATACTCATCCGGCGTTCCGGGAAAAGAATCCTGATAGGTATCCGTAATTTCCGGCAGCTCTGCNTTTAAGTTTTCCCAATTCCAAGCCGGATAAAGGTCTTTTTCCAATAGTTCATGCCCATCGATCAGCAGATCATTTTTTGAAAATGTAGTTGGATTCTCTGTGATTTCATCCTCTGCACTGACCGACGTTGTCCGTTCTATCAATGTAATACTATATACTTCTCCCAACTGTAAGGGGTAAGTTTCTAAAATACTGCCGTCATATTCAATTGCAATGATATCACTGATCTGCAGCGCAAGACCTTCTTTATTTGGCACATCTACCCTGTCTCCCGCCAAACGCTCGGCGGCAGTTTCCACTGGCTGCACTAAAATTCCGGTATCATTAACCTCTATCACAGTTGCTTTGAACCACTCTGTGGTCTGCTTTACGTCTTCTTTTTCATTCCCGCAACCTGCCAGAGCAAGCACACTAAAAACGATCAACATCAAGATATATTTCTTCATAAAATCTCCTAAAAACATTTCCAGTATTAAAGAATACCATTTATTTCTGTTTATCCAAGTCAGATGTAATAAAAACGACAATATATGTCATTTTTCCTCTGTTTTCCCATACATCACCACTACTGAGTGAAAGATTCCCTTTTCACATTCCATTTCAAGCTGTCCCTGATAGGGCTCCAGTGCCTGTTCCACCGACGCCAGTCCGAAACCGTGACCTCTTCTGTCCGTTTTTGTTGTAAAAAATCTTCCGCTCCTGTCTTTTTTCCGTTCCACGCAGGAATTGTTCACCGTGATCATCAGAACTTCTTTGGTATAANCNGCCTCCAGATCGATCCATTTTTCTCNAAGACNNANTCTCCCNGCANGCCTCCAGNGCATTGTCCAGAATATTTCCAAANACAATGGTCAGATGNGCGGCATGAAAGGGAAGCTCGGAAGGGATAAAAANATTGGCGTCAAACCTGATATCCTCTCTTCGTGCCTNAGCATATTTGCTGTTTATAATAGCNTCTACTGCCGGATTNCCGCTNCGGGACACTNCNAGNTCTCTGCTGTCNGTACTTTCTTTTAACAGCAGACGGATATATTCTTCAGCCTGCTTTNGGTNATTCTCCTGCAGCATCCCCAGCAGTCCCGTCAGATGNTTTTTCATGTCATGACGNAATTGCCCGATCTGTTTNTCATANGCNTCCCGTTCTTTGGTCTGNCTGCTTATAAGCTCCAGTTCCTGCTCGTATAAAAGATTTCTTTCCTGTATACCTGCATCCTTCGTCATCCGTTCATATACTTCAAAAGCAGTATAATTCATTAGAAGCAGGATGAAACTGGANCAGATACCNAANGCAGAATACTCCATATGNAANGCCACNATACGGGAAAAAATNTANTGGATCAGGCAGATACTTCCGGCAGGAATNAAAATAATAGCAAGCACATANGGAANAGACAGATCCGGCCTGTCCTNTCCCTTTGCATAGTGCCCTGNAATAACAGTCAATAGATACATGCACATACTTACTATGGCAGTACCGGCTGATTTTATTTCCCAGCTTCCCATGCCNAANCTTGAAAGGATCATGTCNACAACAATTTCCATCAGCATCCAGACTGTAACTAAAAATANGGAAAAAATACAGCGNTTTNTCAGGCTGGAATAGTAAGAAAGTACATTTANTATAAANACCANCAGTAAATTAAATAAAAGAAGNANAAGNGGNGGTATNTTTACTCCTGNATGAACTGCTGACACAAGGCAGAAATAAGCNATCCANNCCCCATAACGCAGCGGNATTTTGCGNGGATTATGAAAGAAATTCTCCATNAATCTGTGCACCGTCAGTATATGGAAACCGGAAAACAACAGACCTCTGACAATTAGTATTACCGGATTCATGATTTCCCTGCCTTTCCAGAAGCAATACCGCACAGCTGCCTGCGCACTTTTTTCTCTCTGTCTTCACTGATCCGCAAAGTAATCTCCCTGCCCTGACCTGTTGTAAGCGTAATATCTGAAAAACTCATTCTTTTTATATAACTGTAATTTACAAGATAGGACTGATGTATTCGAAGAAAACAATGGCTGCTTTCCTCCATCTCCTTTTCCACGTCATTCAGTTTTCCATAAAAGCATTCTTCTGTTCTATCCTTCAGAATGATGTGTATTACACGACCATGACTTTCAAAATACACAATATTGCGAAGTTCTACCCTGCAGATATTTTTATTGAAAGTAAATTGAAAAAAAGCATTGTCTTCTACGATCCGGTTACAAGCTTCCTGAAAATAGCGCTGGAATTTTGAGTCGTCTACCGGTTTTGATAAGAATCGGAACGGCTCTACCTCGAAAAGCTCTTTCAGATACTGTTCATATCCTGATACGTAAATAAGCAGTACCGAGCGGTCCAGCTCTCTAATGGATCTGGCCGCACTTATCCCGTTCACTTTTTCCATTTCAATATCCAGAAATATCAGTTCGTACCGGTAGCCCTTCCTGATATCGGCAACCAATGCATCTCCGTCAGAATAAGATTCTGTTTCTATATTCAGCTGCATTTTTCCGGCTTGCTGCCGTACCATATTTTCCAGCTTTGCGGCAAACTGTCTGTCATCATCACATACTGCTATTCTCAGCATTTTGCTGCCTCCATTGTATATCTTATTCCCCACTTTATCTCTCCTGTTGATTTTATCACAGTTGGAAAGTAAAAGCAGGATAATAATGAAAGCATCAGCTGATTACGACCGATGCTTTCACTAATTTTTTATCTTACGCATTTTTCTTTCGATTTCTTTGCATTACTGAACTCTTGAGTGCTTTATACATTGCAGGCGATAATTCAGGGGAATCTTCATCAAATACAATTGGTTTCTTTTTAGCTTCAATTACTTCCTGCAATTGTTCATTTGTTGGTTTTTGTCCTTTATTAATAGTGTATGTCCTGATCATAATACAGCCTCCTCTCTGTTTCTGTCGCTAATCTGGCGGAAATCAATCTGAAAATGAAATTCCATGCTTTCTTTGGTTTAGCTGATTCTTTTCCTCATCCCATTCAAATGTCAAATTCTTTACACCTCGCTTATTAAATTAGCATTTTCCTGCTTCTATTGACATATTTATTGTACCATAAATTTACCGGCATTGTCAGTATCTAAATCTAATCAGTACGTTCCAAAATTTTGCTGTTTCAACATAAGCTATACCTCCGCAGTCACTTCTATCCCTGCTTCTTCTTTAAGAAAATGATAAATTTCTTTTTTCTTATTTCTCCTGTTTGCATAACGAAACAATTTCGTCTGATCAATAATATATTTATTAAACATTTCGGTTACTGCTTCTGCATATTCTCCTATATGCACCATACTTCTGAGATTTTTATTTGCAAACAAATCTACTATCACTTTTTCAAGCGGAGCATTATAATGTTCCGGGCCGCCTTTGGGTGCTTCCGATATTAACCTGTCAATGATAACAGTATCCGGCCCTCCATATCGATATAATTCTTTTTCATTAGGTGTAAGAAGTATCCTTCCCGAATACTTATCACTTATCCCTGTATATACAAAGTCACAGCCTATTCTCTCTACCTCAAGAAATATCTTATTTTGAGCTATCTGATGATTCCAAAATTCATTCAGCCAATTAAGCTCCCATACCCTATAATCCAATAATGGATATTCTCGTTCCATTATTTAAACCAGAAACTGAGCTTCTTTTGAATATTGACTTTTATAAATCTCTTTGTTTATACTCCCGTTATACTTTTTATACTGATTTCTTCCAACCCTTACCAATACGCCCTCTTTCAATAACTTCTCCAATAAATTACGCAATAAAGTTTCCTGAAACAGCGGATTGATCTCCATTGGCTTATCCAGTAGATCCTGTCTGTTTAAAACAACACCATTCGGTATCTTTTTTGAAATATATTCTATTATTTTAGCATAATCCATACTTTTCGCCTCAACTATATCGGCAAACTTTCATTTTTTTGCCGTTTTGGTTGAATAATTCTAAAAAATATCGATGACTGCTTCTTTTTCATATTCACCTCTGCCTATCTGACAAACAAATTACTGGCAGCAAGTGCCCTCATCTGTTCTATTACCTCATCATAAGGCACAGTATCCGCTACAAAATAACTTGTAATGGACTGATAATCTTCCTTGTAAAAAGAATTATCGCAAAACTCCAGAATAACTGTTGGTATATCAACTTTCTCATTCGCAGACGGACATAACTGCATTCTGGAACGATGCTCTCTGACCTCCCTTATTAAGGTGGCGAAATCATCATCAAATTTTATTATAGGAGTCATTTTATAAATATCGTACAAATGGCGGGAGCAACGCTTTGATCTTCCCTGGAGATAATAGTCGCACAGAGCAAAGACCTTATCTATATAGGTTCTCTCCAATGATTGTAAGTTCATGGAAAATTTATTCAAAGAAAACTGTTCCGCCAGATCTGCTCTTCCTCGCATTTCCAGATAATCCCCTATGTAATTACGTATTTCCACAATTTGTGTGGGAAAAGAATAAGAACCTAATGCTGTTTCTAGCTTTACATATTGTGGCAGCCTGTCATCCTGCAGGGCAAATACTGATTCGTAAGAAAAGAAGTAGGCATTATAATCTCTGTCACTCTGGGTTTTCTCCCAGTTTGCAATCGGCATTCCCAGTTCTTCACTTATTCCTTTCAAAACAATATTTTTTAATTTCTTTCTTCTGCTCTCCCCAATATGTTCACTAAAAGTAATATCAATATCTTCGGAAAAACGGTCGATCACATGAAATCCTTTTGACAGGGAAGTTCCCCCTTTGAAGACACATTTTTGAAGTTGCTCCGAAAGTAGTTTCAAAATCAACGTCACATAATAATCCTTTTCCACTACAGCTGGTGTTTTCCTTTTGCTGTTGGCAGTCTGCTCAATTATATCTTTAAATGTATTCCTATCATTGTGTAGATACATATTCCACCCCCGTTTCATAAATAGCCTTGTATATTTTCAGCGGATAATTTACTAGAAATCTGTCAACTGATGATTTTGTAATGGCATGTTCTCTGGCATAGCCTGTAAGAATCCGCCCGCAGACCTTGGGTTCTTCTTCTGCACATTTTTCCAGGTCCTTAAGGCAGTCCAAAAACTGTAAAATCGCTACATTTTCATCCGTAATCTCTACCACCGGACGTCTCAAAATGTATTTTTGGTTTTTTATTGTCACTTCCCGAATCGGTGCCGGTGCAAGATTACTGGTGATTTCTTCTGTAAAGGGAACTTGGGTGGATAATCCCATACGGTTTGCCAGAGTATATCCTGAATAATATCCTATCCTTTTTCCCTTACGCATAACATATTTATGAAGAGCAACCATATCTGCAGTTATAGACATTTTCTCCCCAAAAATATTTAGTTTGGGGAGATAATATATTCCTGCTTCAAATCTATATAAAATGCCATCATCCGTAAGCTTTTTTAAATGATAACGGAGATTTTCTTCCGATAATCCGGGAATAACAATATCTCCAGAAAAAATCGGTTCACCTGGTTCATAATTTTCTTTCAAATAATTATATAGCATGATAGTTATCCCTTTCAATTTGTAAATTAGTAATTTACTTATTGTTAGTATATCCAATAATCAGATTACTGTCAATTGAAAAGAGCCACCCTATCCTGATTATACCCATAATACATAAAGATATTAAAAATGTTAATTCTAGATCACCGCAACCTCTCCACCAAACTGTCCTTCTCCAGATTTCTGAAACACAAATACGGAACAATAACTGCAAACACGATCATTACGGGAGTACAGATCACAAGAGGCAGCAGTGTAAACCGGAATGTGGTAAATCCCCCTTCCATCATGGCTCTCACGCCGACTCCTACTATGAAAGAACTTGCCGCATAAGTGATCAGAAGTGTGATCCATGCATAATCCATCCCTTCATAAATAAGCAGTCTGCACAGCTGTTTTTTTGTCATTCCCACACTCTGCATCATGGCAAATTCTTTCTTACGCGACACGATGGAGGTTACCATGGAATTCACAAAATTAAGTACCCCTACCAGTGCGATCACTATGCTGATGACATTCCCCATCAAGGCGCTGGAACGTACCTCCCGTTCATATTGCTGTGCCATGGACTGACGTGTAGTGATCGGAAGTGTCCTTCCCGTTTCAGCCTGGTATTGATCCAGCATCTCCTGCGCTGCATCAAGGTGCTCATCATCTATATTAAAAAATAATTTTCGCGGCGTATTTTCCGGCCAGTTGGCCTTAAAAGTTTCAGAGGGAAGAATGAATTCTAAATAGTACCGTCTGTCCGCCTCTCCCTCCTGTGCTCCCTCGGTAATCACATTCAGATTGTCAAGCACTGCCATGACCGTGTAATCTGCTCCCTCTATCTGTACTGTGTCTCCCACAGACGGTGCAGGCAATACTTTCCCTTCTTCTTTTCCTACAGAAATACCTGCAGCAAGTACATACTTTCCAGTGGCAAATTGCTCCGCATCATAGCTTCCGCTCAGCAGATGATCCTCCTTACAGTATGCTTCAAGGGCTATTCCATTCAATCCGTAAACAGTGACAGCTGAACGCCCCCGATTTATCACTTCCTGTAAAGACTCCGGCCCCTTTGGATCATAAGCTCTCCAGTCAGCCAGAATATCTTCCGTATAATATTCTTTCAGATTTGCGATCGTCTGTTCATTTACATCAATCTGTGTTTCATGGCTGTAAACAAATCCCATTCCTTCCAGTCCCGGCAGCCCCTCCACCTGCGCTATAAGCTGCGGACTTAAAGTATCGCCGCAGGGATCATATCCTTTGATGTATTCTTCACTGGTGGCCTCATTGATCTGATAATCTCCCAGTGACAGATCCGCTAAATATTTTTCCATATCATAAGCGGCATTCCTGGCATAAAAAGCGCTCATCAATGTCAAACCCAGTGTCAGAGAACAGATCACTGTGACTGTACGCTTCCTGTTGCGTCCCAGATTTGACCACGCCAGCGCAGATAAACCGGCATTTCCGCTGCGCTTTTTAAAACCGCGCCCTCCCCGCTGCGCATCTTCGTAGCGCAGCGCTTCCATAGGCGATACTTTTCCCGCTATTTTAGCAGGACGCATACAGGAGATCAGTACCGTGACTGCGCTAAACAGTGCGGAACCCATAAAAATAAGCGGACTGGCTGACGATGAAGCATCCGGTATCCGGATCAATACCGGCACCAATACTACGCCCAGCAGATACCCTGAAAGCATACCCACCGGTATTCCCATAAGACACAGCCTTGCTGCCTGACCGTATATCAGCTTCCGCAGCTGTTTTGCCGTGGTGCCAAGTGTTTTCAATTTACCGTAAAACTGTATGTCAGCAGTGACCGAAATCTGGAAAATGTTGTAAATGATCAGATACCCTGATACAAAGACCAGGATCATTCCCAGATACATCGGCAGCGTTTCCTGTGCCGCCATACGGTTTATATCAGGATCATAGGCCAGATTCACCCCATATGTAAGACCGGACAGTCCCGTATCTTCCAGGATTCTATCCATGGCTGCCTCAATATTACTGTCATCATACAGGGAAACCTGCGCCATGTGTATACCCGTGATCCGTGATGAAGCGTTATCTGTCTCTGACTGATCCATTTTTGATATCACATCATCTGCAAAATCCCGGCTGACCCATGCCATACTTGCATAAACTGATTCATTTCCCTCCCAGAAACCGCACAGTGTAAATTCCGCCTTTTGGTTTTCTGCTTCAGCAAGATCCCCGGTCCATTCCAAGGTGATGCTCTGTCCCAATTCATGAGGAACTCTAAGCCGGTCCAATATGATAGTATCCAGTGCAATTTCCTCTGCTGATACCGGCATCCTTCCCGTAGAAGGTATTGCAAAGGAATGCCTTGCATAAATTTCGTCTCCATAACGTACTTCCACCTGCCTTCCGGCCAGTGCTTTCCCCTGTCCCATCCCCACTACGATGCTGTTACCTACTTCAGCCACATCAGGATGCGCCGCAAGCTTTCCGGCCTGCTCTTCGGTAATGCTTTTAAAAGAGACCTGTGCATCGTATCCGGTCTGCCTGAAAGCCATCTCGATCAAGTTTTTATTCATACTCTGGCTTAACACGAATAATGTTGTGAACATCAATGTGGTCAGAATGATCGCCAGCGCTGCCACCAGATTACGTCCCTTATTCTGTCTGAATGTTCTTTTTGTTAAAACGGAAATCGGTTTAAAATTCATCTTGCAATTCTCCTCCATCACCATATTTTTATACAATCTTTCCATCCTCGATCCTGATCACCCGGTCCGCCTGCGCCGCTATATCCGGGTTATGGGTGATCATCACGATAGTCTGATGAAACTGCGCGCCGGTCACTTTGAGAAGACCGATGACATCATCGCTGGTTCTGGAATCTAAATTTCCCGTGGGTTCATCAGCCAGAATAATAGACGGCTTGGAAGCCAGGGCTCTGGCAATAGCCACTCGCTGCTGTTGTCCGCCGGAAAGATTACCCGGCAAAGAATCCAGTTTACTCTCAAGTCCCAGAAGCTGTACGATTTCCATGATAAATTTCCGGTCGGGCTTTCGGCCATCCAATGTAATAGGAAAAATGATATTCTCAAAGACCGTCAGTACCGGAATCAGATTATAATTCTGAAAAATAAATCCGATCTGCTTACGGCGAAAGACTGTGGCCTGCTCGCTGCCAAGGTCAGCCAGTTCCTGATTTCCTATTCTGACACTTCCTTCACTTGGCACGTCAAGTCCGCCCATCATATTAAGAAGCGTTGATTTTCCACTGCCGCTGCTTCCGACGATGGCGGTAAACTTCCCCCGCTCAATCTCCAGATCTACGCCGTCCAGTGCTTTCACCAACGCTTCGTCTTTTCCATAATATTTTTTTAAACCTGTAACCTTTACGATAACTTCCATTCTACAATCCTCCTGTCAAATCATTTACTACAGTGATCATATCAATGTAAAGTCACATATCAGGTACATATATGGTACATTTTTGTAACATAAAAAGGATTTACTCCACTGTGTGCAGCCTTTGTGTCACACTCTCTTTCGTAACTGCCTTAAGACTGAATAAAGGCACTGACACTGCAAGCACAAGCAGTACGGGTATTGTTACCCAAAGAGGCATAAGAGAAAACCTCCACGTAATACACCAGGTATTCGTATGTGCAAGCCACCATCTGCCAAAGATCCATGTGATCGCAGCAGTAACCGGGATCAGAAATATATGCATTACTGCAAGGTACAATATTCCCTCCCACAAAAGCAGTCTGCGAAGTTGTTTTCCTGCCATTCCCAGACTTTCGTAAACTGCAAATTCTTTTTTCCGCACCAGTACTCCGGTTACAAGCGCATTGCAGAAATTTAAAATTCCAATAAGCAACATCACCCCTCCCACAAACAGCGGGATCATGTAATTGTGAAAGATCGCATTGTGAAAATTCCACTGCTGATCAGTGTAAGATGTCACCGTCACTCCTGTACCTTCCAGAAGCTGTGCCAGAAAATCTTCAAATTCATCCTTTCTTCCATGGTCGATATTCACCGCTGCATTCCGGATACCATGATCCGGAAACAATTCGTCAAAGACCTCCATGGGCATATAATAAGTAACATTAAACTGTGCTTCTTTACTGTCTGCACCTGAGATCATGGTGCTCTCATAAGGAACCACTGCCATGATTTCAAACTCCCTGCCATTTATCATGACTTTACTTCGTGCAGGCGGCGTGGTCTTAATCTCATAAGAACTTGCCCCTGATGCAATAACATAATCTCCCGAAGCAAATTCCTCCGGTTGAAAACTCCCTTCTATAAAAAAGTTCTGTGCCATGGCGTTCTCCAACATAAGTCCGCTTACACCTGTGACAATGCCGATATATTCCCCGCTTGAGCGCATTTTCTCGTATCCTGTCAAAAAATACGGATTGTCTGACATATATTCCTTCAAAGCCATGCCGCTCTCATCTTTTCCTTCAAACGTATCAATGATCTGCTCACGGGAAGTCTCGTCAGCATACATAGGAACTTCCATGGTACTGGCTGCTCCGATCCCTGTTACTGCCGGATGGCTCAGAAGCTTCTGCAAAAGCTCCGGCGTGATGCTCCTGCTTTTGGGATTATAGCGCTGAATGCTCATAGTTGCAGAAGCATCTTCGATCCGGTAATCATTAAGAGCCACGCCGCTTACATATTTCTCTTCGTCATAGCTGACCGCCTGTGTCCAGATACTGCACAGAATGATCAGTGACAGCATCAGTGAAAACGCCGCCAGTACAGACTGGCCTTTCCGACGTGCAAATCCCGAAACTGCCATCATCCAAATGGTAGTACGTCGGTGCTTTCTTTTTTTCCTGCCTTTCTCATGCTTTCTTTCTACAAAATGCAGCGCCTGCATGGGACTGCTCTTTGCCACTTTCCGTATGGGTAAAAAACAGGCTGTTAATGTAGTTGCAAAGGTAAACAATGCACCGCCTATAAACGGCCGCAAACGCAAAAAACTAAAAGCCGGATTCTTTTCCATGCCTATGACCACATATGGTGATACTGCCGCATACAGCAAAAATCCTGCCAGCCATCCCGGCAGTATGGCCGGAAGGCAGAAAAAAGCCGCCCTCTCTGCCTCCAGTATCCGGATCTGCCTAGGCGTCATTCCTAGACTTTTGACTCTTCCGTAAAACCGGATATTCTGATCAGCATGAATCCGTACAATATTATAGATCATCAACATACCGCAGAGCACTACGATCAGATTCATTTGATAGAAATCCATAGCCTGGCTGTCTGCAAATTCCAGTCTTGCCTCGTTATAAGCAAGATTCGTTGTAAAGGTACAATTCTGTAACCCCAGATCTGTCAGTATCTCTTCGGCCTGCTCTTCCAGATCTTTCGGGTGATACAGTGTTACCCCCAGCGTCACGTTATTTCGGATGTCAGGATATAACTCCTGCGCCTTTTGTGGTGTGATCCATGCGCAGGTTTCTGTCTGTCCCATGAGGCTGTCCCACCATCCGCTGAGCCGGAAATCATCGGTGCATTTTTCACCCTCCGGCGTAGTCCAGGTAAGCGTAACCTTCGTCCCAATCTCGTGAGGAATTGCAAGGGAATTCATAGTCAGTTCATCCAGTGCGATCTCATCTTTTTCCTCCGGCATCCTCCCATTTACCGGAAGTGCTTCCGTCATCTTAGCCCATTCGGAAGAAGCCTCTGCAAGCTTCACATTGCGGTATTCCATCATATCATCACTGAGAACGCCTATAGCAGATAATCTCACGCTGTCTTTTACTCCGATATGATCCTGCAGCCGGAGTGCCTGTTCATTACTTAGATCATAAAAAATGATATGGCTGTTTGATCCGTACATCATCTTATAAGTATGAATATAACCGTCACGGACCATACCGCCCAAAGCCAGGGAAAAAGAATACAGCATACATACCAGCGCAATTGCCGTAATAAGAAGGATACTGCTCCCCTTATGAAATTTTATGTCCCGCCATATCAACCGGCGGCATATTTTCAGATTATTATTCTCCAGCATTGGTGATCCGCCCGTCTTCTATCCTGATCACCCGGTCTGCAAGCTGTGCAAGTTCCAGATTGTGAGTGATCATCACAAGTGTCCGATGATAAAGTTCTGTTGTCATCTTTAAAAGTCCCGCTACGTTCTGTCCATTCTTCGAATCCAGATTTCCCGTAGGTTCATCAGCCAATATGATAGAAGGCTTTGCCGAAAGAGCCCTTGCAATGGCCGCTCTCTGCTGCTGTCCCCCGGAAAGCTCCTCCGGATACTTATCCATAAGATCCTTAAGGCCAAGAAGCTGCACTACTTCATCCAGAAAATTTTTATCAGGGGTCAAGCCATCCAGGTCCAGGGGAAACCAGATATTTTCTTCCACAGTCAGCGTAGGGATAAGATTATAATTCTGAAAAATGAACCCCACCTTTTTGCGGCGAAAGACTGCAAGCTGTTCTTCGCGAAGGCAAGACAGATTCACGCCATCCACAATAACTTCTCCCTGTGTGGGCACATCCAGTCCTCCCATCATGTTAAGAAGCGTAGTCTTGCCGCTGCCTGATGCACCCACAATAGCAGTAAATTCTCCCTGAGCAATGGTCAGATCGATCCCATTAAGCGCTTTCACCTGGTTGGCTCCGCTTCCATAATATTTTTTCAAATTATGTATCCTTATCATATCCGTCATATCTCTCCTCTATGTCAGTAAATATACTGAAAAGGTTGTTCCCTTCCCCACATCTGACTTAACACTGATATACCCTCTCTGCCTGGTAACGATCTCTTTGGCCAGATAAAGCCCCAGTCCCACTCCCTCCTGCCAGGCAGCTTCCTCACTCCGCCAGAAACGCTTAAATACTTCGTTGTACTGTTCTTTCGGTATTCCCATACCGGTGTCCTTGATATCCACCCGGGTATAGAACTGCCAGGGTCGGACACTGATCTGAATACTTCCGCCCCTGCGTGTATACTTGACTGCATTATCCAGAATATTTCCCAGCGCCTCCGCTGTCCATTTCACATCATGTCTGGCCGTAACATCATGGTCACATTCTACTGATAAACTGATATCTTTATCCTCTGCCCTTTCCCATATTCCGTTCAAAGCCAGCGCGATCGTATCATAGAGGCTTGTTTTCTCCACATGCAGCACAAATGTCCCAGTCTCCAACCGTGACATCTTGATCAGTGACTGCAAAAGAAAATCCAGCTTGTTGATCTGCCCCTCCATAGTATCAAGGAACTCTATCCTCTTTTCCTCACTCAGAGAATGACTTTTCAAAATTCCCATAAACATCTGAAGATTGGCAATCGGCGTCTTGACCTGATGGGAAATATCGGATACCAGCTCCTGTATGATCTGTTTGTCCTGCCTGCTGCGCCTTCGCCCCTCGCTCATCAGATCATAATACTGTAAAAATTTCCCCTGTATCCTGGCTGTCAGCGTATCCTCATAAGGGAAATATACTTCCGGCTTTCTGTCCTCCATCAGATCATCCAATGTTCTGCACAATTCATCTGCAAAATCACACAGCTGTCTTCTCTGCCACATCTGCCAGAACAGGAAAAGCAAGCCTGCTGCGATCCACAGGCCCAAAAGAGTCAACCGTATATCCCCACGCGGCACCCATCCCCATATTACATAAACAAATATACCAAACAGAGCAGTTCCTGCCAAAATTACGCACAGCCGGACTGCTCTGTCTATCTTACTTATCTTTTTTCCCATATGTACCCCAACCCGCGCACTGTCTTAATATAAATGTGCGCTTCATCTTCAATTTTGGCCCGAAGCCTGTTCATGGTCACAGTAAGCGTGTGGTCGTCAATAAAATTCCCGTCACAGTCCCACAGCTTTTCAAGAAGCACTCTTCTGGTAACAACGTTTCCCGCATTGGCCACAAGTATCTGGAGAAGTTTATACTCATTAGGTGTGATCGTTAACTTCTCACCGCCCCGCATCGCGGTCAGCGCTCCAAAGTCTATCTGCAGAAAATCATCCTGAAAACAGACTTCTGCCCTCTGTTCCCTCGCCGAAGATATTCCATGGCGCAGCGCTACTTCTATCTTTTTTAGCAGTATCGGCATACGAAAAGGTTTGGTGATATAGTCATCAGCTCCCAATTCATAGCCTTTTAGCATGTCTTCTTCCAGATCATTGGCCGTCAGGAAAATAACCGGCAGCTGAGGCTGCCGCCCTTTGATCTTAAGACAAAGTTCAAATCCATTCCCATCCGGTAAATTGATATCCAGAATCGCAAGAGAAAATTTCTCCTGCTCAGCAAGGTATTCTGCTTTCCGGCAATTATATGCGGCTTGTGTAATGAAACCCGCCGCATCCAGTTCAAAGCAGAGTCCCGTGCTGAGCGCAAGGTCATCTTCAACAACTAAAATCCTTTCCATGATCGTTTCTCCGTAGCAGTTTTATACTGACGTATAGTATATCAAAATCATGGTTTTAAGTCAAAATAACCTCTACAGTTCATTGATCGTTTCCGTGATCGACATATTCCTGATCTGTTTTGCCGGAGTGTACACTGCAGCGATACATGCCAGCACAAAGAGTACAATGATCTCCCCCATCGACTTTACAGGAATTTTCCATGTTCCGCCGAAATGGGTAATAAGCAGCTTAACGGTGATCAATCTGTGCACATAAAGTCCTCCCGCAAGCCCCGCTGCCATTCCGCATATAACATAGGTCATTGCTTCCGCAATGATCATTTGAGTCATCTGCCTGATACTCATTCCCACAGCGCGCATGGTCCCATACTGTTTGATCCTGGCCGACACACTCATGGAAATGCTGTTCATGATGTTAAGAATTGTGATCAGGGCAATAATAGCCAGAAATCCATAAGCACCAACCCGAAATACCCAATAGCCTCCATAGATATCCTGATTTTCTTCCCTGCGGTCATCAAATACATCATCTTTAGACAAGGCCTCGATCCTGCTAACTGTTTCTTCCGTTGCTTCCTTTGTAAAAACTGCATTCAGCAGCATATATTTTTCCTCACCTGTAAGCCGTACAAAAGTGTCTTCCGTGCAGATTACCAGCGGATTTCCCCATCCGCCGATACCCTCTGACAGAACACATGCGATTTCCAGTTCGGTATCCCTTATCTTGATCCTATCTCCGGTATCCAGACGGCTTTCCTCATTAAAGATAGTAAGTACATAGTCAGTATCACCGGATATCTTTGACAAACTGCCGCTTACCACTGATTTTTCGGATTGTTCAAACATAAAATCATCATAGGTGATCAAATCAATAACTGTCGGAGCACCGTTTATCCAGACCGGTATATCAAACGCAATGGAGTTTCCTGTTACCTCATATACGCCTGGAACAGCGGAAATTTCATCCTTTAACTCTCTGCCAATGGAATTGGCATTATCACAACTTACTATAGAAATATCCGGAATAAAATTACCGGTAGAGGGTAGC
Organism: Lachnospiraceae bacterium; assembly: GCA_014803415.1. Lineage (GTDB taxonomy): Bacteria > Bacillota > Clostridia > Lachnospirales > Lachnospiraceae > Suilimivivens. Next base: position 58,768 of record JAAVBZ010000004.1, read on the forward strand.
AGTTTCTTTACTATGTCAAAGCATGCCGAAAAAAACAGAAACAATATCACTGTCAATGCAAAGGACAAGGACAACAGGATCAGATTTTTCTTTGCTGACACTGCGTGGCAGATTCCCAGAGAACTCTCCACCTTAAACAGACGGGTATTTGCCATATGACGGACTTTCTTGTTCGTCTCTCCACTCCCTGATACTGCTGCTACAGGAGATACTAAAGCCGCACGCCTTGCCGGAACATGGGCTGCCATAAGCACGGTCAAAGTGCCCGCTAAAGCACCGCTGACAATACCCACAGGACTGATGCGGAAAGAAAATTCAGCAAGCTCACCTCCAACCAGGTTTTTTAAAATAAAGCAAACGATCCATGTACTTGCAATGCTGAAAACGCATCCGACAGGTATAGCCGTCTTACACCAGTTGAGCGCCTCCAACCTTACAAAGTTCATTACCTGCTTTCTGCTGGCACCAATACAGCGCATCATCCCAAAGAACTGGGTTCTCTGTGCCACATTNCTGTTCATACAGCTTGAGATCATCAGTACGCCTGCGATCAGTACCAATAAAAAAAGTGCTGATGCAAGGCCATATATCCAGATAATGTTTTCCCTGATNCCTGCNCCTGACATATCTACGGTTACCATGTTTTCNTNCACATTNCCNTCACTNANNCNATAATNATNTTTCANCNCNTCAATNGCNTTACGNAGTTTCGTTCCCTCTGNGAACTGAACATAATATACCGTTTCCGCTTCTTCTCCATTGGCACCACAAAGTTTTGTAGCAGCGCTCCTGTCCATATACACACAGATCATATCAGCATACTCTTCATCGTCTGTGCAGAATCCCGATATTTTGTAGGAAAAATCTCCGGAAGGCGTATTTATAACAATATTGTCATCTAAATGAAGATCGCACGCCTTTTTGGCAGCCACGCCCAACATTACCTCATCANCATTTTGAGGCAGTTCCCCTTCTGTTTCCCANNNCCTGATATCCCGGAAATAAGATGGGTCTGCAGCACAAAAAACAACTCTGTTCTTATCGATAGTATATCCCTCATAGATATCCTCCCCAAAGCCGCAATACCATGCAGCCGCAGATACATTGCTCTGGCATGCGATTCTCTCTGCCTGATCGGGCGATATACCGCTTAAAATAACATGATAATTTCCATGTTTTTTCATCAGAGCCTCTTTTTCCCCATTGATCCANATATCCGCCATGGAAAANATAGATGCAACAAGAAACACTGCTAAAACAATACAGATCAGCGTCAGACGNTTCTGCTTTCTGCGNTTTTTTGCNGTAATNGGGATCAGACTGAGATAACTTTTCATCNTGCTTTTCTTCATTCTGCGCACCTCCCCAGATCGGTCAAGATACCGTCTGACACCTGCAATACCCTGTCTGCAGTCTGTGCAATACTGCGATTATGCGTGATCATGATAATGGTCTGCTCATATTTCTTAGACGCTTCTTTTAACAGTGCGATCACCTCGCTGCTGTTTTGTGTATCCAGATTTCCGGTAGGCTCATCGGCAAGGATCAGGGTCGGGCGTGTGATAAGCGCCCGTCCGATGGCCACCCGCTGCTGCTGTCCTCCGGACAACTGNCTTGGTAAATGNCTGCGGCGTTCCTGCAGATTCAGTACATTNAGCAGTTCCTCCAGATACTTCTNATCCGGCTTCTGATAATCAAGTAATGTGGGAAAGATGATATTCTGTTCTACAGTTAATTCAGGAATCAGATTGAACGCCTGGAAAATAAACCCGATATTCCTTCGCCGGAAAATCGTAAGGTTGTTTTCTTTCATGGAAAAAGTATCCTTCCCGTCGATCAACACCTTACCCGACGTTGGCGTATCAAGGGCTCCGATCATATTAAGCAGCGTACTCTTTCCGGAACCGGATTCCCCGACGATAGCAACATATTCCCCTTTTGGAACAGAAAAACTCACATTCTTCAATGCCTCTACTGCAGCTTCGCCGCTGCCGTAGGTTTTGCATATTCTTTGGACTTCTAATAAATTCATAGCGATAACACCTCTTTTTAGATTTTTTAGCGGAATCAATTTTCCACATTCGAAAGAATAGCAGATGAATCCTACAGCAAAGCTACAGAAAGGCTACAATTTTGTAGGAATAACAAAGTTATACCAGGAAATCTATTATAAAGGTTGTTCCCACGCCTGAGCGGCTGCNGGCTTCTATCGTACCGCTATGAGCTTCGATCACCGATTTTGCAAGCGGAAGTCCAAGCCCGCAGCCCAGTGTGTCTTTAGAATACCTGCTGCGGTAAAATCTTTTGAAGATATGGGGCAGATCTTCCGGATGAATCCCTCCTCCGTTATCTTTTATGGTTATCTGTATCATAAAGGCTGACTTTTTCCATTCGATCCAAATACAGTCTCCCTTTTCTGTATGATCAAGCGCATTTTTCACAATATTGCCGATTGCTTCCGTGATCCAGTTCCGGTCGCATAAAAAAGAGAGANTTTCATTGCCAAACAAGACAATTTCCTTTCCCTCCTGCCCGGCACGAAATGAAAATTGCTTTTTCACATCTGCCATCATTTCTGAAATATTTTCTGAACTTTTCTCTATCACAATAGTTCCGGCATCAAATTTTGTAATTTTTAAAAGATTCTGCACTAATGTTTCTATCCGGTCAAGCTCCTGTTCCGACAGATTGGAAAATTCTCTGACTGAAAGCAGATCATTCGTCTCTATTCCTGACTGTATAATACCGTTATAAATATTCAGGGCTGCCAGCGGTGTTTTTAACTGATGAGATATATCCGATATGGTGTTCTTCAGAAATTTTCTTGATCTTCCTTCATTTTCTGCCTGTGCATTCAAAATAGCGGCTAAAGAATTTACTTCGTGAAACAGTCTGTATAATTCTCCTTCATCATCACACTCAATTCTGGCATTCCGGTCACCGGAGATGTATTCCCTGATCTGTGTCACGGCATCTTCCATAATTCTGTTCTGCTCCCTGAAGTATCTGTAACAAAACATGAGTATTACGATTCCCATGCCGAGAAAACAGATCGGTGCATAAAGACCCATTCGCTCCGGTTTAAAGATCATAAGCAGCTCATAACATAGAAAAAACATCAGTATGCACAATACTATTTGAATAAACAATAATTTGACTTTTTGATTCACTAATATTTTCATCCTTTACCTCAACCAGCAGTATTCCACTTGTAACCCATGCCCCGGACAGTCACGATCTTTGTCGGTTCTCCCGGATCATCCTCTATCTTCAGGCGGAGTCTTCGGATATATACAGTAAGCGCTTTATTATCGATATAATTTCCGTTGCAGTCCCATAAGCTCTCCAGAATCTGTTCCGGTGAAAGCACTATATCCGGATTTTCCATAAACAGGCAGAGTAATTTATATTCATTTCCAGTCAGATCAAGCAGCTCTCCGTTTTTATACCCCTCTCCTTTCAGCCTCTGCAACATTATTCCGCCGGAACTAAGTTCTGTTTCCGGCTGGCTGAAATTACCGCTTCTGCGAAGCAGCGCATTGATCCTTGACAGAAATACTGCCAGCTTGAAGGGCTTTGTAATATAGTCATCTGCTCCGATATCAAGTCCCATGATAATATCTGTTTCTTCATCTGCAGCAGTGAGAAACATGATCGGAACCTTTGAGGTCTGACGGATCTTTTGACATATATCAAAGCCAGAGCCGTCAGGAAGCGATACATCCAGAATCACCAGATCATATTTCCCGTTTATCCATAATGTTTCCGCCTCAAGGCTCGTGCGGGCTACATCTATTTCATATCCTTGCTTTTTAACGGCAAAAGTAAGCCCATTGATCAGGCTTAAATCATCTTCTACAAAAAAAATCCGCTTCATCTATGTTACCCCTTTATCTTCTTTGCCTTAATTTCTCTATGAAACAGGATGCCCTCCTGTAATCTTTTCTACCAAAAGAATACAGGAGGGTATCTTTTTATGTTTAATCGCTTATTATTTATCTTTTAAAATATTCTGCCAATCGGCCTTATTATACAAAATTCTGATTATGTACACTATGTCTCTTTCTCTGTCGTAATAATAAAAAATATTATAATTGTCAAAATATGTTATGCGTAATTCTACTCGCCTTAATAATTCATCATTCACCAATGAATATTTTTCTGGACATTCAGCCAACTCTAGCCACGTTCTTTTCTCCTGCTTTCCAGTTTTTCTCTTACTTCTTCAATCGTACTGGTTCTGCCATCCTGCATCGCCTTATATCCTTCACCGATTAATCTATATAATTCCAACTTTGCAACATCTGATGTTTCTATTGATACTTTCTTCTTAGTTGCTAACATGCAATCACATCCTTTCTCTTCTAAATCAGTATAGCATATATATTTATCTCCAACAACAAATTCCTGATAGAATTAAAACTGTTTATATTATATGTCAAAAACCTAAAAATCACTCACCTAATTTTTTGAAAAGTTATATTTCCTTATGATCACATCATTAAAAAAACATCATAGCACAGAATTATGTGGTTTGTGTGGCGTTTTCCTTTATCCTACTCACCCATATACATAGGATCTATCTCCATTTTCTCCTGTTCTGAAAGACTGTCCCAGTCTATATCCCTGTCCGCGTCAAGAAGCATAAATACACGCCACCCTTCCTCAAANCGGACTAAGANAGTNNCNNCCTCGCCANACCANTATCNNTATCCNGCNCCNAAATTCGACTGATCATCTTCTGTAGGNTCCCCGCNNCAGGCAGAAAGAATTGTTCCATCCTCTTTCTCNTNATCAATATCCGGATCTGTAATGANCTCTCCCCNNTCATGATAAAGCTGTCCNNCTATCATGATCANNANNGGGTAATCTGCAGCTNCTGCACTGGCTGTTTCCTCATAGGATTCATAAAGCCAGTATTTTCCGCCAATCTGAACTACAATATCGTCATTATACAGATATACTTCNGCTCCTTTGATNAAATCATTNGCCTGAAAATCTTTCTTTGGTATCATGGAAGGATCTACTTCATCCGTTATTTCACCAAGATACTCAAATTCTTCTTTCTGCTTCGAAAAAGCTGTCTGATCTGCTGACGCTTTATACAGCGTACCGTCTATAAACACCATTGGAGCCAGGTCGCCTGCAGNCTGCTCATTTCGTTCATTTTTAACCAGCGGAAAAAGTATCACACATACTATAAGAATGCAGGCCACTGCCGCCATCCCCCATTTAAACAGCTTTATATTCTTATCCTCCATAGCTTCCTTCTCTCTTTCTCTTTAACAAGTCTCTTCTCTTTAATACACCGGAAAATACCCGCCTGCGTCACAATATTTTGCAAAAAGATAAAAGCGCCCTCAAAGATATGAGCATCTTTAAGGGCGCCTTGTTGTTTATTCAAGAAATTTCTTCAGTACNGATATGAATATCTCCATATCAAGAGGTTTGGCAATATGGGCACTCATTCCGTTCTTTATTGCCGCCTCTTTATCCTCCTCCAAAGCATTGGCCGTCATGGCAATGATCGGCAGATCTTTCACATCCATTCTGGGAAGTCTGCGGATTGTTCTGGTCGCCTCATAGCCGTTCATAATAGGCATCTGCACATCCATTAAGATTGCATCATAATAATTTTCTTCTGCCTTCTCCATNATCGCCACCGCATCTGTTCCATCTGGCGCCGTATCCACCAGGAAACCGGACTCTTCCAGAATCACCTGTGCTATCTCACGGTTTAGCTCATTATCTTCCACCAGAAGAATACGCTTTCCTCCAAAATCAGCCAGAGTCCATTCCTGAATTTCCTCCTGCTTTTCTAATAGATTATTCGCGGCAAGCAACACCGTTTTCAGATCGGACATAAACATAGGTTTNGCACAAAAAGCAGTAACGCCTGCAGCTTTTGCCTCTTCCTCGATATCTGTCCAGTCATATGCTGTCAAGATAATGATAGGAGCCTCATCACCGATCACTTCCCGTATTTTCTTGGTAGTTTCCAATCCGCTAAGTCCCGGCATCTGCCAGTCGATAATAAAAGTATGATAGGAATCTCCTTCTTCATGGGCACTCTTGGCACGGTAAACTGCCTCTTTGCCGGAAGTCGTCCACTCAGAGCGCAGTCCGATCTTCTTTAACATCTTATTGACACTGTCGCAGGTATTGATATCATCATCCACCACCAGCGCCCGCAATCCTTCCAGTTCTCCAAGCTTTTCCTCTATTTTTTCCGTATCCTGAAGCTTTAATTCAAAATGTACCGTAAATGTACTTCCCTTCCCCATCTCACTTTCAACATCGATGGTTCCGTTCATCATTTCTACAATATTCTTGGTAATGGCCATACCCAGTCCCGTTCCCTGAATACCGCTCTGTGTCACGGTAGATTCTCTCTCAAAAGGTTCAAAGATATGCTCAACAAACTCCGGTGACATTCCGATACCATTGTCCTTAATGATAAATGTATAATCTCCGTATCCGTGCCGATATGTGGTCTTCTGCATGATCCTGAATGAAATCGTACCACCAGCGGGTGTATATTTCACAGCATTACTCAATAAATTTATAAATACCTGATTTATCTTCAAAGGATCGGCGATCACATCCTCATTGGTAACCTCAAAAGTATCGATAAATAATTCAAGCTGCTTTGCTTTAACCTGGGGCTGAATAATATTTACCAGATTATGCATCTGTTCGGAAATATTGCATTCCTGTTCCTTGATCTGCACTTTTCCGCTCTCTATCCTGCTCATGTCAAGAATATCATTGATCAGACTGAGCAGATGATTGCTGGAAGATAGAACTTTCTGCAGACAATCCAAAACCTGCTCTTTGTTGTCAATATGGCTGACAGCAATGGTAGAAAATCCTATGATGGCATTCATAGGGGTACGGATGTCATGAGACATGTTGGACAAAAATGTAGTCTTAGCTCTGTTTGCATGCTGAGCCTGCATCAGCGCATCCTGAAGAGCCTGTGTCTGTTCTCTCTGCTTTCTGACCTGCTCTGTGATATCTTTCGATACCACCATGACCATAATGTCGCCTGTATCGTCATCCTGTGTCATGAAGAAGGACTGGCGTACGCACATCTGNCCCTGTCCGGAAGANTCCTCCCAATACTCAGCGATAACTTCCCTGTCTCCCTGTTCAAAACATTNGGCCAGATTCTCCGTGTTTACAATGGCAGAATAATTTTCCAAAGATTCCGCCAGAACAAACTGTCTCGATTTTTCAAAATACTCTGAGGCTTTACAGGGGACTGTCAATCCCACTCGTTCAAGCAGCGATATCTTCTGCCCGTCTATGGTCCTGATAATACTCTTCTCCATCAGATTCCGGGTTAAATTAAATTCAAAACTGCAGAGGGAGTTGGACATAATTGCAATCTGGTACTGCCTCTCNTTACGATTTGCCAGTGACCTTTCCGCCTGGATACGAAGCTCTTTTTCTTTTAGCTCTGTTACATTCTGACGAATAGACAAAATNTTGGAAACCTTGCCGCCTTTTCTCTCCAGGCAGATCAGATTCATGTGTTCCCACTCTAAATGTCCGTCTCTTATTACGCATCGCTCATACCGCAGNTCGTTTTGNTCTGACATAGCCGTAATAATGGCATTTTTATCCATAAAATCAGCGAACTCCCGCCGGTGGTTNTCTTCCACATCGGCAGCCAGATAAACTACAAGATCCTGATATTTCCCACTGTCTGCAATTTCTGCGTCCTTAGGCCTGGTCCCCGCCAGATACTGATAGGTATCCTCCTCGAAATCAACCATGGCAAAGCGGGAAAACAACGTGGTGACTCCGCTTATGATGTACCCCATCTCCCGATTTTCTTTCTCCAGCAGTTTCCTCTTGTGTCTGCCCCGGATAATAATAACAACAATATAGCCGGCAAACAGAACGATGAGCATGATCTCCAACTGAATTCCCACAAGATTTTCCTCTGCGATCATGTTCTGTGTAACATTTTTCGGAAAAATCTGTACAAAAACATATTGATTATGCGGCAGATAAGTGACACAGATATTATCTGTTTTACTGGAAGAGTCACACGCAAAAGCACCTTCTCCGCCATTTTCGAAGATCTGCAGAACCTGATCTGCAGCAGCCTGGTCTATCACGCCTGNTTCCGTCAGGACATCAAGAAGATGTTTTTCATAAGTCGTACCATCAGAGCTGGCGATCACTCTGCCATCCGGTGAGCACAGAAATACCTGAGCCTCTTCTCCAAAATATGTAGTGCTAAGCATGCTTCTCAAATATTCCTCAGCCAGAAATGCTCCCCTAAGTATACCGATGATCTGTCCATCATAGTAGACAGGCGTATAAAAACATGCCATAGTCTCATCAAAAAAGTGGGAAGCAAATACAATCTCCATGTCGCTGTTTCCGCTGATACCGTCACTATAAAAACCTCGGTCAGTAACATTGGCAGTCCGTCCGTCGGAAGCATAGTCTATACCGTCTAAATCCGTGAATAAAATGGCGTCAAACTGAGAGTTTTCTTCCATTTTCGCAAGCATCTGCGCCGTGATCTCCGGTTCCGTCAGACCTTCACCAACAAAGTATGCATAGGTATCGATCCTGCTCAGGGCATTATTCAGTTCTTCATCGATCTGCTCCGACTTCATCCGTGCAGAGTCCGCCGCATAATCTCTGTTCTGCTCNTTCGTCCGTCTGCTGTTCTGTTCAGTAAACCAGAAGAATAACAGAATAATTGCTACAAAAAGAAAAACGGCATAAATGATTTCTTGTACAGGCTTTTTCTTTTTCATATGTGAATCCCCATATCTCTTTCAATTTACAACCATCTCAATTTAATATAGTAAGTATATCAGCACGGCAATTAAAAGACAACATTTTGTTTTCGGCAAATACACTAAAAGGAGTTTCCGGAATTTTTACCGGCCACTCCTTTTATGTTTCTGTACTTTCTTCAATGTATTTAATTATTTATCGTACTACTGATTAAACTTCATACAACGCATCAGCTTCTTCCGCCGTCATTTGCAGATCTGCAGCTTCCAAGCTCTGTGCCAGCATTTCAATAGATTCAGCGCCAATCAATGCAACACAGTTTAATTTATTATTGATCAGATATCCGAGAGAAGGTGCCGAAATGGAACAATTATGCTCTTTTGCATAAATTTTCAAAAGTTCCAGTCTTTTCATATTATCCTCTGAACCATACTGTCGGCGCAGCTCTTCCGGCATCGCCTCAAGTCCCTGCACTGCAACACGGGAAAAGAAGCCCTGTGCTTGTGAACTGAAAGCAAATACTGGAATATCATTTTCCAGATAATAATCATAACGCTCCGGGGTCATGACCAAAGATCCATATTGTTCAAAATACTTATCTTCTGTAGCTGCAAGACTCCACTGAATCTGACTTGCTGCAAACCCATACTGTCCGCTTTCCCGGGCATATTTGTTTGCCGCTATCATTCGTTCCATTGTAAAATTAGAAGCTCCAATCCTACGGGCTTTGCCCTGTTTAATAATGATATTTATTGTATCTACAATATCCTCTATCGGATGACTTTCATCATCTTTGTGAATCCAGTAAATATCTGCATAGTCTGTTCCAAGGATCCTCAGACTGGTCTCAAGATCTCCCAAAATATCTTCTCTTTTCACCCTGCTCTTTTCCGGATTTTCCCATGTAGGATGACCGCCCTTGGTTGAAATGATCACCCTATCACGGTTTTTCCTTGCCTTCAGATAAGCCCCGACCATTTCTTCTGCATGCCCGTCACTATAGGCTCTTGCTGTATCAATACAATTTCCGCCCTGTTCCAGATAATAATCATATAACCGGTATTTCTCTTCTGTTGTCAAGCGTTCCATACTCATAGTAGATCCCATTCCGATTCTGGAAACATGGATCATTGACCCGTCATATGCCGGTAAATCTATATAGTTCATCATATTTTTTCCTCCAAATATTACTTATAATTAATCAGTTATTCCAAACCAAACCATTCGGAACTTTCACGATAAAGCTTCTCCAGCGTTTCCGGAACATCACTTCCCGCCCAACGGTCAGCGTTTTTCAAACCTCCGATCACGCCTCGTCTGTATGCCATATTCCAATTGACAGCACGATACTGCTGCAGCTCATCTCTGGTAACCTTTAAAGTGCTGTCCATAAATACCGGATCCATACGATCCTTTTCATAAATACCCTCAAAATAGATGATTCCCCATCTGCCGGTACGTTTTTCCAAACGATAATGCATCCTGCACCAACACTGCGAGTCCATCCATTCCCCCTTGATATTGGTACGGAAATTCAGAAAACATAATAATTCAGCTATTGCCTTATTACCGTTCAGCCAGACAATCGTATTGTTTACGCGATGTCCATGAGATTCCACAGGCTCATTTAGCGGAATCCTTTCTTTTGGTGTTATAGTTGGATTTCCCAGGTATTCACTGACCGGTCCTTCAAACCATGTTGTAAAAAGCCTGCCGTCTTCGTGCCATAATTCTTTCTGCTGAATCCGATATCCGTAATCCGTACAATAACGGTCGTATTCTACTATTTCCCGTATCCTCGCCTTTTCTGTCATTTCTTCATCTGACAGATTCCCCATAGGCATTTCAAAAAACATCTTCATTAGTGATTCCTCCCGGTCTCCTGATCATGCCCTTTTAACTTTTAGTTTCTTTTTATTATCAGTGTCTGTCAGCAGTTTCCTTGTCCTCCACTTACCGCTAAGGAAGTAACCGACTACTACCAATCCAGTCAGCGTTCTTGAAAATGCAGTACCCCAGAAGAAGCTTTCCACACCTGCATGGAAGACATGCAGAAAGAGTAAACTGAACCCGATCCTGCTGATCACGCCATCCACGATTCCCAACAGGAAGCCAAGGGATACAAATCCGCATCCGGTGACCATAGATTGGAAGGCTCCGGTCGTACCGTTTACAAATATTGTCATGACCATGATCCTCAGATAGATCACTCCAAACTCGATCACCTCGTTATCTGAAGTAAACAATCGGTACAAGGGTTTGGGGATAAACACAAACATGATCGAAGATATGGCGGCCACTACCATGCAAAACCCCCAGGTATAAAGAATTGATTTCTTTGCTCTTTCCGGCTTTTTTGCGCCGAGATTCTGTCCCACCATTGATGCGGCTGCACTTTCCACACCCTGCATAAAAACTTCCATAAATTTCTGGATCTTGTTCCCTACACTGTTGGTTGCGGCTGCAGTCAAACCATAAGCATTGACATTTGCATTTACCCACAACATAGAAAAACGTACCAGTGTGCTGCGTACCATCTGAGGCACGGCAAGAATAATGATCTTTTCCGCCGCTTCTTTATCAATCCTAAAGTAAGACAGTTTCAGTTCAAATCCCATCTCTTCCTTATGCCGGTACATAAAAATAAATGCTGCCAAAAAAGAACCGAACTGAGACATTACGGTTGCAATTGCTGTTCCCGCCGCTTCCATTCGAAAGACGATTACAAAGATCAGGTCGAATACAACATTGACAACTGCTGCCACTATAATAAACAGCATTGGCTTCTTGGACTCTCCCATTCCCCGCAGAACACCGCAGACCCCATTATATCCGAAAATAAACGGCATACCGATCACTGTAATGATCATATAAGCACGTGCCTGTGACCATGCCTCCTGTGGGCAATTCAGCAAAGACAATATCTGATTGCAGAAAATCAAAGTCAATACAGCAAAACAACAGGAAGCGATCAGCATGACCGAAAACAGTGTTCCTATGGTCCTTTTGGCCTTCTCATACTCTTTAACGCCCATCAGCTGTGAGATATACACCTGGCCTGACATTGCAAATGCTGTTGCCAGCGGTGTCATAAAATCGGAAATCTCTCCGCCGGTAGAAACACCGACCGTTCCTTCGCTGCCTACGAATTTCCCCACGATCATCAGGTCCACCAATGAATAAAGCTGTTGGATCAGATTGGTCAGAATGATCGGAACCGCAAATATCATCAATACTTTAAATATAGGGCCCACTGTCAGGTCTGTTCCTACTTTTTTCTTAACTGTGCTTTCCATAAAGCATCTTCCTCCATTACTCTTTTTCTAAAATCTCATCAAATAAATCCCTCTCTCCGTTTACGATCAGTTCATCCGAGCTGCCCGGAACGACACCTCCGTAAGCCATTGGCAACAGTACATCTTTAGATGTCTTATCAAAAATGTAATTGCATTTTTTACCATAATGATGAGTTATAATAATTGTATTCCTGTAAGGAGAAGCTGCTTTCATATCTCTTCCTATCTCCGCAAAAAGCTCTGCATTCGCCAAAAGCAATGCAATATTCCCCATTTTAAGCAGATGAAGATGAAGCTGTCTGGGTTCGCCCGGTATCATTTCAGGAACCTTTGCCGGAGCCGGAATCTTTCCATAAGGAACAGCTTCAAGATCACGCTCCCCCTGCCCTCCGTTTCTTACAATGGAAAAGTCCTTAGGGGGCCAGCCGTCAACACATTGATTTGAGGGAAGATCGATCATTTTTACCCGATGAAAAACAGGCATTCTGTCATTATAACGGACGATCTTGTCAATTCCTCTGCAGCAATCCACGCCATGCCACCGCCCCATATACTCCATCTGCATGTATCCTGTTCCATCCGGATACTGCATCTGGGTTGTCCAGCCATCTGGATATTCATACTGAAGTCCATGACTTAATAGTGGATTCTGATTACCGGCAGCCCCTGAAGTCCACATGGCAACCGCACCATTTCCGTAATGTTCTTCCACGAACCGGCATGCTATTCCGGTAAAATTTCCGGAAGTTTTGGCTTTATGATCAATATCTTTCAGCATATAGATATTGGTTGCATGCGTTCCATGATTTAATAATGCCGCAATGAGTTTACCTTCTAAATCTACAAATTTTATAATGGAAAGCGTTTTATCACTGAACCCCTCCATATTGCGTCCTTCTACCCAATAGCCGCCGCCTGTGAACAGATTCCGGTTCACATTGATATTACTGACCGACTCACCATAACCGTATTTAGCAGGGCGCATGGAAGCTGCTGCCTTTTGGCATGCTGCAATTCCCGCATCGTAAACTATTTTTTCATACTTCTCAATAAATTCAACCAATTCCACGGTATCTGCCTGTTCCTTTCGATACCGCGGAGCAGAGTGATTATGTGTCCCCATAATAAAGATCAGATCGCTGGGAAAACCGGTTGCTGCTGATATATCTTCGGGATAATGGGGATAATCCGGCGCTCCTGCCAGTTCAAAGGTCAGAAACATCAATTTGGTTTTTCCGGTCTCGATCGCAATCGCGCGACAGTCCATATCATCATAAGCCGCCTCCTGACTCATGGGTTCCAAACCAAAATCGGAAATCCGATTGGGGATTGGATACATTTCCGGTGCAGGATTAATACTGACTTTAGCGGCACCTACTTTTAATTCACTCATATTTCTTACTCCTTTCCGGACTATACAATGCAAACGGCGTTTGACCTCCGTTTAACACTCTGATAATATTCAGGGTATATATACACCCTCCATTTTATATGCGAGCACGCTGAAACCTTTTATATATTTAAAACAGCGTTCTGTGGGTTCGCCGCCTTTCGGACTGATACTTAATGCCTTATAATCATAATGGTCAGGATTCTCCAGTATTTCATTACAAGCCTCCAGCTCACTTTGCAGAACACCGCTCTCTACGTTTACCATAAAATGGCTTGGGAACACGTAATCTATTTCATCAATATGCTCCACGACCCTTGTCAGATTATTACGGAAAGTCTCTATATTCATGTACTGACTGTTCTGCATACCCGGGCGGGGCCCGTTTCCAACTCCTGATACATCACTGCACAGATCGTCACCTGGGAAAAATATCCGGTTCTGTCTGTCCAGAAAACCTGCGTTGCCTGGAGCATGGCCTCCCAGCCAGAACAATTCTATTTCATATCCATCTCCCAGATCAAATTTATATCCGTCAGGTACTCCGATTATTTCATATTCTTTATATTTAGGAAGATCCTCCTTTTCAAATTCAAGCCAGATGTTATTGCCATTCTCATCAAACAGATAGTCAAACATATGCTCATTCTGCTCTTTTAAATTAGGAACCTCATACTCCTGACAGTAAACCGTTTCAAATCGGCAATTGCCATAGGCATGGTCCACGTGTCCATGGGTATTTACTACGATCAATTCTTTCCCCCCTGTTATCGCATCACATAACCCCTTCAGGTCTCCTAATCCAAACGCCGTATCGATCAGCATTGCTTTTTGCGGTCCCACGATCAAAAACATCCATACATCGCCGGCTCCGTCACAATTCTGTGTAAAAAGTCCGTACAGATTCTCACGGAACTGATATACCTCCACATATGGGTCGATATCATAAATTCTGCGTGTCTTATTGTTTTCCCTCAGTTCTTTCATATACGCCCAACTGATATAATTCTGAGGTGCGCCCCATTTGATCCTCTTTGCTTTCAATTCACTATTAATCGGAAAATTCTGTTTCATACCCTGCCTCCAGTCTTTTTCAGTTTACTGCTTATTTTTATTAATTGTATCAAACTGAAAAATGAACCGACATGTGGCAGATTTAAGAATATGTGCAAAAAAAAAAGAAAGTGGATTTCTGCCACTTTCTCATTCTTTTATTGTTTACGGCGCCCGTGAATTCCCATTGCAACCACCAGTATCAAACCGGTTATAATATATTGCACCTGAGAATTTATCCCTACCTTGGGGAGCCTGTTTTCAATCATGCTTACGATCAGGACCCCTAAGATCAATCTGATCACATTGGGCTGCCTTGCCTGCCAAAGTACGCCACCAATATAAGCCGCCGTGATCCCAGTTATTTCCATTCCGATACCGATCTCACTGCCCGCATATCCGCGGATTGATGTCATTATAATGGCCGCAACAGCATAAAAAAGTCCTGCCAGAGAATAGGTAAAGCATTTGACTCCTTTTATCTTTACTCCTGCCCTCTGTGCCGATTCCTCATTCAGGCCGATCGCCCTCATATATTTTCCCAAAAAAGAAAAATGCATAAGTACTACAAAAATGAGTAGTGCCAGAAATAGCAGCCACAGATCCCCTCTAATTCCCAGCACAGTTGATTTTGTAATTCCGCGTATCACATCCGATCTGTAAGATACCATACTTCCATTGGAAAGATAATAAGATACTCCACGGAAAATGATCTGCGTTGCGATCGTTGCTGCAAAAGGCACAATATTCAGATATGCCACCAGTACCCCATTCAACAATCCGCACAGCAACCCTACAAACAATGCTCCCACAATCATCATTTGATCCGGTAATTTTTCCATTGAAAGCATGGCGATCACTGCTGATATCAGGGAAATCTGATAACCCACCGACAGATCGATTCCTCCAATGATCATCACGAAGGCTATTCCCAAAACAACGATCATCAATGCAGTATTTCCTAATAAAATTCCCATAAAATCGCTGAATTGTAAAATTTCTCCCGAATGAATACTGAACAGACCTGCAACGATTATAAGTAAGAACAGGGCAGAGTATCTTTCCCACAATTTTTGTATTGTCCAATTTTTCTTCCAGTTTCTGACATGTTCCATAAGCGCCCCTTTGTTACTCATAGTCCTTTTCCAGAAAAACATACCTCTCCACAATATCATCGTGGTAGGTAGAATCTCCAGTGATCATACAAACTGCCGTTCCTTTATCCAGCAGCTCAGCCAGACATTTTCTGACTATATGATAGGTTTCCAGATCATTATGAATACTGATATCATTACAGATGATCATCTTTGCTTTTAAAAAGCGCAGCCAGAAAAGATTGATAGCAATCCGGTCTTTGCGATACAATGAACTGCAATCCCTGGCCTGTAAAATCCCCTTATGTCCATACCAGTCATAGAACTCCTGTTCCAGACATCTCAGCATATCCGGTTTCTCAAATCCTAAAAAAGTAAACCTCTCATATATCCCCAAACACAAATTTTCTATCGGCGATAATTCTTCGATCAGGTTATCCAGATAAAACGCATTTAAAAAGTAAATTTCTTTATTATTCCACAGTTTCTTTATAAGAGAACCCTGATAATAGAACGAACTGCTCTCACATTGAACTCCCTGTGTGATACGGGCCTGCAAAATTGAAAACAATTCCAGCCTCGGGCTGATAACTGTTACAAATTCTCCCTCATTTACGGAAAAAGACACCGGCGTACGAAGTCCTGCATTCAGATTATTTATGGAAAAGATTTCTTTCTTTGCAGCCTGAAATGTCCGGGGAGCCAACTTCTCCTCCTTATAGAGGGTTGAAAAAATCCGCTTCAGTTCTGCCTGTGATGTTTTTTCCTTTTTCAGAATTTTAATAATGCTTCCCCGATGCAAAATTGCAATCCGATCCGACAAAAAAAAGAGCAGATTCATTTGAAAATTAATATAAACGATCGTCATACCCTCCTGCTTCATATGCAGAAGCAACTGCTTAAGTCTCTGGTATTCCACTGTCGTTCCTTCAATATCTGTGCCGTCAATAAGCAAAAGATCTGTTCTGTTATGACGTGCCGCAAGGATTTCCAGCGATAGCTTTTCAATCTGACTTAACTGCTTCACCTTATCATCAAGTCGAAACTGCAGACCGTAATCATTTAAAAAAAGTGCTATCATCTTTTGCAGTTTCCGCATATTCATGATCTCTGCCAGGCTTCGCTTTTCCCATAAAACGATCATATTCTCCCAGATTGTTAATTCATCGATCAGCATGGAAGCACTGCATAATTTTGTGACTTTGGGTTTGTTACCTGATTCCGGATGTTCCCACAACAGGGTCCCTGATTCCGGATGAATTTCTCCCATAATCAATTTTAACAGCTTGTTCCGCCCCGCATATCGATTTCCAAAAATCCCCAGAATTTCCCCTTTACGAACTGACATATTCAGATTCACCAGACCATGTCCTTTATCATTGGGCACATTTACATTTCTTGCCCTGAAAATTTCCTGTACCATATCATTGTATCCGGGAAGGGCAATAAGGAATCCGTATTTCTACATCCGTTCCCACATTTTTGCAGCTATATATAGAAATACCATACTCCGACCCAAAATGAAGTTTGAGTCTGCGATCCACATTCCTCATACCGATCCCGGTATGCCATCCTTCGTCTCCTTCTTCCGCTTTTCTGTTATTGATCTTCCTGTTCAATGCGTCAAGCTGTTCTGCTGTCATACCGCATCCGTTATCTGAAACCGTGATCTGTACGTCATTACCAATCTGCTCAACTGTCACAGTTATCCTTCCGTCTTCCAGAGTATCTGCCAGACCATGCAGGATCGCATTCTCAACTACTGGCTGCAATGTAAGCTTTGGCAGCATAGTATCCTCCAGCGCCTCCACATTCCGGATTTCTACCGTAAACCGGTCACGAAACCGATAATTCTGTATTCTGGTATAATTGCGGATATTCTCCAATTCATCATGCAGACTGACGGTATCACTGTTTCCACTGATACTGTATCTGAAAAATCTTGAAAGGGACCATGCAATATCCGCTATATTCTCCTGGTTTTCCATAAGCGCCATTCCTCTGATACACTCCAGGGTATTGTACAGAAAATGTGGATTTATCTGACTTTGGAGCGTAGCAAGATTAGCCTGTTTTAACAGTACTTCCCATTCATATTTATGGCTTTCCTCTTCTAATGCCTGTGTTATATTCTCTTCGATTATATGATTTAGCTTTTCTTCTGATATAAGCCTCAATTTTTTCATGGCAGTTCTCACCCATAAATTTTGCGATAATCTGTCGGTTTGACTCCTACTTCTTTCTTAAATACTTTACTGAAATATCTGGCATCGGTATATCCCAGCGCATCGGCGATCTCATTGATATTCATGTCTCCATTTTTCAGAAATTCCTTTGCCTTTTTCATACGATAATCAGTCAGATATTCCGTAAAATTCTGTCCGGATTCCTTTTTAAATAAATTAGATAAATATACCGGATTCAGATTAACGAGCCCAGCAACACTTTCCAAGCTCAAATGCTCCGCATAGTGCTGTTCTATATAGGCATAAATCTGTCTGATCGGCTTTGCATTCTTTTCGCTAACCGTCCGTGTCATATCCTCCATATGGGAACTCAGCTGGACGATCAGCTCTTCCTGATAACTCTTAAAATCCGCCCGGATGTGCAGCTGCCTTGCAATCTTTTTGCGTATGATATCTGTATTGACCTCTTTCGTCACCATTCCGTAAATCTCTGAAAAGCGGGTCTCTATATCCCGTATAAACTGCATGGAATCCGTACTGCAGAGAATGGATTGGGGATGTGCGAAAAAACGATTGATCTGTTCTTTCATCAGTTCTATATCCATAGCCACAAAAGACTTTTCAAGATTTTCGCGTATCTCTTTAAACTGCACAGAAAAACCAGCTGTATTTCCTTCTTCTACCTGCTCTGAATAAATGATCTGATTCAATCCATAATGCATACGGAGCCAGCTGGCACGCCGGCAGGAACGCTTTGCTTCCTCGATCTGGCTGATCTTGTCTACTGCCTGTCCCACACAAAAGGTCAGATTAAACCCCTGAAAGAGATCGATCACATTTTTCGCTTCCACAAATACGGCATGAATCTGCTTTCTGATCTCTTTATCCTTTTCCTGTGTATAGTTCAATAAAAACATAACTCCATCCTGCTTATCCGATATCACTACATCGTAACAGAGCGCTGAAAAACTTGTTTTTGTCATGTCATGCAATTTATTGACTACAGAAGAAACATCCTCTGTCAGCTGCTTTTTATCTCTGGTAAAATCCAGCTTTAAAAACAAAAAACGATACCACCCATTCTGAAAAGTAGTACGAAATCTCTGATTGATTTCAGACAAAGAAAGCGCTTCACTCCTTAACTCTTCATGAGGCGCTTTTTCGATCAGATATTCATACAATCCGGAATTTTCCTGTTCATCATGCAATAAACTATTATGACAGATAGCGGAACAGAGCTTCAAAAGAACTTTATTTAACTCCTGTCCTTCCACCGGTTTCAGGATATAATCATCCACATCATATTTCAATGCATTATATGCGTATTCAAACTGCCTGTAACCGCTGATGATGATAAACCGGCATGCTATATCCTTCTCTCTAGTAAGGCGGATCACTTCCAGGCCATCCATCTTAGGCATTGAAATATCTGTAAGCACAATATCAGGCCTTAATTCTTCTATCTTTGCAAGTAACGTTTTCCCGTCATTGACACAGGCGGCCAGCTCCAATCCAAGCGCATCAAAATCGATGAGCTTTTCCAACATCCCGCAAATAAATGGCTCGTCGTCTGCAATGATCAGTTTCATCTGTCTTTCCATCCGCATTTACTCCATTCTGTTACATCTTTTCTTTCTATCTTCATTTGTATTATAACAGAATTTCTTTTTATTCAACAACTCCTATTTGTCTGTAAGAAACTGGTAAACCGTTCTTGCAGACAACTTTTCCCCTTTCCGGAAAACAGGTGATTCATACTGCGGACAATTGACTGCATTAGGTACAAATCCTGTCTCCAGACAAACTGCGCAATATCCTTCGTATACCTGTCCGTTCTTTCCTTCTTCCGCTTTACGATCTCCAGTCGTAAACAGCACCAGGCACGGCATGTCCGTAAATACTTTCATAACCCGCCCATTTGCAGGATAACGCAACGTTGCTGCATGATGGTATTTCCTGTCACCCAGCAGATAGAATTCATCATAGGAAGGGAGTTCTTTCGTAAAATATCTTTCCCCATCTTCTTTCTGTGACATAGCCTCCCGAATGCTTCGTTCTTTTGAAAAATCAGCGGGAGTGCCTGACACTCTGATACTTCCTCCATTAGGAAGCCCCATTTCTCTACGGGATACTCTTTCTTCCGAAGCAATCCACAGCTCATGATCCCTGGCGTCCAGATTCTCTGATAAATTGAAATAGGCATGGTTGGTAGGATTTAAAACTGTAGTATCCTCTCCCTCCATTTGATGATTCAGTTCCAATCTTCCTTCATCATCAAAGGAAAAAGAAAAAACTGCATCCACATGACAATCAAAACCGCCCTCTCCTGTATCATGCAGTCTGAAGATCACACGATTCTCTTCCTCCGCTATTTCACCGTTGAAAAGTTTTTTCGCATAATTTCCGCTGGCTCCATGGAGAAAATGGCCGAACAGGTTCTGTTCCAGCTGATATACTTTCCCATCCGCTTCAAAACGGCCATAAGCGATCCGATTGGCACAGCGTCCTATCGTTCCTCCTACATAGGTACATTCTTCCAGTCTGTCCGGTTCTGCCCCCAATACCACATCTCCCATTTTCCCGTCTCTGTCCCTGACTACAATAGAATGAATGGAAGCTCCATAATCCAGGAGTTCTACATATTCACCATAACAATTCGTGATCCGATAGCAGTGAACCTCCCGTCCATCTTTTAAATGACAAAACAATCTCTTAGTGATCATCCCGACCCTCTCCTTTATTTTGCCTGCAATCCGCAATGTTCCATCAAATTTTCACAGGCTTTTTCAGTGCTTTTATCTTTTTTGAAATTAAAAACCAGCACCCCATCCGAATAGTGTACCACAATGAACTGACTGCAGCTGCTATATGCAAATAGGGTATAAACACCATAATCATCATTCTTATATGTGCCGCACCAGCCGCTGTCCCAGTCAGCAATATCTATTGCTTCTCCCAGGTCCAGACTGTCTACCAGTTCTATCTGTAATATGTCCTCATAATAAATGAAGAGAGGCGGCTTGTCCAGACAGGTGATCCCCAGCATTTCATCATTTATCTGATAGGTGACAGCCCCACTGTTTTCTGATAAAGAGAGTGCCAGAACTACTGTAATGACTGCCACCATGATCAGCGCCGAAATTCCTCGTCCTCTTTTGGTTGCAAAAAACGGTATTTTTTCCTCTTGTATTTTCAT
Organism: Lachnospiraceae bacterium; assembly: GCA_014803415.1. GTDB lineage: Bacteria > Bacillota > Clostridia > Lachnospirales > Lachnospiraceae > Suilimivivens. Next base: position 79,749 of record JAAVBZ010000004.1, read on the forward strand.
ATCATCAGTTTTATCGTTTGAGGGAATCCATTCTTTTGCTTTCATAAATCTACATCCTTTTAATAGAAAATATCCTCTACCAGCTTTTTAACACCATCTGTAAAAATCCGGTTGGAATCACAGGGATATGCTTCTCCAAAATGCTGAAAGGTCTTATGTGTATTACTGTCCGTATCCTGTACATAACCGATACGATTTCCATGGCCGCCTGCCACCGTAATGACAAACACTTTCTTAAGCGGACAGGCTTCCTTGATAGCCTTACCCAGATTAACGTAAAGTTCCGCCGCAACTGTAACAATTGCAAGATCTCCCAGAATAAAAAGCTGCATCTCACAATCCTCAGGCTTATCGACCGGCAGATAATCATCTATATGACGTCCTATGATCTTTCCGTCTTTTATCATATCGGGAGCAATATTCTCCACTACGTTGACATTATTTTGTGCCATTGCGATATTCAGCCAGAAGTTCGTTCCTGCAGGAGCCTCCTGCTGCGGTACATATACATCAGTATACGCCGATCTTAAGGTCAATCCGTCATGACAGACAATCTGCTTCAAAACTCTGTCCGCATCTACGGCATGACGTTCTCCAAGATTTTGGGAATAGGCATATTGATAACCGCCTGGAATACCTTCATTCACAGAAACCTTGCAGTTTTCGGAATAATGCTTTTCTCCGGTAAAACAGCAGATTGCATTCTGATCACCGGCAGCCCCCGTAGTCCACATAACAACGGATCCGGGATATTCCTTTTCCAGATAATCACAAGTAAAGCCCGGAAAATCACCGGAAACCTTAAATTTTCCGTCAACATCTTTTGCTCCGATGGTAGTGATGGCATGTGCGCTGTAATTTAAGATCGCAGCGATTACTTGATCGTTTTCATCTGTAAATTTTAGTACCGACAATGTCTTATCCGAAGGCCCGTCATAATAATCAATCTGCGAATAGTATCCGTCATCAATCGGATAATCGCGATTTACATTAATATAGCTTCTTCCTGTACCAAATCCCCACTTCGCGGGAACCATATTGGCCAAAGCTTCTCCGGCTGCTTCAAGGGCTCTTTCAAAGATCATCTGCCCCATACGTTCCTGCACCTCCAGAAATTGATGATGCTTTTTCTGACCTCTTCCTTCCCTGACCACAGTCGTTGTCTGCACTCCGCCATGATTATGGATCTGACAGTACATCTGATTCTGATAAGGAATACCATACTTTGCGGTTACTGCATCCTTCAGCGCATCCGTACCGTTACTCTCTTCAAAGCATCCAAACAGGAAAGTTTCCTCTCCATTGGACAATGCGATCATCCTGACATATATATCAAGATATACTCCCTCTATCTCAATTCCGCCGCCTAAATATGCCGGCCCCGGATAAGGAAACGCCTCTGCCGGCGGCGTAATACATACTTTAGCAGTACCAATTTTCAAATTTCCCACTTTAAACTCTCCTTTCGCCTAACCATTCAATCTCTTTACTTGGCAACAAGATACAAAATGTCCCGGTTCCACCTCGGTCAATGACTGAGGCTGCTGACATTCTTCTACCGCATACGGACATCTTGTCGCAAATCGGCAGCCCGGTTTGGGATCAATGGGTGAATTGATCTCACCCTTCATTGGAATCCTTTCTATTTTCTTATGGATATCACTGGAGGGAATTGCGGAAAGCAGCGCTTTGGTATACGGATGATATGGCTTTTCAAATACTGTTTCCGTCTTCGCTGTCTCCACCAGCTGTCCCAAATACATAACACATATATGATCAGAAATATGTCTGACCACCGACATATTGTGCGTAACAAACATATAGGTTAAATGTTTGGATTCCTGCAAATCCTGAAGCAGATTTAAAACCTGTGCCTGAATAGATACATCCAGTGCAGAAACCGGCTCATCACATACGATAAATTTGGGATCCAGTGCCAATGCGCGGGCAATACCGATACGCTGACGCCGCCCTCCGTCCAATTCATGAGGATAAGACATGGACAGTCTCGGATCGATACCCACCATCTCCATCAGTTCATCTACTTTATCGTCAATTTCGCCCTTTGAAAACTTCTTACTGATCACCAACGGCTCACGGATGATCTTTTCAACGGTAAATCTCGGATCCAGAGAAGAATACGGATCCTGAAAAATAATCGTTGCCTTTTCCCGGAATCTGCGCAGCTGTGATTTGGAAATAGAAGTCACATCCTCGCCTTGAAATAAGATCTTGCCATCAGTGCTTTCCAAAAGATGGATCATGGTCCTTCCCAACGTAGATTTTCCGCATCCTGACTCACCTACAACTCCCATTGTAGCACCTTCCGGAATTCCAAACGACACGTCATCCACTGCGTGAAGCATACCGCCGCCAGTCTTAAAATATTTTTTCAGGTTCTGAACCTCTATTAAGTTATCCATTACATAGTCCTCCCCTCTTTTGCATGAATACATCTGCAGAAATGTCCGGGGCGAACTTCGTCAAACGGAATACTACCCTTTTTGCACTCTTCTGTAGCATATGGACATCTCGGATGGAAATGACATCCTTCCGGTAAATTAGTGGGATCCGGCGGAAGTCCTCTAATAGCGCTCAAACGATCCACCCGCACATCCAACTGAGGGATCGCACCAAATAATCCAATTGTATAAGGATGAAATCTATGCATAAAAATTTCTTCCTTGCTGCCATACTCTAAAATTTCACCAGCATACACAATTGCCACATCATCGCAGACCTGAGCCACTATTCCCAGATCATGGGTGATCATGATCATCGCTGTATCAAATTCATCACGAAGTTTTTTGATCATTGCCAGCACTTCTGCCTGAATGGTAACATCAAGTGCTGAAGTAGGCTCATCTGCAAGCAGCAATTCCGGATTACAGGCCAGGGCCATAGCAATGACTACTCTCTGTTTCATACCGCCTGAAAATTGATGGGGATATTCATGATAACGTTCTGCCGGTATCCCTACTCTCTCCAGCATCTCAATTGCACGCTGCTTTGCCTGTGTCTTATTCATTTCGGGATTATGGATCTTTACAACTTCTGCTATCTGTTCTCCAACCTTATGTACCGGATTCAATGAAGTCATTGGATCCTGAAATATCATGGAAATCTTATCTCCGCGGATACCGTACATTTCCTTTTTGTCAAGCTTAAGCAGATCTACTCCTTCCAGGACTACCTTACCGCTTTTAACAGCTGCTGGAGGCTCCTGTAGAATTCTCATAATCGCTTTTGCTATTGTTGTCTTTCCGGCTCCAGTCTCTCCGACCAGTCCTAATGTTTTTCCTTTATCCAGATGGAAGCTGACGCCGTTTACTGCATGGACGACTTCGCCGTCTGATGTATATTCCACCACCAGATCTTCCACGGAAAGAAATCTGCTCTCTTTTTCATTCATACGCTCATCAACCTCTCATTTCTATCGCTTCATCTTCGGATCCATTGCATCCCGAAGTCCATCACCCAAAAGATTTAAAGATAACACTGTCAGCGCAATAAAGATACACGGGAAGATCAGCATATATGTATAATCTCTCATATAATCTCTTGCACTTGTCAGGAGTGCACCCCATTCAGGTGTGGGCGGCTGAACGCCCAGTCCGATATAACTTAAACTTGCAGCCTGCAGGATGGTATATGCAGTCGCAGTAATAAAACTTACGATCATATAGGAAATAATATTAGGCAGAATATGTGTTACGATCTTTCTTATATCACTGCAGTTGCAGGCATCTGCTGCTTCCAGATACTCATTTTTACGAACCGACAGCACTAACGCCCTCGTATTCCGCGCACTACCCGGGATATGGCTGATTGCCAGCGCCAGGATTGTATTTCCAAAGCCGGAACCAAATACGGTTGCTACTGTAATGGTGAGCAGCGTACCGGGAATCGACTGAATCACATCAAGAACGCGCATTACTGCATCTTCCAGCACGCCTCCGTAATAGCCTACCACCGACCCGATAATGACTCCGAAAAACTGAGATACAATTACAGATACAAACCCAAGAGCCAGGGAATATCTTGCACCATATAACAGACGGCTGAAAATATCTCTTCCCAGATTATCGGTACCGCAGATATGCAGTCTGGATGGTTTTTCCAGAATATGTTGTGCATCCATGGCATCATAAGAATATGGAGCGATCAACGGAGCAAAAACAGCGCCCAAAATTATAATGAGAAGAATGATTCCGCCGGCCACGGAAAGTTTATTTCTTGCCAGTCTTTTTAAAATAGATAACAACTGGCTTTCTTTTTTTCTTTTCTGTCTAGTAGAAACATTTTCTTTACTCATGATGCTTTCTTCCTCCTTCCGGCTCCAACATATTGAGCTTTGATCCTCGGATCGATATAAGCATAGACCAGGTCGATCAGCAGTATGATCAGACTGAATATGATTGCCAGTACAATTACACTTCCCTGAATAACATTGTAATCACGGCTGTTGATGGCAGTTACGATATACTGCCCCATACCGGGAATAGAAAACACATTCTCGATTACGATTGCCCCGCCCATCATGTTTGCAAAAGAAGTACCAAGACTGGTTACAACAGGAATCAAAGAATTGGGAAGAACATGGTGCATGATCACCTTCCACTCTTTAACTCCTTTGGAACGAGCTGTCGTAACATAATCCGACCGGATCGCTTCCAACGTACAATTTCGGCAGTTCCTTGCCAGACCGGCCATACTGTTCAGTCCTACTGCAATGACCGGCATGATGAAACAAGTCCAGTTTTTCACACCGTAGGGCGGAAGCCAGCCCAGTTTTGATGAGAAGATCGTTACTAATACCATTGCCACACAGAATTCCGGAAGTGCAACGCCTATCATGGAAAGCACCATACAGATCCTGTCTGCTAAACCATTCTGATTCACGGCTGCAAGGATTCCCAGAGGAATGCCAAGAATCGTTGTGACCAGAATTCCAAAGCCCGCAATCGTCATCGTACGCGGCAGACGTGCACCGATCTCACTGAGAATAGATGTGGTATTATAATATGAAGTTCCAAAATCCAGACGGAAAAATACATCTTTCATGTATATCAACATACGTACGAGCAGCGGCTTATCCAGGCCCATTTCAATACGTTTAGCTTCTACCATTTCTACGGTAGCCTCATTACCCAATACTAATTTTGCCGGATCTCCTGGTACCAGGCTGAGCAACAGGAAGATCAATATTGTTACGCCAAGTACCACCGGTATCATAAGAACAAGTCTTTTTACTGTATATTTAACCATATAAAAACCCCAGTTTCTTTCTGAAAAATAATGTTAAAAATGGTGTCAATGCAAAGTTTGCACTGTTACACTGACACCATATCTTTCTATCAGATCTTATCGATCCTTACTAATTAATTTTAATATTGATCAAAATTGCTTGCTCCCGGTACAACATAACCCATATGGTTATAGCAGATATCCGAAATCGTATCAACGGTTACGCACTTATCAGCCGGAGCATAAAGGCCGATCGCATAAGCTTTCTCTACTACATAATCATGGAAAGCATCGATGTCCGCTGCATCCTGGGTATCGGCTGCCTTTAACAGAAGATCTACAAGCTCTGTATCTGTAGTACCGTTCTGCGGAAGTTTTGTGGAGAAATTATCCGGATTGAATTTTACTTTCCATGCATTGGTAACCAGCGAGCCGCCTACACCGTCTACACACATATCCCAATTGCTCTCGCCAGTTCCTGCAACCTTTTCTTCCTGCCAGAGAGCATTTTCAAATGTCTGGATTTCTACTGTAATTCCGGCTGCTCCAAGCTGTGCCTGGATCAGTTCCAGAATTGAACTCCAACCGGATTCAGACTCAATCCGCAATGTTTCTCCATTATAATTGCTTTTTGACAGATACTCAGCTGCTTTTGCAACATCATAAGTATAATAATCTTCGTTTAACCACTCCGGATTAAATCCGCCAAGCTGATCCGATGCCAGATCCTTTGCAACAACGCCTGCACCACTCAATACAATATCAACAATTGCCTGACGATCGATCGCATACAGGATGGCTTTTCTTAAATTCTCATCGCTGCAGAGAGAATCATCTGTACAATTAAGGATAAATGTATTTGAGAAAGAACCGCTGTTGGAATCTACTGCAAATCCGTCTTCATTTTCTCCGCCTGCTTCAAATCTTGATGCTTCCAGTCCGTCTACGCCGATCGCCATCTGGATTTCTCCGGTCTCAAGTGCAATCGTCATCTGTGTCTTTTCCGGAATACACTGGAATACGATCTTGTCTACATTTGCCTTGGAGCTGTAAGCCGTCAGATCTTCGCTCTGCCAGTAATTACCTGTCTTTTCGTAAACATACTCCGAACCGCCGGTATAAGAAGTCAATTTATAAGCGCTGGTACCGGGTGTTGTTTCCGGATCTGCCTCATAGGCTCCCTTATTTACGATATTTACATGAGTAAGCAGTTTGACCATTACTGACTCATTTGCTTCTGTCAACTTAATCTCAAGTGTATAGTCGCCTGTAGCGGTTATACTGTCGATATAAGCCGTATCTGTCTGAGTGGCAGCTGCTTTCTGGGTCTCATAATCGAACACCACGTCTTCCGCTGTTATCGGATTGCCATCAACATCGTGAACATTATCATAAATTTCAACGGATGCTGTCACATCATCAATCCACTCCCAGGATTTTCCTACAACCGAAACCGTTTCCTGGCTGCTGACACTCGGTGTAACGAACAATGTCTCATACATGGTAAACTGAATGGGATACCCAACAACATCAGGCGCTTTATACGGTGATACATCTGTTACAGTTCCATATAACCCTACATTAACCGTTTTTCCTCCGCTTTCTGCTGCTTCTTTCGATGAACTCTGTTCTTCATTCGAAGCGCTGACTGTACTTTCACCAGCTGACGAACTGTCATTTCCGCCGCATGCAGTCAGACTTAATGTCATAGCAGCAGCAAGTAACATTGATAATACCTTTTTCTTCATAATGTTTCCCTCTCCTTTTCTTTTTTATGAAATCATTAGATTATAATGATATTTCCTGATGGTAATAAATGTGATTTACACTATATACCAGTGAAGCTCCACCATACTCCATTCTTCGATTCCGCTGATCTTCTAGGATTCTGGCTTTATCCTCTGCTGTTCTTGGATCCATAGGACTAAGCCAGCTGGGACCGGACACTTTTTTCTTTCCTTCCTCTCCGCCTAAAATTTTCTCACAGCAGATCAGGTAGTCATCCACAATTGATTTATAAACCGGACTGCCATTATGTCCCGGACATATAAAATCATATTCCGTGGAAAGATCCTTCAACCTTTTCATATTATCCCGGTACCGTTCCACACTGCACATTTTTCTTATGTCACCGTAGATCAATACCTGTCCTGCTTCCACCTCATCGCCGGTAAACAACATTCTGGCCTTTCGGTCAAGATATGCCAGACTGCCGGGACTGTGGCAGGGAACTTCATANACTTCCAGAATGTGATCGCCCAGATCGATAATGCTTCCCTCCCGGATGGGCTGGGGTACATAATCCAGATCGTAATCCTGCGGATTCAAATAGTTATGCGGAGTTTTACAATTATCGCAGGCAAATTGAGACATATAAATCGGATATTCTTTAAATTGTCCGTTTGCACCTGTATGGTCAAAATGCCCATGTGTATTACAGACTATTAAAGGTTTATCTGTAATCGTTTTGACAAACTTTTTAAGATTTCGCCGGTTCTCTCCGGTGTCAATCACCGCTGCGNATNTACTTCCGATGACNACATAGGAATCACAGNCTTTCGATCCTGTAATATACCAGATNGCATCTGATATCTGCCGCTTTGTAAATTCAGGATCCTGTGTATATTGTTCTANTTCGACCATACCNTCTATCCTCAACTCATAATTTATATGTTAAAAAGATTATAATTCATATGTATTTGACAAAAAATCACACATTCTATACAAAATGTGCAAAATATTAATTTCTTATATCAAAAAAGGAGCAGCAAAATTGCTGCTCCTTCAATCACAAATCAATATATAATTCATCATATTTTCTTGGAAATTAGGACAAAAGTCAGATNCCAACATTCCCGCTGTTAATTCCATCAACAGCATNTTCTTCCANTGGAAGCCAGTCAATAAATCTTTTAATATATCTGTTCCAGAAATCCCATTCGTGACCGCCCTCGCCTTCTTCATAGGTCACATCCATACCTGCATTTTTCATATAATCATTCATTTCTCTGTTCTTATAAAGCAGAGAATCCTGTTTTCCGCAGGCCATGTAAACTTTCGGCATCTTTGCCTGTTCTTCTTTCAATTTATCGATCAGCCATTTGGGATTTTTGTCACTTGTAAGCAGCTTTGACAGATCTCCGAAGAAGCTTTCCGCATAATCCCTNTTTTCAAGGAANAATGGNCTGTCATTTGTCCGCTGATCAGCNTCCAGTACACTGAAAGCCGATGAAAAACCTCCGATACAGCCGAATGTGTCATGATATTTCAGCCCGTTACGGACGGCTCCATATCCGCCCATGGATAATCCCGCAATGAAAGTATCCTCTCTTTTATCNGACAGNGGAAACATTTTCCTGGTGATCTCTACCAGTTCTTTTCCAATNTATTCTCCATAATAATTGTGAGCCTTTTCCTGATCCACATAAAACATGTTCTCCCCTGAGGGCATAACCACCGCAAGATCCTTTTCTTCTGCCCATCTCTTGACNCANGTTCCGGCTACCCAGTCCGTATTGTTTCCGAACACCCCATGCAAAAGATACAAGGTCTTAAAGGGCNTTGCTTCTTTTTCCGGCATTCCCGGNAACCTGGGCTTGTCTATGGGCAGAATGACNTGAANAGGTACTGTCCTCATAAGAGATTCTGACATAAAATTTACTTGAATNAGNGCCATACANNNTTCTCCTCCTTTTTCCTGTTTTCCAAACTGTCTGACTAAAANTTTCTGATACGGTTTATCATAGCCTGCATGAAGGATCTTTCCNNNTACTGTACCATCTTCTCTCACATGAAACCGATACNGATGATATCTGCCCTCTCTGTAGGAAAAGTCCTCTCCGTTATCCAGATAATGATCATAATTACCCTCTCCCGGATAAACATCCAGTATCAGAGTATCTAACGGCTTCTCTCCCACATAAGCNTGTGATTCCATAACAGGAATAATACTTCCTGCTTTCACATAAATGGGGCATACATCAAGCGGGGCCTCCCGCACGAACCANACCGGTCCTGCTATCTTCTCATTGGTCCAGTAGTCATACCAGANNCCTTCCGGCAGATATACCATTCTCTTTGTCATTCCCTGATTTACCACCGGAGCTGNCANNATCTGACTGCCCAGCATGAATTCATCATTACANGNTAAAGCCGTCTTATCCTTCTCATANTGGAATAATAACGGGCGCATAATGGGGGCTCCTGTCTGCTCTTCCTCATAAAACANATCATAAAAATACGGAATCCACTGATAACGCAGCTTTACATATTTCNGGTAGATATCCATAATCTCTTTTCCGAACTGCCAGGGCTCNTGTNTCCTTGTCCCCATGGCAGAATGGTTTCTGAACAAAGGAGAAAAACAGCCNACCTGAACCCAGCGCACCANAAGTTCCGGTGTCGTATCCGCGCCAAANCCGCCTATATCAGTCCCAACAAAAGGCATACCGGACAACCCCAGATTGCANAACTGGGGAATCGCCATCTGCAGATGCGCCCAGATGCTGGTGTTATCTCCCGTCCATGCAGTAGTATATTTCTGACTTCCGGCATAACACGCCCTGGTGATAACAAAGGGCCTTCTTCCATCCAGCCTTTTTAATCCCTCATATGCGGCCCGGGCCATCAGATGTCCATATACATTATGCATTTCCGCATGGGTAGTCTCTCTGCCTTCATCTGTAAACACCACATCTTCCGGTAAAGGACCATGAAAACTTGCGGGTTCGTTCATATCATTCCAGATTCCCCGTATCCCCTTATCCAAAAGGAATTTCTGGTTCTCTCCCCACCAATTCCTTACGGCAGGATTTCCAAAATCCGGAAACGCCGCATCACCCGGCCAGACTGCATTAATATAAACCTTCCCTTCCGGCGTCTTTGCAAAATACCCTTCTCTGATACCCTCCTCATAAACCCGATAACCTTCTTCCTGCTTCACCCCCGGGTCATTGATCACTACCGGTTTAAACCCGTTTTCAGNCAGCTNCTTTAAGCAGCCNTCAGGATCATTCTGATAATGCTCCTNNTTCCAGGTAAAAACTTTGTAATTCTGCATATAATCAATNTCNAGATGAATAGAATCNCAGGGAATATCATTTTTCCGCATGNTCTTTGCTATATCTTCTACATCATTCCATGTAATATATCCCCACCTGGACTGATGATACCCCAGAGTCCATTTTTGNGGNAGCGGNCAGGTTCCTGTCAGATANGTATANCCTTTCAGCACCTCCGCAACNGANGAACCTGCNATATAGTAATAATCCAGATACCCGCCGCTTGCTCCAAACCAGTAATAATCCGTAGATTCATGTCCCATATCAAAATAGCTTTTATAGGTATTGTCCATGAATATTCCATATACATGATCATCTGTCAAAGTAATAAAAAAGGGAATTGACTTGTATAAAGCCTTAAAACAGTCCACATGCGGATCGGGAATATCTGAATTCCACATTTCATATTCATAATGCCTCTTATCCAAAAAGCCGGTCTTATCTCCCAGTCCGTAAAAATGCTCAGATCCGCTCATTTTCTTCACCACTTCAAAAGCATGCGTATGTTCATTACCGGGCAGCGCATGTCCTTCCTGTTCAAGAAGTTTTAAGAATTCTTCGCTGACCTTCTGAAGGGGTTTTCGCTCTCCNCTGTAATCCANNCAGACNNCNGTNCCNNATCTGTCAAAAAAGTCTACATATAAGCCGNCGCTGACCCTGACCGATACTTCCTTAGTATGAATCCATACACCGTCCTCTTTTTNCTCCACACGAACAGATACCGGAACAGTTTTTTCTCCCTCTATTGCTTTGGACTCCACTCTTTCTCCATTGTCACAGACTACAACATTGATAATAGATGGTGTCAATACGTTAATCTCTGCTTTCTGGCCCTCGAAATCAAAAAACACTTTCTGACCCTCTGATCCGTATTTTGTCAAATTTCCCATTTTCATCTATTTTCTCTCTTTCCTGCTTGATAATCTTTATTCTATAAAAATCTTACCACGAAAAATTTATCAGGTATATCAATATTTTTNAGTTTTTGTATTTATTTTTGCTATCGGTTGATGAGAAAGCATTATCATGCTATACTCATATCACAAATGATAAATACATCTTTTTCCGTTTCTGTATCAAACGGTAATCTTATCGGGAGGTATTTCATGAAATTGAAAAGAGTATGTTTTANTGAACTGGCATATGTAATCGGTATCATTGTACTGGCATTTGGAACAGCGTTAATGGAAAAAGCTGACTTTGGCATGTCCATGGTGGTAGCTCCTGCCTATTTGCTGCATTTGAAGTTATCACAGTATTACCCGGGATTTTCATTCGGAATGGCCGAATATGTTCTGCAGGCTTTTATACTTATTGTCCTGTCCTTTATCATGCATAAATTTAAAAAGAGTTATCTGTTTTCCTTTGTTACGGCAATCTTTTACGGCACTGTTCTCGATCTGATGATCTATCTTGTCAGGAATCTGTCTTTTGACAAAATTGCTGTAAGAGNCCTCNTTTATTTAGCGGGGGTATTTTTTTGTGCGGCAGGCGTCTCCTTTCTTTTCCATACTTACATATCACCGGAAGCATATGAACTGCTGGTAAAAGAAATCTCTGCAAAGCATAATATAAATATCAACCGGGTAAAAACTGTTTATGATTGTATCAGTTGTCTGGCAGGTATTTCCCTTTCATTTGCCTTTTTCGGATTTGGACATTTTGAAGGTGTGAAACTGGGAACCATTATCTGCGCCCTTATCAACGGCTGGCTGATCGGCCACATAAGCAAGATACTGGAATCCTTGTTTATATTCAAGGATGCATTTCCACTGCGTAAAGTTTTTAATAAATAGAAATTTTTTACAATAATTCATTGATTCGCTTGTTTCCACAAAGCTGCTTATAAGTGGATACGATAACAACAGCAGAAATAATAAATGTTAAAATATCNGATACCGGCATAGAATATAAAACTCCGTTAAGTCCAGAAAATCTCGGCAGAAGAAGTGCAAAACCGACGCCGAATACAATTTCCCTGACCATAGAAAGCATCGTCGATACTGCTGCTTTTCCCATTGCCTGAAGAAAAATAAACGCTGCTTTATTGATGCAGGCAAATACTACCATACACAGATANACNCGGAACGCACGGACTGCAAAATCTGTGTAATAGGGACTTTCATTGGCTGCCCCGAATATCCCGATCAAGCCGNTTGGGAAAACTTCAACAATAATAAACGCCGCAACACCCACTGCAGCTTCCGCCGCCAGAAGCTTTGTAAATAATTCCCTGACTCTTTTCTTCATTCCTGCACCCATGTTATATCCTACTACCGGAATACATCCTGCTGCCATGCCGACTACAATGGAGATCACGATCTGGAAAAATTTCATTACAATACCNACTACTGCCATNGGTATCTGCGCATATTGTGNCTGCCCGAATACTGCATCCATAGCGCCGTATTTTCTTATCATGTTNTTGATGGCTGCCATTGCCGCNACAAGTGATATCTGGGATAAAAAGCTGCAGATACCGAGACTTAATGTCCGTCCCACAATCTCTTTTTTCAATTTAAAATCTTCACCTGATATCTTCACAGTCTTTGTATGGAGCAGATACCATACTGTCAGAACAGCTGTCAAAATCTGACCTATCACCGTNGCAACTGCTGCTCCCATCATTCCCCACCGGAATACAAATATAAAGATCGGATCCAGTATGATATTAACNGCNGCNCCCGCCAGAGTAGATGCCATGGCGTATNTCGGGCTTCCATCCGCACGGATCACAGGATTCATCGCCTGACCAAACATATAGAACGGAATGCCAAGTGAGATCCAGAAAAAATATTCTTTTGAATGATGAAAAGTTTCCTCATTTACCGTACCGCCGAACATTGCTATGATCTGGTTACTGAATAAAAGATAGACCGCGCACAGTATAAGGCTGAAAAGCACTGTGAGCAATATGGAATTACCCATGCTTCTCCCTGCATCTTCCGGTTTGCCCTTNCCAAGACTCAGGCTTACAAACGCGCAGCAGCCGTCTCCTATCATAACGGCTATAGCCAGCGCGATCACTGTCAGCGGAAATACTACCGTATTTGCAGCATTTCCGTAAGAACCCAGATAGGCCGCATTGGCAATGAATATCTGATCCACAATATTATACAAAGCTCCTACCAAAAGCGAAATAATACAGGGAATGGAGTATTTTACCATAAGCCTTCCCACCGGTTCCTCACTCAAAAATGAATTACTTTTTGTTTCCATATTTCTTCTCCTTTCAAACAAAAAAAAACGCATAGCAGATAACTGGATTTACACAATTCTGCTACACGTTCTTTGATATTATACTGCTTTTTTTGAAAAATTTCAAAGAGATTTTTTAACTTTTAATTCTCTTTCCTNTTTTACGTCTGCAATTGCCTTCTTCATTGCTTTTACNNNTTTCTATTCATCAGCCATCAGATCATATTTCACAANATNCATGTGTACAATGCCATCGGCAAAGAAAGAAATNCCGTCGGCTTCCTGATCTGTATACANGGTTGCNGTCAGGACCTGCTCTCCGTCATTGATAAATGCCTCCACACTGAACCGGTCCAGAATGATCCTCATTTTCAGTTCTCCTTTTACNGCATTTGGACTGTTCACAAGACATCTGCGCTGGTGTATGATNGCTCGCCGGGAACCCGAAAATTTTCTGTCTACCTTAAGTACACCTTCTCTTGGGCGGAAACTCAAGGACGTCTGATACTGTTCATTCTGCGCAAATCGTACNGCGAATTTCTGGTAAAGATCTTTCTCATCTCCNGGTCTAAGCGTAAGCTCCATATCCACTTTCCGTCCCTTGATGCCTTCCAGATTTATTGTTCCGGATACGGAAACTTCCTTATACTCTACTCGGCCGCTGCGCATAGTATCAAGCTCNCTGACAGGTTTTTGATACAGCCTTCCGTTTTGGATCCACAACTCTCTCGGAAGGCTCATCTGTCCAAACCAATGAATATTCTGAGAACGGAAATCACAGGTATCCCAATTCTGCATCCATCCAATCATCACCCGTCGTCCATCCGGNGTAAGCAAAGTCTGAGGAGCGTAAAAATCAATCCCATAATCAATAGATTGATCATGTTCCTCTGTAAAAGTATCGGTCTCCCTGTCATAATCTCCGATCAGACATAAAGTTCCGTTTCCATTATGATATTCAAACCCCTGAGGAAGCATATCCTGCGGGCTGGTAAGCAGTACACCTTTCCCATCCAATTCAAAGAAATCAGGACACTCCCACATCTTTCCAAATCGATCATTATTGGATATCAGTACTTTCTTAAAACTCCAGCTGTATCCATCCGGACTGGTAAAAAGCAGAATCTGTCCGCTTCCATCCGCCGGCCTGTTTCCTACCACNCAGCAGTAGCTTCCATCTTCTTTCTTCCACATTTTGGGATCCCGGAAATCGCTGCGGCTGCACCCNTCTGGCAGATCTTTTGTATCCAGCACAGGATTTGTCTCCACCTTTTCATAATCAATTCCGTCACCTACAGCAAGGCACTGAGTCTGTATGGCCTGCTTTCCNCCATTCCTCATGCGNTCTTCCAGTACACCTGTATACATCAGAAGATGCCTTCCGTCTGGAAGCGTGATGGCACTCCCTGAAAAACAGCCGTCTCTGTCATAAAATTCATCCGGAGCCAATGCAGCAGGAAGATATTCCCAGTGCAGGAGATCTTCACTCACCGCATGTCCCCAGTGCATGGGCCCCCAATGGGAATCATAAGGATGATACTGATAGAACATATGATATTTTTCTTTATAATAAGAAAATCCATTGGGATCATTCATCCAGCCGGTACGCGCCGACAAATGAAAANCCGGNCTTTCTNCTTTTNAAATAACTTTTNCGGAAGCCTCCTCATATTTACGGGCTTCCCGCAATGTCTGACTGATCATNATGCTTTTTCCCTCCTTAATTGAATTCTGATTTTAAATCAATCCGATATTTCAAATGTATGGAGACTATGTGCTTTCAGCTTTACGGAAAATGTCTTTTCCCCATATGTAAAACCAAATGATCTGTCATAGTCCAAACTATTATTNACTACCAGCACAATTGTTCCATCGGGATTTTCAAATGCTAGAGAATTTGCAGACCAGTGTCCCTTCACTCCCAGCACCTGCGCTCCCGCTTTTACAAAATGGGAAAAATGCTTCATNAAATAAAATTCCGGCTGATATTTCAATTCTCCGGTTTTNGGATCCACTGTNCAAAGCGAGTTCTGGCGCCATCCCCAGGTAGAGATTCCTCCGTCTTGCAGAGCCATATTCCAATAAGTNAACCTCTCCGCTCCATGACTAAAATAGATCTTCATTAAGTTAAAGGCATACTCCATATAACTCCAGGTATTTTGTCCTTCTCCGCATTCACATTCTGTCTGCATCAGACGCAGCTCCGGATAGCTTTCTTCCACCTGCTCTATGGCATACTTTCCTGCCCACTGTAATCCTACGCCGGTCAGATATGCCCTGGCCTCTTCATCTGCCAGAACAGTGTTCACATAGTCCATAACCTGAGTATTGATGGTACCCAGCCAAAGTTCTGTGTTCAGGCCCGATTCCTTCAGTGCAGGTCCCAGATAATCCCTGATAAAGATCCTCAGTTCATCTGCAGTCCATACACAGGAAGGAAACTTCTGATCTGCTACCGGTTCATTCTGTACATGGATCTGAGCTACTTTTATGCCTTCTGACTCATATGCACGTACAAATTTAATAAAGTACTGTGCATAAGCTTTCAGAATCTTATCCTCCATCCGCATGGTGCCATAGTTGCATACTTTTTTAGTCTTCATCCATGTAGGCGGACTCCAGGGAGAAGCGAACAACGGAAAATCTTCTTGATATTTCAGGGCTTCACGGACAAAAGGCAACGTATACTGCTTATCCCGTTCAATATTAAAATGCTCTAATTCATAATCACTGTCCATTTCATCACAGCTGTACCATTCCAGACTGAAATCATTTGCGCCNATGGGAACTCGTCCGTAATTAAAATTGCATTCCTCTTTTGAAAACAATTGTTTCAAGAACTCTTCTCTTGCTTCTTTGTCGGCCAGCTGCAGNGCTTCCCACCCCAGTTCATTAAAACAGCCTCCAAATCCCAGTACTCTTTGTTTCTTTACTCCTGTCAGTTCCAAAGAGTCTGAGAAATCATTTGNCAAAGTTACACTTTCTTCCTGCCAGCATTTTCCTTCGCAGCTGGCGACATGTTTGATCGNCATTNTCATATTCTCCTTTCTGTCATGTCCTTTGTGTATTTTTAAGTACTCTCTTTTGCCGTCTGAAGAACCCATTCTACTGCTGCCTCGGCATGCGTGGGCAGATTTCCGTAAGGCTGAGACGATTCCTCTGACTGCACTTTTTCCATGTCCATATCAAAAACCTGCAGAGCATATCTGGCCAGCAGCTCCGAAACCCGTCCTCTTTCCATGGAATCCTCGGTGCCCAGAACAACAACAACCAAGTCATGCTCCAGTGTTCCGTCATCCGCAGTCAGNGAAGTGATCAGACAGGCTCCCGCCTTGTTGGTAGTTCCGGTCTTCAAACCGGTCACCTCCGGCATATTGTGCAGAAGCGGATTTGTATTGCGTACTTCCATGTCAAGTGAGTCCAGAACTGCACTCTCCAAAGAAGTAATGTCCGTAATCTGTGGATATACCTTCAGAAAATAAGATACCATGCGGAACATATCCTCTGCGCTCATGCGGTTCTGCNGTTTTGCAGGAATGGGATCTTCTGTGTAAACGGGCAGCCCGTTGCAATTGAAAAAGATTGTCTGGGAAAGTCCCAGATCCAGTGCCTTCTGATTCATCATCTGAACGAATGCTTCCTCTGAACCCGCAATCGTTTCAGCCAGGCACAAAGCGCATTCATTGCTGGAAGGCAAAAGAGCGCCAATTAAAAGCTCCTGCACAGTGATCTGTTCTCCGGCTTTTAAAGGAATCACCCCGTCACTTGAATCGGCCAGTAACTGCGCNCCATCAGAAACGGTAATCTGCTCCTCANAAGTGAGCTGNCCCGANGCGATTGCCTCCATTGCCAGNAGACANGTCATAAGCTTGGAGGTACTGGCTATCGGATANGGGNTGTCAGACTGATATTGGTAGNAAATTTCTCCCGTAGTGGCATCTCCTGNNAGCACACTGTTGACGCCGTAAAAATATCCCTCTTCTTCCAGCAGATCNGGCGAAACGCAGAANGNATCCTGTGTATGGATCTGCAAAGTTCCTGCTGAAGGAACAGAAATATCCACATTAAGGANCATTGCCAGATCTACGGCCATCATGAAACAATCGTAATAACCGGNGGGCATCTCCATNATNAGAGTATAGTAAGATACGNTTTGCTCATCTACTTTAAATTCGTTGCGCCGCANGGTGATATTNGGATTCTCTTCATTTTCCCAGGCTGTATTTTCCCCTCCCACAGGTACGTAAGTTTCTCCCGGATTGAGANCTATGGCATTTTTCAGAATCTCCAGAGAGAAAGATTTATCCGTATCTTTAAGAACCATAGCCATATCCCGCAGGGAAAGGTANGTGTTGTTATCATAACTATAATCCAGAGTTTTTACAGTGTAAGTGCTCCCGCCATCCGCCTGTACCCGACAGGTTCCGGTAATCTCGAAGTTCGCTGCCCAGACAGGCATTACAGTACATANCATGATCACANACGCTATAAGAAGACATATTTTTTGCAGAATCTTTTTCATAGGATCTCCCTTCGCACAATATTAGGGCTGTTTTAAAGTATAAATAATGGGATATCGATCAGAAAGTGGAGTTTCCATACCGGAATCGTTTTCACCTGCCAGTATCAAACAGGAATCTTTCCTGATATACCATTCTTCCTTAGCCTCAGTAAACTGACCATCATTAAACTGTCTGATCAAAATGCCTTCTAAGACTTCATAGGTTCCGCTGCCTTCATATTGTTCCTGCAGTTCTTCGAAAGAAGGAAGTAACGCNGGGCCATAAGTCAGCAAATAGGAGACCGTAGACATCCCGAAAGTCTCGGTTACCAGAGCTTCGATGTCTTCTTCATCTGTTCCCTCTGCATAACCGGCCATACGAAGTCTCTCGGACAAAGCCGCCNGAAAAACCANAGCAAACGCTTCATAAGCAGNCTGCCTGCAATCCTCATAGCTTTCCGGCAGAACATTGNTGCTAAAATTTCCATTATTACGGGCTGTCTGCTCTAAATTAAGCTCCANCTGAACCGATANATCCTGCATATAAGACTCTATGTCCTCCAGGGAGANACTGACACCTTCTATGTCCTGCAGCCAGGCAAAAGCCGTAANGGCCGCCTGCTTTGACATGTCCAGATCTGCAGTCCATTCTCCNGAAAGGTCATTATCNTTTGATGCAAAAAAGTGTAAGTATATCAAAAAAGCGGTAGTAACGCTTAAGGTCAGAAGCAGTAAGATAACTATAGTATGTTTTGCGGCTTTTCTCATAAAGATCCTCCCAAATATATATCTAAGGTAGCGTACCTTAAGCAAATTGTCAATGAAACCAATGTGATTTGTAAAAGTGCACAATACAACATTTTGTACTCATATTGCAAAATAGCCTAAAGCCACTCAACATTTTGAAATATACTGGAAATATTACAAATATTCACCCTTGTATTTTCTACATACTACATTTCAAAAGTCATTGTAATATTCTTTCTTTTATGCTATATATACACTATCCGATATTTATATAACAATCTTGACTCTATATTATTCAAATTAAGCGTCTAATCAAATCATAGTATCTCTAATTATGAAGGGTATCTATTTTATATGTCATCTAATTTCCGCGTTAATTGGCATGAAGCTGCTTCATGTGCTTTCCAGATTGAACTCAAAGACTATTCCGATCTTTTGGAATACATAACTGAATATGTTTTAGGTAAAAACAGCTACCGAATTGATCTTCTCGTAATAAAAAAATTGACTTTTGAAACTATTCCCAAAAATATAGCGCATATTTTTAAAACGTTTAATTTGCTTGAGATCAAAGGAATCGGTTCTTCTATCAACATCGATACATATTATAAGACCATTGGATATGCCGGACTACTTATTGATCAGATGGGAAATGTTAACCAATACTCCAGCCTTGATGTCAGCCTGACCCTTTTAAGTTTCCATTATCCGCGCAAGCTTATGAAACATCTTCAAAAAGACAGAAAACTAACTATTGCAAAAACTTCAGCAGGAGTATATTATATCAATAAAGAAACTTTTACCATACAAATTATCGTTACCAGAGAACTTTCTCCAGAAGACAACCTATATTTGCACTGTCTCACTAATAATCTGCATAATACCAAGTTAATCAATCAACTGGCTGCGGATTACAGCAAGCATCAGGAACAGGACATTTATATTAGATATATGCACCAAATAACTACCGCCAATATCCAAAAGAAAGGAGACTCATCTATGGTTTGTGAAGGAATTTTAAATCTGTGCGGCACAAGTTCTGCCGAAATTATTGAACGTACCAAAAAAGAGGATGCTGAATATTATCTACCCAAAATCGAAGATTTAACTTCTCAGATTGCTTATTTAAAGTCACTGCTGACTGAAAACAACATTCCATTCGATTAATACAAATTTCTTCCTGTTTTCCCTCAAGCAAAAAACGCAAGTGACCTTATAAAAATAAATGATGAATTGCCTGAAAACAAAAAAGAGCCTTTGCAGCCCTTTTTCTTGTTTTCTCATTTTTTCACCACTCTATTCATACACTATTTGGCAAAACCCTTATTTACATTTGCTAAATTAATCTTAAAAACTGTACCAACTCATGAGACTCGTCTGTATCTGATGTTGTCCGTCTGGTGTCAAACTGTGAAAACGGTTGCCACGGTAAAATGATAACAGCTTTTCCTCATTTTCCGGCATTTTCTTTCTCCTTTATTTTCATTTTCCGCAGCTTCATCATTTCCCTTAATTCTGCTTCGTCTGTTATTTCACTTGCAGCCACTGAAATATGTTCAGGACGGTTTTTGGCAGATTCTTCAATCGCATTGATAAACATCTCAACCTGTTCCTTGCCTGAAATGACAAAATTTTTCCTAATGCTCGAAGTTGCCATAATAAACACCTCCTCTGTTAGTTCATGACTATAATCTGCTTGCAGATTATAGTACGGCTTTTCTATATTAATTCATACTTTCCTATTTACATTTTATTATCTTATATCGGCTGATGCAACAAAACTTTTATGAATTTGGCTGCCTTATTCTAAGTAACTTAGCATATTGCAAAACCCTTTCATACTGCTGTTCATTTTCTCTGACCTTATCCATAATCTCAATCTGTATTTTCTGTTCAAAGCGCATCATATCGCAAACACTCCGTTCCACATCATAAATATTATAACTGCCAAATTCTGTATCCCTTTTTCTGATACCTGTCTTAAAATTTTTGTCAGAAAAATAGTGTCGCTTTATCAGAAAATTCATATTCAGTAAGCTGCGGTCGGTCCGCTGTGTGGCAACAGATAAATATTCCGGTTCTTCCGTCATTCCTCCCTGATAATATATGGCACTGTCCATACAGATAACAGCTCTTGGATCACTAAGACATACTTCAATACATTTATAATCTATTGGTTTCCCACATTCTCCCCCAGCCAGCCAATAATACCCGTAGCATACCTTTTCCAGGTATCCTTCTTCAGCCAGAACAGCTATCTGGCGGTTCGAGAATCCCTCCAACATAAGTTCTTTTGTTCCCACATAACCTTTGTACTTTTTATATATGCTATCCAGTTTTAAATAGGTATTGTTTCTCATAAATGCTTGATCACTTTCCTGTGCTCTGCGCAAAACTCTTTTCCGGTTACATAGCCGATTTCATGTACACAAATAAAATCCTGTCCTTTTTTCGTCTGCACCTGTAATATATCACCGGGAACCACCGGGCGTTTTAAAGTATAATTCCATGCATAGATCTTATTGCTTTTTACTTGCCATTTATCTCCATCCCAAAACACATGCCTGCCCCTTACTATTTTCCTGAGAGGCTGCTTTGCAAATGCTTCATATATGTTCGGCCGGATCCCGTACTTTTTGGCAATGATAAAAGAAGTGTAGCCATCTCTTATCCGTCTGTTTTCATCTATAATGATCCCCTGTGCCAACATATGGGATTTCTGATAATACTTTTCATAATATTCAATTTTCGAGGCGGAAGGTTCCGACATGTGTTCTGATTTTATCTGATCAAGAGGGCATGCATCGATTCGATTCATTATAGAAATATCGGCAAGTTTATCTTTCAGCCAGTCTGCCTCGTTTAGTGCACGGCATGCATTAAACACTGCACGATCTCTGTCCCCACTATCTGCCGGTCTATACATATTGCCGATTCCTGTATATTCTATCCCATGATCAAGCAACAGCTCATCTATCCTTTTAATAAGCTCTTCATTTTCCTTGGATTTTCCTTCAGCCAGATTTAGAAATACTGCCAATCCTTCATTCATGTGATTTCTTCCTCCTCTGCACTCTGCCGTTTTGCATTTTTTGTTACACATAATATAGCATTTTTTATTACACATGTCAATTGAAAATACAGTCAAATACACATAACAAACTGATGGGGCATCAGAAAAGGCCCTGAGACATTTTTCGTTTGTCTCAGGGCCCTTGGCCGTCATCATATACTATTTTTCACTCGTAGGCCGGCTAATATACCTCAACTTCCTTGATCAAAAATTCATTACCCCGCAGCAGGTAAGTGTTTTCGCTGCCGCAGTGGGGACAAATTTTGGCATACTGTACCGTGGGGTATTCCTGCTTGCAGTCCTCACAGAAGGAAACCGCATCAATCTGTTCAATTAAAAGCTCAGCGTCCTCCATGACCGGTTCCTTTTTCCTGGCCCAGTTCCAACAATCTATCAGATAATCATGAATGATCCCTGACACTTCTCCGATCTGTAATGTCACAGAATTTATCTTTTCCACAGCGTTTTCTTCTGCCACCTGCTTCACATCACGAACAACATAAAACACGACTCCCAACTCATGCATGGCTGCTTCCTGCTTTCCTTATTTTTTCTTATTTTTCACGATTCTGGCGGCACGTTTTAACTGATAAGGGATGATCTGCTTAAACTTATCTTCCGCTGTCACCATAGTCGTACATTCCGGTCTGTCGCGGTGCAGTGTGATGGCATCAAATTCGCATTTGGTGGTGCACACGCCGCAGCCGATACATTTATTTTCATCTACTATGGTAGCTCCGCATCCCAGGCAGCGTGCAGTTTCCTTTCTCACCTGCTCCTCAGTCAATGTCAGATGCGCATCCTTGAAGGATTTTTCCGATACTGCAGAATCCACGCCTTCCCTCTGACGGGAGGAATTATCATAGCTTTCCACCAGAATATTATTTTTATCCAGCTCGTTGAATTCCCAGTGGTTACGTCCGATGGTCATATGCCCGTCATGTACATAACGATGCAGGGATTCTGCTGCATAATGCCCTGCTGCAATGGCATCAATAGCAAATTTAGGACCGGTATAGACATCGCCGCCTACGAAGATATCCGGCTGGCCCGTCTGATACGTAAGCTTATCTGCTACAATAGCGGGTCCCTTGAACTCTACCTTTTCTCCTTCCAGAAGGCTGCCCCATACCGTTCTTTGTCCGATCGCAAAAATGACGCGGTCACATTCCACGGTAACAGTCTCATTCTCGTCATAAGCAGGTGCAAATCTGCCCTCTGCATTATATACGGAAGTACATTTCTTGAATACGATTCCGGTCACTTTTCCGTCTTTTGTCAGTACTTCTTTCGGGCCCCATCCGTTTTGGATCTTTACGTTATCTTCTTTTGCTTCGCTGACTTCTTCAGCAGATGCAGGCATCTCTTTTTCAGACTCCAGGCTGAACATAGTGACTTCAGAAGCTCCGCTTCTTATGCTTACTCTTGCCGCATCAATGGCCACGTTACCGCCGCCCACTACTACCACTTTTCCTGTGAAAGAAGTATTTCCCGTATTGGCATCATGCAGATAATCAATAGCTGTCATGGTACCTTCGGCTTCGTCTCCAGGAACGCCGGGACGCCTGCCTGCGCTGCATCCGATGGCAATATAGAATGCTTTATAACCCTGCTTACGCAGTTCATTCAGTGTAACATCTTTGCCAACCTCTATGCCGGTTTTGATCTCCACGCCCATCTGCCGCATTACATCAATTTCTGCTTCAATGACATCTTTTTCCAGCTTATAGGAAGGAATTCCGTAATGAAGCATTCCGCCCGGTTTTTCATTTTTCTCAAATACAGTTGGACTGTACCCTTTTTCCGCAAGATAAAATGCTGCGCTTAAGCCTGCCGGACCGCCTCCGATAATGGCGATCTTGTCTTCAAAATGATCCATATGGATACTTGCAGGGATCACTACAGGAGGAATATATCTTGTCTCCGCTTTCAGATCCTGCTCTGCAATAAACTTCTTTACTGCGTCAATGGCAACTGCCTCATCAATGGTTCCTCTGGTGCAGGCATCTTCACAGCGTCTGTTGCAGATACGTCCGCAGACAGCAGGGAAAGGATTCTGCTTTTTGATCAGTGCAAGTGCCTCCTGGTATTTGCCCTGAGAAGCTTTCTTCAAATATCCCTGTACGGCAATATGTGCCGGACATGCCGTCTTACAGGGTGAAGTACCTGTCTTATGGCTGTTGATCCTATTATTGTCACGGTAATCAGGATCCCATTTGTCTTTTCCCCATTTTACGGAATCCGGTAATTCCTGCTTCGGATATTCTACCTCTTTGCCGTCCTTAGTACAAAGCTTCTGTCCAAGCTTCACAGCACCGGCAGGGCAATACTCCACACATCGTCCGCATGCTACGCATTTTTCCTTATCCACATGCGCCACATAAGCAGAACGAGACATATTGGGCGTATTGAAAAGCTGAGATGTACGAAGTGCATTACAAATATTTACATTACAGTTACAGATACCGAAAATCTTATTTTCTCCGTCAATATTGGTGATCTGATGAACAAAACCGTTATCTTCTGCTCTCTTAAGGATGGCCATGGCCTCATCATATGTGATATCGTGACCCTTTCCTGTCTCACGGCAGTAATCGGCAAAATCACCCACGCCGATACACCAGCCAAAATCATCGTCAGCTACTCCTTCGCCCAGAACCTTTCGGGAAGCCCGGCAGGAGCAACGTCCCACGCCGATATGGCCTTCGTATTTTTTCAGCCAGTAGGAAAGATGCTCCAGATCCACCGACTGATTCTCCATAGAGATGGCCTTTTCCACCGGAATGACATGCATACCGATTCCCGCTCCTCCGGGAGGCACCATCTGTGTGATCCCAGCCAGGGGAATATAGGTCATACGTTCAAAGAAAGACGCCACATCCGGATGATCCCGCAGTCTGGGGTTGCTTCCATCCGGCAGTTCCTCCATATTGAAAAGTTCCGCTGAACCCGGTACGAACATGGGCAGGATATACCTGCGCTCTGTCTGCTCATGGGTACGTCCGTTGTGATCATAATGATATCCGTAATCATATTCCAGAAGACCGATGTAACTCATTTCATCCAGAAGCTTCTGAAACTTTTCCTCGCCAGCCTTGTCAATCTTATTCAGCTTGCACATCTCGGCAAACGTGTAGGGAGTTCTCTTTTTCATGGCAAGCCCTACCTCTGCCATCTCTTCGGTAATGATCTCCGCAAGTCCCCAATACTCCGGATCCTCCACCTTGACCCCGCCGATCATGTGGGCTGCCACATCCGTGATCTTTTTGCCCAGAGCAATGATCTTTTTACTGGGCTCGCTGTCGTGCTTATGCCTTGCGGGCCACCTGTTGTACTGCTCCATATCAAACGCCATATCTTCTCCTCCTTTTTCTCTTATCTTGTAAAATGCAATTCCTTAAGCCCTTCCACTTCATCGCAGACCTTCTGCAGGCTGCAGGCATTGCAATCCATGATAGTACTTTTTAAAATATGATCGATTGTCTTAGTAATATTCTCCGCCTCTTTGGCGCAGCGCTCTAATGCTTTATAATCAAAAGTTTCCTTTGTCACATAATAAAGATGGACAGCTTCTACTGAAGCCTTTTTGTGAAAAGCGGAAATCATTCGGTTTCCCGTCTTGGCAAAGTCCAGGCCTCCTGCCAGTGCATCTTTCCCTATTCGAACGGTTTCTTTTCCTCTGGATGCGGACACACGCATCATAAAGCCTTTCGGATAAAAGTGATATCTGGTATATTCCAGGGCGCGGATGGCCTGATACAGTGCCTGCCCTTCCCCCAGTGTATCTTCATCTACTCGTACCAACGCGATCCTTGCATAGGGAACATCTTTCCTGATTTCCGGCAGGTCCCTGCCGATCAGAGTAACTGCATCCCCGGGAACGATCGACTTATCCGCTGTGATGAGCGTACAGCCTACCGCGGGAAGTCCCTCTCCTCCCAGTTCATAAGCCATGTCGCTCCTCAGGATCATACTCCGGTCGGAAACTTCTGGCCAGCTTGTATCGCTCACAGGCAGTTCCCGGCACTCCTCCGCTTTCAGAAGCATCTGCAATTTTATTATAGTTTCATCAAACAATTTCATATCGATTATAAATGCTTATCCCTGTCTATCTTGTCATAGTGTTTATCAAATAAGGGCGCCAGCATTGCTGTCAGCTTCATATCCAGATTAAAGAAATAGACAAGAAAAGTCAAGATAAACAGTACTGCGATCACCGCTGCCGCAATGGCTATGATATATATGATAGCTCCTATCATTTCGCGCTTCCTTTCTGTCTGGCGTACTCTGCAGCTCCCAGAGCTCCCATCAGCTGCGGATCGATAGGAAGTTCAATGACCTTCAGCTTCAGGACTTTCTCAATCGCTTCCTTTAATCCTTCATTTTTGGCACACCCGCCTGTGAGTGTGACCCGGTCCACAGCTCCTGCTTTTTTAGACATTACAAAACATCTTTTGGCTACGGATAATTCAATACCTGCCGCAATCTCCTCCATGGGTTTTCCTTCTCCCACCAGAGAAATGACCTCAGACTCCGCAAATACGGTACACTGTGAGGTGATAGGGATCACATTTTTCGCTTTCAGGGACAGCTTTGAAAATTCTGTAAGATCCATTTCAAATGCCCTCGCCATAGCTTCAAAGAACCTTCCTGTTCCCGCTGCACACCTGTCATTCATAGCAAAACTCAGCACCGTCCCGTCAGTATCTACAGAAATGCCCTTGACATCCTGGCCGCCGATATCAATGATCGCTTTTACACTTGGATCCGCCACATGGACGCCCATTGCATGACAGCTGATCTCTGAAATGTTTTCATCAGCAAAGGGAACTTTATTCCGTCCATATCCGGTTCCTACCAGATATTCCAAATCCTCGGCACTGTTTAGCTCCGGAACCTGTGCCACAGCCTGTTTCAGGGCATCCTCTGCGCTGAGTACAGAATTGATACGGCTGCGGAGAGTAACGTTTGCAGCCATTTTGCCGTTTTCATCAATGATCACACACTTCGTATAAGTACTTCCGGAATCACATCCTCCGTAATATTTCATGTTGCTTTTCCCTCCTGTGCAATATTTCTATATCCTGTATATCTATATCCTGCCGACTGCATTTCCTTACCAGGAATGCTCATCATGGATCACCTCCAAAGTCGGGTCAAGAGGTTCCTCCCTAAACACCGTCCGCATATAACGGTTGACCTGATCGCGGATCTCCTGTCTGGAGATCACCCTGGGATCAAAAAGATCATGATCCACCCAGATCAAGTGAATTCCCTTTTCCCTGGCCTTTTCCTCAAACTGCCCATGCATACCATCCAGAGCCTTACAGCTGATATGCTCCCATAAGATCACGGTATCCGCACGGAACTCCTCGCAGAATTCCCAAAGCTCATCCAGCAGAACTTTGTATCCGCCATGGGTCCTGTTCCGCATGATCATGTTCTCTGTCAGCCAGGCCATATCATAAATTGCCTGCTCTTTATCATCCTCAGACAGTACCTTAGTAGATACCATGGAAAGCATATCGGTAAGAGGCAGGATCCCCCAGCAGTTCTGCAGCCAGATCAAAAAGTCAAAGTAAAAATGAGACTGAACTCCCCAGATAATCGCACGGTGACGATATTCCTTTACCACCATAGTCTTGTTCTTATACGCTTTTTCCGCAATGGCGGTTATCTTGCGGTCAGCTTCCACGAACTCCTGCATCTTACCGCAGATCGCCATATAGTTGGTTTCTGTATAAAGCGCCAGATTCGAACCAAATACCTGAGGATAGTCTGTCTTGTTCATATCCAGCCATTCCATCCGGTGACGGGTAGATTCATTGACACGCTTTGCACAGGTAAAATAATAATCCCAATCCCATTTTTCACCGGTATGGTCCTCTATAAATTTGATGGCATTGCGGATCTCCTGCGCCGCATATTCCTGTACATCCTCTTCACGGTGCCGCAGCGGCGCCGCAAGCTGAAAACAGGGGATGCCATCTTCCAATTCCAGACGTTTGGATATGACGCTGTTTCCCATCAAAGAACCGTCACAGGTAGTATTACATTGAATTGCGCATGCACCCAGCACAGGAAAATCATCGTCAATGGATACCCCGGCTTCCGCCTCAGGCATGGGACACACATCACCCGGAAGCCCAAACTCCTGTGCCACATCAATGTAGTGGCATGCCGCATATTGATTGAGCAGTACGGATACATAGACCGACGGTGTTTCACGGCTGAGCCCTTTCAGGTTAGGAAAACCCATCAACACTGCCGTCATTTCATTTTCGTCTACCAAGACCACCTTATCAGAGAATTTCTTATCGTTCCCGATCCTCCGGTCTCCTCTAAACAGGTTATCCAGCAGCTTCGCCACATCTTCCATGACCAGGTCAAACTCGGTGTGAGCGATGCGCAGCTGCGGTCCCCGAAGTCCCTGTGTATGTCTGTCTACCATCATAGGGGCTGCCAGATAATTGCCCATCCATCTGTAACGGAAGAAAGCTTTGATATTTCTGGGCTTAACGATGAATTTGGTCAGAATCCCCATAATATGGAGCCAGCGCCCATAATCATAAAGAGTATCCCTCACGCCGCGCCACTCCCGGCGTTTTTTCACCTTGCCCTTGGTATAAAAATCTCCAAGCCGTTCGCTTCCTATTTGTTTTCCCACTATCTGCCACCTCCCTGGATTTTCTTAAGCTCCACACTTTCCATAAAAGCCTGCACACGGGTGCGCAGCTGTCCGGAATTGCCTGTGGTATAAGGCCTGTCTATAGACAGGACAGGATAGTGATAATCCTCACGCAGTACATGTGTCCCTACCATGCGTTCATATGCCCATGGATCGCAGAATTTTATCTGCTGATAGATGATCCCGTCCGCCCGGTATTCTTTTGCCAGCCTGTCTACATACCGGCGTCTTTCCTGTATCTTATCCTGATTCATATATCTGGGACATTGGCCTCTGTACATNTACTGACGGCAGATCTGGGTCAGCGCATCTTCTTCNTGNGTCAGCACTATTTGGTCACGNCCGGGGAAGGANCCGTANCAGAAACGATCCGCACACACATATGCNCCNCAGTCCTCGATCAGTCTGACCACNTCTACNTCATCCACTTCNGAACCTACCAGCACCACCCGCGCCCGATAGGGATTTTTCTCATCCGGNTTTCTGTCTTTCAATTCCTCCAGAGTTTCCTCCANTTTCTCTGCAAGCAGATACTTGGGCGCTGCATANGTGGCCATAGTGATAATATGAAATTCATATCCGGTGATCCTTGGATTTTCCTCNTTGCGGTACTCTCCGATCCTGCGGATCAGNTCACAGATATGATTATGCTCCTTAACAGCTTNCCNGATAGCCTCATCTGATATATCAATTCCGAATTTCTCTTTCAGCGGGTTCAAAATGTGATTTTTGCACTGAAGTACATAGAGATTCAATCCGTTGTCATCCGCTTTCATGGGAATTTCCAGATATTCATGGAAAAAATGCTCCTTGGGCATNGTNTTTAAAAGCTCCATATTNTCTGCACATCGATTCAGCATNGAGCATCCATCCGGNACGATCAGACAATCTGTAAAATTAAAACCGCCTTCCATCGCCCGTTCCANAAGCGCNCTTGTGTATTCACACAGAAAACTGGTCAGATAATAAGTCGCCATCTCTATGGAGCCGGTGCGCGGAGCACGCAGACGCACAGAAAAAGTACCCGGCAGATTTAAAAGCGGCTCCGGAATGTTTTCACANACCGTAGCAACACATTTCTTTCCTTCGCCCTGNGCCTGGCGGACCAGTTCATTATTTGCATCCTCCAGAAGCTTTTCAAAATAATACATATGCTTTAAATCTTTCATCTCATCCTCCCTCTTAAGAACTGCTGTGCCATCAGCTTCCTCAGTCTATAATCCCTATCTCTCTCATGGCCTGCCTCGTCCCCTTAACAATAGCCGCATCTTCAGGCAGATAAAAAACATTCTCTCCTTTCAGATCAAATTCAGCTAAAGATGCATCTGACGGAATGTAAGAAAGCACCGGCATATCTCCTGTGTCCATAAAATCTTTCACTTCTAAAGACGGCAGACGGTTCGCAATAACCCCGATCTGTTCATACATCACCAGCTCATCCGCCACATGGCGGATAGTCTGAATGACCTGAGTTCCCTTTTTACTGGAATCCGTAATAAGCAGAAGGTGTGTGACCTTCTCCATCACCCGCCTGTTGATCTGCTCGATACCGGCTTCTCCGTCAATCACNACATAATCAAAGTTTTCTGACAGAATNCTGATNACTTCCTTAAGATAAGAATTGATCTTACAGTAGCAGCCCGCNGATTCAGGTCTTCCGATAGCGATAAAACTGAATCCATCCGTTTCCAAAAGNGCNTCAAAGATGCGGTATCTGGCCTCGCCCAATAATTCGATCGCGCTCTTACTGTCCCCATCCTCAGCCGCAGCTACAACTTCCTTACGNATGTCATCCACTGTACTTTTTACCTCNATTCCCANCGCAGTGGAGAGNCCCACNGCCGGATCTGCATCGATAGCTAAAATCNTTTTCTNCGGATATGCCTCCACCAGAATCCNGACAANAGTAGCCGCAATGGAGGTCTTNCCCACGCCGCCTTTACCNGCCACAGCNAAAATCTTTGNTTTTTCCTGTTTCATATTTCCATCTGTCCTTTTCTTTACNCTATCCATGCTTTCGCTTCTTTTANTATCCAGTCCGCAAGTTCNTCGATNCCTTCTCCGGTCTTCGCTGAAATATAAAGAATATCAATATNCGGATTNCGAAGNNGCGCATANTTCTCNACNTTNTNCCNGTCNAANTCAAAATANGGCAGGACATCNGTTTTATTNATNACAAGNAGATCNCACTTCTCATACATCAGCGGATATTTGAGNGGTTTGTCATCTCCNTCCGGNACNGAAAGNATCGTCATATTTTTCACAGCGCCGGTATCAAACTCTGCAGGACAGACCAGATTACCTACATTTTCAAGCACGATCAGCTCCGCATCCTCCATACCGAACTCATACAATCCCTGTCTGGTCATATCCGCATCCAGGTGGCACATTCCTCCTGTATGGATCTGAATGGATTTTATGCCTGCTTCTATCATTTTCTCAGCATCTACAGCGGAATCAATATCTGCCTCCATAACGCCCATATTGATCCGCCCCTTAAGCGCGCGGGCAAGGGCCAGCAATGTAGTCGTTTTTCCTGCTCCCGGAGATGACATCAAATTCAGCAGAAAAACCTTTTTTTCCTTCAATTCGGTCCGTAATCTCTCAGCATCTTTATCGTTATTTTCAAAAATACTTCTTTTTACTTCTATGACACGTACGTCTTTTGCCATATAATCCTCCACTCCTGTTCATTCTGCAAATTTTGTGCGAATATGGTTCGCTATTCATACGCATAAATTGCCTACTATACATCTATATTCCGACAAATTTCGCCATTTGTAAATTGACAGAATAACCAAAAAGTATTTCTCATTTTATCTGGTCCTGGTCTGACCAGTTTTTATTGACGTTACCACGCGGTACATGATATATTTATGAGAGTTGAGCGATAGACATAACAGTTATCTATAAAGACCGGAAAGAGGGTATCTCATTGAATTTCAGAAAAATTGATGCGCCATCCATCAAAGAATTATTTTTAACTCAGATAGAAGAAATGATCCTGTCCGGAGAATTAAAGCCGGATGACCGCCTGCCCTCCGAACGGGAATTGGCGGATACTATGGGGATCAGCAAGACCATTGTCCATGAAGGTATCCGTGAACTGACCCGCATGGGCTTTCTGGAAGTGAAATCACGAAAAGGCGTCTATGTTGCGGACTATGCCAGAACCGGCAATCTGGATACGCTGTTTGCCATCATACGCTATCGGGGCGGCATGCCTGATAAAAAGATGCTGATCGATCTTCTGAATGTCCGCATCTATCTGGAATGTCCTGCCATTGAAGAGCTTGCGCTCCGGCATGCCCCTGATGATATCCGACAATTGGAGCTTTTGCAGGAAGACATGAAAAAAGCCATTTGCTCCGATATTCAAACGTTTGCCTCCACCCTTTTTATGTACCGCAAGACACTGTCCGCGCTGAGCGGAAACTGTATCGTTCCGCTCATTATGAATGCTTTTTTTACTGCTTCTATTTCAGCATGGACAGATTACTGCGAATATATCGGACGGCAAAATACCTATGAAGTACTGGTGCAGACCACGGAGCATATACGAAACGGAGACGCCAGGAGCGCCATCCGTTTATTTACAGAGTGCATTGAGAAATACAAAAAGCATCTTATAAGTCACGCATGATGGAACCTGCATTCTCCATGCGGTAGTTTGTCTTTGCACATATTTAAATTTCTTTATTATCTTTTCTATATTCTGAAGGTGTTTTTCCTAACACTTGCCGAAACATTTTCGTGAAATGACTTTGGGAACAAAATCCCAAAGTATATGCGATATTGGCGATCGACTGATCCGTTGAATTAAGAAGCTGACAGGCATACCTTAATTTCTGCTGCATAACATAGGCACTCGGTGTAATTCCCAATTCTTTTTGAAATACAGATTTAAAATAGGATACAGAAAGACTGGCTACTTCGGCCATCTGCGTCACCGTAATTCCTTTATGAAGATTGTTCAACACATAATTACAGGCCAGTCTAATCTCTGGTCTGACGGACGGACCGGAATGGATTTCTCTCATTCGGATAACCAGCTCCCTAAGCTTTCCCAAATAAATATTCCATTGATCCACGCTTAGAATATTCGCCGTTTCGTCCATAGTTCTGACGATACTGTCACAACGGCTATAAGCCTCCAGTTGGAGCATACCCCCTTCTACACAATACCTGCACGCAATGGCAGCAGATATTGCAATGGCATACCGAAGTGACTGATCTTCACTGGAAGCCGTCGGTCCTAAAGAAATTCCACTAATTTGTATCTCTTCTAACAGCTGATCAAATTTCTCAACATTTCCTGTTAGAAAACATGAAAAAATTTCTTTCTCCTTTTCATAAGGAAAATGTGACAGGCCGGATTCCAATTGATAATTCAGAGTATCCTCCGACGGTAGAAATGTAATCCCTGTCCCATCATGCAATTTATCAATTTTATTCAACCTATGCCGATCAGGTAACATAACCATCTCACCTTTTTCCTTTCTTCCCTCTCCTGCCAATTAATATATAACTCTTGCATGAAAAATTCAACCATAAAAGTATGATTACGATAATCATCAGATAATCATGATAGAATCAGTTACCGCTAAGCAATAAACTAAAAGCACCTGCCAACGGGTATATTCAAACATCTTTACAAAAGGAGGGACTCAATGAAAACATACAACAATCAAATACCTGTCGGATTTCATCTGGACAATCTTGCAGCTTATCTGGATGGAGAAGTCGAGTTAAAAGCCTTTTCCCAGGAAGAACAATTATTTCTACAAGCTGTGGAAAATGGTATCTGCGAGCTTAGGGCAGAATCCTATACCCTCTCTCGCACTTTGCATATCTCCAGTAAATTAACTCTTCATGGAAATGGTGCAGTAATCACAGGAAGTCTGCCGCCCGCTTCCGGTCCTTATATTGGTGCGGCCCAAAGCTCCGGAATTTATATCACAGCTTCAAATGTTTCAATTAGTGACCTTACTTTGCAGGAATTTACCTGTGCGGTAGATTTGGATCCAGCTGGACAGACAGCAGAAAACATTTTTTTGGAAAACATTACAGTTCTGCTTAAAAAAGTTGCTTTCCAATTTGGTTCTTCCTATTCGGAAGGGATATTGCGAAATGTCTGTTTTCGCGGCTGCAATGTAATTTGCCAACCCTCAAATTGGGAAACCAATGAACTGTCAGCCACACTTCCCTTTACAGGCGGAGCTGCATTTGCAAGATCAGAATGCGATGCTGTCAATAACTGTCTGCTTGAAGATATCTGGTTTGAAAACAACAAAATCAGCGGACAAGTGCGAATCGGTTTCAACCTGGTGGGCAGTGCAACAACTATGGAAATGATCGCCTCACATAAGGGACATTTTTCAAAGATGACCATGCGTGGACTTCACTTTATCAATAATACTGTAGAGCAATGCTGGGATGTCCCACTCAGTATTGTTGCCGCCTGCCACAACACGACTGATGGTCTGGCAGAAAACATAGAAATTATCGGTAATCGCTTTGGACACGGAATTGCGGGAATGTACCTTTTTGCAGCGGAACCGCTTAACGGAAAGTCTGAAAATGCAATATTACGAAATGTCTCCATACATGACAATCAAATCACTCGGGTAATTCCAGATGTTGGGGAACCCTCCCGCAGTCTTTTTATCGGTGCTGCAAGGCAGGATTACTATGAGGGACTTACCATAAAAAATGCACTTCTTGAAAAAATTGATATCAGTGGAAATACTATGGACGGTGCCGGTCCCAGTATTGTCAGTGTATACGCAATGTTGGATGGTAAAACTCTCTGCAGCCACAATGTCACCCGCGATATCAGAATACACAACAATATAATTCAAAATGCGGATTATGCATTTATGTTTCGGGCCGTAGAACTGGAAGGCCGCAGATATGACTGGAATTTCGGTTATCCCAGGCATGACATGGAATGGCTTCCTCCCATAGAGGATGATAACATACCGCTGGTCACAGTATCTGATAACAGAATCGAAGGACTGTGCTGCGAAAACAATGAAATTGATGGCTACCGCTATCGTGTACTCGCTGCCGGAGCCGACTGCAGGGGACACGGATTCGCCACAGGCAATCGAATATATGATGGTATTATATTTCGTAATAACACCTTTCGGACAGGCGAAGGACATTTGCGTGTAGCAGGTTTTATTGGAGAAGATTACTGCGTTGATAATGGAAAAAATTTGGTTGCCTCCTGCTTTATGGACAGGCAGCTGCAATAGAAAGAAAGAGGATTACTATGGATAAATTAAAAATTTCATCAAAAATAGGATACGGTGCCGCTGACCTGGGCGGATGCCTTGTAAATATGATTATCACATCTTATTATATGTATTATTGTACCAACGTCATCAATATACCGTTGGTAATCGTTGGCATGATTATCTTTGTCAGCAAAATCTGGGACGGGATAAATGACATCATTGTCGGTGGAATGGTAGACCGCACTTTTACTGAAAAAGGGCAGGCCCGTCCATGGATAGCAAAATTTACAATTCCTTTCGCTGTTATCAGCTGTTTTATGTTTGCCATCCCCGCCGGGGCAACCGTCACAGTAAAGGTTATTTGGGCAGTAATTGCATATTCCATATTTACCTGGTGCTATACCGCTATCAATTTGCCATACAGCTCCCTGATGACCCTGATGACAAATGATAGTGTGGAACGCACCACACTAAATACGGTCCGCATGGTCTGTGCATTGATTGGCAATATTATCGTTATGGCGTGCTTCCTTCCTCTTGTCGAAATCCTTACGAAAAAAACCGGAAGCAAGCCCGTCTCCTATTTAATCACAGTTATTATTTATGCATTTGTTGCTGCCTGTCTGTGGTTCATAACCTATTTTGTATGTCATGAGAAAAAAGTTTATACTCCCGAAGAAATTGCAGAGAAAAAAGCACAAATAAAATCTGATAACAAAAATTACAGTGTTCTGCAGCATGCCAGATATCTATTTACTCAAAATCTTCCCTGGCTCTGTTCACTGGGCATTTCGCTCTGCTTTTTTACCAGACAGGCAGTTGACTCGAACTCAGTAGTTTATTACTTTGTTTACGTTCTCCGGCTTCCTGAAGCATCCAGTTCC
Source organism: Lachnospiraceae bacterium (assembly GCA_014803415.1). GTDB lineage: Bacteria > Bacillota > Clostridia > Lachnospirales > Lachnospiraceae > Suilimivivens. The sequence continues at coordinate 115,389 of JAAVBZ010000004.1, forward strand.
ATGTACTCGACTGCATCCTATATCTGCATGATTGTGTTTCTGCCAATTTCTGCAATTATCCTCGCGAAAATTGGCAATAAAAGAATGATGGCCATATCCAATATTGCTGTTGTAATCTGTCTTGTTTTGGGATTTCTTTTCTCAAATAATCTAACTATGTCATACATTTTCCACAGCTTGAGTTTTGGTCTGGTCGTAGTCTGTACAATCTCTATTTTAAATATGCTTGCTGATTCCATTGATTATGGTGAGGTAAATTACGGTCTTCGTCTGGACGGACTTGGAATGACTGCCTACAGCTTTGCCTCCAAGGTAGGTCCAGCTATCGGTTCCCTGCTTTGTACTCTGATTTTTGCAGTATCCCAGCTGGATACTTCAATTGAAGCAGGCGGCATCCAAAAGGCAAGTGCTCTAATCGGCATAAATATTACCCTCTGGATCATCCCCGCTATTCTGCATTCCATTGTAGCCATTCTCTCTATAATCTATCCGCTTACAGAGAAAAAACGAAATGAAATCATGAATACACTCATTGAAAAGAGAAAGACAGATAATGCTGAATAAAAATAAATGCTGAAAACAGTAGCTGAAAAAATCCTTGCGTTGTACTATTTAAATTCCTCGCAAGGATTTTTTCCGGCAGCATCTTTGCCGGTATCTGTAGCGTTGTATCATAACTTTTCCGCCCCATCCCTGATACAGATTTGAGAAAATACCAAAAGCACTTTGACAGGCTGAAGCTGGTTATGGACTATATGAACAGTCATTATAATCGGCCCCTGTCTCTTGATGAAATATCTGGCGTGGCATGCTTTCAGAAGGAAATCGGAAACAATCATTGCCTTATGCCGTAACCTCGCTTCCTCCGAATACCTTATCCAGGTAGCGGAATCCGCAGTAGCCGTTTTCATCCAGCAAAGTATCCGCCTCATAGCCGGCAGGTATGGTAACAGTGTAATCTACGTTATTATAACGATAATTTGTAACGAGAGTTACATCCGGTCTCTGTAAAAGAGCATCCATGACCGCTTTATTATAGCAGATCCAGATTTTTGTTTCGGCGGTAACAGTTCCGTTTTCAGGAGCATTGGCAATATCTCTAATAATGTCTTCAATAAAGATATTCAGTGCACTTCCGGGTTCCGTAATCGTTCCATTGGTTATACCGCAGGAGCATCGAATCAGAATGACAGCATCTTGTGTTTCCGACGCCTCCTGTATCGTCATATATTGAAAGTTATGGCTGTGAATGGGAATGGTTTCGGGAACCGGAGCGGTTTCCGACTTACTGACGGGAACTTCGCTCTTGTTGTCTGAAGGCAGCGGTGTTTGAGGTGAATATTCTCTGGTGTTATTATCGGATCCAGCATTTACAATGTTGATACCATTTTGATTTTCAAAAGCTGGCAAAGCCAGAAAAACGGCTGCAATTAATGCTGCAGTTTTTATGTTTCTTTTCATATGATTTCTCCTTTTCTACTCTGATACTATAAATCACTTACATCTAAAATATATGTATTTTTTGCTTTTTTCCATAGCCGTGGCACGAATTGTAAAAATCCGTCACGAATTGTGCCCGTCATTTTTGTCAATGACGGTTGTGATTCTCGCTTTTTGCATGATCTTATGCTATGATATAATGAACGTTAGCGATCAAAGCATGCTTGCATGTTTGACGAGCGGCGAATGGCGATCATGAATCACAGATTCATGACATAACGTGGATGATTGAGTAAAGGAGACTTTTCCATGCGGATTGCCATAGTAGATGATATTGCTTCGGAGCGGGAAACTTTAAAAAACAGACTGAACATCCGGCTTGCCCGTCTTTCCCTTGACGCCACAATCTCTGATTTTGATTCCGGAACGGATTTTCTTTCCGTTGCCGAAAAAGAACGGTTTGACCTGGTCTTCCTTGATATTTATATGAAAAATGAGAATGGGGTGGATACAGCGAGAGCATTGCGCTTCTTTGATACAGACTGCCTGCTGGTCTTTATCACTGCCTCCACAGACCATGCCCTTGACGGTTTCCGCGTCCGTGCATTCCATTATCTGGTAAAGCCCTGCACAGATGCAGATCTGGCAGTCCTGTTTGATGAGATCGTAAAGCACTTTCCCTCTAAAGACAGGTATATTGATGTGAATGTCACAGGCGGCACTGTCCGTCTGCGTTTTCAGGAGATCCTGTATGCCGAGCATTACCAGCACCAGATATACATTTATCGGACTGACGGACGGAAAGTTGTCACTCGCCAGACCTTCCGTGAATTTGCCGCCAATCTTACGGACGGGCGTTTCTTCCTGTGCAGCCGGGGCCTCATCATCAACCTGGAACATACCGGGGATTTTGACGGCACAGATTTTGTGCTTAAGAATGGAAAAAGACTTCCTGTCAGCCGTGATCTTTCCAAAGCTGCCAGACTGGCTTTCGGCGACTTTCTCTTTGAGAGGAGGATTCAGCCATGAAAGAATTCCTCTGCTCCACACTGGAGCTTATGATCCTCCTTCCAGGTATGCTGCTCGCTTTCCTGCCTATGAAACAGCATCTGCGGATGCATCTCACAAAACTGATGGCATTAGCAGTCCCTCTTACTCTCTTTCTCTGCCTTGCAGGTGGCGCTGTAAGCTGCTTTTTCAGCATCCGACTTATCTGGCTGTTTTTCCCTGTTATACTCATTGCTGGCGTTTTTTACGTCCATACACTTAAAATATCACGTTGGAAATCTATCAGTGTCTTCCTTGCCGTATGTGCTGCTTTTTCCTGCCTGGGCGGTGCGGCAGTAGCAATAAACGGCATCTTAAGTTCCGAAGATCCTGCTCTGCCATTTTTACCCGGCGTTTCCCTGTCCTGGTTTTTGATGTGCTGTGTCTTTACCCTGGCTGCCTGGCATCCTGCCACTCATGCCGCCAGACGGCTTTTAGAGGAAGAAGCCTTTGCTCAGACATGGTATGTATTCTGGATCCTGCCTCTTATGTTTATCGGGTTGAACCTGATCATGGTACCCAAAAATCCCGACATTTTAGATTGGGGGCGGCTCAGATCCATATATATCCTCATCAGCCTCTCGCTTCTGGCCCTGCTTCTGCTGTTCTATGCGCTATTCTACCTCATGGCATCCAGCTTAAGCCGTAATGACCGGCTCCGCCGGGAGAATCAGTTTCTCTCCATGCAGCAGGCGCGGTATGACAATCTGCGTACCGCTATTGAGGAAACCCGCAAGGCGCGCCACGATATGCGCCACCATTTCAATACTATGCAAAGTCTTGCTGCGCGAAAGGAATGGGAAAGTTTAAAAGAATACCTTTCCGATGCACAGGGCAGCTTTCCGGATATAGAGCTTGGTCTGTGCAGCAACACGGCTGTTGACAGCGTGGCAGGCCATTACGGAATGCTGTACCGCAAGCAGGACATCCCGTTTTCTTTTGAGTTAGACCTTCCCTGCAAGCTTCCGGTACCTGAGATCGACCTGTGTCTTGTACTGTCTAACCTCCTTGAAAATGCACTGGAGGCAAGCATTAAGACCGCGCCCGCCAGACGTCAGATCAAAGTGCGGGCACGCCTGCATTCCGATCATATGGCGCTGCTGTCTGTAGAAAATACCTTTGACGGGGATATTCGGGAAAAAGAGGGTATATTCCTTTCCTCCAAAAGGCGAGGCGAAGGCGTAGGTCTCCAGTCAGTGCGCCATATAGCAGAGAAAAACGGCGGATACAGCCGTTTCCTTTACGGGAACGGAGTGTTCTGTGCCAATGTTATACTGAGGAGCAGTAAATGAATGAGTTCCTTGCTGTATTGGTACAGAATGAGCTAATTTTTCCGTACGGACTTAAATACTCTGCCCGCGCATTCGTCAGACTTCCTCCGTCTCCTTTTTACTTTTCCATGGCAACAAAAGCCTCTGCCTTCTGTATCCCGTCGGTAACGGTAATGGTAACCGACTCCCGAACCCGGACAACTGCCAGTGCCCGGCCGTAATAGGTAGTAAAGCTTCCGGTATGGTACTGCTCCTTTGTACAGGGATTAGCACTTCCAAAGGCCAATAACTCCCCGCCCTTGACAGAAACAGTCAGCTTCCGGTCAGCACCAGATTCCACAACGCCGTTCTCTCCTTCCAAAGCCACAGGGACATAGATGATCCCGCCGGGTTTGGCGGACTTTACCTCCGGCTTAATGACAACAGATATTTTGCCGGATGCGGATCTCAACTCATTTCTGGAAATCTCCCTGCCGCCCTCATCATAGGCTACGGCAGTAAGAGTGCCGGAAACGTATTTGGTCTTAAACATAGCCTTACACTCCCTAAGCTTCTTTTTCCCAAGGCTCTTGCCGTTTAACAGTAATTCCACGCTTGCAGCCTGGGCATAAACCTCAATTTGTGCTTTGTTGCCATCGCAGCCATTAAAGGCCCAGCTTTCCATGGCGTTGGTGCCGCGCCAGACGGACTTACTTACTCTGACGCCGGGATGATTTACCGGACGCACTCCGATCACCGGTTTTTTCTCAAGCCCCCAGACCGTGGAAGCATACTTGCAGGAGGCATCCGGATTTCCCAGAATGTCTATCACGCCGGCTCCTGCCAGCACCCATGGGTATGGTCTGTTAAATGGCATTCCGCCGGTATAGCTCCACGCACCGATACCGGCCTCGCCCAGGTAATCCCATGCCGTCCACATAAAATCACCTATCAGATAAGAGTATTTCTTTACCATCTCCCAGTTCTTATAAATATCCTGAGGAAAAGTCTCAGAACCAAAGATCACCCTGTCCGGATGCTTCGCTCCCTCTTTTGGGTAACGGCCGGAAGCATAATTATAACCCGCAATATCCAATATATCCAAAACCGGGCTGACCACAGCATCCACCTTATCGGAATTGGCTGCCTTATTCATGCCGGTTCCCACCACAGAAGCAGCGACGTTGAACATCAGACTGGCATTTTTCGGTTCTTTGTCATTATCCTTTTTCTTCTCCTCTTTGTCCACATTGTCATACTGACCTTTGCCCTTGGAATAGTTGGACATAAGCATCAGGTTCATGCCGCCGGTGACAAGGCGGTTTGAATCAAGTTCATGGATAAAATTCACCATCTGTCCTGCCATTTCCACGCCCTTTTTCTTGCCCGGTTCAGAGACCTCATTGCCGATGGAATAGAGAATCACGCTGGGGTGGTTAAAGTCCCGGTTCACCATGGCAGAAGTATCTTCCTGCCACCACTGTTCAAAATCCATTCCATAGTCGTACTTGCTCTTACGCAGATACCACATATCAAAAGTCTCATCCATAAGGTACATCCCGTAATAATCGCAGGCTTCCAGCAGAGCGCGGCTGGTGGGATTGTGAGAGGAACGCAGGGCGTTGAAACCCATCTCCTTCATGATCCGCACCCGGCGCCACTCACTTTCATCGTAAGTAGCTGCGCCCAGAATACCGTTATCATGGTGGAAACAGCCGCCCCGCAGCAGGGTTCGCTTATCATTTACATAAAAACCCTTTGGATCACAGTGGACTGTGCGTACCCCGAATGTTTCTTCTGTACTATCCACGATCTCACCGCCTTTTGTCAGGATTACCCGACAGGTATAAAGATTGGGGGTCTCATCACTCCAAAGTTTTGCACCCGGAATCTCCAACTCTAAAGGACTTCCCTCACCAGAGGCAACCACACTGTTCCCATCCAGAATCTCCACTCCGATATCCCCGCCGGTAACCGATGTTTCCACCCGGATCTTTGCCGGAGCATGAGACAATGTGGAAATTTTCACTCCCTGGTAATTGATGTGTTCTTTCTCTCCCACATACAGCCATACCGGACGATAGATTCCCGCTCCCGTATACCAACGGGAGTTAGGTATTTGAGAATTGTCCGCCACCACAGTCAGAGTATTCTCCTCTCCACTGCGAAGTCCTGTCAGTTCCAGTGCAAAAGTAGTGTAGCCGTAAGGCCGTCCGCCAATCTTCACTCCATTAAGAGAGATTTCGCTGTTCCGGTAAATGCCCTCAAATTCAACCAGAACCGTCTTGCCCTCCCATTCTGCCGGGGCGCAGAAAGTCTTCTCATAAACATACACTCCGCCGGGAAAATACCCATGTCCGCCATTGGAGGCATCGGCACTGCGCTGCTCCAGAATCTGTGCGTCATGGGGTAAAGTGACGGGCACACTGTCAGTACTCTCCTGCTTTCTAAATCGCCAATCATTGTTAAATGCAATTTTTTCCATTATTTTTCTCCTTTTTTCAGTGTGCCGAGAACATGAAGACTCGGCTTCGGCATGCGTTTCTGAGTGGATCTGTCTACGGCAATCAGACCAAAGGTCTTAGCATAACCCGCCTGCCATTCAAAATTATCCAATAAGCTCCAGTAGAAATACCCCTTCACCGGCAGCCCGTCCTGAATGCATGCTTCGACACTTGCAAAGGCTTCTTGGATAAATTCGCAGCGCCGTGCGTCATCATCTGTGCCTATGCCATTTTCCGTCACGATCATATCTCCGTGAAAATCCTCCGCAACCTTACGCAGCACATGACCAATAGAGGCAGGATAATCCTCGTAACCCATCTGTGTAACAGGCGCATCAGCGGCAGGCTCTCTGGCTCCTTTTGCATCTACGATCTTCCGGGAATAATTCTGCACTCCCAAAAAATCATCCTCCTTGATATAGGGCAGATAGAAACCAAAATCCTCCTGCCACAGTCTATCTGCCGCTTCCCTGCCGTCTCCGATGGGCTGGTAATCAAAGAGAGACAGCGTAAGTCCCACTTTTGCATTAGGACAAACCTCCTTTATCTCCTTCACAGCCGCACGATGAGCCTCCATAATCAGCCGTTCCTTCTCCGGTTTCCGGGGCTTTAAGAAAGTATTAACACCAAAGGGGCCGCAATGGAAGGCTTTACCCTGCTCAAACATCCCAAGGACAATAGCCTTAAGATCAAGGCCTGTATTGGTGCCGACCTGCACACCACCTTCTTTTTTACCTGCACTCATCATATCCGCCACGATTTTATTGAGCTGACCACCCATGTTAGCTTCATTGATGGTACAAATATAAGGCATTTTGCTTCCCAACTCCTGAGCAACATAACGGACGTATCGTGCAAAGGCCTGCACTACATAAGGCTTTCCCCACCCACCTTTTCCAATAAGCCAGGCCGGACTTGAAAAGTGATGCAGTGTCACCACAGGAGTCACGCCATTTGCAGCACAACAATCCAGCACTTTTCGGTAATGTTCAACTTCTTCAGGATCAAATTTCCCTTCCTCAGGTTCAATCCTTGCCCATTCAATAGAGAATCGATAGGCATTTAGCCCTGCCTGAACCAGCAGCCGGATATCCTCCTCATAGCGATGGTAATGATCTACTGCAGTACCGCTGGGCTCCACGAAATCACTGTGTTTGATATGTTCCATAACCCAATAGTCACTGTAAATATTATTTCCCTCTACCTGATGGGCGGCCGTGGCAGCCCCCATTAGAAAATCCTTCTTCATGATTTTCTTCCTCCTTTATTGATTCAGCTCTGCGATCAGCGCAGTCAATTCTTCCTTTTTCTCCTGAGGAAGGAAATTGTACAACACCGACAACGACTGCCCCATCAAAACCTGCAGACCACTGGCGCCTCCCGCAGCATTCCCTGCCCGTTTGGCCAGCATATCTATAGCCGCCAGATTGATTCCTCCGGGAATCTGATCCAATGCAAAGAGCAGCTCTTTCGGAATAAATCCTACTGCCGCCATTCCCCGAACCATATGACCAACGTTCTCATCCAGGAATTTATGTCCTTTAATGCTCCCCTCAAAATCACCCATAGGCATATCCATGGTATATCCGCCCAGCGGGGGAACAGGCTCCGCCACGATCCGGACTCCGGCTTCCAGACAGATATCATGAGCACTTTCGCCAATCTGAACAGTGTACATTCCATTCTCACAGCGCCAGCTGTGGGTAACAGGGTTCCAGTGGGCAAAAGCACGCTGATCCAGGGTAAAAATAACATTCTTACTTTCGCCGGGAGCAAGCGCCACCTTGTCAAACTCCCTAAGCTCACGCACCGGACGAATCATCTCTACCTTATCAGGAGCAATATATAACTGCACCACTGCCTTGCCAAAACGGCTTCCTGTGTTAGTTACAGTAACAGATACGGTCAGCGTTTCACCCTCATCTATTTCCTCTTTATCCAGTTTTAAATCGCTGTACTGAAAAGTAGTATAGCTCAGACCGTGTCCAAATGGGAACAGCGTCTCCTGCTTCTTACTTTCATAATAGCGATATCCCACAAACAAGCCTTCGTTGTAATTGACAACACCGGCTTCACCAAAATAATACAGATAGCTTGGATTGTCCTCTAAATGCCTGGGGAATGTCTCGGGCAAATGACCTGAAGGATTGACATCTCCCCAAAGCACATCCACTGTAGCCTCTCCCACGGCTTGCCCGCCAAGATAAGCTTCCAGAATGGCCTTTGGCTTTTTCTCCCAGGGCAGTTCCACCGGAGAACCGTTGTGAAGTACTACAACGGTGTTGGGATTGGCGGCACAAACAGCCTCTACAAGTTCGTTATGTCCATCAGGCAGGCGCATATGACGCCGGTCTACACCTTCAGTCTCCATGGCATCTGTAAGCCCCACGAATACCACGGCAACCTTCGCGGCCTTCGCAATTGCTGCTGCCTGATCAATGAGTGTTTCATCGGTACTTCCGTCAGCCTTACAGCCAGGAGCATACTCCACACAGTAACCCGCCATTTTGGCAGCTTCCATGGCGCAGACCACCTTTGAACTGTTGATATGGCTGGATCCGCCGCCCTGATACCGGGGCGTCTCGGCAAAAAAGCCAATAAAAGCCACTTTGGTCTCTTTTGATATCGGCAAAATATTCTCTTCATTCTTCAGGAGCACCATGGACTGGCCGGCAATCTCCCGAACCAGGGCATGATCGCCCTCATAATCAAATTCTACACCTGCCTGACGGGTTTCTACAGCCTTAAATGCCAATTTAAGCAATCGTTCGCAGCAGGCATCAAGATCCGTCTCCGCCAGTTTTCCTTCCTGAACTGCTTTAACAATTTGCTCATCCGTGTCCTCAGCAGGCATAGTCAGATCGCATCCGGCGGCAACTGCTGCCGGGCGGTCATGGGTAGCGCCCCAGTCACTGGTCACCAGTCCCTCAAAGCACCATTCCTCTCTTAAAAGCTCCGTCAGATACTTTCTGTTTGCAGTGGAATAAATACCTCCGATTTTATTATAAGATGCCATAATGGTCCAGGGCTGGGCCTTTTTAACCACAGTCTCAAAAGCGGGCAGATAAATTTCTCTCATCGTACGCTCATCCATTTCAGAGGAAGCGTCCGTCCTGCGATGCTCCTGACTGTTGGCAAAGAAATGCTTAAGACTGGTACCCCGTCCCTGGCTCTGAACTCCTTGCACAAAGGCTGCTCCCAGTTCTCCTGCCAGCAGGGGATCTTCAGAAAAATACTCAAAATTCCGTCCACACAGGGGACTGCGCTTTATATTGATACCAGGTCCTAGCAGCACATCCACGCCCAGTGCCTGGCATTCTTTCCCCAGAGCCTCACCCATGCGCCAGACCAGTTCCCGGTCAAAACTGGCTGCCGTAGCACAGGCAGCTGGGAAACACACGGCTTTAACGGTTGCGTCCTCAGCAAGGGAGTTTACCTCCCCCTTCTGTGTGCGCAGGCCATGAGGGCCGTCGCTGGTGCGGACAGCCGGAATGTTCAGACGTTCCACCGCCTTAGTGAACCAGTTATCTTTACCGGATGTCAGTCCGGCTTTTTCTTCCAGGGTCAGACTTGAAACCAGCTCCTTAATTTTCTTTAACTCCATAATAATATCTCCTTTTTCAAAAATATACAGTTATGGGGCAGCAGCCTCAGCCACCACCCCACTTTTCTATTTCTTCTTAGCAGCCTTGGCTTCTTCCTTAGCTTTCTTAGCAGCCAGCTTCGCCTGATACTTTGCTTCTTCCTCCTCAAAGCTCATCCCTTTTCTGGCACACTTTGCCTTCAATTCCTCAATACGCTTTTCCTCAGCGATCCGGTCATTCTCCTCCTGTTCCATGGCCGCCTTCTCTTCTGCAGAATAGTAAACCTCGCCGCGTGCTTCAGCCTCAGCACGGTGACGGGCAGTAATATCGGCGGAAATCTTCGGAATCTTCTTTTCCACATCAAAGAAGATCATCAATATTACACCGATAATATAGCCAATCATGGGTGCGCCTGCAAAACACCAGACAAAGAAACTCTTCATGGCATCCGGCTGTTGAATAATCTGTGTGGCAGCCTCGGGAGAAATATAACCCCGGCTGGCAATTCCGGATAGAATGATACTCTGACCAATACCGGCACCGACCACCAGACAAATACTGCGGATAGCAGCGGTAAAACCATCAGCGCGGTAGTGGTTCTTCCATTCAATATGATCCAGAGCCTCCGCCATCATCGCTGCCATGACCATGGTAGGAATAGCGCCGATGGACTTAAGCATCATACACCCCAGCACCATACCCATGTTACTCCCTGCCAGCATGACGCCAAGACTCCCTACTGCAGCGATAACAAAGCCAACCTGCATGACACGGCGCTTGCCAAATTTTCTGACAAGAGGCCAGAGAACGAATACGCCGATCCCCAGAGGCGCCTGCCCCAGCATATTAAGCAGTGCCTGCTTGGCCGCACCGCCCTCCACAGAGGAATCCAATACCCAGTTACAATAATAGAGCATGGAGTTGGTCTGCAAAATATTGAAAATCTCATACATAGCGATAAAGCCCATGATGATCAGCCAGTATTTATCTTTAAAGCAGGCCGTGATCTGACGAGAGAAAGGCACATTGTTCGTCTCTCCACTTTCAGCAGCCGCCATCTCATCTTCCGTGACACGCTCTTTGGTAAAGTAATACTCAACTATAGTGGCCGGCAGCGCCAGAATAGACAAAATACTCATAAACATCATCCAGTTGCCTTGGGCCTCAATTCCCACGCCGAATTTAGCCACCAGGAAAGGCATAATAACCGCAGAAAGCATACCGGGCAGCATATTCATACCAGCATTCTGTACCAGAGCCAGCGTATCCCTCTGCTTGGTGTTACGAGTAGACAAGGGCACCATCAGGGTGTGGCTCATATTGTAAATCGTAAATGCAAAGGAGAAGAACAGGTTATAGCTGATAGTAATCCAAATAATCTGCACCTGATAAGATGCTTTTGGTACGGCATAGAGAAGACTGCCTGTAACAGCAAAAAGCACACCGGCAATCAGAACCCACGGACGTGCCTTACCCTGTTTCGTCCGTGTCCGGTCGATGATGCGGCCCATGATAATATTGGTGATTGCATCAATGACCTTTGAAATTACAGGCATCAAGGTCAGAAAGCCGCCAGCCAGCCCCAGAACATCTGTGTAAAACTGAGTCAGATATGTACCCGCAACGGAGTAATAGGCCATGAACAGCAGCATCGGACCGCCGAAATAGCCCAGCCAGATTTCACTGGCCTGTGTGTTTGCAGATTTGATCCTTGAGTCAAAGATTTTGGACTCAAACAAACCTCGTTTTTGTTTTGTTGCCATCTTGTTTTCCTCCTGCTTTTTCGTATGATTTATTCTATGTTACATTTTTCATGATAGCAAAAGCAGTGAAAAATCAGTTATAATAATTCGGCTTTATACAAAACAATTCGGCTTCATTTTTAAAATATAATTGAATTATTTTCAAAAAAGCTGATTTATGATAAAATGAATTAAAATTCCGTCGGTAATCATTGTATTCATGAAGCAGGAGGCGCACTATGGACATAGATGTCAGATTGGCTTTATTCCGCGATATGATCGGCTGCTGTCACAACCTTTATCTTTGGGTATATGACAGTGCATTTCACCCTATTACCAGTAACTGTCCGGAACAGCCAGCTGTGAACGACCTGTTTGGCATGAGTCATCGGCAGGAAGATTTTGACCGGCAGATCACAGCATACCATACACCTGTTATCTTCACAAATGAGCTGGGACTGATGTGGGTAATGATGCCACACTTTGCATCCGGTGAACTGATCCGCTTTTATGTATTGGGACCATTCTTTATTGATGATATTCCTCCTCAAAACATTAAATCGCAGCTGAACAAATATGGCCTGAGTATTCTTCTGCGCCAGGAGTTTTTGCACTTTTTACGCAAATTACCGATCATCAGCCTGAACCGTATTTTTGAGTATGCGATCATGCTGCATTTTTGTGTTACCGGTGAAAAAATCACTGTAAGTGATCTGCGATATTATGAAAACAAACAGCAGCCCCCGGAACCATATATCCAATGGGGTGAGATGGATGCACACGGTTCCTACGAAGGCGAACAGGAAATGCTGCGGATGGTTCGAAACGGCGACCTGAACTATCAGACACAGATGGACAAAATGGCGATAACGGGGCGCCTGGGCAAGTTAAGCAATGGCGACTCACTGCGGCAAATGAAAAATGCAGTGTTGGTGTGCATTACCTTATTCTCCCGCGCTGCCATCGAAGGCGGCCTGACACCGGAGGTTTCCTATACTCTGACAGACCACTATTTCCAAAGTGTGGAAGCTTGCAGCGCCATTACAGATCTGGTGGAAATCTCACACACAATGCAGGCAGATTTTATCCGGCGGGTACATCAGTGCCGTACCAGCTCCCTCTCCAGACCTATACAGGATTGCTGCGAATATATCAACCTGCATTTGGAGGATAAACTGACACTTGCCACGCTCGCACATCAGACAGGCTATACCGAAAATTACCTTAGCAAAAAATTTAAACGGGAACTAAACTTAACCCCCATCGAATACATTCGCAAAGAACGGCTGGAACGGGCAGCTTTTTTACTCCGCACAACGCAAAGTGATGTGCAGGATATCAGCGACCGTCTGCAATTTTGCTCCCAGAGCTATTTCGCAGATAATTTCCGTAAACTCTTTGGCTGTAGTCCGACTAAATACCGGCAGCAAAAAAATTAAATTCTTTACTTTCAGTTCTTTTTTATTGATACCAGCTGCAGCAGTGCGATCACCGGATACGCTGCTGCCTGAACGCCGATCACACAAAAGATGATAAAGTTCTGCACTGCCCCATTCTGTACGGGAATGAATGTCTCGGTCGGTGCCTGATAGCCCAGCCGGGATATTCCAAAGTTGAAAATACAAAGCGCAATGCCTCCCATCAAAGTTGTGATACAGTTCATCACCGAGGAAGAGAATCCGTCACAGCGTCTCCCACTGACCTGCTCTACCTCATCCAGCGCATCGCCCAGCATACTGGAGATCATGAAAGTTGAAGGGATCAATCCTATTGTCCGCACCACCTGTCCTGTCAATACTAATACCAGATTTCCGGGATTGATCAGGCAAATCAAAACACCGACAAAGGCCAGCACAAAGCCTCCTACCATCGCTTTCCCTTTTCCAAGCTTATTGCATACCGGGCGGCACAGCACAATTCCGATTCCCAGCGGAGCCTGCCCCAGTGCATAAAACAGTGCCTGTGTATATCCGTCATTATAGCTTCCCAATACCCAGTTACAATAGTAGAAGGTACTTGCACTAAACATGGCATTCACAGTCTGGATCAGAATCAAATAGATCATCAAAATGACCCATTGGCGGCTCTTCAGACAGCAACTGAACTGCTCTCTTAAAGAAATTTTCTCACTTTCTGTCTCTTCCTGCATGATGCTTTGTTCGGTCACCCGTTCTCTGGTAAAAAAATATTCCAGCAGGATCATCGGCAAAGCCGCTGCCGCCACTCCCAGCATAACACTCACCCACAGCCTCCTGTTGACTCCGATCAAAGGCACCACAATGCAGGGAAACAGAATCGCGATCAGGGAACCGGCAACCATATTCGGCGTATTTGTGATCAGTGACAGCTTACTTCTTTCGTCTTCACTGTGGGTAGAAAGAGGCACCATCAGCGTATGCGCCGTGCTGTACATCGTATATGCTACAGCATAAAACACAGTATAACTGACAAAAATCCATATCGCAGTCAGATTGTCATTTCCTTTCGGCACTACAAACAGTAATATCATACAGATTGTCAAAAGAGGCGCCGAAAACAAAATCCATGGCCTTGCCTTTCCCTGCCTGGACCTTGTTCTGTCCACAATGATCCCCATATAGATAAATGTCAGTACGTCCAGCGTTTTTGCCACAATGGGAAAGGCGCTTATAAACAGACCGCCCCAGATACCACTGATATCCAACACATCTGTATAATATACATTCAAATAATTTGACAGAATCGAATTCATTAAAATTACACTGATCGGTCCGATAAAATACCCAAGCCACTTTTCTTTATTTTCCACCTTCTCAGATTTGATCCGGGTATCAAATAGTTTCGCCGATAACATTTCTGACCTTTCCTCCTTTTAAACCAACACTTGTTTTGTTTATCTGATATGATTATAATAAGGATAAAAGAAAATGTCAGCCATCATTTTAGCAACATGTGTTGTTTTAATAAAAATGGAGGTCCTATGAATACGAAAAATAACCAGCGGTATCAGGATACCGAAAAACTGATCCAGAATACCCTTCTTTCATTAGCACAGGAAAAGGATATCCATAAAGTGACCGTACGGGCTATCTGTGAAACAGCCCATATCAATCGTTCCTCCTTCTACCTGCACTATCTGGATATCCATGATCTGATCTATAAAATGGGATTGGAAATGATGAATGATGTAGGAACGATGATGAGACGTTCTGAAAGTGTCATTGATTTTTTTCTTACGCCGGAAAGTATGGCACAAATGATCAGTTATGTCAAAGAACACCGTGCTTTCTTTGATATTTACTTAACCCATTATGCAGCCGCAGCAAGTGAAAGCTTCTCGTTGCTGTGGGAGAACGCCGCCAAGCCCTACATGCAGGATCACTACAACATAATCGACGAGGAGGAGATGTGGTACCATTTTTCTTTTTTCAAAGCCGGTTTCATCTCCGTCCTTGGCGAATGGATTCACCGCGGCTGCCCGGAAACACCAGAGAAGCTGGCTGAAATCATTTTGCGTAGTCTTCCGACTGTGTAGCCGGAAGATTTGTCCTTTGTCTATTATTTCTTATTCGTTCAGCTGCATACAATCCGTGTTTCACGGCAGTTACTTCCCACATAAAACGTATATGCCTCATCCAGCACCCATCCATTGGGTGTCCAGAATTTTAATTCCTCTTTGGGAATTTCTATTCTAACCTCTTTTTCCTCCCCAGTACCCAACTCCACACGCTGGAATCCTTTCAGGAGTTTCATTGGACGGTCTTCGCCGCCGGCAGCACCCTGAGAACCGGCATAAACCTGTACAACCTCCACTCCATCACGACCGCCGGTATTCTTCACCTGCACAGTAACAACGAACCGATCATCTTCCTCTTGAAGTTTCTGCTTTGTCATCTCAAAGCTGGTGTAACTGAGTCCATATCCGAAAGGATAGGCGGGCTCTTTGTTTTCCTTATCCAGCTTAGTATAGCCATGATAATAGCCGTATTCAATGACATAAGGCTTTTCTCCTACCCCGATTATGGATGGATAATCTTCTTCCGCCTTTGCCACGGTAAAGGGCAGTTTTCCGCTAAAATTCTTATTACCGCAAAGGAGATTTGCCAACGCCGTACCGCCCTCGCATCCGGAATAGTAGTTCATCAGGATCGCATCGGCATACTCTTTCCACTCTTCCACGATAATGGCACAACCGCTGTAAAGAACTACCACTACCTTTTTCCCTTGTTTTTTTATCTTCTTAATAAGAGCAACTTCTTCACTCGACAGCCGCAATCTTTCCCTGTCGCCGCCGACATTCTTTGGTTTTTCTGTCATAGAATACTTAGTGTTTGCGAAGTATTCTCCCTCTTTTTCACGGTTGCTGCCCACGCAAATAACAGCCACATCGCCTTCTGCCAGGGAAGCATTTGCAAATACCTTCCGGATGCCCTGATACGGTGTTACTACATTTTTGTCATACACCCGGCTGGAACCGTGGTCGCCCACATTGACATCATCCGCATAGGGACCTGCTACCAGAACCTTTGCATCTTTGGAAAGGGGCAGCACGCCGTTATTTTCTAACAGCACCATGCCTTTCTCTGCAATCTCCAAAGCCAGTCCGCGGTGCTCCATGCTTCCCACGGTATCCATAGAACGGGGCTTGATCTTAGGTATTTGGCGGATCAGGACTCCTAAAATATTCCGCACAGCCCTATCAATATGCCTCTCATCTATGCTGCCCTTTTTTAAGCATTTTTTGATCTTGCCCGCACTATACTGCATAGTGAACATCATTTCCACATCCAGCCCTGCCCGCAGACACTGCTCAGTATCACGGCATCCCCAGACAAAATCGCTCATGACAAAGCCATCAAATCCCCACTCCTTTCGAAGAATATCTGTCAGAAGTTTTTTGTTGGAACAACAGTAAAACTCGTCATACCTGTTATAGGCTCCCATGATCGACAATGCCCCGGCATCAATACACTTTTTAAAATGAGGAAGATAAACCTCATAAAGGGTACGGTCATCACAATGGACATCCACATAGAACCGCAAGTCCTCGATACTATTCAAAGCAAAGTGCTTAGGACAGGCAATCATGCCCTCTTCCTGAACGCTCTTTGTCAGCGCAGCACCAAACTCACCCAGCAAATAAGGGTCCTCACCATAGGTCTCCTGTGTCCGTCCCCATCTGGGATTACGTACCAGATTGATACAGATACCGGCATAATAGTTTGCACCTTGGGCAATAGCTTCTTCAGCCACTGCCTTACCGAACCGGTATTCCAATTCTGTATCGAAAGTGGATGCCCTTAACATGGATACCGGAAAACAGGTAGAATTTCCCATGACCACACCCCGGGGCCCATCGGTGAACAAAATGGGGGGGATCCCCAGACGTTTACAGCCGCCTGCGGGTAATGCATGAACATTATAATTGCGCCCTGTTTTAATCATGTCTTTCTGAATTTGTGCAATGGGATGACCGGAAAGCATATGAATTTTTTCCTTAAGTGTCATTTCCGCAATCAGCAGGTTACATTGTTCTTGCAGAGTTTCCTTTTTTGGATTTTTCTGGTAAACGGCTACCGCATCCTGATAACGCATTTTAATTTCCTCCTTGATAAACTTTACAACATTTTATAAACACCGTGTTGATTTTCTCTTATTTCAAGCGTAATATAAATGTTGTGAATAAACAATGCGCAGATTTTTTCGTTATGAAAGTACATGAACATATTTCGATTTTATGTTGATTTAGGGGTAAAAAAATGAAAAAAACTGATACAAGAGTACAATATACCAAATCCGTTCTGCGAAAGGCAATGCTGACATTGCTGGAGCAGACTCCCATTGGCAAGATAACCATCAAAGATTTGTGCGAAGAGGCAGGTTTAAACCGTGGTACATTTTACCTGCATTACAACAGTCCCTATGACCTGCTTAAGGAGATTGAAGACCAGTTTATTGATGACAACATGACCTTCTTCTCCTCCTATTGGAACAGCCAGCGCGATTTTGATCGGATGGCAGGTTTATTCGCCTGTATTTTGAATAATAAAGAGGTATGCCGCGTACTTATGGGATGTAACGGCGACCCGCAGTTCATGTTAAGTCTGAAATCCCTGGCAAAAGATGGTGTCCTGGATGAGTGGCAAAAAGAATTCCCCACCCATGACAGGCAGGAATTAGATTTGCTGTTCGATTTTGTATTTGCCGGTTCTATGGAATTGATCTTGAGTTGGAGTGCGAATGATCACGGACTGTCCGCTGCGGAATTTGCCGAGCGCCTTGAACGGCTGGGACACTACTGCCTTTTGGCTGTGGGCAAATTCAGCAGCCGCAATGACTAATCGATCTGCATCGCCATTTCCATATGCACGAAAGACTAATCCTTTAATCCAGCACACTTAGAATTTTCCACTTCATCCCGCATTGGAATTGCGATTGCAGCACCTTCTCTTGAGACACAAATCGCAGACGCCTTCGCTGCCTGTTCCATACACTCCTTTAGTGGAAGCCCTCTGGTCACTCCATGCAGAAAATATCCTGTAAAAGTATCTCCTGCTGCCGTAGTATCCACTGTCTCAACAGGAAAAATCTCCTGATATATCTTTTCCTGCGATGTAAAACAATAAGAACCGTTTGCCCCCATGGTCAAGATCAGACATAATTGGGGATATTTCTCATGCAAAGTCTTCCAGACTGCATCCGCCTCTGTTTCTCCGGAAAGCTGCTGTGCCTCAACTTCATTGATCAAAAGCCACGATATCTTGTCATAATCCAGCTTTTCAAGAAACGCTTCAAAAGGTGACGGATTTAGTACCACCGTCATTCCCTTCTCCGCTGCCTTTTCAATCATATATTCCAAATTGTTGACCTCATTTTGCAGTACCAGCCAATCCTCCGCCGAAAAATGCTCCAGAGTTTCATTGATCTGCTCCTTTGTGATCATTCGGTTAGAACCGCCGTAGAGTATGATACAGTTTTCACCTGTGCTGTCTACCTGAATCACGGCATTTCCTTGTAGTTTCTCTACTCTGCACAAATACTCCGTGTGTACACCATTTTCTTCCAGCAAAGTCCGGAGCATGTCTCCGCCGGTTCCGATACAACCTGCATGAAAAACCTTCGCTCCTGCTCTTGCCAGAGCAACGGACTGATTCAGTCCCTTGCCGCCGGGAGCCATCTTCTGCTCTCTAGCCGCAAGCGTTTCTCCCGGCTGCACAAAATGTTTCACTTGATAAATATAGTCCAGATTCAGTGATCCAAAATTCAATATCTTCATTTAAATCCTCTCTCCTTTGCATAGAATGCTCCGCCAATAACACATTTGATTTAGACCAATATGTTATTCTTCCCTACCCGAAGTTTCTGTTCTTTTCCGTCCATCCTAATAAATTTTGCCTTGGTATTAGCGGGTATCTCCATCGTATATTTTACTTGATTTCCCTGATATTCCCAGCGGCTCCTTACCATCCCCACGGGAGAATCAAAGCTGCTCTCCGCATATTTCATCAGCCTGCATGGTTTCGGCTGAATCGTAATTTCCTGCCCCTGTACATGAATGCCGCAGATTCCTTCTATCAACCAGGAAACCACCGCTCCCTTGGAATAATGGTTCAGGGAGGCAAATCCAATATCACCGAAGTATCCCTCCCAGGACTCCCAAATGGTCGTAGCCCCATTCTTTACTGCAAAAAGCCAGCCCGGCGTATCCTCCTGAAGGAGTACTTTGTAAGCAGTCTCCACATAGCCATAATCTGCCAGTACCTGACAGAGATAAGGTGTGGTAAGAAATCCCGTATTCAGATGGTAATTGTTCCTGACCACCAGATCATTCAGATCCTTTGCTGCTGTCTTTGCATCCTCCCCGGATAAAAGCCCCATGTATAGAGGACGTACATATCTGCACTGCCTGTCAGAAGAAATATGTCCATCCTTTACTTCCAGATAATCATATGCCTTTGTGGCGTTTTCTGCCAACTGTTTATAATGCTTTGCATCTTCCATTCTACCCAACACTCTGGCTATTTCCGTCATCATTTTGCTGCTAGATGCATAATATGCTGTGGCAATATCCGGTACTCCATGAAATATCATCGCCTTGGTGGCCTCTGCTGCAGAAATATCAGGTTCCAGCCATTCTCCCCAGTGGATTCCCGTATCGATCACATAATTCTTATAAGGATTTTTCCGGAATCGATTGAGAAAGCGGTGTTTATGTCCTTTCTTCTCCACATATTCCAGCCAGCGACGCATCATATCGTAATTTTCTTCTAATATTTCCTTGTCTCCATACAATTTGTATATGGTATAAGGAATGATGATGACTGCATCTCCCCATGCACAGGAACCATCATAAGCCTCATCAAATTTATTCTTCGAAGGATTCCTACGGGGTGCAAAATTATAAACCTTACCATCCTCATACTGGTCTACTTTCATCTCGTCCAGCCATCGTCTGAATATCGGATAGCCGTCCATCAGTGTTATACCAGTATTGGCAAACACCCCTGCGTCCCCGGCCCAGCCGCTTCTCTCCCTCTGTGGGCAGTCCATGGGAATATCCACAAAATTGGATTTCTGACTCCAAACAGTGTTTTGTACCAACTTGTTTACCAGTTCATTATCACAGGTAAATTCTGCTGTCTGCCGCATGTCAGAGTATACTGCATGGGCAGTGAACTCGCTCCCGTCAATCTCTATATCTGTCTCCACCTTTACCATCTGAAAACCAAAGATACATAAGGTAGGGCAATACACATTTTCCCCCTCTCTACAGATATACTCTACAACCTGATGCAGCTCCTCTTTCCTTCCAATGGTTTTCAAATTCTCATCAGAGAAGTTGCCCTCTGCATCCAGATATTCCCCGTGAGTTAAACGAATCTTCTGACCAGCCCTTGCGTTTAACTTAAAGGAAACATAGCCGGACATGTTCTGTCCAAAATCAAGCACCTTCCCGCCATCCGGCGTCTTTATCAGTTTTGCCTTGAATTGCTCCTTCTCCAGAACCGGAACAGAATTAGTGCAAAGCATATTATCGCATTCAATGTTCTCAACTTTCACAGGATGGAAAGCGGCGGGCACCTTCCTGGCATCCACTTTTTCTCCCAGTTGAATATCATTGAAATAAACAGGACCATCCTGAGCAGCCTGCCAGCTTTCATTTGTCATGACCACTGTCTTTTTACCAACTTCCATCTGCATCCAGAAAGCCAGCGTCTTTCCGAATACATTTCTGGTTCCTGTATTTCCGTTACATCCCCGGTACCAACCATCACCAAGAATTACCTCAATCTTATTCTTTCCACTCATCAGATATCCTGTGATATCAAAGGTTTGGTAAGGCATACGGAACCAATACTCACTGGTTCCCGGACTTAAAATATTGCCTGTTACCTGCTTTCCATTGATATACAGACTGTACACACCATGAGCGGAAGCATATACACGTGCATTTGCCTTGGCAGCGCCGTCACTCTTTCCTTCTTCTACAGCTTTAATATCCAGAAAATCAAATTCCTTTACCAGATAAGAGGCAGGCTGTCTTTCCTGTGAATTAATTTCTGTTGTCTCCGGGTTTATCCATGCAGCCCTGAAATCTGATTTTTCCAAAAGTGCATACTCGAAATAAGTGCTCTCGCTCTCCTCACCCTGAACGTCCTTTTCATCCCAGACGGTTACTGTCCAGACAATTCTGTCACGGCTCCTTGCCGGTCCTTCATACCTTACCTGCATCTGTGAATTAACCACTTTTCCTGTAGACCATACCTCTTCGTCTTCACAAAATGCCGTTACCTGATAGGCACTCTGACTGATTCCCCCAACAACGTTCCATGACAATACAGGTTGTCTGATATCTATTCCCAATGGATTTTTCAAATGTGATGTCATTAAATTAATTGCTTTCATATTGATCTTCCCGCACCTTTCCGGACATACTTCTGTTTTCTAGTTCTATTTCACAATCGCTTATATTCTTTAATTATAAAATACTTGAAAATCAGGAAATATTATAGTACCATAAGTGACAGATTATTATCTTTAAATGACATTATTTCCTATGGAGAAATATTTATGGAAAACTCAGACGAACGGTTACATTACTTTTCCATTACCAAACTGGAAAAGGCCTTAAAATATTACTATAACCTCGGAAAAATAGATCCTGCCCATGTATTGACCTCAGAAGAAATGGGCCGGTATATGTCCTGGTTGATGGAACAGCACGAAAAAAGTCCCCTTATCGAAATATCTTTTAAAGACATTCCATCTCTTCTCAACAGTGCTGAAGTTGTTTCTATCAGCAAGGAACTGACCGGACAGAAAACAGTCAACTCCAATACCCGGAACAGACTTTTTTCCCTGTTCGATTCTCCCATGGAGTCAAAATTTTTTGAGTATCAGCAGGACATCACAGCAGGACGCATTTTCCGCTATCTTCCTGCTTATTGGAATACAGATGACCATTTCCTGATCTACTATGTTTTTACTGGACAAATGCTGGTTATGTTTGAACAGGAAACGTTTTTTCTGAAAGCCGGTTCTGTACTTTTTATTCCACCCGGCATCAAAAAGGCCTGCACCTGCCCGGCTGATGATACCAACGCATTCTTTTTCATGATCCGCCAGAGCACTTTCTCACAGGTGTTCTGGGCGCACCTGTCCGCACAGAATCTTATGTCCTTTTTCTTTAGGCGGGCCTTGTCCGGGGAACACAGCACCTCTTACCTATTGTTTGACACAGATGGCGATACAGCTCTGGAATCCTTGCTCTATACAATTTTCAAAGAATACAACCGCAATGGAGTATACAGCTCGCAGATTGTCAATTCCCTGATGAGCACCTTTTTCCTGTTCCTGCTTCAGGGATACGAAAACACCGCCCGAATATCCCGGCATAACAGTTTCCACTGGGATAATCAATTCGCCAATATCCTGCGCTTTCTGGAAACCCATTACGAAAAGCTGACAGTCGCGGAACTTGCAGTGCGGTTCGGGTACAGCACACGCCAGATTATCCGCATCATCTACTCTGTAACGGGTAAAAGCTTCTCTCAGATTCAAACAGAACTCCGGATGCAAAAAGCAGCCCGGATGCTCACATCCGG
The DNA here is from genome assembly GCA_014803415.1 of Lachnospiraceae bacterium. Taxonomy (GTDB): domain Bacteria; phylum Bacillota; class Clostridia; order Lachnospirales; family Lachnospiraceae; genus Suilimivivens. The sequence goes on from JAAVBZ010000004.1 coordinate 138,040, forward strand.
AACTGCAAGTATGGAAGATATTTCCGCGGAAACCGGCTTTGCAAATCTGAGTAGCTTTTACCGGGCTTTTAAAAATTTTTATAATTGTACGCCGAAGGAATATGCCTCTCTTCCTTTATCTCCACGCCAATAACAACAGCTATTGGTATGGCTGTTACTTACTACCTTAAGTAAAAGAACCAGGAAACAGGATCTTCTCCAAATCTTCCGCCTGCCGGGACTTTCCATCTGCCGCAAAAACATCAATCCTGTGTATGTCGCTGCTCCTGTCTTTGAAGGCCGGAAAAAGGAATCCGCATTCCGGTTCACCCGGCTCATAATCGCCATCTACCGGACAGACCGCACAGATCAGGAACTGATACACCTCTTCCGATTCCCACAGGCTTTCTTTGTCACCGGCTTTCAGCGGCACATCATAACTGCCATGAAAAAAGTACACGGCATAGCTGCCATCCGCCCGGTATTTCTGTCCAAATTCTTCATAAAATACATCCAGCATCGCATCATTTTTCAACCCGCATTCTTTCAGTGCCATAAGGAGCTGCCATGTACTCCCGGGTTTTCTGTCTGCTTCTCTGAATGTATGCTCCTTTAACTGCACATTTGTATCGGAAAAAGGAATTGCCTTCGCTATATCAAGGTTTGCCTGTTGATCTTTGGGTGACAGCTTCTGAAAATGTTTGTTAAAGGTTCCGTCCACAAATCCCTCTTCATCCATATATGCCCCGGCAATCCTGTCAAAGCAATTTCGTTTCAAAGTCATGCGCCTGGTCAATTCCAGCATATCTTCACGGTTAATTTTTTCCATATCAGTTTCTGCTCCCTTTCTAATTTACTTTCCATAAGGCTTTTCATAAGCTCCTCCAAATGCCTGTGCTTTAATCCGAATCTGCCATCAGCTCCGCTATGTATTGCGCGGTAACTTTCCTCTGCTCCTCACTGCTGATTCCAGGCTCTCCATCCCCTTCCTGCTTTCCATAACTTCCAAACTGTGCATGACATCCGCCTTCTATAATATGTTCCTCCATATCCACCGGAAGATTTGCCCGGCTACCATTATATTTCTCTATATCCAGCACACCGTCCTCAGAACCATAAACAGAAAGCACCTGTAAACCTGATTTACTTATATCCTTCGTGGAGTAAAAAGTCAAAAGGATAAGCCCTTTATTTTCGTCCACATGCTCTGCTACATAACCGGCTGCCATAGCTCCCCCAAGGGAATGACTGCCTATATACCAGTCTTCTATTTCTGGAAATCTTTCCTGTATTCCCTCTGCCGCATCCATATCAAGAACTGCCAGATTACAGGGCATCTTAATCAATACGCAAAGGATTCCTTCTTCCGCCAGACCGCGCAACAACGGCGCATATGCCGTAAACTCAACCTTACCGCCCGGATAAAATATCAGTCCGGCTTCAGGCTCCGTTGGCAAAAAAACAATTCCATTATCATCAATCCATTCTACTTCCACCGCATCATCAGACTTAAGAGCCTCCGAGGCTGCTGCATCAGCACGATAGTAATCATTTAAATAAATCACACAGACCGCAGAGAATATTGCCCCAACAGCAATCAAGACCGTCAGCGCAATCTTCCACCCTTTAGTCTTCTGTCTGCTCTTATTCATAAAAATTCTATCCTCCCATACTGTTCTTATTCTATCATTTGGACCACATTCTACGCAACACTTCACTTTCTAACCATCCAGGTTTGCCCATTATAAACGGAATCATATGTATGAAACCTGACCAAAATAAATTCGTGAAATAATTTAAAACTTTATTCCCAATGTGTTATAATCAAAAGCAGTGATGATTAGGAGGTATTGATCTGATATGAGTATGAAAAAGAAGGCCATTCTTTCATGGTGTGCTTTTGTGGTATGCCTGATCGCCACAGTTGTCATGTGGTTTGTCGTGGACGCGCAGAAAATAGAATACGAGGAAGTTAAAGTGAGTGTTGTAAGCGCAAAGACAACGCGGCTTAGAAACAAATCCACAGGTACGCATTATAATTTTTATGAAGTTATGGTAGAGTACAACGGCGAAACATATAAGCTTGAAAATCCACACAATACATACCAATATCCAGAAGGTACAACAGTCAAGGCGTATTTGGCGAACAATGGCAGACTGTTTGCAAATATAGAGGGTATATCTTCCTCTACGCCCCTTGCAAAAGTTTATTTCGTGTGCCTGTTCGGAAGTTTTGGTTTATTGATTGTGGCTGCATTTTATTCAGGAAAAGCAAAAGAGGAAAACAGTAATACAAGATAGTAAACAACAAATATTAAATATGCAGGAGAGGTAGAAAATGAGTTTACATATCAAGCCTTTTTCGGCTAATGATTCTAACATTGAAGGACTTAAAATAATTAGTGCTAAAATGGCAACCGATGACCGTGGAACTGTTCGTGAATTGTTTCGTGGCAGCGTATATTCTGACATTCTTCCGGATACAGTAACCGGATGGAAGCAAATTAATTTAACCAGAACTAAGAGGGGCGCTGTTCGTGGACTTCATGGCGAGGCAATGTCCAAGCTGGTTACTGTAGCTTTTGGCTCTGTTCTCGGTGCGTATGTTGATACAAGACCGGACAGTAAGACTTTCGGTGCTGTTCAGACTGTACATATAACACCTGGTATTCAAGTATTTGTTCCCCAGGGCGTATGTAATGGTTTTCAGGCACTGGAAGATACAGAATATCTATATTTCTTTGACAATGAATGGACCCCTGGAATGCCCGGTACAGCACTTTGCCCGTTGGATCCTGAACTTGGTATCAAGTGGCCGATCTCTATTGATACCAGCGATCTTAATCAGATTTCTGAGAAGGATTCTAAGGCTCCAACTTTTAAGGAACTTCGTAAGCTTCTAAGGATGAATTAATAAAAGGGACGATTTATCTCGCCCCTTTATCTTTACTCCTCCGGTTCTTTGCCAAGCAAATGAATGATACTTTGTTCCTCCGCATCCGGGTATAATTCCTTAACACGGTTTATCTGACGCTCCCAAGATTTCTTTGGGCTTTCGGCATATGCTGCCGTTACGGTGTCATAGCCCCAAATGCTCTCCGGCGGAAGCGGGATGGATACCGCCATCCCGTATTCCTCACCACGCTTATTCTTCCTGCGCCTGAAATCAGAGATCACAAGGTAAGTCTCCATCTGCAGCTGCGTAATGATTCCCTGATAATTTTTCTCTCCGCCTTTGCCAAAACCAGCCTGCTTTTTCAGGTCAGTCGAAAGAATCTGTATTTCCTTAAAAAGGCTGTCGCCGTCTTCATCTTCACCAATAAAAAAATCCATGATCTTTTTCTCACGTCGGCTTGCCTTGCCGTCCTCCCAACGGGCGTCAAAGTCATAGCCGCTCCGTCTGCTGTTTGCGAAATAGGGCAGCCACTGGGGACTGATGAATCCGGCTTTTCCGCCAAAAAACTTTCCATAGGCAACCTCATGGCTTGCTGCGATGATCTCACGCCATTCCCATGGATCCTGCTCCCGCTCGCCCGTCCACCAGAAATTTGGGGACACATGCTCCTCCACCGAAAATCCCTTCACTTCATTGGCAAATAGCGGCAAAAATCCCACTTCCTTTATCCACTTTACAAGTTCTTTCCATGTACGGATCCTGCCAGGATCGTTCCAATCCATCCCGCGCATGATCCATTCTCCGTTTTCATTCGCCATACTGCTGCTTCCTCACATAATTTTTCAGTAATTCTTCAATCTGCAGATTCAGATTTTCAGGCATATGGTTTGTATTTGTCCTAAGCAGTTTGACCCATAAATCAAGGTTTTGATATCCGGCTGTCCTTTTCCGCCTTTTTTCTTCCCTGACCTGCGCCGCCTGTATTTTGACCTGAACCCTTTTCTGCTCAAAAAGTGGAATGACAATATAATACAATCGGTCATCCCAAAAAGAAAGATAGCCCAGCTCACGCCCGGCCCGATCTTTTAAGTATAATTTATGGTTTCTGATCCCGGATGGATAAATCGCTTCTCCTTCTTTAACGGGCTCTGCCCCTGCCCTTAATTCCAGCATGGAAGAAAAGTGAAATACACGATCCCCATCCGAAGTGATCTCTTCTTTTTTCACAAGTTCTGCTAGTATAGCCGAACCGTCTATAAATTGCTGTGCAAGCAGGTAGGTAAGTTCTGCCTGAATCTGCTGGCGCTTTGGCAGAACTTCCTCCCTTTCTAATTTCTCATCTATTCTATCCAGCAATTCCTTGCTGCATTGGTAGAGACTGAGCAAAAACAACGGAAAATCTTCCTCTATTTTCCACAGATATTTTCCTTTTGCCACACAGTAATTTCCTAAAACGGTACCATCATGATCTTCCACATACTGCAGGACTTCACGCTCCGTAAATGCATTTACATTTACAGGTGCATCCCATGCGGCTTTCTTTTTCCCTTTCGCAGTACGACGCCTTTTACCTGAAGAGCCATCTTCTTCAGCAGAAGACTTTTCCTGCATCAAAACTGCATATGCACTGTTTATTTCCTGTGCGCTGTACCTGTAGTTTTCCTGTGATGCCGGCCCTGTATCCGGATGAACCTGCCGCATCAGCTTCCTGTAATTCTTCTTGATCTCGGCCTTATCGGCTCCCGGCATCATTCCAAGGATCTGATATGCTTCCTGCTTCGTCACAATGATTCCTTATCCTTACTTTTTAATAAATCCCTTCAGGGAATCCATAGCACCGGAAACCTTATCTGTCATAAGTTTTGCTTTAACTCCCTGGATCACCTGTTCCACCACACTGTCAGGCAGATTCACACCAAGCACACTCTCCAGAGCTTTCACCGGATCCTTTTGAAACTGCTCCTGTAATTTCTTGTCCTTGGAAATCTTATCTACCGCCTTCGTTATCTGCTCTTTTACATCCATCTTTGTATCCTCTCTTTCTCTTTTATCCCTGCTCTTTGACAAACAGGAACACTTATCTCCAAATCTGCCCTTAGCCGGAACATCTGTTTTCTTATTTTAACCTTTTCATGAGGGACGTGTAAAGGAAAACTTTCTTACATTTCCTCGTAAACTTTTACCTCACCTGTAATTCCGACAGGTGCAAGCACCTTATTCTGCATCAGTTTCTCTGCCGTTGTCCGATTCTTAGCTGCAGCCCGTTCCCGCTCCAATGTGGTAGATACCTCTATGACAATCTCATTATCCCCTGCTTTTACCAGCCCGGAAATATCAAACCGATAGGTGGGCACCACCTGCACCCCGGCGCTTACGCCGTTTACGAAAACCTCCACGCCTTCATAAGCGTCACTGATCGTCAGAATTGTCCTTGCAGCGCCGCTTAGCCGGATTCTGTTTTCATAACGCACCCAGCCGGAAAACTTGGGTTCTTCCTCTGCCAGATGATCCGGAAGATCGACTGTTTTTTCCTGCCTAAAATTGGGATAAGCAACACTTTCACAGATGCGGCGCTTCCATGCATCGGCAAAGGCAGCTTCCTTTCCTGCTTTTTCAGTAACAGCAAGCGGCTTTCTGAGCGTCCTGTCCCCTGCTTCATCAAAGACCAGGATCAGGCTCTGGAAGGGTTCTAATTCTACTGCTACATGGCTTTTATCCTCAGCTTCTGTTTTTTCTGCTTCTTCCAGTACATTATCCCATGCATGATATGCATAAAGCGCTCCTGTCTGCGGCAGCTCTACAGTCCCTTTATACACTTTAGTCCCTTCGTTGATAAAATAATAAATATCCGTTTCTTTTCTGTAATGAAGATAGCGAATGCGGTCATTGGAAGGCGCAAGCATGATTTCCGGTATATTCTTCTGTTCCAATACTTCTACCAGTTTATCAAGAGAAGCTGTCAGGCATTCCTCTTTTATGGAATCAATATTTCCTTTTCCTTCATAAAATCCTTTTGGCAGTCCGTCTACAAAAACAACCGGTACCCCGATCTTCAACAGTTGTTCAATTGCCGATACCAGTGATCTGGAAATAAACTGTGCATAAGGAATCACCAAAGCCCGGTAAACTTGCGTATTCACCCGGAATTCCGTTTCCAGATCGGTATGATAATATTCCATATCCCTGAATACATCTGTAGGGATGATGTCAAAATCAATCTGAGCATCCAGCAACTTCCTTGCCGGTTTCTGCATCAGCATAGCTTCGCCGGTCCATTCCGCTTCCCCATGATACAACATTGCCACCGGCGCCACATGGCTTCCCCCGCTTATCAGTTCGCAGACACGGTTCATATATCCTATCAAACTTCCAAAATGTTTATACTGGGGATTATGCCCGTGTGCATAAAAATGAGGCGGACAATCGGGATCGGGAAAATCCTTTGCACTGAAGGCATGGGGAACAAAATGGTTTACCCCGTTTACCATAAAATGATCCGCCAGAAATCGTTCCAAGCGAAGACCTTCCGCCCACCCATAATTGCCGAAAATCTCACACATGGTACGCCCCTGCTTTTTTGCATCGATGGCCGAAAGCGACGGTCCCAGTTTTCCCAAAATATAGTGATAAAACTCCCCGTCACGGGTCTGAAAACGCATAAACTTATCCGGCCCGTCTTCGCCCTGAGGCATGACCTGACCGCCGATATCGTCGATCCCTGCCATATCCTGTCCGGCAAGACCCCGGAAATAATGTCCCAGAGAACCGCCTGTCCGTGCATGGTTGTTATTATCTTCCACCACATGCCCGATATATTCTACGCCATGGCTTCTGCACCAATCTCCCATCTGCTCAGAAAAAGCGCTCTTTACTGATCTGGTCACCGCATCCATATAGGCAAAGCGCACACGGGCAGTCCACGCAGGATCTAAATCAGATTCCCACAAACAGGGCATACAGGTTTTCCAGTCCGCCCCTAAAGCCTTCTCCAGTTCCGGTACCAAGGTATGTGACCAGGGCAGATCCTGGTCTGCACCCAGCTTTTCATTGGAATACATCCTGCCGTTTCCAAGCTCCGGTTCGTCGGAGAAAAATCCTGCGATCGTCTTGCCAAATTCTTCCTTATAGTGTTCATAATGAGGCTCGTATACGCTGTCTAACAGAATGCGGCAGGAGGCCGGATTCATCATATTGATATAAGTACGGTGTGCACCGCAGTTTCTTGACAGCTTACACAACCCTATTTTCCAGTTTCCTTCCGGTGCATCCCAGATCAGTCTGCCCTCTTGTACCATGGTCGTCAGATCGATACTTTCCTGTATTCCACGACCTTCTCCCAGCCTGACAGCAGTTACACTTAAGATCGTATCCGGTGAAAATACTCTTTTCTTTTTCCCAAGGCTGGCAAGCAGATCAAAGACAGAAAGCTTATTATTCTTCTTTTTCAGGAATTTTTCTATATTTACAGATATCTTCCTGCCGCCTTTTATCTTTTTACCTTCATAACAGATTCCCTGACGGCACAATTCCTCCGGTGCATTCTCCAAAGCGCCATTGGCATATCCGGTAGGGAAATGACTGTCATCCAGGATCCATACTTTCATATCAAGCTTTTTGGCCTCTTCCAGAATGACATCCATATCTCTCCACCATTTCTCTCCGCAAAAATCGGGATGCGGACGGCTTTCAACACAAACCGCTCCGATCCCGCAGTCATGGATCACTCCCATGTACTCACGCAGCACCTTTTCTTCTTCCCCATGCTGCCAGAAAAACGGCATAATATAATTTCCATAGTTTCCATCCAGTAAATTGTTTATTGATGCATTCATCTTCCCTGCTCCTTTTTAATAGTCTTCCAGCTTCCATTCATCTCTCCAGCGAATAACGGGCTTTTCTCCCTCCCACTCTATGGGCAGCCAGACATAAGTGGACTATTTTCTAATTTCTCCTATTATCTTCATACTAACATAAAAAGCAGAAACCCTATTATCAGATTTCTGCCTTTTTTTCAGATTTTTCGCTTTTTTCAGATTTTATTTCCTACTTTATCCCACACATTTTTCAACAGCTTCATCTCAGATCATCACATTATTTTCCAAATCCAGTCAGAGAATCAATGCGACGCCGTACTGATGGCAAGTACCGCCATATATGGTCTTCCCGGCAAATGAATTTCCGTTTCGCCCAAAGCTCCTTCGGCAATGATCTGTCTCGTCATATTCCATGTGTCGATCAATTCAATCCGATAAGTCTTATCTTTCGGAAGCACTATCGTGTCTTTCACAGAACATCTCTGATCATAATAATTGAGATACACTTCCTCCCCACAATGACCGGCATAGCAGTGTTCAAGCGCAAAATGAATATGCTTATCTTCTTCTGTCATCATCGCTATTGCTTTTTGGAATCCTGCGAACATCGGCTGGCTCTCCAGATCCTGCCGTACTTCTTCCGGAAGATTGTCAAATGTCCCGGCCTCAGTCAATATCGGTTCGATGGGAGACGGCAGTTCATATACAATATCCTTAAGGAACTGAATACGCGCCGGACTATTTCCCTTCAGCACACCGCCCTTTGCCCACCATACGATCTCATGTTCATTGTCCATAAAGGTTTCTCCATGGGTACAATAGGCTCCGCTTGTGATCACCTTCCAGAACCGTGCAGTCATCTCTTCTCCAGACAAGCATCCCCAGAATTCCGGAAGATCGCCCTCGTAACAGCACTCATCCACCATGATCGGCTTTCCAAATTTACTAACAACATCGGGAATATCTGCAAAGCGTTTGGTCTGGTAAGAGCCATGAGTGATATTTGGTCGTGACACATCCCATGGCACGAAACAGTTATGGTTTGATATCAGATGATTATTCGGATTGTGAGATGCCACAAACTCCTCGATCTCCTTCCAATCCTCCATTGATTTGTTTCCCAGACATAGGTCATATTCATTTGCAAGACTCCACCAGATATTTTTCAAATGTCCCAGCCGACTGATACAATAATCCAGATATTTTATATTATCTGCCTGGCTAAACTGAGAGAATCCCCAGTTGTCATACGGGTGAAATAGGATCAGATCACACTCAATTTCCATATCATCCAGCCTTTTGATGATATCCTCCAGATGGTTCCAAAACCCTTCGCAAGGCCTTTCAACATCCCACGAACCGTCCCCATTTCTCTCAAACGGATAGAACTGCGGTTCATTGTTGTTATATTGATAATGCTTTGGAAAGACACACATACGCACTTTATTAAATGGGGATTTTTCCAATGTATGCAGTGTCTCATCGATCAGGCTTTCCTCCTGATGAGCCAACGCATATACTGTCGTTCCGAAAGGATAAAAATATGTTCCATCCTCATACTCAAAATGTGTCCCAACCGCTCTTACCATTCCATGTCTGCCCATAAAGTCTCCTCCTTCAAACATCAGTGATCTTTGCCTCTGGTATATATTAATAATATACTTTTTTTCTTTCCATTTCTACTCCGGATTCTCACTCTATTTTCACTTACAAGAAACAGCAGCCAGAATTTCACAGATATTTCCCCTCATTTTACGTTATTACTGTTTACTCTGCCAGGCTGCAACCATTTCAGTAAATCTGTCATCTTTTCTAAAGATCGAAATTGCAGCATATATCCATTCTAAATATCAATCTTCGTAAAAATGCAAATTTTCCCAAAGTTTCATCAGTTCTCTACGTTCAGGCAGCGACCGTGTCACAATTTCTCTGTCATAGATTCGGACAGGAGAATCATATCCAGTATACTCAGGCCATTCTTCCCCATCAGGAATACCATATTTTACAAAATTTACCCAGCCCATATGCACACTGTTCACCAGATTTTCTACCACGTCCTCCGGTTCTCCCTCAAACTGCATTTTGGGGAAACCTTCCTTATAGTAATTAAAATCACAGGGCAGATCCATGGCATGACTGCAAAGCATGCCTGTTTTCCTGCCAAATTCCGTGATATACTCATAGCGGTACATCCACACAGAACCATGCTCTTTCTGCGCCTGTGCTGTCTTGATGGCGGGTACCTGAAAAGGCAGATCTGTACCGAAGTTAATAAATGCTTCGTCCACACCATTGACCTCGCCATGGCTACCAGACTCATAATAAGCCTTCGCCTCCTCGAAACAGTTCTCCAGGCTGTTATTCTTGAACAATTCCTGAATCATCTCCCAGGAATTGGGGAAGAAAGTATTCTCCTTACGGACAAAGAAGGTTCCTTCATTCAAATTATTCCCAATCATCAGCCGGATGCCTTTAGCGCATCCCTTTTTTATGGCTTCAATGGGACGCTCCGGCAACAAATCATCCACCACGGGAGATGGAAGATTAATGCCCGGATAGCGGTATTGATGCATTTTCGCAATAAAATCATTACCCTTTAGTACCTCGAAAGGATCAATATCCGCAAGCTTATACAGATCCGCTTCTGTCCAGCCCATACCTTCCATGAACAGCTCAATATGCTTTTTGTTCATTTCATGGGAGAATACACCGTTCGGCAGCCCGCTGGAAGCAATCACCTGCTGGAAAGTTCCTTTCAGGTCAGGAACCGCCATCAGCATAACTGCTGATGTGCCACCCGCAGACTCTCCCGAAATGGTCACCCGATCCGGATCCCCGCCGAAAGCCGAAATGTTCTTATGTATCCACTGCATAGCTGCAATATGGTCAGAAAGTCCGCAGTTGCTTTCAAATCCATCACATCCGGGATAGCCCGTAAAATCATAAAAGCCCCAGACATTCAGACGATACTGGAAGCTGACATAGACAATCCCATTACGCACAAAGGAATCCCCCACAATCAATGGGTCTGATGCGCTTCCCGTATTATAGCCGCCCCCATGGATAAAGACCAGAACCGGCAGATTCTCGCCCTCCAGCGGTCTGCGGATGTTAAGTGTCAGGCAGTCTTCGCTTCCCATAATCTGGTCTCCCATTTTCTGCACTGCCGGGGAGCCATACTCCTTCGCGTCCAGGACTCCCTCCCAAGGTTCAATGGGCACTGCCCTCTTTAGGCGCAGCTTACCCACAGGAGGCTTGGCATAGGGAATTCCCAGAAATGCAATCTGCCCCTCTTTTTCATATCCTCTTATTTTTCCAGTGGTAGTTTCTACAATATGCTGTTCCATCTCCATCTCCTTTTCGATTTCTGCAATTTTCTGTTTATCCTCTCTCATTTTTATTGTTTCAAAAGCTAGTATACCGCATTTTCTGCTTCATCAAGCGTTTCAGTTTGACTGCCCTTCCCGAAATGCATTTGGGGTCAGTCCTGTCTTAGCCCGAAAAAAGCGCCCAAAATACCCCTGACTGGTAAAACCAAGCTGATCTGCAATTTCCTTCATCGACAGTTTCTTTTCTGCCAGAAGCTGCTTCGCAGCCGACAACTTCAAATCATTGATATATTGCAGAATCGTGACACCTTCCTTCTTTTTGAATATTCTCAACAGATACTCCTGGCTAAAATGCACCTGCTCCGCAAGATTGTACAGGGAAGTATCCCCACCGAGATTGTCCACAATATATTTTTTAATCTGATTTACCACATCTTCTGTCTGCTTCTCCACATTCTGGTTTCTAAGATCAAAAATATTTTCTGCCACATGGCGCAAATACCCGAAGGCATCCTGCCAGTTCGTATGAAGAGAAACATTGTACAGGTTCATAATACCAACCCGTAATGCCAATTCCTCATACAGCCCCAATCGTTTAATCCAACCAATCAGCTTAGAACTAATCGTGCAATATATTTCCAGTGCAAATAAGTCATGCATACTCCGAATGCTCTGCAAATCCATTTGCAGTTCCCTCAGCAGTGACAGCGTATTTTCCTCATCCCTGCCCTCCAGCCAATACTCCAGTTTCCAGACTTTTTGCAAAAGTTCCTGCTTCCTGCTTTCCGGCAGGCTGTCGCCGGCACTATCCCCCTTATGCAATTTCTTCAACACCAATTCTTCCTCATCCATCCATATTGTCTGGTCACAGATTCCCTTAAATTCCTGCAATAGCTGGTTAAATGTGATGGAACTGGCGCCAATCAGAATAGATGTGGTTTGAGAAAGATTTTTTTTCAGAGCCTTCTGAAACAGTTCTCCTGCCCCTATCAGCATCTGGATGATACTTGCCTCCCTTAAAAGCTTCCTTGGCTGCAGCAAGATTACAACATAATTCATACTATACTCGAAAAAGGTTCCCTGCATGAAATCCAGAAAATGTCGCTCCACCAGCTTGTAGATATCCTGTATGCGCCCAAATTGCTCCTGATAGCTTTCACAATACCACGTTTCATGTCTCAATAGTACATAATACAGCGGTTTCTCTGGATTTAACGGAATATTAAGCTTCATTGCCAGCTCCTCTGTCAGCTGTGAAAGCCCACGATATCCATTGAATAAATCTGCCAGAAACCCTTCATACCAAAGATGTATTTAAAATTATCCAACCCTACCCACTGGGAAGTAAAAAATCCTTTCATTCCCCCAGATGGCACAAAGTCCTGGAAGGAAATGACGATACCCACCATAGGAAGATAAGAGAAAACAATTAATAATATGATTGCAGGGAGCAGCATCACATGCAATGGCCACTCACGCTTTAACATTGCGCCCCAACTCATTTTCTTTTTCATAGTAACCTTCTCCTTTTATGACAATATCGTTATGATTCATTAAGGCTTAGTGAGCAGAACGAAGTATCTCGCTCCACTCACTAAAAGATTGCTTACTTGCTGGTATACCACTCATTCAGTTCCTCTGTAATCTTGTCAAGTCCCAGAGTATTCAATTCCTGAAGGAAATCGTCAAAGCTATCTGTAGACTCGATTCCCATGATTACCTTTGTGTAGTACTCCATTACTTTATCTGTCACTGTGGACATCTTCTGTCCCATAGTTTGAGTAGGACCAGTAGTGAACTCATCCATCACATACAGTTGATTATCATAGTAGTAATTAATCGTCTGGAATGCGGACATGTCATTGCCAAAGGTCTTCATACTACCGTAACCGCCAATGATATCGCCGCTTAAATACTTCTGAATATCATCGTAGTATACCATCTGCTCTTCATTCAGAATAGAACTGTCATTTGTCTCTAACGCTTTCGCAACCTGATTGGAGTTATTCAGATTCATCAACGGATCTCCTGTCTTTAACATTACCCAGTGTCTGGGGAAACTCATTATGCCAGAAGAATCCTCTACCATATATTCGTTACGTTCTTCACCTGAGAATGCAAACTTATCAACCCAGAAATTCAGCATTCTGACTACGGCTTCCGGATGCTCACAGTTTTTGCTGACTACCACATAACCACCACCATCTTCCAGCGAAAGAGCTGTTTGTGTCTTTGCCGGAGAACCAGTTGCAGAAGGGATGGGAATTGTAACCCAATCCGCATTAATGTCATTTTCGACAGTAGCGTTTAACGGCCAATTCGCATTCCACATCAGACCATATTGAATACCTGCACGTCCTGAAGCCGCTGCTTCTGAGGCCTTTACTTCATCATTTGAGGAAAAATCTGTATCAATCAACCCCTCCTGATACATCTTGGCAATGTAGTCCAAAGCCGCTTTACTTTCTTCCATGGCAGAACCATACTGCAACTTGCCAGTTCCATCATCCACCCATATTGTAGGATACGCTCCGAAGCCGTTAAAAAGCCCCACTGCATCCCCAAGTCCTTTCGAAAGGAAATTGTTGTGGAACACCATGCCAATGGTATCGTCCTTCCCGTTTCCATCGGGATCCTGATCCCTAAATGCAATCATCACGCTGTACAAATCCTCCATGGTCTCAGGCATCTCCAGATTCAGCTTCTCCATCCAGTCTCTCCTGATCCACAGCACCGGCAATTGGTCAAGAGAGGATGTCAGTAATGGAATCGCTATGACGTCTCCGCCATATGTAGCAGATTCCAGCGCTGCTGTTCCTTCACTGGTAGTCCAGCCCCACAGTTCTTCGGAAGCATACTTTTCAAATATCTTGCCAATATCCCGATTAATCAGGTCACTCTTTGCCAGCAGGGACAATTGAGCACTGTTCACCAACATAAAATCAGGAATCTCGCCGGAAGCAATTGCCACACTCTTTTTCTGCTGGGAATCATCCGCCGTATTAGCTGCATACCATAACCAGTCAATAGAAATATTGGTTTCTTCTTTCATTCTATTGTAGTAAACACTGTTCATAGCCTCCTCCTGATCCCAGTCGTCCATGATAGCAGGAGAGATTTCAAAGTAAGATGTCAGAGTCACGGGCTCATCATATTTAAATCTCGGATCCACCTCTTCGTCCATGTTGATGCTACTGTTACCTGTCGCCTCCCCGCTATTTCCACTGTCATTATTTCTGCTGCCACTGTTGCCGCAACCTGCCAGACTTCCTATAACCATCGCTGCTGCCAACATAAGAACCAGTTTTCTTTTCATACTTCTTCCTCCTTGTAATTTTACCGCCCTGCGGTATTATTTTTCTTTATGAAAATATCATAATAGGAAACCGGGATATCAACAATGTGACTTTCTTGATATCCCGGTTCAAAAATTGACCTATTCCAAGGCTTTATCTTCTGTATGCAATAAGTTTCTCAACTATCCTTTCGAAATCTCTCTTCCCACCTTTTGCATAGCTGTCCGACCATACTCGTGCACCTCAATTTTATTTCCATCTGGATCATGAAACCACATTACTTTATTACGGTCAAGGCTAGGCTGTGGAAAAATATCAATATTTCTCTCCGCTCCCTTGTCCACCAGTTCCTGGCAAAACGCTTCGATATCATCCACCACTATAGCAAAATGAGTATATCCGTATTTTGTGGAATCTGAAAGATTTTCCAGACTTGCGTTTACTTCATTGAACAGCTCAATAAAATATCCATCTAACCATTCCAGATATACAATCCATCTTACATCCTTAATTTTTTCCAGGCTCTTCAATTCGTCAGGCTTCATTTTCTCCAGTCTTTCCTGTTCCTTCGGAATCATATCGCCGTAATACAGAGAAAATTTTTCCTTGCATCCTAGAATGTTCTCATAAAATCTGACACTCTCATCCAAATTCCTGCAGTTAAATCCAATATGTGCGTTCGCCTGTATAATCATCTTCTTTCTCTCCAATTCTACTGTATCTTTATAAATTTATTTACACTTCCACAATGTGAATCTGCCATGCCTGATAGTTTTCCAATGCTTCCGGGATTACCAGTCCGCATTGCTGCAGTGCTGCCCCAGTGATCGTTTCCTCATTTTTATAACCATATGGCATATGTTCTTCAAACCACTTTCTTCTCCAGCCTTGTATGTTTCCCATATCGTCCATATTTAAGGACATCCGGTAACTTGCCCCTGCATTTAATCCCTGCACTTTTACAATAACAGGAGCTACATTTGCTTCCACATGATGGTATACTGCGCTTACCAGCACTTCCCTTCCTTCCGGGTCTGCCATTTCCCATACAGTACATTGACTATCCGTAGGCGCCTGCAGCCGATAATATTCACCGTACTGAATTAAATCATAATACTCTTTAAACCTGCCAATCTGCTGCCTTACCATTTTCTTCTCTTCCTCAGACAATTTCGTAACATCCAGTTCATAGCCAAAGGTTCCTGCCATGGCCACGCAACTTCTGGTCGAAAAAGGAGTAATGCGACTGGTTTGATGATTGGGCACTGCTGAAACATGGGATCCCATCGCAGACACCGGATATCCAAAAGAAGTCCCATACTGGATCCCTAACCTTGCTATGGCATCTGTATTATCACTGCACCATATCTGGGGAGTATAGTACAGCATCCCTGCATCAAACCGTCCGCCTCCGCCACTGCATCCCTCAAACAAAATGTGAGGAAACTCCACAGTCAACGTCTCTAATACACGGTAGAGCCCTAACACATACCGATGGGCAAATTCCCTCTGACTCAACATGTCAAGCGCCATACTGTATTTATCGCAGATACTTCTGTTAAAATCCCACTTCACATAGCCGATTGGCGTTTCTTCAAAAATAGAGGACAGCCGTCCAATAATATAATCCTGCACATCCTCTCTTGAAAAATCAAGAATCAGCTGGTTTCTGCTAAGATCAGGCTTTCTTCCCGGTATCATGACTGCCCATTCCGGATGCTTACGGTACAAATCACTATCCTCTGAGATGCATTCCGGCTCAAACCAGAGACCAAACTTCATTCCGCAACCCACGATTTTTTCCGCCAGTTCTTTCAATGTGCACTCAAGCTTCTTTTCATTAGGAAACCAGTCACCAAGCCCCGAATTACCATCATCCCGCTTTCCAAACCAGCCATCATCAAGCACAAAAAGTTCAATTCCTAATTCCGCAGCACTCTTTGCTATTGTCACTAACTGTTCCCCTGTAAAATTAAAATAGGTAGCTTCCCAGTTGTTGATAAGTACAGGACGCCGTTTCTCTTTCCATTCTCCACGGCAGATGTTTTGTCGTATGGTCTTATGCAGATTCCTGCTAAGTGCGCCAAACCCTCTGGAACTGTAAGTCATCATGACTTCCGGTGTATCAAATTGCCCGCCCGGCTGTAGGTTCCACTCAAAATTATCCGGATGAATACCGCAAATCAGCCTTGTCTGGTTTATCTGATCCTTTTCAGCCTCCATCAGAAATTCCCCACTGTAAAGAAATGAAAAACCATAGCACGCTCCTTTATTTTCGTCTGTATTTCTTTCACAGACAATGGCAAAAGGATTGTAATGATGGCTGGAAGCCCCACGCACACTGCCTATGGCATGAATGCCATGCCCCAACGCATCTCTTTGTATATTTCTCTCCCTGGCGTGCCCACCATAAAAAGTAAGCCACTCATAGTCACCATTTATCCAATCCATATTTATACTGGCTGCTTTCTGCAAAACAATCCTGTCTGCCCCTCGATTAATAATCTTCACTGCTCGTGTAATGATGTCGTTCTCAAAAAGCACTCCGTACAGAAGTTGTACTTCCACTTCTGAAACCAAATCTTCCAAAATAATCTCAAGTGTATCTGCTTCCTCTTCCTTTGCATAGACTGCCGGAAGCCCTGGTATTGCATATTTGCCCCTGCTGATCTGATACTCCTTAAACTGGAGCGAAGCCGCAAAACTTCCATCCGAATTTTGTATCTTCAATGCACTGATACGATAGTCACCTGTTCCATAGCAACTATATTCCTGTGGAAGAACATCTAACGAATAATCGCTATGATCCCTCCCCATCTCATAGGGATTACCTGAAAACCCTCTGCTTTTCATGCAAATAGCATAGGACTTATCGCTTTCATCCGTCCGTTCCCCATAATATATATGGAGGAGACTTCCAAGACTGTCTGCCTTCATTTGATATGTTGTATTTCTCGTATGCAGAGTAAAAAGTCTCTTTTCTGCGTCTATTATAACCGACATGATCATTCACCCCATGTTACTTTATCTTATTTCTCCACCTACGGTAATAAGGCTGGTTTCATCTTTGCCCGTGAGAACTGCCAACGGCAATGCACGTTTACAAGTAGAAAGCACCTCTATAAAGGAGCCATTCCTTTCATGGCTTTTTACCATACACTCCTGAATATCCATCACATGGTAAGCACGCTCCTTAGAAGCCCTCGCTTCACGTCCTTCCTGTATCGCCAGCGCCATGTCAGCCACACCTACGCCGCGGGAATCCGTATTGAATCCATATGGATTATCGGGTATAATCCGTTTTGGTGTTTCCGCCAAAGAAAAATCGGCAGTATTTTCATATATGCTTATCTGCCCAGTGAACCAGTCAGGACATCCTAAATACATAATGCCTCTATTTCCATATATTGCAAAATACGTCTGGTCAAAAAAAACGCTGTCCGCATTGATTGACAGGGTACCCGTGATTCCATTCTCTAATTCAAGGATTGCATAAAACTGGCTTTCATTGGGAGATGAGAAGGTTTCCCCATAATGCGGTGACGGCTCAAACTGATTAACATGGGTAGGATACGGTGCCTTGATATTTGCGCTCACCCGATGCACTGGCCCCAACAAATTGATGAGCATCGTCAGATAATAAACTGAATAATCCAAAATAATCCCTCCACCCGGACGATTCAGATAGTCCATCGCTGAAAGCAACCTGTCATTATCGCGGTTTCCTACCATAGCGAAAGATGTAATCGTTCCGAGAACCCCTGAATCAATCAAATGTCTGGCATTCTGCGCCCATCCGGCGAAAAACGTATCTGGTGCGCATCCTAGACACTTTCCTTTCTCATCTGCCAATTTACACAATTTCGAAGCAGACGCCGTATCAAGTGCAAAGCATTTCTCTGTATATGCATGCTTTCCCGCATTCAGAGCCTTCGTAATAATTTCTTCATGGGCACCGGGCGGTGTCAGATTCAGTACAATGTCAATATTCTCATCTTCCAGAATCTGGTCAATCGTTGTAGCCCGAATGCCATATTTCTCAGCCAGTGCCTTCGCCCCTTTCCCGCTTCTGTCTGCAATGGCATCCACTTTTAAAATATCGAATTTTGTCATCAGGGAATCCATATACGTCCTGCTAATCATACCAGCACCAATGATTCCAACATGTACAGGTAGAATTTGATTGTTTTCCATATTGCCTCCTTAAAATCTCTATCATGCTGAGTTGTAAGCTATGCCTGCGGCACTGCATCAATCAGTAACCCATTTTCACGGGTTACCTGCGCATACCATTTTGCGCTTTTCTTGGGAATCCTCTCCAATGTTTCGTAATCCGTATAGTAAAGCCCGTACCGTGCGGCATAGCCTGCAGACCATTCAAAGTTATCCATCAGGGACCACAAATAGTAACCTCGCACATCAATCCCTTCTTCAATTGCCTTATGCAACCAGATAAGAACATTTTTCACATACTCAATTCTTGACTGGTCATCCAAGTTTGCCTCCCTGCCATCCGCATCATCAATGGGCACACCATTTTCAGTAATATAAATCGGAATATCCACATGATACTTTTCCACCAGCATATGTAACACATCCTTCAGTGCCTCCGGATGGTTTTCTGGCCTATCCTGATAGTTTCCTCCCGCTTTTCTTGTCTTTTCCATTTCACGTATTTCATCAGCATTGTCATATAGCCCATTGTAGAAATTCAGCCCATAAAAATCCAACGGCTGGCAAATAGTCTCAAAATCACCGTCCTGTATATCAGGCGTCAGATGGTTAATTTCAAAATAATTCATCAGCTCTTTTGAATATCCTCCCAGAAAGAGTGGATGGAGGAACATCCCATATCCGCGGATTTCATTGCTTGTGACGGCAATGGACTGGTCTTCCGCATTACCTTCTCTCGCCGGATAATGCTTCCATACATCTACCACAATACCAATACTGGCATGTGTAAACATATGTTCCCTGAAAAGCTTCACACATTCCCCATGGCACAGCAGGAGATGGTGCAGAGCCTGCCTCGCATATTTTTCATCCTGAAGCCCCGGTGCAAAAAATCCCTGCGCATAGCCTACATAAGTTGCGATGGGTTCATTAAATGTCGCCCACATATCTATATCTTCGCCAAAGTTATCCAAGAGGACAGACGCATATTCGCAAAACCATTTAACTATTTCCCTGTTTCCAAATCCTCCTTTCATTTGCAGAGCATAAGGCAAATCCCAGTGATACATCGTTGCATTAGCCCGAATTCCATTTTCTTTTAACAAAGCAAGGAGTTTTTTGTAATAGATAATCCCTTTCTCATTGACTTTTCCCGTCCCTTCAGGTAAAATTCTGGACCATGAAAAAGAAAATCGGTAAGATTTTACTCCCAGTTCTTTCAGCATTTCCACATCGCGCTCCACCTTATGGTAGGAGTCACAGGCAATATCCGGTAGATATCCATTTTTTATTTTTCCGGGCAGTCTCGAAAACACATCCCAAATAGAAGGTCCCCGCCCATCTTCAAATACTGCTCCTTCAACCTGGGCTGCGGCGGTTGCTACTCCCCATGTAAAGCTTTCAGGAAATTTAATTTGCATATTTATAATCCTCCTTATTTATTCTGCAACAATCCGTCCGGCAAAATACGGAGCCAGGCGGATGATTTTATGGGTATCATAAAATAATAGGAGGAAACAAGCAATGTGACATTCTTGATTTCCTCCGACAAAAATTGACTTCTTTACAAACCCACAGCTATGCCCAGATTCTTTTACAGCACCACAGACATATCCAGTCTTAATACTACCTTAAGTCCTCCAAAATCACTGTTCTCAAGCAATATCCCACTGTCCTCTCCGTAAGCAAGCTTCAAGCGCCTCTCAATATTTGACAGGGCATGACCTGCTGCACGCCCCTGATAATCCCTGATGTACTCTCGCATTTGCTCCAGCTTCTCTTCCTCTACACTGCTGCCGTTATCCTCTATTATAATGTTCAGAAAGTCCTCGTCCATCTCATAACCGATACGAATACATCCATCTTTCAGGATTGATGACATACCATAATTATATGCATTCTCTACAACAGGCTGCAGGATCAACTTAGGCACCCGAAAAGAAACTGCATTCTCCGGAAGTTCCCCTATGCTGACGGAAATTTTATCCCCGAAACGCATCTGTTGGATGTCAATATAGTTCATCATATGCTCTACCTCTTTGGAAAGCGAAATGTTCTGATCCACTTCCTTATTCAGGAAACGATAGTATTTCGCCAGAGAAGTAACAAACTGCACAATCTGCTCATAGGACTCGTTCTTCGCCATGATGCGGATAAGGTAGAAACTATTATAGAGAAAATGAGGATTAATTTGAGACTGGAGCTGCATTAGCTCCGCGTTTTGCAAAAGTCGGCTCTGCTCCTTCACATTTTCTATCAGCTCCTGAATACGTTCCACAGTCCTGTTGAAAGAAGAATAGATGTACTGGAACTCATCCTGATATTTATGGGAAATACGGATGCTCAAATCCCCATCTTGCAACTTTTCAAATGCCTGCACAACCTTCTGCAATGGCTTATTCACAGTGGTGTTTGTCTGAAACAACATCAGGAAGAACATGACGCTGACCAACAGTATAACACCCCCCATCACCAAAAGTGCAATTATTGTGGAAGTGTCAAGCCAACTACCATTACGATATGCTACTAACGTGATACCGTACTCTGGAATCGTTTCTGAAATGAACAAATACTTCTTTCCCTGGCACCTGCCATTTCTCAGAAAGCTGTCAGGGCACCCGGCCTTCTTCCAAGCCTGACGCCAGCACTCCATGAGTTTATCGCATCCCTCCGGAATCTGTATCAACCCCTCGCCAGTGCTAAGCATGAAAAATCCTCCCGACTGCTTTTCTACAGACAAAGGTTCCAGAAGTTCACTCAGATAGTTTTCTGACAATGTAACCCGCACACCATAATCAGGCACATAATCCTCCACAATAGAACGGATCAGGGGATACCACAGTTCCATCCGAATCTGCCTCTGAACATAAATTAATTGGCGCGCAGTTTCAGTCTCCCTCCGTCTGGCGGGAACGCATTCCTTCCTGCTAAGCTCTGTGAGCGTACTTAACTCCATCTTCTGTTCTGGAAACAGTAGCTCAATTTCTTCAATGATGTTATTCATAGATTGAAAGCTTCGCATACTCTCAACCAATCCCCGTCCCAGCTGCGATCTTGTGTAAACATCCAAATTATTTCCCTGACTAAGGTTCATAGTTCGGCTGTCACTGATCAGATTCCTCTCCATATCGGACACGATGTCCAACTGCGTCTTTAAACTCTCTCTCCCCTGTCGCATGGTAGCCGCCATGGCATTAATCCTCACATTCCTCTGTGAAGCGGCATAGGTCAGGAAAATTGCGATGGTGCATGCATAGAGAACTATCATGGCAGCAACAAACAAAAGGTACAGTTTTTTAAATACACTTACCATCTTCGTCTTTCCCATATCCCATCCTCCAGACTTTTACATAACATATGCTGCCTCTTCATGATTCCGCTATTCCGCATCCCGTAATTACTATTCCAATACTGTATTATCTCCGGCTTTCAACGCAACACCAACTCCGTCAGCCTTCAGGAATCTCCCACTCATTCCTTCCGGAAGCGTCAGCTCATACCTCATTCTATCCTCATCATGTGTGTAGCAAAATCCAATCTCGCCATACTCAGTAAGCATTTTCCCCTCCAGATCAGGCACATACTCCATGTGAGGGCAAACTTCTATATAAGAAGGCCTTCCAGACTCCCTGCGGATACCGGCAATAACGCTGAGTAATTCATACATAGGAAGTGCGCTCCACGCATGGCATTCGCTTCTGGCATTAAATGGCGTCTCGGGACATGTGGTACAGTGTTCGTCCAATAACTTAATCCACCAGTTCATCTGCTGACTGGTCAAATCATAACATCCTGCCTTTTCGCAGGCACGGAACAGTTCATAGCAGGTAGAAAAATAGCAGCGCAGGACATCCTTTTCCTCAAAGGTTCTACGCAATACTTCTCTGGCCACTTCTCCGGATAGCATACCGTTCAGTACCGCCCAACTCTGGGCATGCTGTGAAAATTCCTGATAGGAGGGTCCCTCCCGGTACATCCCCCTCTCAGTATCCCAGCACAACTCCTGAATCCGATCCGTGATAGCTTTCTGTCTGGTTCTATACTCCTCCGCCAGCCCTGTCCGTCCCGTTACCTCGTTGATTTCAGCTCCATTCAAAAGCGCTATCCCATACATCAGGTTGATAATCGTAGAAGGTCCTTCGGAAACCGCACCCGGACGTCCGGCCGATTCCTGCCAGCTCTCCTGCCAATCCACAAAATCCCAATACCCCAGATTCTCCACCAGCCCTTGCGCACCGATGTGCCGGTCATAATATTCCAGGATCATGTCCACATCTGCACGGTACTGCTTCAGAATCTCCCTGTTCCCAGTACGCCGATAGTACTCTAAGAGCATAAAGATATAGTGCAACGAAAATGTGGAAATTATCTGCTTCGGATTACTTGGCGCCCTCCCCTGAATCAGCCCCACCGGAAGCATGGAATCATGAAAATCCTGAAGTGCTTTGCGGGCCAGCTTTGTGTCCACACTGCACACGTAGGTGAAGAGAGCCTGCAGCCTGGTATCCATAGGATATTGCATCTGCTCCCAGAAAGGACAGTCCATATAAGTCTCCATCATACAATTTTGCAGGGTGCGGACGCACATCCCATAGAGCTGTTCCACCCAAAGAGCACTGGATTTTACATAGGAATCCGGATTTAACGGATAACCTGTCTCCAAAAACTGAGGACGATAGAAACACACTGCATCGTCCGCAGCTTCTATCTCTATCTGTAAAAAGCGCATGGTTCGATAAAGGAAGGGCTCATAAATCAATTCTTCTCCATTTAAAATGATACTGTCCACCTGACCATTCTTTCCAATCTCTCCATTGATGTAATCATCCCGTTTTACGCCATCAATGCCTTTCGAAAATTTTTCAAAATAGATAAAGATGATCCGGGCGCCATTTCCACCTTCTATCCGGTAGCGCATGAAAGCATTGAACAGATTTACGCCATCAAACAGCAGTTTGCAGCGTTCCCTCGGCTTCACCACAATAAAATCAGACATTCCCATGACCGGCTTCCCCAACTCCCTGCGCAACATATTCGGACATTCATACATGAGCGGAATCGGTCTTTCCTCCATCATGAAAGTTTTGAGTACGCCAAAGTGCATCTCAAATCCGCTCTTCACCAGCTCTATCTTCTCTCCCTCCTGCCAGAACGTATCATCGAAATCGACTTGTTTCCAGTCACAAGGAGTGCGCCTATAATCAATTTTCTCCGTGAATGCCCCCATATTTCCATTCACTACCGGCTCCTTTGTCAAATGATAAGTATTGTCCAGCCAAACCTTCCAAGAAGCCTTTCCGGTAGTCACATCCGCCAGTACATTGCCAGATGCATCCTTTATAATGCCCTCTATTGCCAGTCTGTGCCCCGCAGGCAATGTCGCAACGCTGTTAAGTGGCGCCCTGTTATCACTCGGACCTTCCTTTACATACATACTGTCGCATAAAAGCACCTGAACTGCCATCACGTTTTTACCTGACTTCAGATATTTTCCCACGTTCACCGTCTCGTAATACTGCCTATATCTATTGCTACGGCAAGGACCAGACAGTACCGGCTCCCCGTTGACCCAAAAGCGGTATTTAGAGTTAGCCGAGATGTCCACCGTAAGTTCCGCTTCCTGCTCCAGTTCCAGATTTAAGCGGTAATAAACGAATCTTCCATTCATATCGCCCTGATAAATTTTCTTTTCCTCAATTTCGGCTCTCGGTACTCCAAGCCACAATGCTTCGTTCCACATATCCACACCTCCCAGAATCTATTATTCATAACTCCAGCATACAAACAGACCAGGATATAATCAATAAAACTTTCTTGATACCCCAGTTCAAAAATTGACCTGTTCGGCTTTTTACATTTTTGGATGTCTACGATATGATTTCTTCTATTTCCAACTGAAATCACCTAGAAATAATTTTTAACTTTCCGCCTAGTTTTCGATTAAGTGTGGCAAAGCTGTTTTAATGTCCATGAGGCACTCTCTCAAGTTCTCCTTTTTCCTTTTTTAAATCAGCATATAGCAGATCAACAGCAAGTATTATGAGCGGAATAATTGTTATAAAAATGGCTTTCCCCAAAAAATATTTTGTTGATATGCCAGCAATACACACCCCGCAGACAAACACACATATCATCATAAAATGAGGCAAGATATGTTTATAACAATTTTTATCCTTATGTCTAAAACCTTTACTGAATAAAATCCCCATCATGCGAAGATGATTCGTGCAAAATGTGGTTGCCATTGGTATGCCTTGTGCCTGTCTGAATGTATTAAACTGCATGGCAGCAAGAAAAGTGATCATTATGTGTGAAATCTGGTAAGGTGCAGATTCAGGAACAAATCCAAGAACAACCACAAAAATAATCTCTATAAATATAAACAAGGTATCCCAACGTATAAATTTAAATCGTTTTATTGATATTGGAACAAGCTCAGAAATGATGATACCAAAAAGATAAGAACTCATTGGTATAAAATAATAAACCGCCTTTTTCCAGTTTCCATTGCTTACAGATAATGCCAAAAGGAGAAAATTGGCTGTCTGCGCATTAGCAAACACCCCGCCTCTTATGGAATATGTATATCCTCCAAAGAAAGCGCCAACAAACATCAGCAAACCATATACCCACCATCTTTCACATTCAAGATATTCTTCCTCTTGAAAATTATTAGAAGCATTTTGTTTCATCTGTTATCATATCCTTTTAAATGTTTTACTGCTCTCATCAATACCAATCATGTTTTTCATTGCGGTCAAGAGATTTTATTAAATCCATTTCTTTGTCTGTAAGTTCAAAATCAAATAGTTCCGTATTTTCTTTGATATGTTCGGGATTGCTTGAACCCGGTATTACAACTACACCCTTTTGTAAATTCCATCGCAAAATTACTTGTGCTGATGATTTACCGTGAGACGAAGCTATTTCAGAGATCACTTCATTGTTTAGAAGTTCTGCTGTATGCCCCCTGCCGCCTAAAGGATACCACCCCTGCACTACAATACCAAGACTTTGAATATATGGGATAACATCATTTTCCTGATAATATGGGTGTATTTCGTTTTGTACCAGTGCAGGCGTGATAGTAACCTGTGGTAAAAATTCTTCCAATTCTTCAACATACCAGTTGGATAAACCTATGGAACGGATTTTTCCCTCTGATACTGCCGCTTCCATTGCATGATAAGCGTCTACATCATTATTGCCGGGGTGGTGGAGAAGCATAAGGTCAATGTATTCTATATCCAGTTTCTCTAACGCTTCATCAATAGCAGCTTCGGCATTTGCAAACTGATTGGGATATAATTTCGTAATCACGAATATCTCTTCCCTTGGAATACCGGAATTTCTAACCGCTTCCCCAACGCTTTCCTCATTATGATACATATAGGCGGTATCAATTAGACGGACACCATTTTCTAATGCTGCCTGAACAGAGTTTACACATTCCTCATCCAAAAGGCTGTAAGTGCCTATCCCGTAAATCGGCATTTCATAACCGCTGTTCAATGTTACAGTCTTTGTTTCAAAATTGAAAGAAACATCATTCACGGAAGTCTGTGCTGTGTCCGTCATATCATTTATATTAAATGAAACGGATACCGTTCCTGCTCCAAGAGCTTCTTTCAAACCTGCCGTATCAGAGATTTTTCCTAAAGGCGTGTATTTGTACCTTGTTTCAAGATTTTCATAGAAAAGTACAAGGCATTTGCTGTCATAAATCAGCAAGTCGCCCTCATGGATTTCTTTCATTTCCTGATCGGCGGTGTTGAAACTATCAGAAAAGTAAAAAAACTTTTCATTATCATGCAAATCATCCATGTCTAATTGTAAAGGAAGCATTTCCCTAAATTGCTGCGCAGCTTCATTATCATACAATTCTGCTTCAAATTCTTGCCCGTTAATAATAATCTGTATTGTTGTCATTTTGCTTGTTTCCTTAGTATCTGTTGATAAAGAAGTTTCTGTTTGTTCTGTCCGGCTTTCTGATACATTGTTTTCTGAAATAGGAGTTTCACTTTTTGGGGTATTACCGCAGGCAGAAATTCCCAGCGCAAGTGCCAATATCAGAAAAGCAGTTGTAAATTTCCGCATTGTGTTACCTCCCGGTCAGATTTTTTTAACAATTTCCCGGACTTCATTCTGCTTTGCTGCGGATTTTGACTGGTTTCCGACAGCTTTCACAATTCCCAAATCTTTTGCGCCCATATGTCCGATAACTGCATCTTTATAAGTCTGGATTGCTGATGTAAAACCACCACCGCCAGCAGTGAGCAGTAATGCAGCTTTTTTGATTTTGGGAAGCCTTTCAAACGCATATATTCTTTCGATTGCACAATGGATCTGCCCTGTTAATGAATAGTAATAAATTGGAGAAGCGATTACCAACATTTCACACTCCCGCATAACAGGGTAAATCTCCTGCATAGAGTCTTTCTGGACACAATTCCCGTTCAGTGTGGCACGGCAGGCATCACAATTTTTACAGCCACGGATATCCATATTTCCTATCTGAAAGACCGATACATGATGACCGGCTTTCTGTGCTTCATCAACAAATGCGTCCACTAATGCGGCAGTATTACCGTTCGGGCGTGGACTTCCATTTAATACAAGGATCTTCATATTCCTAACCTCCAAAATTTAATATAACTATCCAGATTGCATAATATTTCTTATCTGTCCGCTTATGCAGAGCAGGACTTGATATGACAGAGACGCATACAGCCGCGAAAGGCTGTATACGTCCTCTTTTCATTAACGGTAAGACTTCTCAAAAATTCCTGCAACATCCTCATCCGTCATTTCACAGGGATTAGCGGTATATAAAACCCCCTGCATGGAACGGGCGCCTTCGGCAAGCGTCATTGCTTCTTCTTTTTTAAAACCGTAATCACTCATTCTCAA
>JAAVBZ010000005.1 GCA_014803415.1 Lachnospiraceae bacterium
CAGTTGAAAATGTGCGGTTCGGAACAAATCTGAGCCTGATCACAGACAACATGCAGAAGACCGGATATGTATGGAGCGGCTGGAAGGGACTGCCTGGCACAATGCCGAGCGGAGATGTAAGAGTCACAGGTTCCTACAGTGCAGCAACAAATACAGCATATACTGTAANGCATTGGTATCAGAATCTGGAAGATGACGACTACACAGAGAAGAGANCAGAGACNCAGACANTGACAGGAACAACCGGAGCGCAGACAGCTGCAGAAGCTAAGACAGTTACCGGATTTACTGCAAAAACGTTTGTACAGGAAACAATCAAAGCAGACGGAAGTACAGTAGTAAACATCTACTATGACCGCAACTTGCATACAGTGACCTACGAGATCACAGGAAGCCATTTCACAAACCCTGAATTTAGAGTGCAGAATAATGTGAAATACGGAGCAAGCTTAACCCTGATCGGCGACAACATGGCAAAAGAAGGATATACCTGGAGCGAGTGGAGCGGCCTGCCCGAAACAATGCCTGATAATGATGTGACAGTAGAAGGTTACTATTCAACAAAAGATGATACGAAATATACTGTAGAGTATTACTGGCAGAACGTAGAAAATGATGAGTACACTAAGCATGATACAAAGATTTTCGCAGGTGTGACAGAGGATCTGGTAACAGCGCCTATCGAAACCTATGAAGGATTGAATCATGTGACAGTAGAAGGAAAGTCTGTAGAAAGCGGAAATATTGCAGCAGACGGAAGCCTTGTACTGAAAGTATACTATAACAGGAATACCTATAAGATCACCTATGCAGTAACAGGAGAGCTGTTCGCAGCAGATCCGTATGATACAGTTGAAAATGTGCGGTTTGGAACAAATCTGAGCCTGATCACAGATGACATGGAGAAACAGGGATATGTATGGAGCGGCTGGAAGGGACTGCCTGGCACAATGCCGAGCGGAGATGTAAGAGTCACAGGTTCCTACAGTGCAGCAACAAATACAGCATATGAAGTAAGGCATCTGTATCAGAACATAGCAGCTGACGAATACGCAGAGAACGAGTCAGAGAGAGAGAACCTGACAGGAACAACCGGAGCGCAGACAGCTGCAAAGGCGAAGACCGGAGTAACTGGCTTTACCGCAAAAGAAGTAGAGCAGCAGACAATCGCAGCAGACGGAACGACAGTAGTAAATATCTACTATGACCGCATCAGATATGATGTGACAGGTACGATTGATAATGGCGGTAGTGTAACAAATGCCAACCAGGAAGTAGCTTACGAAGGCAATTCCCAGTCAATGACATTTACAGCAGCAGACGGCTATATCATAAAGACCATCAAGGTTAATGGTATAGACCAGAAGGTAGCTTATGACCAGACAACATATACCTATGACGCACAGACCAATGTTACAGAAGACATCACAGTAGTAGTGACAACTGCGGCAAAGAATCCTGAGCTGAGCCTGAGCAAGGAACGTACGAATGAACCGGAAAACGGAACAGGATACAAGCTTGGAGAAGAGATCACTTATACGATCACAGCAGCAAACACAGGAAATGTGACACTGAGCGGTATTACGGTAAAAGATGAACTGGTTGGTTTCGAAAGAGAGATCGAAGGCAGTCTGGCACCGGGCGAATCCCAGAAATTTGACGTTTCCTATACGGTAACGGCAGAGGATATAGCAGCCGGCCATGTACTGAATGTGGCAACTGCAGAAGGTCCTGATGAACCGAAGATCATACCTGATGAGGAAGATACCCCTACAGATGCAGCAAAACCGAGCCTCTTTGTAGAAAAGAAAGCAGTTGGAAATGAAGCAGGAAAGCGGTATGCAGAAGGCGCAACAGTAACTTATAAGATCACAGTTACCAACAATGGTAATGTAACGATCACAGATATTGATGTAACAGATGATCTGACAGGCGGCAGCTGGCATGTTGACTCACTTGCAGTAGGTGCGAGCGAAGAGATAGAAGCAACCTATAAGGTAACACCAGCTGATATCCTTGCAGGAAAAGTAGTCAATAAGGTAACAGTCACAGGCAAGGATCCTGAAGGAAAGCCGATCGAAGAAGACGACGAAGAGACGATCAAGACAGAAGATATCGATACAGCTTACAGCGTAAAGAAGACGATCGTCAATGAGCAGACAGAGTATAAAGTAGGCGACACTATTAAATATGAGATCACAGTAACGAGTGATGCAAATGTAGTACTTGAGAATATCGTGATCAAAGATGAGCTTGTTAATGTCCACTCAGGAGCAAAAGTAACATTTACAGACCTGGGAGGAGCAGTACAAGAAGGCGANGAGATCAAGATAGCGAAGCTCCAGCCTGGCGCTGAAGTAACCCTTAAGTGTGAATATACAGTAATTATGGATGATGCTGTATTGAATACAAAACAGGGAACAGGAATCATAAATAAGGTAACAGCAAAACCTGATCCGGTAGATCCTACAGATCCAGAGAATCCAGATCCGATTGATCCAGATCCGAAANAGGATGAGACAGATCCTTCAGATGTAGAAGATGTTACATATAAGGTAACAGGTACGATCGACAATGGTGATGTAACGAATGCTGATCAGAAAGTGATCCACGGTGATGATTCTGTTGCAATGGCATTTACAGCAGCAGACGGCTATATCATAACGACCATCAAGGTTAACGGTATAGACCAGAAGGTAGCTTATGACCAGACAACATATACCTATGACGCACAGACCAATGTCCAAGGAGACATTACAGTAGTAGTGACAACTGAGGCAAAGAATCCTGAGCTGACCCTGAAGAAGGAACGCACAAGTCATGCAGACGATGAAAACTATCTGTATAAGCTTGGAGAAGAGATCACTTATAAGATCACAGCAGAAAACACAGGAAATGTGACACTGAGCGGCATTATAGTAAAAGATGAACTTGTTGGATTTGAAGAGACGATCAATGAGGTTCTGGAACCGGGTGATTCAAAAGAATTTAATGTTTCCCATACGGTAACAGCAGATGACATTGAAGCAGGTCATGTACTGAATGTGGCAACTGCAGAAGGTCCCGATGAACCGAAGATCATACCTGATGAGGAAGACACACCTGTAGAAAAAGCAGCACCGAGCCTGTTTGTAGTAAAGAAAGCAGAAGGAAATGATGATCCGGCTAAGAAATATGCAGAGGGCGAGGAAGTTACTTACACGATCACAGTTATCAACAATGGTAATACAACTGTTAAGAATATTAAAGCAGTAGATCCTTTGACTGGTTTGGAATGGGAGGTTGGAACACTTGTTCCTGGAGAAGAATCATTACCTCTGTTCAAGAGACCAAGTAAGGAGAAGACTACAAAGTATACGGTAACACCGGCTGATATCCTTGCAGGAAAAGTAGTCAATACGGTAACAGTTACAGGTACAGCACAAGATGCTGATAAGACCGCAATTGAAGTAACAGCAGAAGAGACGATCAGAACTGAAGATATCAATACAGCTTACAGTGTAGAAAAGAAGATCGTCAATAAGCAGGAAGAGTATAAAGTAGGCGACACTATTAAATATGAGATCACAGTAACGAGTGATGCAAATGTAGTACTTGAGAACATCGTGATCAAAGATGAGCTTGTTAATGTTCACTCAGGAGCAAAGGTAACATTTACAGACCTGGGAGGAGCAGAAGAAGACGGCGGTCAGATTAAGATTGCTAAGCTTCAGCCTGGAGCTACTGTAACCCTTAAGTGTGAATATACAGTAACAAGAGAAGATGCTGTATTGAACGCAAAGGTTATAGAATCGGGAATTAAGAATAAGGTAACAGCAAAACCTGATCCGGTACAGCCTACAGATCCAGAGAATCCAGATCCGATTGTTCCTGATCCGAAAGAGGATGAGACTGATACGTCTGATGTTGAAGATGTATATACTTTAACAGTCCACTATGTATATGCTACAGGCGGTAATGCAGCAGTAGATTACGTAGGAGAGTATTTAGAAGGCGATGTATATAGGGTTGATTCACCTAGAATTTCAGGTTACCGTTGGAGCACGGCATTCGTAGCAGGTACTATGATGGCAAGAGATTTAGAGATATATGTTGTTTACACAGCAGAAGGTGGAGTAGTTACTAATCCTGATCCTGATCCAGTACCTGGACCTACAGCAACACCAGGACCAAATACAACACCTACGCCGGGACCTAATACAACACCTACACCTGGACCTAATACAACGCCTACACCGGCACCTGGTACACCTGTACCGCCGACAAGAATAGTTCCTCCGACAGAACCTATTATTATTCCGGTAGAGCCTACATTGGTAGATGTAGACGATGAAGATGTACCGTTACAGGGAATGTTAGTAGATGTTGATGATGACGGAAATGTAACACTGACACCGATAGCAGAGGATGAGATTCCTTTGGCTGACAGAGAACTGGATGACCATGATTGCTGTATCTTAAGCTTCCTGTTGATGCTGTTGACCCTGATCATTTACACATGGTTTACACACAGCATGAAGAAGAACCAGAAGAAGCTGGAAGAAATGAAAGATGAACTGGCAGAAGAAACACTGAAGAGACAGCTTGGCATTACAGACGAAAACAGTAATACAGGAAAGAGCGCACGGGCATAAGGAGGTAGTAATATGTGGATGAATTTATACAACTTTACACACAACAGCTTAGGCATGCACTTCTGGGAACTGCCGGCGCTCCTTACAGGGGTTATTGTTCTGGTAGAACTCGGTGTACACAGCTATAACCAAAAGAAACGCACAAAGAAGTTCGAAGAAGACAGAGAAGAGAAACTTGAAACCATACAGCAGGAGGTTACGGGCAAGCCCGTAACTTCCAGGTAACGAGAAGGAGGAATGAATATGTCATATATTTTAGAACATACCAGACTCGGCTTTTGCTGGTGGGACTTATTGGTACTGATCGTACTGATCGTTGTGATTGTAGCATTTGCTTGGAAACATCACAAAATTAAAGATGAGCAGAAAGATCTGGAGGACCAACTGTCAGAACTGTACGCAAATGATGCAGTACCGATCGAAAGCGAATCTTAAGTTTGAGCTGAAATTTAAAAATCTGAATAACAGATAGAGAAAAGGAGTAGCGGAAAACCGCTGCTCCTTTTTAGTTTGCGCGCCATGGGCGCGCTTTAACGGGTGAAAGGTAAACGGTAAGCGTCAAACCGGTTACTTTTGAACTACAAGTTCAATGACAAATCACAGATCATGTTCTTAAAATGATATTGAACAGGTAGAAAGCTATAGTATATGGAGGGCTGATGAATAATGCAAGAAGATGCTTACAGATTAGAAGGAACGGTAGTGATTCCTGAGGATAAAAAGGATGAATTTAATGAGTATATTCTACGAATATTAGATAAATGCGGAATTCGGAAGACGGATAAGATGGAATTGGGTGGACAGATAGTTACAGTTGTCAGACAGCCGATGCCGGATGAGCAGGGGATTGTCCATTTCGACTATTCTATATTCGAGAAAAAGATAAGGAAACAGGCAGAGTATAATATGAATACTTGTGAACTTAAGACACCTGACAGAGGATATAGTGAGTTCGGAATTGTGATGAATATGATTATGGTGATGCAGGAATCATATTCAGAAGATCATTGCTATTTTATGTTTAAAGACAGACCTGGCAGGGTAGATGTATATGCTTTGCTGATAAAAGGTGTGTTAGGAATTCGCCTTGAGTTTCCAAATCGTGCAAAAATATGGGACATGCTTTTCTTTTTAAAGAATACGGAAAAATATGAAGAAGATGAAAGATACATTCCGTTTTACAAAGCAATTCAGAAAGATTACGAAGATGAATTCATAGAATTTTGGGAAGATGATGATCTTTATTTTTCAGATGATATGAAGAAATGTTTATCGGATTGGAAAGAACGTTTTATGGAGATAAAGCTGGAAGACGATTTTAATGTGGAAATCTTTTTAGCGCAGATCATTACAGAATTGGATCATGAATGGGGCTGTCGTCTGGTAGATCGAAAATTCGTTACAGAGTTTATGGAGCATAAAGATGATGATAATTACAAAAAGGCATTATTATTTTATAGAGAATTCATGGATCAGGATTGCTGCTATTTCCCGGAATTGACGAGAAAACAGGCAATCCGATGGGTGATCAGAAACAATCGGCGCCCGTTTGATTTTACGGCAATGGATGCATTTCAGTCATTGCTTATAAACCACAAGTACAGATATGAAATCTTAGGATTTTAAATAACAGGAGGGTGGATATGGGAACATTTGGCGGTTATACAGGGAGTATGAATATTCCGGAAGAGAAGAGGGATGAGTTTGCCAGACAGGTTATAAGGATATTGAATTATGGGGGAATGATGCAGTTTGAAAGAATTAGCATGTATGGTCATGACATGGCTCTTTTAAAACCCGTAGAATTATATCCAAGAGGAAAGGTTGATTTTCACTTTAACTATTTTGAGGATGACAGTTGGGAGACGGCAGGATTTGACGCTGATAGAGGGTATTTTTATTCGGGAAAAATAGGAGAAAGAGAATTTTGTGATGTTGTCACAGCGGTTCATTTTCTGTATGAGGCATGGGACGAAGAATTGGGGTTCACAGAAATTAATGGTGATATTATTGATGACTGTCATTATACGGGCTGGATAAATCATCTTTTGGGAACAAAGTTTTCCATGAAAAAAAGATTTCGAATATGGGATAATGTGGAAAAATATGCACTGGAGAGGGTCGGAGAATATGAGGATCCGACAGTTGGTGAGGTAATGCAGTTTATACCGATTGGTATGCGTTATGGAGCAGGGGGAGTGGAATTCAGTGATTTAATGTATATAATGCATGGAACAGAGTCACTGACAGAGGGTGAGATAGAGCCTGATACATATCCGGCAGATGTCTATGGCTGCAAAAAAGCGCT
Source organism: Lachnospiraceae bacterium (assembly GCA_014803415.1). Lineage (GTDB taxonomy): Bacteria > Bacillota > Clostridia > Lachnospirales > Lachnospiraceae > Suilimivivens. The sequence goes on from JAAVBZ010000005.1 coordinate 6,943, forward strand.
TGAAGTTTTTTTAAGAAAGAATCAGGAGAAAGATGCTGTCAGCCAGATTTGGGAACTAATTAAGAAAACCAGATGTGAGAGAGAAAAAATCAAAGATATAGAACTTTTAGATATCGGAAGATTTTCCTTAATCCTACCAGCAAAAGTAATTGTTTATCTGACAGCAGAAATTAAAGAAGAGAGTTTTTGGGAACGCTGGAAAGAAATGCATGAGACTGTTTACCATGATGAGATTATGAAAGAATATACATCGCAGAAGTTGAAAGCAAAACGGAAGAAGTTTATAGAGAAACCAATTCTACCTGTAAGAACAAGTGAGTTTCTTCACCAAGATGGTTATTTCATTTTTTATGATACCCCTGAGGAATTGAAAGGAAAACCGAATTATTATATTTCTGATGACGATCGACTATATTGGTGGGATGGAACCGATGAAGTGATTCTTTCTGAAAAAATGGATAATTGGCTGAGAAACTTGGCGCATTCTCATAAGGAGATTTCTCAAAATATGGTGGGGGAACCGGAAAACGCAAATGATTTTTTGAAGAATTTTTTGATGCTTCTTGTTGAAATCGACCAGTACTATAAGCGTATTTTACCATTTCAAAATATGTTTTATGAGTTCCTTCAAAATGGAAGTAAGACAGAGTATAGAGCGGCAGTAAAACTGTTGAAAAAAATCTCTGATGAGAACAAGGAAGAAGGAAAGATCATAGAGAAAGTAAAGTATAGTTGGGATCTTACGAGCCGGAATGTGACTCATAATGCGGGAAGATTAAAACTAAAAAGATATCTTAGTGTTATGGCAAATCGTAGATTGAGAGAGAAATATTTTGGATTTTAGATTATCTTTACCGTTTTCGGTCTGAATGTGTTATACTAAAAATCTATAATAAAAGTATGCAAGGGTGAAGAGAATGTATCCAACAATTGATATGAAAGCTACCGGGGTGCGTATACGCCAGATTATGAATCAACGAAAACTTACAGTGAAAGATGTGAAAAAATATTTGAATTTGTCTAGCGTACAGAGTATATACCACTGGTTTAATGGACAGAGTGTGCCGACAGTCGATAATTTGTATGCATTATCGGAGCTTTTTCAGCTTCCTGTTGATGCGATGATCGCAGGAAACAGGAAATATCGCATATTATTTTCTGATGAATCATTCTATATTCGAATGAATGTGTATTGTATGATGGCAAGGAAATTAAATGTAGTATAAATTAGCATAATATCTGATATCGCTTGTTGAACACAAAAAAATGAAGATAAAATGTCACTGCTGATGATGCTGGGAAAGGCTCAGACGCCGGAGGATATGCATCAGTTGTTGGGAGCGGAAAAGGCAGCTCCTAAAAACAAAAACGTATCGTGAAGACAAGACCGTTTTCAGGTAAGATAATCTAAAGATTTGCAAAAAAATAGGAGTGCCGAAACACCCCTATTCTCCTAAACCTTCTTGCAAAATCCGCAGTGTTGGTTTATAATCAGCTTAGAACCCGAAGGATATTGGTACGTCCGACGGTTGTACAATCGGAAACAAGTAATCAATTTCAAAAAACAAACGGATTACAGGCTATCCTCTATTGCAGTAGAAGATAGCCTTTTCCGTTACTTGCGGTTGTCCTTTATGTGTGGGATTATGTTCTTTATATCGGCAATCGTGCCGGTTCTGTCCTGTCCCTCAAATATGCACATCAAATTTAATTCATAAAAACGTCTGCTACGCATCCGTCGCCGCATTCGCGGCTCATCTTTTATTTATGACAATAGAAAGTTCGCGAAGCGTGCTTTCTATTGTATCATTTGAGGGCGTTCCGCTCATGGGATAGTAATAAACTCATAATTTCCTATTGACATAGTATGAAAAGTGGAGTATCATAACCTCAACAGCAAAAACATACTAAACATACTAAATAAGTATGAATTGAAAAGATAGGAGAAATAATATGAGTAAAGTAGTAGAAAGTTCACTGGAATTAATTGGAAAGACGCCTCTTTTAAAATTGAATCGTTACTCGGAAAAAGCAGGAGTGAAGGATGCAGTTATACTGGCTAAGCTGGAATATTTAAACCCGGCAGGCTCTGTAAAAGATCGTATTGCACTGGCTATGATCGAAGATGCAGAGAAGAAAGGAATTTTAAAACCGGGTGCAACGATTATCGAGCCTACTTCAGGAAATACCGGTATCGGACTTGCCGCTGTGGCAGCTGCCAAAGGATACAAGGCTGTTTTGACGCTGCCTGAGACCATGAGTGTGGAGAGAAGAAATCTTTTAAAGGCATACGGCGCAGAACTGGTACTTACAGAAGGTGCTAAGGGCATGAAGGGCGCTATCGCGAAAGCAGAGGAATTGAAAGAGACTATTCCTGGAGCAGTTATTTTAGGACAGTTTGTAAATCCTGCAAATCCTGCCGTACATAAAGCGACTACGGGACCGGAGATCTGGGAGCAGACAGAAGGTAAAGTTGATATTTTTGTAGCAGGCGTAGGTACCGGCGGAACGATTACAGGCGTAGGGGAATACTTAAAAGAACAGAATCCTGAAGTTAAGATCGTAGCTGTAGAGCCAACAGGTAGTCCTGTTTTATCAACAGGAACATCCGGAGCACATAAGATACAGGGAATCGGTGCAGGATTTGTTCCCGATGTATTGAATACGGGTATATATGATGAAATCATTACGATCGACAATGAAGATGCTTTTGCAGAAGGAAAAGCTTTTGCAGTAAGCGAAGGTATTCTGGTAGGAATTTCATCAGGAGCAGCATTAAAAGCAGCATCGATCCTGGCAGCGCGTCCTGAGAATAAGGGAAAGACCATTGTAGCATTGCTTCCCGATTCAGGCGACAGATACTTATCCACACCGCTGTTTTCGAATAATTAATAAATTACAGATCAGCCGGAGGTAAAAGCCTCCGGCTGATTGAAAGTCAGGCATATTTCTTAATAAAAACAACGCCTTCCAGAGCGCCGTATGTTTCGATGATCTGAGTGGGTGAAACCTCGTCGTCAAAGAGCATTGTCATGGTTGCNACAACAGANATACTGCCGNCTNNGTTTTCTNTTCGCGTGATCTCCAGATTTTCAACAGAGCAGTTCTGGCTTCTGGCAAAGGAAATAAAGCTGCTTAAATATTCCATCTTGAGAAATTCTACATATAAAGAAACAGTTTTNGATGGGGCGCTTAACCGTTTGTCCACNATCAANAGAAGGCGAATAGAAATCCAGATGGCGGCAAANCAGATAATGGCAGCGGTATAAAAACCGGCCCCTAAAGCAAGTCCCAGACATGCCAGGGTCCACAANCCGGCAGCTGTGGTAAGNCCTTTGACCTGGTTTTGCTTGGTGACGAGAATAGTTCCGGCNCCNAGAAAACCGATTCCGCTNACNACCTGTGAAGGAATGCGGGCAGCNTCGGAAGTACCTGTAAGGGNNGAAATATAGAGACCCACCATCATAGCAAGGGTAGCNCCAAGNCATACAAGTATGTAAGTNCGAAAACCTGCAGGACGATGTCTCTTCTCTCNCTCGTANCCNAAGATACCGCCGAAGAGCATGGCCAGGAACGTTCGGACCAGAATAGAGGGTAATGTAAGTTCTCTTAAAATAGTAATTTGCTCAAGTATCATATNNTTATCCTCTGANANNGNGNTTTNTNCGGTNTTGATNNNTNCCGGAAATAGAGTTCTTAATAAAATTATAACAGTAGGATATTTTATCGTCAACGCAATTCAAGTTGCATATAGGAGTCAAGTAAGGTAAGATAAATGGGTGTTAAATGTGTANCATTGGAAGGATTATCATATGGAAGAAAAAGAAACTGTGGACAGATGTAAGGAAGTTGAGCGCAGTATCGTTAAGAAATACCGTAAGGAGATCTGGCGGAAGTTTACCAGGGCAATTAATGAATATGAATTGATCAAAGACGGAGACAGGATCGCAGTCTGTATATCGGGCGGCAAGGACTCCATGCTGATGGCCAAGCTTTTTCAGGAGCTTGCCCGTCATGGGAGGAAAAATTTTGATGTAGTATATTTGGTGATGAATCCCGGATACAACGAGGTTAACTATCAGAATATTCTAAATAACGCCCAATTNCTGAATGTGCCTGTTACCGTATTTGAAACAGAAATATTTGATGCTGTGGCAGATATTACGGATTCTCCCTGTTATCTGTGTGCCAGAATGAGAAGAGGGTATCTTTACAGTAAGGCCAAAGAACTTGGATGCAATAAGATCGCTTTGGGCCATCATTATGATGATGTGATCGAAACAATATTGATGGGAATGCTGTATGGCGGGCAGATACAGACTATGATGCCCAAGCTGCACAGCACTAACTTTGAGGGAATGGAGCTGATCCGNCCCCTGTACTTGGTCAGGGAGGAAGACATTATTAAATGGATGCATTATAATGAGCTTCATTTTATCCAATGTGCCTGCCGATTTACGGAAGCCTGCGCATTAAGCGGCAGCCCGGAGAAAATTTCCAAGCGTGCAGAGATCAAGACAATGATCAGACAGCTGCGTGAAAAAAGTCCTCATATTGAAAANAACATTTTCAGGAGCGTGGAAAATGTGAATTTAAGCACAGTGATCGCGTATAAGAAGAACGGGATCAAGCATCATTTTCTGGAAGAATACGACGAGAACAAAGAAGATGGTGAACCGGAAGACAGGGAGGTGTGAATCGTGGATCAGAAAGCACAAGCATATGAAAAACTGGAACGACTTAAGGAATATTTAAGGGAATTGGGAAGCGTTGCCGTGGCATATTCAGGTGGAGTGGATTCTGTTTTCCTTCTGAAGACGGCTAAAGAAGTACTGGGCGAAAAAGTGATTGCCATAACAGCAAGATCTTGTTTTTATCCGGAAAGAGAGTTTAAAGAATCAGTAGAGTTCTGTAAAAAGGAAGGAATACGACAGATTATACTGGATTTTGACGAAATGGAAGTGGAAGAATTTCGCAAAAATCCCGAAAACAGATGTTATATCTGCAAAAAGGATCTGCTTTCTCAAATAAGAGAAATTGCAGCAGCGTTGAATATTGAAGCTGTTGCGGAAGGATCTAATATGGACGACAATGGAGATTACAGGCCAGGGCTTTTAGCAGTGGCGGAGCTGGGAATATTGAGCCCTTTACGGGAAGCGCTGCTTACGAAAAGTGAGATCCGGTTTCTTTCAAAAGAAATGGGACTTCCCACTTTTGATAAGCCTTCTTTTGCCTGTCTGGCTTCCCGATTCGTATATGGAGAAACTATTACCAAAGAGAAACTTNCTATGGTCGATAAAGGAGAGCAGCTTTTGCTTGACATGGGCTTTAAGCAGGTTCGTGTCAGAATCCATGGTATGATGGCGAGGATCGAAGTACTGCCGGAGGANTTTGACAGACTTATGCGGGAAGAGAACAGAGAGCGGATCGTAAGAAGCTTTAAAGAATACGGCTTTACTTATGTAACCATGGANCTTTTAGGATATCGCATGGGAAGCATGAACGAGACAATAGTCTGATATAAGAAAGATAGCGGCAGAGATCATCAATTCTTAAGCTGCATTCTGAGCCTGTGGGGCGTTGTCCCATAGGCTTCTTTAAACATTCGCATGAATTGTTTATAATTTGTTATTCCGTTNTTTTCCAGTAAAAAGGTAATGCTTTCATCTGTCTGGATCAGTTCCTGATAAAATCGTAGAAGACGCACCTGCGACACATAAGTGAAGAAGGTCTGTCCCGTATATTTTTTAAACAACCGGCAGAAATATTCCGGAGTGACAGAAAGCAGCACCGCGATCTGGTCCAGGGAAATTTGTTCCCGGTAGTGCTTGCGGACATATTGCATGCTTTGTTCAATGCGCAGAAAATCCCGTTCTGTGCGGTTCTTGNTCTGCACACTTATAAGAGTGGAGTCCTTTGTATACANAAGATANAGAAAGTAGTAAAGCCGGGTAAAAAACAACAAATGCCAGCCCTTTTCTCTTTTCTGATCCAGGTCAATAAATTCCTGAAATATTTGGTCCAACCGAAAATTCAGCGAGTCAGGAGAAGGATCATGGGGAAGAAATTCGGAAAAGTGGAGTAATTTCCAATCCATGCTGATGCGCTCCAGATGGATGGAGGGAATCTGAAGCAGATAATAATGGCAGTCTTGTAGTGTATGGGTGTAGTGAATATCCTGAGGATTGACGATCAGAATATCGGAAGGAGCAAGTTCATAGGAAGTTTCGTTAATATAGGCAGTCATTTTTCCTTTCACTAAATAGAGTATTTCGAGATGNTGATGCCAGTGTGCCGGGACAAAAGCATTGGAATCCTCTACTGCCGAAAAATAAACCTGAGTCAGATTGTCATCATGGATAGTTTCATGTTCCCAGTGCATATGCCGCCTCCCGAAGAAATGGTCATTAAAGTCAAAATAATCATAAAATTCAGCTNTAATTATATCCAGTGTTGTAATTAATATCAAGATTAACCTGTATTTTAAGCAATTTTATTATAGATTAATTGGCAGATGATGGTTATAATAATATTATAAGGCAGAATAGAACGGANGAGAGGGTATAGACTATGAAGAAATGGACAAGGGCGATGTATCAGCCCAATCTGCCTCTTAAGGAGGGACAACATGTAACTGCATCAAAAGAACATATCGAGCTTTCAAAGGAAGCTGCAAAAGAAGGTATGNTATTGTTAAAAAATGATAACGATCTTCTGCCGCTTCGTGCCGGAAGCAGAGTAGCTCTTTTTGGCAAAGGAAGCTTTGATTATGTAAAGGGAGGAGGCGGAAGCGGTGATGTGACCGTTTCTTATGTACGCAATCTTTATGAAGGATTAAAGCTTCAGGAAGATATGGTAACTTTATATGAGCCTCTTTCTGATTTTTATCGTAATGATGTAAAGGAACAGTATGAGAAAGGTGCTGCACCCGGCATGACAGTAGAGCCGATTCTTTCGGATGAACTGGTGGATGGGGCAAGGGCGTTTGCAGATACAGCAATTATTGTCATCAGTCGTTTTTCAGGAGAAGGCTGGGATCGCTCCAGCGTGGAATACAACGGAGAATACAATCCCTGGGAAACAGAAACCAGCATGCCTAAGATTGCAGGGCGCATTTTCGAAGACGGAGACTTTTATCTGACAAAAAGAGAAAAGGAAATGATCCAGAAGGTAAAGGATAAATTTTCGAAGGTGGCAGTAGTATTAAATATCGGGGGTGTCATAGATACCGCATGGATCAAGGAAGATGAGGACATCCCGGCTGCGCTTGTGATGTGGCAGGGCGGTATGGAAGGAGGACTTGCTGCAGCTGAGATCCTCTGTGGAAAAGCTTCCCCTTCCGGAAAACTGACGGATACTTTTGCAGGACGGATAGAGGATTATCCATCTACGGAGAATTTCCATGAATCTCCGGATTATGTGGATTATACGGAAGATATTTATGTAGGATACCGCTATTTTGAAACCATACCGGGAGTAGAGGAGAAGGTTTGTTATCCTTTTGGCTTCGGTTTATCTTATACCCGGTTTGAGATCCTGCCGGTGAAAGCCGGGATGGAAGAAGGCGTGATCAGGATCGCCATTCAGGTGACAAATGTGGGGAAAGCAGAAGGAAAGGAAGTTGTACAGGCTTATTACAGCGCACCCCAGGGATTATTAAAGAAGCCAAGTAAAGAACTGGCAGCATTTGCAAAGACAAGAAGTCTTAAGCCCGGCGAGAGTCAGGTCGTAGTGTTGGAATTTGCAAAAAGTGATATGGCATCCTATGATGACCTGGGAAAGATTGCCAAGTCCGCCCGTGTACTGGAAAAGGGAACCTATGAATTCTGTGTGGGCAATTCAGTAAGAGATACGGTCAAATTGGATTTTACATTGACACTTGCAGAAGATGAGATAGTAGAGCAGTTAAGCAGAAAGGCAGCGCCTACCAGTCTGAAGAAACGTATGCTTTCAGATGGCAGTTTTGAGGAACTTCCTTTGTCACAGCCGAATGACCCCAATGAGTGTGTACTGGTAAAGATGGAAAGCGGTACGGAAGAGGCGATAGTGCCGGCAGTAAGGGGCCGGGAGCGTTTCCTGATGATGAAAGCTTATGCGGAAGGAGCAAAGCCTTTTATAGAAGTAGCAGAAGGTAAAATGACGCTGGATGAATTTATCGCACAGCTAAGCGATGAAGATCTGATCCATCTGCTGGGAGGACAGCCCAATACTTCGGTTGCCAATACTTTTGGTTTCGGTAACCTCCCGGAATATGGCGTGCCCAATATTATGACTGCTGACGGGCCTGCTGGACTGAGAATCTGCCTGTGTACGACTGCCTGGCCTTGTGCTACAATGCTTGCTTCTACATGGAATCCGGAATTATTGGAACAGGTAGGCAAAGCAGGAGCGGAAGAAGTCAAGGAAAATAATATTGCCGTGTGGCTGACGCCTGCGGTAAATATCCATAGAAATCCATATTGTGGACGGAATTTTGAGTATTATTCCGAAGATCCTTATCTGACAGGCAAGATGGGCGCTGCAATGGTAAAAGGAATTCAATCCCAGCATATTGCAGCCACAGTAAAGCATTTTGCATGCAACAATAAGGAAACCAACAGAAAGCATAGCGACTCAAGAGTTTCGGAGCGCGCCCTCAGAGAGATTTATCTGAGAGGTTTTGAAATAATAGTAAAAGAAGCCGATCCCTGGGCGATCATGTCTGCCTATAATATCATTAACGGACACCGGGCTTCTGAAAACCGTGAACTTCTGGAGGATATCCTGCGGGATGAATGGGGCTTTAAGGGTATGGTCACTTCGGACTGGTGGACGAGAGGCGAACACTATAAGGAGATTAAAGCCGGCAATGATGTGAAGATGGCCTGCGGTTTCCCGGAACGTGTGAAGGAAGCTATGGAGAAAGGCGCAATTAACAGAGATGATCTGGTAAGATGTGCAAAGAGAGTGCTGGAATTGATCTTGAAGATCGATTAGGCAGTATTGATAATTTTGATTTATGTTGTAAGTGCAGCTAAGAGAACTGTTTCTCCCGGCTGCACTTGCTTTTTGTGTGAAATAGCGCTTAACTGCATGTATCATCAATCTGTGAAGTGCAGTGCGGACATCTGGTGGCATCCACTGCAATTTCGGATTTGCAGAAAGGGCATATTTTAGTGGAAGCGGGAGCCGGAGGATCTTCCTTATGTATATGAGACATCGCAGAATTCATAATTCTTACTATCATAAACACGATAAGAGCCATGATCAGGAAATTGATAACAGCAGTGATAAACTTACCGTAATAAAGTGTAACATCACCGGTAATATTCCATGTAAGCTGGTCAAAATTCATTCCGCCGAACAATCCAAGTATTGGATTGATAATATCATCTACAAGTGAAGAAACAATGCCTGTAAATGCGCCGCCGATAATAATGCCGACAGCCATATCCATTACATTTCCCTTACTGATAAAATTCTTGAAATCATTTAAAATATTTTTCTTCATCAATATACTCCTTTTTATTAAATTATGTATTGAAATAAGCAGGATATTTCCCGAAACGATTGTATTTATTCTATCATATATATGAAAAAGTATCAATTTACAAAAAGTTTTTGTATAATTGAAGAAAGACAAGGTTAGCTGCTGATTAAGTCGGCAGAAAATAGGAGGATCAGTTTATGAAATATCACAATGGATGCTGGATGTTGAAAGAAGGAGTCGGCAGTTTTTCTCCGCAGCATGTTTATGAAGTGAGAAAAGAAGGAAAGCAGGTTACACTGTGTGCGCCTACAGGGCGGATTGAAAAAAAGGGTGATACTCTGGGGGGAATCAATCTGACCGTGTGTATCAGTGCGCCTATGCCAGAGGTGATACGGGTACGGGTATATCATTATAAAGGAGTACAGAAAAGAGAGCCGGAATTCGAATTAAATATGTCCGGCGATCTGGAATTGGACGCAACGGAAGAAGCCGGAATTCTGACCATTAGAAACGGGCGTTTAAGCCTTGTGATCGATATGGAGCAATGGTCCATGCGTTATGAATGGGATGGGAAACTTCTGACTAAGAGTGGGTCAGGGGATCTGGCTTATGTAAAAGAGAACTGGAAGGGCAGCGCTTATGACAGACCCGGCAGTTCTTATATGTGTCAGCATCTGGGACTTAGTGTGGATGAACTGATCTATGGTATGGGAGAGAGGTTTACATCTTTTGTGAAAAACGGGCAGTCTGTGTCTATTTGGAATGAGGATGGGGGAACCAGTACGGAGCAGGCTTACAAGAATATTCCTTTTTATCTTTCAAACCGGGGATATGGCGTATTTGTAAATCATCCTGAAAAAGTGGAATTTGAGGTGGCAACGGAACAGGTTAACAAGGTTGGTTTTTCTGTGGAAGGGGAAAGTCTGGATTACTTCCTGTTTGGCGGTCCTTCCATGAAGGAAGTGCTTGAGCGCTACACAGATCTTACCGGAAAGCCTTCCCTGCCGGCTCAGTGGACTTTCGGAGTGTGGCTTTCCACATCTTTTACCACAAGTTATGATGAAGCCACCGTCATGAGCTTTATCGACGGTATGCTGGATCGGGGAATTCCGCTTTCCGTATTTCATTTTGACTGCTGCTGGATGAGAGAATTCCACTGGACAGACTTTATATGGGATGAGAGGGTTTTCCCGGATCCGGAAGGAATGCTGAAAAGGATCAGGAAAAAGGGCATAAAAATATGCGTCTGGATCAATTCTTATGTAGGTCAGGAATCAGCATTATTTGATGAAGGCATGGAAAAAGGTTACTTTTTAAAAAGAGATAACGGCGATGTGTGGCAGTGGGATATGTGGCAGCCGGGGCTGGCGATCATAGATTTTACCAATCCGGAAGCCTGCCGCTGGTATCAGNAGAAGCTGGAGATNCTGCTGGATATGGGAGTAGACTGCTTTAAGACCGATTTTGGCGAGCGTATTCCTACGGATGCTGTCTATTTTAATGGCGCNGATCCGGTGAAAATGCATAATTANTATNCATANCTTTANAATAAAACNGTTTATGAAGTACTTGCCAGGAAACGGGGAAAGGAAGAAGCTATACTTTTTGCACGTTCTGCAACTGCAGGCGGTCAGAAATTTCCGGTACACTGGGGCGGTGACTGCTGGTCGGACTATGAATCTATGGAAGAAAGTCTGCGGGGCGGTCTGTCGCTTACCAGCAGCGGTTTCGGATTCTGGAGCCATGATATCGGCGGATTTGAACAGACTTCTACGCCAGATGTGTATAAGAGATGGGCGGCTTTTGGNCTNTTGTCAACCCACAGCCGTTTTCATGGAAGTACTTCCTACCGGGTGCCCTGGGTTTATGATGAAGAAGCAGTAGATGTGGTAAGATTCTTTACCGGATTGAAGCTGTCACTGATGCCTTATCTTTANAGTTCGGCGGTCATGACTTCCAGGACCGGCATTCCCATGATGCGCAGTATGGCACTGGAGTTTGAAGAAGATCATAACTGCCGTTATCTTGATAAACAATATATGCTGGGCGAAAGACTTCTGGTTGCGCCTGTTTTTAATGAAGAGGGTACGGCGCATTATTATCTGCCTGAAGGAACCTGGGTGAATTATCTGACAGGAGAGACTGCATCCGGCGGAGTATGGAGAAAAGAGCATCATGATCATCAGTCTGTACCGCTGTGGGTAAGGGCAGACAGCATCATTGCAACAGGGATTTCCTTTGAAAATGCTGATTATAATTTTAAAGGGAATCTTGAGTTTAAAGTATTTGCCCTCGAAGCAAAAGCGGAAACCACGGTTTATCAGGCAGGAAAAGAACTGGCAAAAGCATCTCTCCTGAAAGAGGAAAACAAGATAAGCGGACGCATGACGGGCGCAGACGGATGCAGGATACGTCTGACAGGCTGTATTTTATCAGATGCAGAAGGCGCTGAAATGGAGATTCAGGGAAGAGATACCATCCTTACGATAAGGGGCGATGATGTGACATTTTGCGGTAGTTTTCCCGGATAAACAGCCATAACTTATATAGAAAGAAGAACTATAAATATGATGTCAGGTATTATTGAAATTAATGTTCACGGAAAAAATGTGGAAGAGGCAATTGACGAGATCAGAAAACAATTAAACAGTGCAAAGGCGAATGTATATCGGATTCGGGTTATACATGGTTATCGTGGCGGCACAAGGATCAGGGATGGTATTTGGGATGAGTTCAGCTATGGGAGAGAACCGAAGGTAAAGCGGATCACAATGGGAAATAATCAGGGAATTACAGAATTGGTCTTGCGCGATTTTTGAAAAATCATTTTTAAGTGACTTTTTCTTGAAAAAAAATCACTATTCAATTACAATTTACTTATAAAACAGGAATAGATGACTTGTCAAACGAAGAGAAAGGAATCTGAAAATGGAAAGAAATATTATGCAGGAACTGGCAGAATGGAAAAATTTAGAAAAGGACAGAATGCCATTACTCTTATATGGCGTAAGGCAAGTAGGAAAGACTTATATTCTAAGAGAATTTGGAGATCGATATTTCAAGAACAGCATCTATGTCAACTTCGAGCGTATGCAAGTGGTGGCAGATTTTTTTAATGGCGAGCTTTCTCCTGACAGAATCATCCTTCTCCTGGAAGAATATTTCGGACAGAAAGTAATCCCCGAGGAAACACTCCTGATCTTTGATGAGATTCAGGCATGCGAAAGAGCACTCACATCCCTTAAATATTTTTGTGAGGAAGCACCTGAATATCACGTAGCTGCTGCTGGAAGCCTTCTGGGAGTAGCAATTAATAGAGAAGCCTATTCTTTTCCGGTAGGCAAAGTTATCACCAAAACTTTGTATCCCCTTCGTTTTGACGAATTTTTGTGTGCACTTGGGCAAGATCATCTCGTAAGCCTGATACGGGAACATTATGATGAAATGCGAGAAATGCCGGAAAATACGCACCGGGAAATTCTGCATTGGTACGACCGCTATCTGTTTATCGGAGGAATGCCGGCAGCGATCAATCAATATAAGGAAAGAGGATCGCTGATCAATGTACCTGAAATGCAAAGTCTGATCTTAAATGCATATACTGCAGATATGGCTAAATATACCAGCAACAGCGAAAGTACAAAAATCAGGAATGCCTTTCAGTCTATTCCCGCACAATTAGCAAAAGAGAATAAAAAATTTCAGTACAAACTGATTCGAAAAGGCGCCACCGCAGGGCTGTTTGGAGATTCCATCGCATGGCTCATCTTCTCTGGAGTTGTTCTTTCCTGTGAAAGGGTCACAAGAGGAGAAAACCCTCTGATTGCATTCAGGGATGTATCTGCTTTTAAGCTTTATTTGTCCGATGTGGGGCTTTTGTCCGCTTTCACCGGAATTATGCCTGAGGATATTATAAGAAATACCCTGTCAGAGATTTATAAAGACGCTCTGACCGAAAACTATGTGGCCCAAACGCTAACAGCAGGTGGATATCACCTCTATTACTGGACAGACGATGCCCCCGTAGCTGAAATAGATTTTTTGATACAAAAAGAGGGAAAAATCATTCCTGTGGAAGTAAAGTCTGGGGAAAACGTGAACTCTAAAAGCCTGAAGCATTTTCAGAAACTTGCACAGCCGGAAAAGATGATACGGCTGTCCAGGAAAAATTTCGGTTCCGAGGGAGCTGTTTGCGCAATCCCGCTGTACGCAGCTTTTTGCCTGTAGCTTTTAAATCTATATTTTTGGAGAAATGTATTGTTCATTTTAGAACAGAACGATATAATGAATTTATCAATTCTATAATAAAATACATCACATCATAAGGAGGTACGTAATGGAAATTCTTAAATATGGAAAAGCTATCTGTTATTCGGGCTACAGACAGGGGCAGAGTCCCAAAACAGAAATTCCCACAAAAGAACAGATAGAGGAAGATCTTGATATTCTGGTAAAAGAAGGATATCAATACATCAGAATGTATGATCCTAATCTTCATGCCAGAAGGGCATTGGAGATCATCCGTGAAAAGAAGCTTCCCTTAAAATGCATGATCGGTATTGATTCTGAACCGGAAGTAAACAATCCGGATTGTCCTTTTGTGAAGCAGGAATATACGGAGGAAGAGCTGGAAAAGAACAAGATAAGAAATGATGCAGAAGTTGAAAAGCTGATCGAACTGGTAAAAGAGTTTGAAGAGTGTGTAGCTGCAGTTTCAGTCGGAAATGAAAACACACCTCCATGGGGTGCACGCATCGTAAAACCGGAACGACTTCTTGCACATGCAAAACGTTTTAAAGAAGCTCTGGATAAGCCGGTTACCTTCTGTGAAGGCGTGTTTGAGTGGCCTCATTTAAAAGAACTTGGAGATTATCTGGATTTTATCAGTGTTCACAGCTATCCGTTGCATTATAAGGAAACCATTGATGTGGCTGTGGATCTGAACAAAAAGCATTATCAGGATATCAAGGCAGTTTTCCCTGATAAACAGGTGCTGTTTACGGAAGTGGGCTGGACCACCAAGCCAAATAGTGCCATGGTTCCGGGACAGGCCTGCGTGGATAATCAGAAGAGATATATCACGGAGTTAAATGAATGGCTGGAGAAAGACCAGATCATCGGTTTTATTTTTGAAGCCTTTGACGAACCCTGGAAGGGAAGTAATCCCAATAAATCAGAGTGTAACTGGGGGCTTTACTATTTGGACCGCACCCGAAAGTGGTGATTGGAGGCAGGAAAATGGGGAGTTATCTGAATCCGGGCAGCAAAGGATTTTGTGAGAGTTTGAATTCCGCAATATATATAGACAAATCTGCTTTGATCGAAAAGACTAATGCGCTTATAAATACAAGGCAAAAATTTTTATGCGTCAGTCGTCCAAGACGTTTCGGAAAATCCATGGCAGCAGATATGCTGGCTGCTTATTATGAGCGTGGAGAAGATTCTGCAGAGCTGTTTGCAAATTTGGAGATCAGTCAGATGAAATCTTATAAAGAGCATCTGAATCAATATGATGTCATCAAAATTAATATGCAGGAATTTTTGAGTATGACACATAGCGTGGATGAGATGCTTTCAATGTTTAAGAAGTATTTGGTTTTTGAACTGACGGAGCATTTTGAGCAGGTGCGATTTCGGGATAAAGATAATCTGGTTCAGGTAATGAAGGATATTTTTGCGGGAACAAAGCATTCTTTTATTATATTGATCGATGAGTGGGATTGTCTTTTTAGGGAATATCAGCAGGATATAGATGCACAAAAGCAATATCTTGATTTTTTACGTGTATGGATAAAGGATCAGGAGTATGTAGCACTGGCTTATATGACAGGTATCTTGCCCGTTAAGAAATATGGTTCACATTCGGCATTAAATATGTTCACGGAGTATTCCATGACAGAACCGGGAGATCTGGCAGAGTATTTCGGCTTTACCGAAAAGGAAGTAGAGTCGCTGTGCAAAGAATATAAGATGAGTTTTGAGGAGACAAAGGCGTGGTATGACGGTTATCAATTAGTCACGCATACTGAGGATTCAGATATCTATTACTCTATGTACAGTCCAAAGTCTGTGGTGGAAGCAATGCTTCGGCATAAATTTGGAGCTTACTGGAACCAGACAGAGACATATGAAGCACTTAAAATTTATATCCAGATGGATATGGATGGGGTGAAGGACGCGGTAGTCAGGATGCTGGCAGGAGAGGAAATTCATATTAATACCGGAACGTTCAGTAATGATATGACCACATTTGCAACAAGAGATGATATATTAACTCTTTTAACGCATCTTGGCTATCTGACTTACAATAGCGTACTTGGAACAGTTACAATTCCTAATAAGGAGGTTTCACAGGAGTATGTAAATGCGATCAGCACTATGGATTGGCGTGAGGTGATTGATTCGTTGGAGAATTCCAAAAAACTTCTCGATGCGCTATGGGCTATGGATAGTGATGCTGTGGCAGAGGGGATTTCCCGTGCCCACAAAGAAATTTCAATTTTGCAATATAATGATGAGAATGCACTTAGTTGTACGATCAGCTTAGCATTTTATTTTGCCAGAGAGTATTATACGATTATCCGAGAACTTCCCAGTGGAAAGGGTTTTGCTGATATTTGTTTTATTCCCCGAAAACTGCATATGGATAAACCGGCAGTGGTAATTGAACTTAAATGGGATAAAGACGTATTAGGAGCAATTGATCAGATTAAAGATAAGCATTATGTAGATGCGCTGGTAGAATATAAAGGAAATCTTCTTCTTGTTGGTATTAATTATGACAAGAAGACCAAAACGCATACCTGCGTGATTGAAAAAGAACAGAAAAAATAAATGGTAAGTCCTCTTGAAAAGTTAATGCAGATGAACTATAATATAGTTTATCTGCATTAACTTTAATTCATGACAATAGAATGTTCGCGAAGCGCGAATCCTATTGTTTCAGTATGAACAAAAATTTGTTACGGAGGGTGTGACCATGCAAAATGACCAAGTCGGAAAAGCGATTCCGTGGAACCCGTGGCACGGGTGTAAAAAGGTAAGTCCGGGCTGTAAAAATTGTTTTGTTTACAAGCAGGACAGGCGCTATGGCAGAGATACAACGAAAATTGAAAAGGGGAAGACCACTTATGAACTCAGGGATAAGGATGTCCCGCCTAAATCCTTGATCAAACTGTGCTTTTCTTCTGATTTCTTTATTGAAGAAGCCGATTTGTGGAGGGACGGCTGCTGGGATTATATCCGGCGGAGAAAAGATTGCACCTTCGTCATGACCACCAAGCGGCCGGAACGAATCAAGATGTGCGTCCCTGATGATTGGGGAGATGGATGGGAACATGTCTATATCAGTATCTCTATTGAGAATCAGGAGATGGCAGATATTCGTCTAAAGCATTTTTTGGAAGCCCCTGTCAAACACCGGGAGGTATTTTGCTCTCCCCTGATCGGTCCGATCTCGCTGGGAAAATATTTGGACACTGGCTTGATCAAATGCGTGAATGTCGGTGGAGAAATGGCTCCTAAAGCAGATGTCAGACCTATCGAGTATGAATGGGTAAAGGCCCTGTACCTGGAGGCTAAGGAACGGAATATTGAGTTTTATTTTCACCAATGCGGCTCTATGTTTTTGCGGGATGGAAAAAATATTGGCAAATGGAATCTAAACGAGCAAATCAAGCGTGCTGAAGATATACAACATGAGCTTGAAAAAACATTTTGAGAAGATACGAGCATGACAAAAGACCGCTTCTGAAGATCGGAAAGTATAAAATTATAAGCGGTCATGCAAATAGTTTGAAACGGGGGCTTTATGGATAAATACTTTGCTGCTAATGCGGTGCTTTCGATTTTTGGCAAAAGCTATGAGGAGCTAAAAAAGGATCTGCCGATTCGTCCAAGCGAGATGGGAGTCCTTAATATTATCACAGAAACGCCGGGACTCCATACACCGATGATGCTTGCCGAGGCACTTAAAGTATCAAAACCAATGATCACTGCACATTTGACTTCTTTAATGAATAAAGGGTATATCACAAAGCAGCATTCCCTTGAAGATAAGCGTGCTTACTATATCCTGCCTACTGAAAAGGCCAGGGTATTGGTGAAGGAGGCGAAAGAAGACCTATATTGGTATCTTGAGCAATTGGCGAATGGTTTGGGAGAAGAACGGTTTGATTTGTTGGTAAAGTTGGCCGAGGAAGCAACCTATATTTTAGAAGAATGCAAAAAATAGGATTAAATTGCCGCTTTTGCACAAAAAAAGAGGCAGTTATTGAGAGTCTTGCATTTTCAAGAGGCTCATCGATTCAATGGAATTAACGAAAATATGTAAAAAATGCATAAAAACATACAATATATTTAGTGAAACAGCAACAATATGACAAAGAAATGAATTTACCATATTGACTTTTATTGTGCAGATTGCTATAATCAAAACAATTAATGAACTGATTGATTGATTTTTGGATTGTTACTGTGTACAAGCGGGCAAAACCAAATTTTATGAATCAGCTTTGAAGCTGGCTCGTAGAATTTGGTTTTTTTATGCTTATAGGAACAGTTTACTGAGCATAATAATATTATACCGGGGATGATACAGTGATGATGAGGACATGAACTTGCGTATCGAGAAGGTAATCAATAATAACATCATTACCGCGAAAGACAGTAAGAATGTAGAATTGGTGGCCATGGGAAGAGGGATCGGCTTCGGAAAAAGGGCCGGTGATGAGATTGCAGATGAAGCGGTAGAGAAGATTTTCAGATTGGAAAATATGGATAATACGGAACATTTCAAAGAATTACTGGCTTCTCTTCCGTTGGAACATATCCGCCTGTCAAACGATATTATCACTTATGCGAAAGAAAGTCTTGGATTATTGCTTGGGCAGAACGTATACCTGACGTTGACGGATCATATCAGTTTTGTGATCAACAAGCACAAAGAAGGAATGGATTTTAGTAATATTTTATATGATGAGGTAAGGCTTTTCTATCCGGTGGAATATTCAGTGGGGAGGTATGCGCTGGAGCTGATCGAAGAGAGAACAGGCTGTCGTCTTCAGGAGGATGAAGCGGCATCCATTGCACTGCATCTGGTTAACGGAGAATTGAATTCCGCTATGGGAACCACATTCATTATGATCAAGATGATGCGGGAGATGATGGAAATTATTGAAAGACATATTTCCATTCCTGAGGGAAGAATGTATCCGAAGGATCGGCTGATCTCAGATTTAAAACAGCTTGCCAACCGTCTTGTCTCGGAGGAACCGCTCAGCGGATGGGAAGATGATCTTCTGTATCATTTTGTAAAAGAGAATTATGAACAGGAATATCAGATTATAAATGGCGTTAGTGAATATATTAAAAAAGAGTATCATTGCAGCATGACAGAGGAAGAAAAGATATATCTTGCACTTAATATTAAGCGCATGAAAGATTTATATACATGCTGAGTATTTGCTAAGCGGAAAGGGGGAAATAGATGAAGCTATTTCAAAATTTATTTGCAAAAGACAACAGTACCCGGATAGGAGCGCCTGCAGCGGGAAAACTTGTCAGTATCAAAGAAGTGAGTGATCCGACATTCAGCGAAGAAGTGTTGGGAAAGGGAGCCGCTATTATTCCGACGGAAGGTAAGTTTTATGCACCTGTTGATGGTACGGTCTCTACAGTTTTTCCTACCGGTCATGCGGCCGCCATTACCGGCAGCGGTGGAGAGGAGATATTGATCCATATCGGACTGGATACAGTGAAGCTGGAAGGGAAGCATTTCACGATTCATGCCGCAGAGGGCCAGGAAGTTAAAAAAGGAGATCTCCTTCTGGAAGCAGACTTAGATCAGATCAAAGCGGAAGGTTACGACATTATTACGCCGGTGGTTATTTGCAATTCAGATGAATTTTCGGAGATTCAGATGATGGGACCGGCGACTGTAGCGCCAGGAGACGATATCCTGAAACTGCAGAAGTAGAAGGAGGCGCTTAAGTGGACAAATATATTGGAAAAAGTGTATTAAAGGGAATTGCCGTAGGCAGGATCTACTGGTATCGGAAACAGAGCTATGAGATCGTTAAAAGAACAGTTGAGGATGCAGATGCGGAGAAGAAACGGTTTGAAGAAGCAATAGAAACTGCAAAAGCTCAGTTAACAGCTCTTTATGATGAGGCGCTTGTTAATGTAGGTGAAGATCATGCAATGATTTTTGATATTCATCGAATGATGCTTGAGGATGATGATTATCTGGAGGCAATAGGTTTGGTCATTGCAGAAGGATACAATGCTGAGTATGCGGTGGAATCAGCGCAGAACCAGTTTTCGGAATTGTTTGCTTCTATGGACGATGAATATATGAAAGCGCGGGCAGCCGACGTAAAAGATATCTCTCAGAGGGTGATCCGTATTCTTATGGGAATACCCGAAGATGGAATCCCTACAGATGAGCCGGTGATCTTGGTGGCAGATGATCTGACACCAAGTGAGACTGTAAAAATGGATAAAAACAAGATCCTGGCCTTTGTGACTGTGAGGGGATCCGCTAATTCCCATACAGCAATACTTGCCAGAAGTATGAATCTTCCGGCGCTTGTAAATACTCAAATGAAGCCGGGTGAGGAGTGGAACGGAAAAGTAGGTGTAGTTGACGGATTTAACGGGGAATTCCTTGTGGAACCGGAACAGGATCTTCTGGATGAAATGATCCGCCGTAAGAACCAATGGGTTGCAGATCTGGAAGCTTTGGAACAGTTAAAGGGACTAGATAATGTTACAAGCGATGGCAGAAGGATTGATGTATATGCCAATATCGGAAAAGTAGAGGATGTAGAAGGAGCCCTTTTGGCGGATGCGGGAGGGATCGGACTTTTCCGCAGCGAGTTCCTTTATCTGGGGAAAGATACTTTTCCTACAGAAGAAGAGCAATATATAAGCTACAAGACGGTTCTGCAGAAGATGGATGGCAAAAAGGTAGTGATCCGGACGCTGGATATCGGGGCAGATAAAAAGGTTGATTATTTCAATCTGGATGCAGAGGAAAATCCGGCGCTGGGTTATCGGGCTATCCGAATTTGTCTGGATCGGCCGGAAATATTTGTCACACAGTTAAGAGCTATTTACCGTGCTTCTGCTTACGGAAAGGCAGCCATCATGTTTCCCATGATCGTGTCTGTAGAAGAAGTAAGACGAATAAAGGAAATTGTGGAGCAGGTGAAAGAAGAGCTTTCCGTAGAGGGGTATGCTATGGGGGATGTGGAACTGGGAATTATGGTAGAAACCCCGGCAGCGGCTCTTATTTCGGAAGAACTTGCCAAGGAAGTTGATTTCTTCAGTATTGGAACCAATGATCTGACCCAATATACGCTGGCAGTGGACAGACAGAATCAGAAACTGGAAAGCACATGCAATACCCATCATCCAGCAGTTCTGAAGCTGATAGAAATGACAGTGGCTAATGCGCATAAGGAAGGGATCTGGGCAGGAATCTGCGGGGAATTGGCGGCAGATACGGATCTGACTGAAAACTTTCTTGCGATGGGAGTCGATGAACTCAGTGTGTCGGCTTCCGCAATATTAAAGGTACGCAAAGCGGTACGAGACATTTAATAAATTGAACAGGAGGCGGCAAAATGAAAGAATTTCAATATGTTGTTAAGGATCCTATCGGCTTACATGCCAGACCGGCAGGACTGTTGGTGAAACTGGCAGCAGGATATCAGAGCAAGATCACTATAAGCGGGAATGGCAAAAGCGCTGACAGCAAAAAACTGATCATGCTTATGAGTTTGGGCATCAAACAGGGAACAGAAGTTTCCTGCCGGGTGGAAGGTGAAGATGAGGAAGCAGCGGCACAGGCACTGCAGAAGTTCTTTACGGACAATCTGTAAACGGCGGGAGATAACGAAAACA
Organism: Lachnospiraceae bacterium; assembly: GCA_014803415.1. Lineage (GTDB taxonomy): Bacteria > Bacillota > Clostridia > Lachnospirales > Lachnospiraceae > Suilimivivens. The sequence continues at coordinate 28,319 of JAAVBZ010000005.1, forward strand.
ATGATATTCATGGGGATGGCCCCATAGAATATAGATGAAAGNTATTTGTTCTGTTGCTAGGGCAGAGCGAAAAAATAATAAGGGGGTTATATTTATATGATGAAATTTTTACAAAAGTTAGGGAAATCTTTGATGCTTCCAGTAGCATGTCTACCGATCTGCGGTATTTTGATGGGAATCGGATACGCACTGTGTCCGGCAACTATGCAGGGTGGTGAAATTACTGGTTTTCTAAATCTGCTTGGATTTTTCCTGGTTAAGGCAGGCGGTGCGCTGATCGACAATATGGCTCTATTGTTTGTTATTGGCGTGGGCGTAGGTATGGCGGATGATCATGATGGTACGGCTGGTCTGGCAGCACTTGCTTCCTGGCTGATGATCACCAATCTGCTTTCTGTAGGTACAGTTACCACATTGATGCCTTCTGTAGCAGACAATGCGAATAAGACGCTTGCTTTTTCTGCAATTGCAAATCCGTTTATCGGAATTCTTTCAGGCATTATCGGAGCATCCTGTTATAACAAGTTTAAAACAGCGAAGCTGCCTGATTGGCTGTCGTTCTTCAGCGGTAAGCGCTGCGTGGCAATCGTTTCCGGCGTAGTTTCTATCGTTGTTGCAGCTATCCTTCTGTTTGTATGGCCGGTAATTTACGGCATACTGCTTGCAGTCGGTAACGGAATCGTTAGCCTTGGTCCTGTTGGCGCAGGTATTTACGCATTCTTAAACAGACTTTTGATCCCTACCGGATTACATCATGCACTGAATAATGTATTCTGGTTTGACACAGTTGGCCTGGGTGATCTGAAGCACTTCTGGGCAGGCGATACCAGCGCAGATGTTACATGGAGTCTTGGTATGTACATGTCAGGTTTCTTCCCTTGTATGATGTTCGGTATCCCCGGCGCTGCACTGGCTATGATCCAGACAGCAAAAGAAGGCAAGAAGAAAGTAGCTATCGGTCTGGTAGCGTCCGCAGCGGTTTGTGCATTTGTTTGTGGCGTAACAGAGCCTTTTGAATTTGGTTTCATGTTCCTGGCACCCGCTCTTTACCTGATATATGCATTGTTATACGGCATCTTTACAGTTATCACAACCCTGGTTGGATTCAGAGCCGGATTCAGTTTCTCGGCAGGCGCAACGGATCTTGTATTCTCGTCATCACTGCCCGCAGCACAGAGCACTTGGTTGATCCTTCCTCTTGGTGCCGCAGCATTTGTAGTATTCTATCTGGTATTCCGTTTTGCAATTGTGAAGTTTGACTTAAAGACGCCCGGTAGAGAAGACGATGATGTAGAGACAGAGAAAAAAGCGGTTCTTTCCAACAGCGACTATGCTGAAGTGGCTTCCATTATTCTGGAAGGCCTTGGCGGAAAGGCAAATGTCACTTCTCTTGACAACTGTATTACAAGACTTCGTCTGGAGATCAAGGATTACACACTGGTCGATGAGAAGAAGATCAAATCAGCAGGAGTTGCCGGTGTTATGAGACCCAGCAAGACGGCTGTACAGGTTATTGTAGGTACGAAGGTACAGTTTGTAGCTGATGAAATGAAGAAAATGTTATAGGTATTATAAACAGATAATAATACCGAAACCCCTAGCATAACGGAGGCCTTCGGGCCTCCGTTCTTTTAGAATTTATTTTAGAGAAGGAGAGAATATGAAGATCATTAAAGCAAAAGACTATAATGACATGAGTAGAAANGCTGCCAATATCATATCGGCGCAGGTGATCATGAAACCAAATTGTGTACTGGGGCTTGCTACCGGGTCTACGCCGATCGGGACTTACGCCCAGNTGGTTGACTGGTATCGGAAAGGNGATNTGGATTTTTCNGAAGTGACTACGGTNAATCTGGACGAGTATAANGGNCTGACCAGAGAAAATGATCAGAGCTATTATTATTTTATGAACGAAAATTTGTTCAGTAAGGTTAATATTAATCTGGAACGCACTTTCTTACCTGATGGAACGGAGCCGGACAGTGACAAGGCATGTATGGATTATAATAAGGTGATCGCAGATGTGGGTGGCGTTGATCTGCAGCTTTTGGGGCTGGGACATAATGGTCACATCGGGTTTAATGAGCCCGGAATGGCTTTTGAAGCAGAGACTCACTGCGTAAATCTGACAGAATCAACCATGAAGGCAAACCAGAGATTTTTTGCTTCTATGGAAGATGTACCTCGCCAGGCATATACAATGGGAATTAAAACGATCATGCAGGCCAAAAAGATNTTAATTGTTGTCAGTGGAACGGACAAGGCGGCGATTGTTAAGGAAGCATTTTTCGGACCGATTACGCCGCAGGTGCAGGCATCNGTACTGCAGCTTCATAACGATGTAACGCTGGTAGCCGATGAGGCAGCATTATCTGAAATCAGTTAGAGATTCGGATCGTGTTCATTTAGATATCCGGATGGTATTTGAAAGGAGATGATTGCCATGATTATAAGGAATGCTTGTGTATATACGGAAGATGGAATATTTCTGAATAAGGATATTTATATAAAAGACGGATTCTTTGTAGACAGCAAGGAAGCAGCCAAAGACGGTANCGTGATTGACGCCGACGGGTGTCTGGCGATTCCCGGGCTCACGGATATTCACTTTCACGGTTGTATGAGCCATGATCTTTGCGACGGAACNCGGGAAGCGATTGATGCTATGGCAGTATATGAGGCTTCAGTGGGAGTGACCAATATTGTACCTGCCACTATGACCCTTTCCGAGGATATGCTGCTTACAATCTGCCGTGAGGTCAAGGCATATGCGGCGGAAGGAGTTCAGGAAAAGAGAGCCCGTTTCTGGGGAATTAACATGGAAGGACCCTTTGTGGCNCCGGCCAAAAAAGGGGCCCANAACGGAGAATATATCTGTAATCCGGATATCGCCATGTTTGACAGGCTGAATGAAGCTTCCGGAAATCTGGTGAAGCTTCTTGCCATAGCGCCGGAGCAGGAAGGGGCCATGGAACTGATAGAAAAAAGGCATAAGGAGGTGGTCATTTCATTAGCGCATACCTGCGCGGATTATGACACAGCTGTAAGAGCCTTTGAAAAAGGTGCCAGCCACGTGACGCACCTTTATAATGCAATGAATCCTTATACACACCGGGCACCTGGATTGATCGGNGCTGCAGCCGATAAGAAGGGCGTTGAGGTGGAACTGATCTGTGATGGCGTGCACATTCATCCGGCGTCAGTTCGGACAACTTTTAAGATCTTTGGGGATGACAGAATTATTTTGATCAGCGACAGCATGAGAGCTACCGGTTTAGAGGATGGAGATTATACGCTGGGCGGTCAGTATGTGAAAGTGACGGGNAANCTTGCGGCATTAAAGGACGGTACGATTGCCGGTTCCGTGACCAATCTTTTGGACTGCATGCGTACGGCGGTGCTTGAGATGGGGATNCCGCTGGANTCCGCTGTGAAATGNGCNGCNGTAAATCCGGCAAANAGCGTTGGAATTTATGACCGTTGTGGAAGTATTTCAGCCGGGAAANTTGCGGATGTGGTTCTTTTGGAGAAGGAAGATCTTGCTCTGAAGCAGGTGATCTTGAGAGGTAATGTACTATAAAAGTCAGATGAGGACTGGNTGATTCCAGTCCTTTTCTATNTTAAAAAACNGTTGCAAAGATAATATTTAGTAGATTATCCTATAAAAGNATAATCTACATATTTGGACCGAGTTGTTGAGATCGCAGANAGAAAGGAAAGAAAAAATGGCGGAAAACAAAAATGATTTTACNCAGGGAAGCATTGTCACTAAANTNCTGAAATTTATGATTCCGATTTTGGGNGCGTTGGTTCTGCAGGCAATGTACGGNGCAGTGGATATCCTGGTGGTGGGCTGGTTCGGAACAACCGCAGGAATCTCAGGNGTATCCACAGGNAGCAGNATTGTAAANCTGATCACGTTCACGATNACAGGGCTTTCCATGGGAATTACNGTTGTCATGAGCCAGTATCTTGGGGANAAGAAAGAGGAAAGAGTCGGAAAAGTNGTGGGAGGNGCAATCTGGCTGTTTCTGATTTTAGCNGTTATCATCGCTGCNCTTATGNTGATANTNGCNAGNCCCCTTGCNCTTNTGATGCAGGCGCCGGAGGAAGCGGTTGATTTGACNGTATTGTATGTNCGNATCTGCGGAGGCGGCATTTTCTTTATNATTGCATATAACNTAATCAGCAGCATTTCCCGNGGAATNGGGGATTCCAAAATGCCGTTGGTTTTTGTGGGNATTGCCTGNATCGTGAATATTTTNGGGGANTTGCTGTTTATTGCGGTGTTTAAGTGGAATGTAGCGGGNGCTGCNCTTGCTACCGTGATGGCGCAGGCGGTCAGCGTTATTCTNTCCATTATCATTATNAGAAAACGNAAGCCGCCGTTTACCATGAAATGGGAATATATCTGCTTTAACCCGGAAATTGGAAATTTTGTGCGTGTGGGAACTCCGATTGCGTTCCAGGAAGTTTTGACNCAGTTATCCTTCCTGGCATTATGTGCGTTTATCAACAGTCTTGGCTTGGATGCATCGTCTGGATATGGTGTNGCGAATAAGATNGTGAACTTTATCATGCTGGTGCCGGGCGCTTTAATGCAGTCTATGGCCTCCTTTGTCGCCCAGAATGTTGGCGCAGGCCTGGAGAGACGCGCAAGAAAGGCAATGTTTACCGGCATGCTCATTGGGGGCAGTATCGGTATTTTTATCGCCATTTTTTCGTTTTTCCGAGGAGATCTGCTCGCAGGTATTTTCTCAAGCGATCCTACGGTTATTGTCCGTGCAGCGGAATATTTGCGTGGATTTGCACCGGAGGCAATTGTGACCGCGATCTTGTTCAGCTTTGTGGGCTATTATAACGGGCATTCAAGGACATTGTTCGTGATGCTGCAAGGAATTGCCCAGACCTTCATTGTGCGTCTGCCCATGTCCTATATCATGAGCATCCAACCTAATGCAAGCCTCACCATGATCGGATTGGCGGCACCATGTGCGACTGTGTTTGGAATAGTGATCAATGTCACCTACTTTGCCGTATTGAATCGGGAAAAAAGAAAGAACAGTTTGAAGGATATCCGTTAAAAGTGGAGTATATGTATGATTGAGATGGTCCCGGCTGAGGATCTGTGGTATATTTAGGTAAGCTTTTAAATTTTTGGCAGGTGGGCATACATGGAGCAGTATTCGATACAAGTATTATATGATATTTTTCAAATCCCTTTTGTCTGTTGGGGAACAAAAGAAAGTTTTCAATATCCCGGTGAAGATATCTGGCAGTCGCCGATTGTAACAGACAGCAGCTTGCGCTCTTCTCTGGAAGAGATATGTGATACAAGTCAATTTCCGGTTATCTATCTGGAGAATGAATTGATATTTTACGGTGTTTTTGGTACCCATGAGAAGCAATATTGCAGTTTTGGACCGGTAGCGCGGTATTCGGTCACTCCTATGGTTTTTGAGGAGTATAAGAGATCCCACCATATCAAGGATATGCCGCCAATCAGGCAAATTGGGCTGGGGCTTTTGACGAAATTGTTAGCAATGGTTTATTTTCATTGCATGGGTAAACAGCTTGAATATGCCGATATTTGTATCAGGAGCAATGATAAGTACATTGAGAAGTGGACATCAGAAGAAAAGATGGAAGATTACTGGCTTTCTCAGTCTGAAAACGATCGGCAGCATGGGAGCGGAATTGCTTTTGAGAACCAGCTTATGGAAATTGTAAAAAACGGAGACGTGGAAGCAATGAAAGAGGCGATGAGCGGTAATATCCCGGATGTTGACGGTATCGGGGAAGTGTCTTCCGACAGCCACAGGCAGATGGAGTACATGCTCATTGTTAGCCTGACATTGATCACGCGAGCGGCTGTGGACGGAGGGATGAATCCTGAGGAAGCGTATGCGTTGGGTGATGTTTATCTGCGGCAAATCGAGGGATGCAGCCACAATACCGGGGTGCTTACTATGCTGGGGATTAAAGCGCAGATTGAATTTACGGAAAAGGTAAGAGCTGCCAAGGAGCAGAAGAGTCAGTTCCTGTACATAAATAAATGTAAAGACTATATTGCGAAGAATTTGAGGAAGGACATCAAGGTCAGCGATATTGCACCGGCAATCGGGATAAGCCGGACATATCTCACCCACAAATTTTCGGAGTTGGAGGGGATGACGATCCAACAGTACATTTTAAAAGAGAGGTGTGAACATGCAGCAAACCTGCTTGTATATTCAGATTACTCTATTGCGTTGATTTCGGAATATTTCTGTTTTGCATCCCAAAGCCATTTTGGAAGCAGCTTTAAGCGGTTCTATGGAATGACGCCAAAGAAATACCGGCTTTTGCACAGCCGGATCATCAATGATGATACATATATCGAATGATAAAGAATGAAATGGAAAATACGGAATTAGGAAAAGCCATTTGTCGGTTGTATGCCGATAGATGGCCTTTTTACATGGAGAATACTTTGTCTGTGTAATAAGCAGAAAAAAGCAAAAATTTTACAAAAACCACATATATATGATATTTATGGGTGAGCGTAATTGTTAAAATGATTTCATAAATTAAAATAGTCATGTTTGCAACGATCGCAGAACAATGGCAAGGAGGTATCAGATGAACTATTTTTGTAATCCAATGAATTTGGAATATCGTTATCAACTATTTAAGGTTTGCCCAGAGAAAGGTGATTATTGTGAGATCCACAGGGAAGCAGCAGATCCCTCCCTTGTCGTATTTAAAGGAACATATTATCTGTTTCCGTCTATGACGGCAGGTTTTTTTACAAGCCAGACAATGGAAGAATGGGAGTATCATTGCTTTTCAGATGAGATGCCAATTTATGATTATGCACCGGATGTCAGGGTGATAGGGGATTATCTATATTTCAGCGCATCTAAGTCGGAGGAGAACTGTTCTTTTTATAGGACAAAGGATCCTTTGGGCGGTTCGTTTGAGAAAAAAGAAGGAACTTTTCCTTTTTGGGATCCGAACCTATTTCAGGATGACGATGGAAGGCTGTACTTTTACTGGGGATGCTCCAATATTGAGCCAATTTATGGTGTGGAACTGGATCAGGATACTATGCATCCGATTGGAGAAAAGATTGCCCTGATCTGTGAAGGCGGAGGAAGAAATGGATTTGAAAGAACCGGGGAAGACCATGTACCGCCTAAAACGGAAGAAGAGGTAGAAAAAACGGTTCAGGGAATGCTGCAGCAAATGCCGGAAGGAATGGAACCGGATGAGCAATTGATAAAGCAGTTGTATGGATGGTTCGGAAATAGTCCTTATATAGAGGGAGCCTGGATGACAAAGCATCAGGGCAGATACTATCTGCAATATGCAACGCCCGGAACGGAATATAATGTTTATGCTGATGGTGTTTATGTGGCGGATGCCCCATTGGGTCCTTTCCGTCTTGCAAAGAACAATCCTTATTCTTATAAGCCGGGTGGCTTTATGGCAGGAGCGGGGCATGGTTCTACCATGGAGGACAAAAGCGGAAGGCTTTGGCATACGTCAACTATGCGGATATCCAAGCATCACAGCTTTGAGAGAAGGGTTGGGATGTGGAGAGCCGGATTTGACGAAGATGGGGAGCTTTACTGTGATCAGCGGTATGGCGACTGGCCGATGCGGCTGGATGCTGAACCTTGGGAAATGCCGGAATGGATGCTCCTTTCTTATGGGAAATCAGTAAAAGTCTCGTCAGGGGAAGGAGCAGAAAATATTACGGATGAAAATGCCAGAACATGGTGGAAAGCAGAACGGGCAGGAACGAATGAATGGGCGGAAATTGATCTAGGAGAAGTCATGGATGTCCGGGCGATCCAGATCAACTTTTCTGATGATTTTGAAATTATACCGGAACCGGAGATGAAGTTTTATTTTGACAGACAGAATTACAGGGCAATTGACAGGGAAAGACGGAAGACCAGATGGCTGCTGGAAGGCTCGCAGGATGGCATACAATATTTTACTCTTGCGGATAAATCTGCCGCTGAAACGGATTTCTCCCATGATTTTCTGGTGTGGGAAAAAGGGAGAAGCCTCCGCTTTATCCGGATATCAGCAATATGCCTGCCTTTTGAACAACCGCCCTGTATCAGTGGGATCAGAGTCTTTGGGAAAGGGCAGGGAATCCTTCCTGAACAGACAAGGAACGTTAGGACGGAACTAATTGGGGAACACCCGGAAAACGCAGTGGATATGATTGTGTCATGGGAAGGAGCAAATGCTGTAGGGTCTAACATTTTGTGGGGATATTCTCCCGATAAGCTGTACCACAGTTATCTTGTCTTCGGGAAAAATGAACAGAAAATAGGGGCATTGGTTAAGGGTGAACCGGTGTATCTGCGGGTAGATACTTTTAATGAGAATGGTATTACAGAAGGAAAGGTTCAAAAAGTCAGATAAGGAAATAGTGCAGATAAATATAGAAAGAGAGGAAGAGTAAATGGCAAAAATATATGCAACTAAATCCCCGGAAATGAGTGAGAGGGAAAAAAGGAACATGGAGAGCTCTCGCAGGATCGCTGCGCAGGGAATGGTGCTGCTTGAAAATGACGGAACACTTCCGCTTCGCAATACAGATATCAATCTTGCACTTTATGGAAGCGGTGCACGCCGTACTGTGAAAGGGGGAGTCGGTTCGGGGGATGTTAACAGCCGATTGATTGTCAGCGTGGAGCAGGGAATGAAGGAAGCAGGATTTACTGTTACCACAGGAAGTTGGATGGACCGGTATGACGCTATGTGTAAGGAAAAGATGGATTCTTACATGGCAGGTTTTGCGTCGGCGTTGGCAGAAAAGGGAAATGCAGCGATTATGGATGCATTGACGAAACCATACAAAGACCCTGATGAACCGGTGGTGACAGTGGAGGATATCCAAAATTCCCATGCGAGCACGGCAATTTATGTGCTGGCAAGGAATTCCGGGGAGGGAAGAGACCGGAGTCTGGAGCCTGGGGATTATGAATTGTCTGCTAATGAACGGCTCAATCTGGAAAAGATCACGGCGGCATACGAAAAGGTGGTTGTCGTCCTCAATGTAGGCGGGGTGATTGACACGAAATTTCTCCGCAGTCTGAAAGGGATTCATGCAATCCTGTTGATGAGTCAGGCGGGGAATACCGGCGGCAATGCGCTGGCAGATATTTTGACTGGGAAAGAGACTCCAAGCGGACATCTGGCTTCCACGTGGGCAGAGAACTATTCAGATTACCCCAGTGCAGGTACGTTTAGTTATTTAAACCATAATCTGGATGATGAATATTATGAGGAAGGAATTTATATAGGGTATCGCTATTTTGATTCCTTTGATATTTCACCGGCTTATCCCTTTGGATACGGCTTGTCCTATACATCATTTTCCATACACACAGACTGCGTAACATTGACGGATCAACATGTGAAGGTTCTGGCAGAAGTCAAAAATGCAGGCGCAGAATTTGCCGGGAAAGAAGTTGTCCAAGTATATTATTCAGCTCCAGCAGGAAAGCTGGAAAAACCATATCAGGAGCTTGCCGGCTATGCAAAAACAAAAAAATTATGTCCAGGGGAGACACAGAAAGTTGAGATTTCATTTCCTGTCACAGCTATGGCCTCTTATGATGAGGAGAGAGCATCCTACATTCTGGAGCAGGGTGAATATGTGATCCGTGTGGGCAGTAATTCCAGAAATACTCATGTTGCTGTCATTTTAGAACTGGACAGGGAAGTGGTCACAAAAGTACTTACAAACAGGATAAAGCCGGACTGTGATATGGTGGTTTTGTCGGCCGAAGGGAAAAAGCCGTATTCCTATGCCGGTGAGGAGGAAGAGAAAAGAAATACCAGAAGAATTGAAATCATTGCAAATGGAATCCCTACTGAAAAGCTTCCGGTATACAGTGAATTCCCGGCAGAAATTCCAACAGATCAGGGAGAAAGAGTTACGTTGGATATGGTAAGGCGGGGAGAGGCATCTCTGGATATGCTTGTGGGCCAGTTGACCGTAACGGAAATGGCAGAGCTTTGTGTAGGCACGGCAAGAGGCGGCTTTGGCAGCACATCCATTATCGGTGCAGCATCTACAGCCTGCCCCGGAGCGGCAGGAGATACCACTTCCTCATTGATTGATAGCCGGAATGTGCCCAATATTGTGCTGGCAGATGGTCCTGCCGGGCTGCGTTTATCCAAGTCCTTTGTGGCGGATGCACAGGATAATCCGATTCCGGGTCTGGGAGAGTCTGCGTTAGGCGGATTGGATCTTTTGCTGGGTGTCCCGAGACCAGAACGCCCTGCGGATGCAGTGGATTATTACCAGTATTGTACTGCAATTCCCATTGCCACAATGCTGGCGCAGACATGGGACATTGAAGTGATAGAGGAGGCAGGCAGCATTGTGGGAGAGGAGATGGAGGAGTTTGGAATAGCCTTGTGGCTTGCTCCGGGAATGAATATCCATAGGAATCCTCTCTGCGGTCGGAATTTTGAATATTACTCGGAAGACCCGCTGATATCAGGGAAATGCGCGGCAGCGGATACAAAAGGGGTACAGAAGCATTCTGGATGTGGTACGACGATCAAGCATTTTGCCCTGAACAATCAGGAAGATAACAGGCAGCATTGCAATGGGCATTGTACAGAAAGGGCAATCAGGGAGATTTATCTGAGGGGTTTTGAGATTGCAGTCAAGGAATCACAGCCATTATCGCTCATGACATCCTATAACCTGCTAAACGGCATCCATACGGCTAATCACTATGACCTGCTGACAGCGGTATGCCGAGATGAATGGGGATTTACCGGGCTTATTATGACGGACTGGGGAACTACAGGGGGAGGAGACCTTGATCCGGATGCGAAAACCAAGTATGGATTTTCCAGTGCCGCAGGATGCATCAAAGCAGGGAATGACCTGATCATGCCGGGCAGTCAGAAGGATGTGGATGAGATTGTCAATGCGGTAGAGTCCGCAGATGAAGAGTCGGATTATCCGCTTACTAAAGGAGAACTGCAAGCATGCGCAAAGAGAATATTGGATACTGTTTTGAAATGTTCCTGTTAAAACAGAAATTTTATAAAATAAGAACATTCATGATATTTTTTTGCGCACAGAAAACTATAACATAGAATTATCAGGAAATTGTCAAAGGAGGAAACTTACATGAAAACAAAACAAAAAAATCCTAATGCACTTGGATTTAAGTCGTATTTGGGAACAACATTGATGGGATTGACAGATGGATTGGTCAATGGACTTATGACATCATTTTTTATGATTTATTTAACGGATTACGCTGGGCTTGGTGCCTTCGGGGCTGTGGTTGGCGGCACAATTTTGGTATTAGCCAGAGTATTTGATGCAGTCAATGACCCATTGGAGGGTTGGATCATGGACCGCGCCAAAGTAGGGAAGTATGGGAAATACAAGCCGTTCATTATCTTATCTATCATTATGCAGGCGGTAGGTGCGGGATGTCTGTTTTTTATTCCGCCGATTCAGAACAAAGTGATGATCTGTATATGGATCATCCTATTTTATCTGGTATATGATATGGGTGCATCTTTCTTTGCACCGAATTTGATCTACCGTTCTATGACTCTGGATTCCAATCAGCGTGGAAAACTGATGATTGCTCCCCGTCTGGTAGGTATGATGATGGGAATGGTCACTGCTGGTTTGATTGCAATGGTAAACGGCGTAAATGCCATGGTTGGAAATATGCATAATGCTTTTGGGTTGACAGTTCTGGCATTGTTGGCTTTTGCAACGGTATTTTCCCTTCTGGGAATCAGTATGGTAAAAGAAAAGCATCATGCAGCGGAGGATGAAACAGAAGAAAGCAAAGTAAAGCTGACAGATTTCTTCCTGCTAATTAAAGAAAATAAGGCATTGCGCGTCCGGATTTTGGACACAGTATTTTCCGGTTTTATCTGGACATTCTTGTTTTCGACCTGTTTGTACTACATAAAGTGGGGTATCTGTGCAGACTTAGCCACTGGTGCAGTGGATGATGGGGCATATGGTACGTATTCCATGATTGCATCAATGCTGATGTTTGTTCCGCTGCTTTTGGGAACGGTTGTTGCTGCTCCGCTGATGAAAAAATTTGGAAGCCCTATCCGTTTTAACCGCTTCCTATTATTATTACAGGCTATCCCGTGCGGCGTATTGTTTGTGCTGCAGATCGTGGGCGTTCTGCACAGCCTGCCGATGGTATTCCTGATCTGTATGGCAATCACTGCCACAGCGATTGGCGCAGGGTTTATGCCCGGTACGACAATTGACATGGAATGTATGGATTATGAGATTTATATTCATGGCAAAGACAGAAGTGCTTTATGCAATGCCTTTACCAAGTTTGTCAACAAGGCACAAGGTGCTTTGGCCAATAGTGTCATTGGCTTTTTGCTGATTGCTATCGGTTATGTGGTAGATTCTACTACAGGTGACTTTGCCGGTGACATTGCAAAAATGCCTTCCATGCTGAACTGGTTTATTGTCATTATGGGACTGATTCCTTGTATCTTTGGTCTGGTTGCATGGTTTATAGATGGAAAATATCCGATTACCGATGAAGTCCGCGCTGATATGAAGGAGAAGCTGCAATGAAGAAGATAAGTTTTAATTCCGGTTGGCGTTGCAATGGTGCTGATGTGATCGTGCCCCATGATGCCATGCTGCATCAGAAACGTGACCCGAAATCCCCCACCGGAAGCGCGCAGGCATTTTTTCCCGGAGGCAGCTATGTCTATGAAAAAAGCTTTCAAAAGCCAGAAGAAAAGCATGTCCTGTTCCAGTTTGAGGGAGTATATAAAAACGCCAGTGTGTTCATTAATGGCAAACCGGCAGGAGGGTGCCGCTATGGTTATCTGCCCTTTTTTGTGAGTGCCGATGACCTGTTGGTTGATGGAGAAAATACCATCCGCGTGGAATGTGAAAATCAGGAACAGCCGGATTCCCGTTGGTATACCGGTGCAGGAATCTACCGTCCTGTCTGGATGTGGGTTGGACCTCAGGCGGCAATTGAGCCGGAAGCCGTTAAGATCCAGACAATTTCTACCGCGCCTGCAAAAATCAGGGTACAGACAAAATGTGCCGGAGAAGCTGTTGTGCAGATCTTCGATGGCGAGGATATCGTTGCCGAAGGTAAAGGGTGCGATATGACATTGGAAGTGCCGGATGCAAAACTGTGGGATGAGGATACGCCGTATTTATATAGATGCCGAGTATCCAATGGCGGGGATGAAGTGAGCACAGTCTTTGGGATCAGGACTGTTACCTGTGACAAAAATGGTCTTTATATTAACGGTAAATCTACTTTGCTGCGTGGCGGCTGTATTCATCATGATAACGGTATTTTGGGGGCGGCAACATGGGATGAAGCCGAATATCGCCGTGTAAAAAAGTTAAAGGATGCAGGTTTCAATGCCATCCGTTCCGCCCATAACCCGGCTTCTAGGGCGATGCTGGAAGCCTGTGATAAACTGGGCATTTATGTGATGGATGAGAGCTGGGATATGTGGTTCCATCACAAAAACAAATATGATTATGCCACATATTGGCGAGAGAACTATCTCTCTGATCTGAAGGCTATGGTAGATCGGGATTACAACCACCCTTCTGTGATCCTGTATTCCATAGGCAATGAGGTTTCTGAACCTGCTAAAGACGAAGGGGTGGAAAAGACCCGGGAGATGGTGGAATATTTACATAAAGCCGATCCGACCCGTCCGGTTACCGGGGGATTTAACCTGATGATCATTGCTAATGCCAAAAAGGGTAAGGCAATTTACAAAGAAGAAGGCGGTATGAATAAGGATTCTGACAAGGCTATGGGCGGCATGAATTCCACGATGTTTAATTTTATTGCCAGCATGGTGGGCACAGGAATGAACAAATCTGCAAACTCCAAAGCTGCGGACAGAGCCACTGCGCCAGCATTGGATCTGCTGGATTTGGCTGGGTACAATTATGCTTCAGGACGCTATCCGCTGGAAGGGAAAGCGCATCCGGAGCGTCTGATTTTTGGAAGCGAAACATTTCCGCAGGATATTGCAAAAAACTGGGCGATGGTAAAACAGTATCCTTATCTGGTAGGTGACTTTTTGTGGACGGCATGGGATTATCTAGGTGAAGTCGGCTTAGGGGCTTGGGCATATACCAAAGATGGAACCGGCTTTAACAAACCTTATCCATGGCTGTTGGCGGATACCGGGGTTTTTGATATTATCGGTACTCCAAACGCAGAGCTGTTCCATGCCCAGGCAGCTTGGGGATTACTGGAAAAACCTGCCATCGCCGTACAGCCTGTAAACCATCCCGGCAAGAATCCTGCGAAAATGGCATGGCGCGGTACTAATGGTATGGCAAGCTGGTCATGGCAGGGATGTGAGGGCAATAAAGCGGTGGTGGAAGTCTACACTGATGCAGAGATGGCGGAACTGTTGTTAAACGGAAAATCCATAGGGAAAAAGAAGGTCAAGAACTGCAAGGCAGTCTTCAAGACAAAGTATGAATCCGGTGAGCTTGTGGCAGTGGCACTGGATGGCATGGGAAATCCGAAAGGTGAAAATAAGCTGGTTTCTGCCGGCGGGGCATGCAAAATTGCAGTAGTGCCGGAAGTGGCTTCTGCCAAACCCGGTCAGGTTGTGTATCTGGACATCAGCATAATGGGAGAAAATGGCGTTGTGGAGAGTAATGCTGACGAAAGACTGACAGTCACTGTAGAGGGAGGCACTTTACTGGGATTTGGCTCTGCAAACCCTAGGACAGAAGAAAGATTTGATGTGGGCACTTACAGCACATATTATGGGAAAGCCCTTGCTGCAATTGTTATGGGGAATAGTGATGCTAAGGTTTTGGTGTCTGGAAAAAATGGGAGAAAAGAAGTACGGATTGCAGTTTTGTAAAAGTACCTAAGCTGTAACCGGGATCATATTTCACGGGCGGACAAAAGAAAGCAAGAGATAACGAGCAGGAACGATAACCGGATGATATAGTTTGGATACAGGAGGTGATCAAATGGAATGGATTCAAGCGATTGAAAAAGCAGTGGACTATATGGAAGCACATATAATGGAAGAAATTTCTCTTAAGGACGTTGCGGATCATGTTTTTATATCGCCTTTTTACTTTCATAAGGGATTTCACATGTTATGCGGATATTCAGTAGGGGAATATATCCGGAATCGAAGATTGTCACTGGCGGGAGGTGAACTGATTTCCAGTGAAATTACTATTACAGAGCTTGCAATGAAGTACGGATATGATACACCTGACAGCTTTGCGAAAGCGTTTTCACGATTCCATGGGGTATCACCCTCTAGTGTGCGCAGGGGAAATGCAATGCTGAAATCCTTTGCGCCGCTGAAACTGACAATATCATTGAAAGGCGGTTATCTTATGGATTACAAAATTACGAGGAAAGAAAGTTTTACGGTCCTTGCATCATCCCGGGAGTTTTCCTATGAAAATGCACAGCAGGAGATTGCGGCATTCTGGCAGGAGCATTATATGTCCGGGAAAGGACAGACAGTCTGCGGGATGTTTGGGATCAATATTGATCCGCAAATGGGCAGGGAAAAATTTGAATATCTGATAGCGGATGTGTACCACCCCTCAAAAGATATTCCGGATGGATTTGTAGTTAAGACAATTCCGGCATTTACCTGGGCAGTTTTTTCCTGCAAAGGGGCGTTGCCGGATTCCATGGCGGATGTCAATGTGAAGATATTTTCCGAATGGCTTCCTACTCTTAAAGAATACGAGCTTGCGGACGGGTATTGCGTGGAGATGTATGATATGCCGGATAAGTATCCGAAAGGCGCGCAGGATGAAAATTATTATACGGAGATTTGGCTTCCAGTGAAAAAGAAGTAATATTAATAAAAAAGACAGCAATTTCTTTTATGACAGAAATTGCTGTCTGCATTTCATTGAACTGAATAACAACATTTGACATAAGTTCTCCTATTAACTAATAGTAAAATCCTTCTCGTCTGAGCAACTTTACAAACTCAAAAATCTGCTTACCATCTATCTCGAACGGAAATGTGAACGAGAAGCCAATTTCGTCCTCATTACAGCAGTTGATAGCATCTTTCAAATCCTGTATCGTCTCCCCTTGGTGATAGTAGTCCGCGAGGTAATCCTTTACGCCATAAGCTTCAAACTGATAGTCTGCCATTTTCTCAAATGAATATGCCAAAACAACATCCCGTTTCAGCTTGGTAGATACATATATTTTGTCAAACTGAATTTCAATATCACAAACACTATTCACGCTGGTTACCGGAATCGGATAGGATTCTCTGCACCACTCTCCGTCATTACTCTTATGATAGTGACCGTTGTACCAGCCGGATGTTATTTCAAACGCTCTGTGGAATAGGGCGTGGACAATTTCAGTCTGTTTCATTTCCAGTCGATGATAAGCGGCATTGATCTCAGTTAAAAATTCATTTGCATCCATTATATCGTTCTCCGTCCTTCTATATACAGCAATTTGAAATAATTATAGCGTTAACATATGAATTTTTCCAGAAGAATTTACGACTGGGACTAGCCACCGCGTCAGCGACTTGGTACAATATGCTGTGGAGTTTACTTTTACATGGAGGATACTATGGCAGTACAGGGAGAAACAAGAGAAAAAACAAGAATCGATATACGGGAGCCCAAACATTATAGGGTGATCATGCATAATGATGANTTTACATCAATGGATTTTGTTGTGGAAATCCTGATAGATATTTTTCATAAGGATGAAATAGAAGCATCGCGCCTGATGCTGATGGTACATGAAAGCGGCAGGGCGGCAGTGGGATCCTATCCTTACGATATTGCGGTTACGAAAGTTAAGGCAGCGCAGGCAAGGGCGAAGGAAGCGGGCTTTCCGTTCCGGCTGACAGTTGAGGAAAATTAAATGAAAATTACGAAGAACAATTTGACATAAAGGGGGCGTAGTCATGCACACATCAGGTGAAGTGGAGGAACTGATTAAAACTGCATTTTTAATGGCTCGAAGCGCACATTTTGAATATGTGACTCCGGAGCTTGCATTGTATGTGATCTGCCAGAACAAAGTATTTGCGCGTGCATTTGAGAATTGCGGCGGGAGTGTGAAGGAGTTGGATAGTCAGTTAAGAACGTATCTTGATACCTATATGGAGAAAAAATCTGAGGAAGAGGAAAGTACTCCTGAGCTTTCAATGGGAATGCTAAATATGCTGGCGTATGCATGGGAGTCAGCACAGGGCAGCGGCAAGCCTATGGTGGAACTGCCCCATGTTATTCATGCCATGTATGAACTGGAAGAAAGTTATGCTGTCTACTATATGCGTATACAGGGCGCAGAGATGGCAGAGCTTTTGCAAGAAATGGCAATGGCCTATGAGGAAATGGAATATGNAAGTGAAAGCAGTGAAGGANAAGAAAGTNNAGATACNCAGGAAANNTTNTGGCANCAGTATGCGGTCTGNTTAAATGATGAAGTGGANACNTTNAATCCCCTCATTGGNAGGNAGGAAGAGCTGGAAAGGACCATGCAGATNCTTTGCCGCAAGGAGAAAAATAATCCCCTNCATATAGGAGAACCGGGAGTTGGAAAAACNGCGGTCACATATGGNCTTGNAAGACTTNTGAATGAAGGAAAGGTNCCGGATTCTTTAAAAGGGGCAAGGATTTTTTCGCTGGATTTNGGCAGTCTGCTGGCAGGGACGCAGTANCGCGGTGATTTTGAAAAGCGTTTCAAANGGGTCATGGAAAGCATCANCNGGGAGGAAAAGCCCATTATTTATATTGACGAGATCCACAATATTGTGGGGGCTGGAGCGGTAAATGGCGGAACCTTTGACATCTCCAATATGCTTAAGCCNTATTTGGCAGCAGGNCATNTCCGNTTNATCGGAGCCACTACTCATGAGGAGTATAAGAAGCATTTTGANAAAAGNAAAAGTCTGGTNAGNCGGTTTCANAATGTTGAGATNAAAGAACCGGGTATTCAGGAGGCNGTTCAGATTCTGGAAGGGNTGAAAAAGAATTATGAAGAGTTTCATGGCGTCAGTTACGAAGAAGGGGTACTGGCGTATGCNGTTGAGATGAGTGCAAAGTATATCAATGAGCGATATCTGCCGGATAANGCNATTGACCTGATNGATGAAGCNGGCGCCTACAGGCGGATGCATTTACTGGAACAAAAGATACAGACTGTNAATAAGGAGCTGATCGATGANATCCTGTCAAAAACCTGCCATATCCCTAAGCAGGTGGTGGAAAAGGATGAAACGCAGGCTCTGGCAACGCTGGAGGGGCGTCTGCAAAGCTGNGTGTTTGGGCAGGATGAGGCAATAGCCCANGTGGTCAATGCNGTGAAATTCTCAAGAGCNGGACTGTTNGAAGAAGGAAAGCCTCTGGCNAGNCTGCTGTTTGTGGGACCGACTGGCGTNGGTAAGACAGAAATAGCCAGAAGTCTTGCCAGGGAAATNGGNATCAGGCTGATCCGCTTCGATATGAGTGAATATGAAGAAAAACATGCCGTGGCCAAACTGATCGGCGCACCGGCAGGATATGTGGGATANGAGGAAGGCGGGCTGCTCACNGAGGAGATCCGTAAGAATCCCCATGCAGTCCTTTTGCTGGATGAGATTGAAAAGGCACATTCCGATATTTATAACATACTTTTGCAGGTTATGGATTATGCNACACTAACGGACAACCAGGGACGAAAGGCGGATTTCAGGAATGTGATCGTTATTATGACATCCAATGCGGGAGCCAGCCGGATAGGAAAGCACAGGATCGGTTTCGAGGAGCAGGACATAAAGGAAGAGGCCATTATGGAGGAAGTGAAGAGGATCTTTCAGCCGGAGTTCCGCAACCGTTTAAATAGAATTGTGGTATTCCATGGAATGGACGATGACATGGCAGGGCAGATCGTAGAGAAAAAGTTAAAGGAACTTGCCCAAATGCTGGTGAGGAAAAATGTGGAGCTGTCTGTCAGTATGGAAGCAAAGAAACTGGTAAAAAGAAGAGGTATCAGTACAGAGTTTGGTGCAAGGGAAATAGAACGTGTAATACAAGGCGAAATTAAGCCGCTTTTAGTGGATGANATTTTGTTCGGAGAACTTAAGGAAGGCGGAAGATGTGAACTGACTGCTATTGGGGATCAGTTTAAGATCAGCCTTTTGTCTAAAAGAAATGAGGAGTAAATTGTATGCCTGTTTTTCGTNTGNCNGAAAATANAATTTCTTTTCCTGANCCCGCNTATGCTGANGANGACGGNCTGCTTGCTGTNGGAGGAGATTTAAGTGTGNAACGNCTTTTGCTGGCATATACGCATGGNATTTTTCCATGGTATAATCCGGGAGAGGAAATCATGTGGTGGTGCCCNAAGGAGCGNTTNGTTATTTTCCCNAAAGAGATACATATTTCCCGTTCCATGAAAAAATATATGAAGAAGCATGAACTGAAAGTNATNTTGAACAGAGACTTTCAGGACACCATGCACCGGTGCCGGATAAAAAGGGAAATGGAGGAAGGCACCTGGATTTCAGACGAAATGGAGGAAGCCTATTACCGCCTTCATGAGGCAGGATATGCCGTCAGTGTGGAAGTGTTTGAAGATGGTGTTCTTGCAGGCGGGCTATATGGGGTTAGCATTGGTAAATGTTTTTTCGGTGAGAGCATGTTTTCAGAAAAAGAGAACGGTTCCAAATCTGCGCTGATCATTTTGGCAAGGATACTGGAACAGAACAGCTTTTTGATGATTGATTGTCAGTTCCACACAGAGCATTTGGAAAGTATGGGAGGAAAGTTTATTTCCTTTCAGGAATATGACAGACTGCTGAAAGAAGGAACGGGAAGGGCATGATGGCAAGTTCGTTTATTATCTAATTTTTCTAAGAGGCATCTTTGCAGGATGTGGTCATCTGTTTTAGAATCCTTGCTTTTATCACCAATTTTAATGAAATAGGCAGGGAGCAGATAAGAGCTGCATGGAATGATCTTTTGAGGATGTCTTGGCAGTATTCTCCATTTACCTGCCGGAAGGAGGAATAGGAAAGTCAGAAGAGACGAAGGATATCGTGGAGAAAGAACCTTTCAGAGGAAGAATGGAAATTTATAGATGGGTTAATGCTTCATGTGTATGAAATGAGACATTTGACACCAGAGACAAGAAAGCTGTTTCAAGGTGCGCCCAGAAATCACATATAGGAAAGGATTTAACGGCTGGGAAAAGCCTCCGCTTCTATCATAATAATAAACATTAAACTGCATACATTATGGCATATATTTAGGGCTCCTAAATAAGACACATATTTAGAGATTAGATGTGCGCATAATCAATAAAAATAAAGATAATATATTGCGTATAATCTAAATGGTTGATAAAATGTGCGTATAATCATAAAATGCAGCATGTAAAACAATGCGTATTATAGGAGAAAAGAAAAATGATTTTAAAGCGGAAAATATATGACAAATTATTAGAGTGGAAAAAAGAAAGCCATGGAACAAAGGCAATATTGATAGAGGGGGCCCGGCGAATAGGAAAATCAACCGTGAGCGAAGAATTTGGAAAGAATGAGTATGATAGTTATCTGCTCATCGATTTTGCTAAAAAGGATAAGGAGGTTGAAGAATTCTTTTTACGGTACATGAATGACTTAGATACATTTTTCATGCTTCTTTCTGCTCACTATGGGGTGAAATTAGTTGAAAGAAACTCACTTATTATTTTTGATGAAGTGCAGATGTTTCCGCAGGCAAGAGCTGCAGTTAAATATTTGGTTGCGGATGGGAGATATGATTACATTGAAACAGGATCATTAATTTCAATTAAAGAAAATGTAAAAGATATTGTTATTCCGTCAGAAGAACGTCATATCAGCATGTATCCATTGGATTTCGAGGAATTTGCATGGGCGTTGGGAGAGAAATTGTTGGTAGAATATGTGAAATGTTGTTTTGAGAAAAAAGAGCCTTTGGAGCGGAGCATGCATAATAAGGCAATGCTTCTGTTTAAGCAGTATATGTTAATAGGAGGAATGCCCAAACCGGTGGTTCTGTTTATAGAAAACCACAAAGATTTCACTGAGGCAGATAAAGAAAAGCGTGATATTTTAAAATTGTATCGCAGTGATATTATGAAGATCAATGCGCAATACAGAAGTAAGGTATTAGCTATATTTGATCAAATCCCGGGATTATTGTCACAGCATGAAAAACGTGTGGTTTTCAAACGCATACAGGAGGGTTCTTATGCTGATCAGTATGAGGATACTTTTTTCTGGTTATCTGATTCGATGATTTCAAATGAATGTTTTTTATGCAGTGATCCCAATGTTGGACTTTCCATAAACGAAATAAGGACATATGTCAAATGCTACTTAGGAGACACAGGGCTTTTGGTCAGTCATGCCTTTGATGAGAATGAATTATTAGATGTAGAGGTATACAAGCAGATATTGGGAGATAAATTGTCGATGAATGAGGGAATGCTTTATGAAAATGTAATTGCACAGATGTTGACAGCAAACGGTCATAAGTTATATTTTTATACAAGCTATAATGAAGAAAAGCATAGAAATGATATAGAAATTGATTTTATTTTATCAAACAATAGTAAGCTGAGATATAAGATGTTTCCGATAGAAGTAAAGTCTGGTAAGAATTATACAATAACTTCGATGACCAGGTTCAGAGAAAAGTATAAGGCAAGGATAGGAGAGTGTTACATTATTCATCCGAGAAATCTTTTAATAAAGGATGGGATTGTCTGCATACCGCCATATATGACGATGTGCTTGTGATGTTGCCAACACATTTACTGACTGACCATGGAAAAGAAAAATGATGCAAAAATGATGCAAAAATGATGCAATTATGATGCATGGGGCATGTATAATAACAGAATAAGATGAGGTTATGGGAAACGGAAAAAGAAGAAGTTTTGTGATTAACCTTGATTTCATAAAAGGAGGATACATGTCAAAGCGTTTGCAATGACAAGACATTATGAATTTACAAAAGAAAAAAAGAAGAAAGAAAAAAAGAAAGAAGCAACAGAGGAATCTGGTGATACGATCTGCAAAAGCATCTGCAGCACGACCGGTACAGAAGCGGTCAGCGAGGGCAGCGCAGACTGCCAAAAAGAAATCTTCTGCGATAAATGCTAAAAATTTTTTGTCACAGGGCCCTATATGGCTGGCTGTTTTTTTGTCTCTTTCGTGCTTTTACACGGAGATTGTTTTCAAGCTGTCAGTCGAAACAATGCATACCGGAAGTTCATTTGTATTTCTGGCGTTATTCTCGCTCTGCGCGGGGTTAGTTATTTCAGGCATTGTTTCGCTGCTGCCGAAAAAAGCAGTGCAGATTCTGATACCATTCTATCTGGGATTTATATTTCTCATTTTCGTTGTGGAATTTTTGGTATATAGACAGTTTAAGGTGGCGTATGACTTAAATACCATAATGAATGCCGCAACTGACGCATTGGGCGGATTCAGTGCTGACATCAGGCAGTTGATCTTCTGCTTTGATGGAATCAGTCATATTGCGCTTTTTTTGCTGCCGCTTATCTTGTGGTTTGTTCTACGAGAAAAGATAATAGGACAGTTACCCCAAAATGGAATTTGGCACAGACCGACAGGACAGGATGTTTATTTTTCGCTGGCACATTTGGCCGGGGGAGCCGTTTGCTATGGAGCGGCTTTGTTCCTGATCCTATGCTGCGGTCTGCAAAAGGACATTTATACAAATCAATATAATTTTGAGTCGGCAGTAATGCAGTTTGGGCTGGGCGAAGGGCTGTGTCTGGATATCAGGAATCTGACTTCATCTAAAGCGTCCGCTCCTGTCTTTGAAAGCACGGATGTGGAACTCGTGCAGGGCACGGCCGACACATCTTTGGAAACTCCTCTTGTAAACAGCAAGGAGGAAAACGTATCCGGCGGTAAGGCCGCCATACAGACAAAGGAGGCAGCCGGCGCTCAGGAGGTGGACATACTTCAGGAGGGGACTTCCTCCCAAAATGCGGAAGCTGTACAGGAAGATAAATCGGTAACGCCGGTTGTATACGGTCAGAGTGTGTCTTCTATTGATTTTGCTGCCCTTGCCGGGGCAGGTGGGAACTGTGCCGATATTGATGCTTATGTTTCCACGCTTACGCCATCGAGTCAAAACGCCTATACAGGTTCTTTTGCGGGGAAAAACCTGATTTTGATCTGTGCGGAAGCATTTTCCGGCTTTCTCATTGACCAGGAGCTCACGCCCACACTTTACAGGCTTTCCACAAAAGGCATTAATTTCAATGACTATTACCAGCAGTCAATTGCTGGAACTACCGGAGGTGAGTATCAGCTTATATTTGGCTTGATTCCGACTTCCGGCGGAAGCTCTATTAAGGAGATCACGCAAAACGGAGCGCACACCAATATAGGTGCACTCTTAAATGACAAGGGATACTACGGCATGGCTTTTCACAACAGTGACTATACTTTTTACGACCGGCATGAGACACATATAAAGCTGGGATACAGTGAGGGATATATGGGAGTGGGAAATGGTCTTGAAGATCTTATCAGTCCTATATGGCCGGCAAGCGATCTGGAATTGATGCAGGAGACTCTGCCGATGTACATTGACAAACAGCCTTTTAATGTTTATTACATGACAGTAAGCGGTCACAGTTTATACACTTTTGATAGGAATGCCATGTCAAGGGAAAATAAAGATGCCGTAGACGCATGGTGCGCGAAGAAAAATCTTTCCTACTCGGAGCCTGTACGTGCTTATATTGCGGCGAACCTTGAGCTTGAAAAGGCGATGGATTATCTTGTGAAAACCCTTGAAGAAAAAGGGATTGCAGACGACACGGTCATCTGCATCGCACCGGATCATTTTCCCTATGGGCTGGATTCGGACGCCGCTCTGGGAAATATGCCGTATTTATCTGAATTATACGGTTATCCGGTGAACACCTATGAAGAGAGGGACAGAAGCCGTGCTATTATCTGGTGCGGAGCACTTGAAGATGAAGAGCCGATCATTATCGATACGCCTTCATCTTCCGTAGACATGCTTCCCACGTTGTGCAATCTCTTTGGCGTGGAATGGGATTCCAGACTTTATGTGGGAAGAGATGTGCTCTCAGATGCGCTCCCGCTTGTTTTCTTTGGAAATTATGACTGGAAGACAGACTTGGGGCATTATAGTACATCCAAGAAAACTTTCACGCCGACAGATGAAAATGCCGTCATTCCGGAGGATTATGTAAAGCAGATATCCAGTATAGTGAGAAATAAAATGACATTTTGCAAATCTGTGCTCAGCCAGGATTATTATACGCATGTTTATGATGCGGCGTCGGTGTCAGAATGATGTGATTTCACTCAAGTTCTTGTGTTAGTGTTTCAATCTCATCAATGATTTCTCCGATATAAGCGATCGTATCAAGAAGAGGAGCGTCTGTAGTAATATCAATCCCGGCAAGTTTAGCCAGCCCTACCGGATCCAGCGTACTGCCTGATGAAAGAACCTTTTTCCAGTCATCAACTGCCTTTTCGCCTTCCTGCTCGATCCGTTTGCAGACCTGTGTTGCAACGGTGAGGCCGGCGCTATAAGTATAGGAATACAGACCCATGTAATAGTGAGGCTGGCGCATCCAGGTAAGCGCCGCATCATCGGAAATTTCCACGTCCTCACCCCAGAAATTTTGAAGGGTTTCCTTCATAAGCCGGGATAGAACNNGGGCNTTGACGCTTCCGCCNTTGTCAACGATNTGNTAGACTTTTCGCTGATAGTCGGCTTCCAGCANGTGNGTGACAAAGTTATGATAATAAGTATTGCNGATCATACAGGACAGNACCCANCGGCGGAACCGGGGATCCGGNTTATTTTTTAATAAGTAGTGTGCCATCAGCAGTTCATTCATGGTTGAGGGTGCTTCCACNAAATAGGTGGAAACATCTGTATCAAAAATGGACTGNTTTTTNTTGCAGGCTTTGAAGTGGCCGGCATGTCCCAGNTCGTGGGCCAGTGTAAAGACATCNGACATACGGTCATTCCACGACAGCAGGATAAAGGAGTTGACTCCGTAAGGGCTGGCACAAAAGCCGCCGGTTGATTTNCCCTGGTTCTGAGCAAAATCGACCCATCTGTCACGGTAGGCTTCATGGATCATTTCTACGTAATCGTCTCCCAGAATGGAAAGTCCTTTTTCNATATAGGCTTTGGACTCTTCAATAGTAACCTTGGGATCATATTCCGGGTCAACGGCNATNTTCAGATCNGCNAAGGTCATACGGTCCAGCTTGTGAATCTTCTTNAGAAGGCGGGCAAACCGGCGCATGTGGCAGGAGAGCTTGTCCATGATCAGATCAATCTGACGGTGATACATCTCCTGCGTCACTTTTTGGGAAAAAAGCAGGCTGTCAATGACAGAATCAAANCCCCGCAAAGTGGCAATTGTTTTTTCAGTCTGTACCTGTGTGTTATAGGCAGCTGCAGTTACATTTTCGTATTCGCGTATCCTTTTGGAAAATGAGGCAAAGGCCGTCCGTCGTATAGAAGGATTTTTCTCATATTCGTAATTATCCTCAAACAGAGAATAACCAAGAGGATATTCTGTTCCATCAACCACAAAAGAATCAAATTTCATATCCGCTAATTTGGCCATATTATAGATCTGGTAAGGAGCCTGAGTGGTCTGGGACAGCGCAGCCACAGCCCGTTCCGCCTCCGGATGGAGTTGGTGCGGTTTCCGGCGCAGAATATCCTGTAGATAACATTTGTTGTGGGTGGCAATAGCAATGGCTTCTTTAAGGACAGATTCTTTCTGAGAAGCAATCTCGGTATCAATAAAGCTGAGCTGACTGGAGATCTCCGAAGCCAGACGGGAAAAAGCCTCATCCCGTTCTTGGTTATGCGTATCGTAATAGTCCACAGAAACAGCCAGACTACAGTAAGTTCCGGCCAATGTAATCAGGCGGGTTACTTCCCGAAAATCATCAAGACAGCTGTTAATGACCTTTGGCGAATCCAGTTTCCCNTTATAATCCTGNACCATGCGGCTGCTGAGAGCCTTCAGGTTTTCCATGTCTGTTTGAAGTTCTTCTTCCGTTGTATAAATAGATGATAAATCCCATGTTAATTCCACGGGGACGTCCCCGCGCAGTTTCAGTTCCATATNCANNTCCTCCTATGATATCTTTTAACTTTACTTTATATAGATTGCGGAGAAAAATCAAGTTTTAAAGAATGCCGGGCAGAAGAAAATGATAAGTTTTTCGAAGTCTTCTATTGGAANNATTTGGGATATCAAAAACAAATACCTACAAAATCAAAAATAAATTGACTGAAACATAAATAAATGTTATGATTTGTAATAACAATGTTGCATTTCAAACACACCCGATTTTCTGGAAAGTACAATTCAACCGTGTCTGGGCGCAGATAGACATGGTCACTTAAATGGAGGTTTAATTATGGGTGATGATTCTGGCAGAGGAAAAGGTGAAGGAAAGAAATGGTATCGAAAGGTTCCTCACGTTTTTGTTTTGCTTATGTTCATGATTGTATTGTGTACGATATTGACGTACATCATTCCAGCGGGAGAATTTGAACGGACGCAGGTGGAAGGGACTGCGCAAAAAATTGTTGTGGCAGACTCTTATCATAGGGTAGAGCAGTCTCCGGTCAGTGTTCTTGGAATGTTCAAGGCGATTCCTCAGGGATTTGCGGCATCTGCAGGCATTATTGCGATGATTCTTTTTTCGGCAGGTGCCTTTCGGGTTATGACGGAAAGCGGTGCAATTGAAAATGTACTGGGAACAGTGCTTTATAAGATAGGAAAAAAGAGAGGCAGCGGTACGATTGTGATATGGGCAGTCACATTCCTGTTCAGCATTATGGGAATTTTCATTGGACCCGAGGTGCACGTGCCGTTTACCGNGATCACAGTAGCAGTAGCGCTGGGGATGGGGTTTGATGCTATAACAGGAGTTGCAATGGTACTTGGCGGTGCGATCGGCTTTGCTACAGCACCGATCAATGCATCCACGATCGGCACTTGTGATGCGATCTCAGGACTTCCCCTTTTTTCNGGAATGGGGCTGCGCACCGTCTTCTGGTTCTGTTCTACAGCAGCAGTATGTATAGTGACAAGTGCCTATGCGAAAAAGATCAAAATGTCTCCAGAGAAAAGTCTGGTATATGGAATGNACGTTGGAGAACTGAAATTTACAAAAGATTTTAGTGAGTGCAAAGTGACCAAACGGCATGTGGCGGTTCTTTTATGCCTGGTTGCAATCTTTGCCATTACGATCATAGGCTGCACACAGTTCGGATGGTATATAGATGAAATGACGGCAGTGTTTATTGCCGGCGGAATTGCCGCGGGAATTTTGGCTGGTTTTCATTCAGAAANGATTATAGAATGCTTTTTAAAAGGGGCTTCTGATATGGTNTTTGGGGTTATGTGCATTGGAATTGCCCGCGCCATTCAGATCGTGTTGGAAAACGGACGCATCGCAGATACGATCATTCAGGGAGTGACAGCCCCTCTTATTGGAATGCCCACAGTAGTGGCAGCGCTGTTCATGACGCTGGTACACGGTGCGGTCAATTTCCTGATCCCTTCCGGTTCCGGTCAGGCAGCCGCCACCATGCCCATCATGTTTCCCATAGGAGACCTTCTGGGAATGACAAAGCAGACCTCCATTCTGGCTTTCCAGATTGGAGACGGCGTTACCAACATCATGTACCCTACCGTAGGATTCCTGATGGCAGTCTGTGCACTTGCACACGTCCCNTTCGAAAAATGGTTCAAATTTGCTCTTCGTCTGGTAGCAGCAATCTACCTGGTAGGATGGCTCTTCCTGGTGATCGCAGTAGCAATGAAGTGGGGGCCATTCTAGATCGAGAGTAACCGCCTGGCCTCAATGTAAGTTGGTCAGGAGAGGTATCTATACTTGAGGGCGTGAAATAAGTACTTCTACCTGCTTTTCGCGCAGTACTTGTTCCCATGCAGAATCGATGGGCTTGTCACTGATGAGTACGTCGATATCTTCAAGGCCNCAGATCCGGGCGAAGGATACTCGGTCGAATTTGGTGTGGTCCACCATAGCGATAGTCTTGCTGGCATGTTGNCCNGCNAGGCGNTTGGTGGCTGCTTCNTCTATGNTTGAATCACACAGTCCTTCGGAGGAGCTGATGGTCCGNCAGGAGATGAATGCAATNTCAAAATANAGGTTAGCAAGTAAATCCCTGCCCAGGCTGCTTGAAAAGCATCTGGTGCGGGGATTATAAATTCCTCCCAGTGCGTAAAGCTTTATATTTGGAAGGTTGCTGCATGCAATAATGATATCAATGGAATCGGTCACTATAGTAAGCTGCAGATCCTGGATCTGCGGAAAAAGATTCTGCACGGTGGTGGAAGAGTCCATGAAGATACAGAAACCGTTCTGGACAAAATGTTTGGCGGTGTCTGCCATGGCTGATTTGCTGGCTTGCAGAATGCCGCGGATTTCCTGNCTTTCAAATGAGGAGGAAACTTTATCCTTTAGTACTGCTCCGCCGTGAGTCCGTGAAATGATGCCTTCTTTTTCGAGCATNCGCAGATCGCGGCGGATGGTTTCTTCT
This sequence comes from Lachnospiraceae bacterium, assembly GCA_014803415.1. GTDB lineage: Bacteria > Bacillota > Clostridia > Lachnospirales > Lachnospiraceae > Suilimivivens. Next base: position 56,964 of record JAAVBZ010000005.1, read on the forward strand.
GTGACGGTGAAAAACTTGGCCATTTCNGAAACGGAGACAAAGCTTTTTTGAAGCAGCATTTGTTTTATGTTTGATTTTCTGGTATCAGATGTCATAGGAAAACACCTCCTGTGTGTTTGTCAAATAATTGAGAATTCAGATTTCTGTTAATGCAATTGTAGCATGTTTTCCCAAAAATGAACAGANAAAATCTATATACGTATTTGAAAACGGTCATATATTNNNNGNNATTTCTGAAAAACAAAAACTAATGTTGGNANAACGGAAATNNTAATTGACATATCGGAAATTGAATGTTACATTTAATGTAAATCAAACATTTCGGAAACAGAAATGTTTAAAAGGGCAAAATCTGTCCTGCGCCGACAGATATGTGTCCTTGGAAATCGGGTGATAGTGACGAAAGGAGAAGGTGGTATGAAGAAAGAAGATGCAGTAGTTCAGAAAAAGAAATGGTATGAAAGGATGCCGCATTCCTATGTGATCCTGTTTATGTTGATCGTGATCGCCGCAGTGCTTACATGGGTATTGCCNGCAGGTTCATTTGAGAGGACGATACCGGAGGGTGCTACACGTGAGTATGTTGTTCCCGGTACCTACACACAGATGGAACAAAGCGGCGTTGGNATTTTTGATGTTGTAAAGGCAATTCCGAAAGGAATGGATGGAGCGTGTACGATCATCTTCATGATCATGATCTCTACGGCTGCATTTCATGTNATTCGGAGCACGGGAGCGNTGGATAATGGGATCGGGGTCATTATGAAAAAAGTTAAGACCTCAAAGATTCCGGGATATGCAGTGATCTGTACAGTGACATTTTTATTCTCATTGCTTGGGGTTATCGTNGGACCGGAGATTCAGCTCCCATTTGCGGTATTGGGAATTTCCATAGCNCTTTCCCTGGGATATGACACGATCGTTGGATTAGGTATGGTGGCAGGCGGCGGATTTACAGGTTTTGCATTTGGCCCCATCAATGCNGCGATTCTTGGATCGGCTCATGCTATTATGGGTATGGAGACCTTTTCAGGCCAGGGACTCAGGTGGCTTTTGTGGCTGGCGGCAACCATCACGGTCTGCGTTATAACCTGTTTATATGCAAGAAAGATNACAAAAAATCCTGAGAAGAGTTTGGTGAAAGGCATTGATATCTCTTCCCTGCAGATTGAAGAAAAAGANGAAGGATATGAGGTGACAGGGAAACATAAGCTGGTTCTTGCCGTGCTGATCCTTCTCATGGCAACGATCATTGTCGGCGCNTCAAAATTTGGATGGTATCTGACTGAGATGACAGCTGTTTTTCTGGTTGGTGGTATTATTGCAGGTCTGGTATATGGTTATAAAATTAATAAGATNATTGATCTGTTTATTCAAGGGGCGGCTTCAGCGGCAAGTGTAGCGCTGATCGTGGGAATTGCCCGGGGTATTCAGGTGGTGTTGGAAGAAGGACATATACTTGATACCATCATCAATGCCTTATCTTCACCGCTTCAGGCACTTAATCCATTGGTGGGAGCAATCTTCATTTCCATCATTGTTGGGATTATTCATTTCTTTATTCCTTCAGGAAGTGGACTGGCGTATGCAACCATGCCGATCATCGGTCCCTTAGGAGAATTGATTGGGATCAGCCCTCAGACNACAGTTTTGGCATTCCAGATCGGCGCTACAGTACCGAACTTTATTTTCCCGACGATCGGTGCCTTCATGGCGGTATTGGGACTGGCAAAGGTGCCTCTTGGAAAATGGATGTCATTTGGACTTAAGNTGGTGGCAAGCTTGTACATCGTAAGCTGGATCTTTATTGCGATNGCATTTGCNATNGGATATTAAGGGGATAATAAGGAGGAGAACATGGACTACATTGATATGAAAAAACAGATTCAGGAGATGGCGCTGCAGGCGTATANAGAAGGACTGGTTGCTGGNACCAGCGGAAATGTGAGCATGTATGACGCCAAAACGCAGGTGATGGGTATTACTCCCTCCAATACCTCGTACCTTGTGATGAAGCCGGAGGATGTGGTTTTGATGCATCTGGACGGGACCATTTTGGAGGGGGATTTAAAACCCTCCTCCGAATGGAGGCTGCATGCGGGTATTTATGGAGAGATACAGGAGGCAGCGGCGGTGATCCACACGCATTCGCCTTATGCCGCCAGCTTTGCAGTAAACCATGAAACAATTCCGCTCGTGCTGGTAGAAATGCTGCCTTTTTTGGGAGGAGATATTCCGCTGGCAGAGTTTGGGATGCCGGGAACGCCTGAAGTGGGAGTGAATGCAGTGGCTGTCATGAAAGAGCCGCGAAGAAATGCNTGTCTGCTTGCCAATCATGGCGTGGTAGCATTTGGAACAAATCTGGCGCAGGCATATATCCGGGCGGTATATGTTGAGGATGCAGCTAAAATTTATCATATGGCGCGGCAGGTAGGGACGCCTCAGGTACTCAGCGCAGAGGTTGAGCACAAGCTGAGAGAAAAATACCATATGCTGTAAAACGAGGGGGAGGCAAAATAGATGAAGGAATTTGTGATGCCGTCGATCAATCTGTTTGGAGAGGAGAGCATACAGCAGCTTGGCAGTTTGATAGAACAATGCAAAGGAAGCAGAGTGCTNCTNATCACAGACAATAATCTGGTAAAGTGCGGGATCGCATCCCGGATAGAAGCGGTTCTGGCTGGACAGGATATCTTTTGGAAACGGTATGACGGCGTACAGCCGAATCCTACGAAAAAAAATGTTTATGAAGCAGTNNATATGCTTAANGAGTTTCAATGTGATGTTATCATAGGGCTGGGAGGAGGTTCCCCGAATGATTGTTCCAAGGCGGTCAGCGTTCTTGCTGTCAATGGAGGAAAAGTGGAAGATTATGAAGGGCTGAACCGTTCCGCNAAGCCAGGGATACCGCTGATCACGGTCAATACAACGGCAGGTACGGCAAGTGAGATTTCNCGTGCCTATCTGATCACAGATGAAGAAAAACATGAGAAGATCATCTGCAAGGATATCCATGCACTGCCCTTTGCGTCTATTAACGATCCTGAGCTGATGGTGAGCCTGCCCTCTCATGTGACGGCGGCAACGGGAATGGATGCCTTGACTCATGCAGTGGAAAGTTATGTATGCAATAACAGCTATGGGCTTACCAGGGAATTGGCATCATCGGCAATCCGGTTGGTATTTTCCAATCTGCGGGAGGTTATAAGAGACCCGGAAAATCTGGGACTGCGCCGGCAGATGATTTATGCCCAGTCTTTGGCTGGAATGGCATTTTGCAATAGCGGCGTAGGGCTGGCACATGCTATTGCCCATGCGCTGGGAGCTACCTATGGTATGCCTCACGGACTATGCACGGCAATGGTGCTTCCCGGCGTGATCCGTATCAACAGGAAGGTGTCAGAGGCGCTTTATGCAGATTTGGGACGCATGTTGTTTGGTGAGCGTTGCGCAGANATGGAAGAGCAGGCATGCGCAGATNTTTTTCTGGAAGAAGTGATCCGGCTTTCAGAGGAGGTTGGAACNGCGAAAAGGCTTTCCGNATTTGGCGCAAAGGAAGAAGAACTTGAGGATATTGCAAAGAAAGCGATGAGGGATGGCAACATTGGCAGGAACCCTGTTATGCCGTCTAAGGAGCAGATCATAGAATTGCTGANAGAAATCTTATGAGCTCGTTGAGCTCTGAACTGAAATGCCAGTGTAAAACGCTTCGGAAGGGAGGTAAAATGGAAAGTCAATATATGATAGGAATCGACTGCGGAACCACTAACGTGAAGGCAGTTGTATTTGATACATGCGGTAATGAAATCTTGTCTGCCGCAAGAGAAAACACAGTGATCTCTCAGGGAAACCATATGGAACAGGATATGGAGGAATTGTGGCAGAATGTGTGCAGCGTCCTGAAAGAAGTGGGAGGGGCGCTGGGAGATAAAAAAGATCATCTTNCAGGGCTGGGAATTTCTGGTCAGGGGGAAGGACTTTGGGCGNTGGATATACAGGGGAAGCCAGTGAGAAATGCCATTTTGTGGAATGATGCGAGGACATATGAACTGACTGCTTCCCTGAAAGAAAGGTCAGACTATCCAAAGATGCGGCAGATTCTTGGAACCTATTTTAAGAACGGTTCTACTTTGATGCTGATCAAGTGGTTTTGTGAAAATGAACCGGAACTTTTTCAGAAGACGGCATATTTCCTCACCTGTAAGGATTATATACGATATCGGATAACCGGAGAGATTTTTTGGGAACTCAGCGACGCGTCAGCAAGCTGTGTGAACCTTCAAACGAAAGAATACGCTTATGATGTGTTTGAAGCGTTAAAAATTCCTGAGATGGAAAAAAAGCTTCCACCGCTTATCGCTTCCTGTGACCGCGCAGGAGAACTGACGGCGCAGATCAGCGATGCTACGGGACTGCCAGCTGGACTTCCGGTTTCAGGTGGAATTCTGGATGTACTTTCAGCCTGTGCGGGGCTGGGCGCTGTGCGCCCGGGCGATACTTGTATTATTCTGGGAACAACGGGCATGACCACCAGTATAATGGACTCCTATGAGCCGGATGAACAGTTGGCCGGATGGGGATATATTATAGACGGTATCTGCCTTGGCAGGGGAATTGGCTGTATGGCAGCGGCTCCAAATCTGGATTGGATAGTGAAAATGCTGTTTGAAGGAGAGAATCCAGGGGCGGTTTTTGCAAGGATAGAAAAAGAACTTGCAGGAAGAATGCCCGGGGAGGGCGGCCTTATTTATCACCCGCATATCAGCCTGGCGGGAGAGCGGGCACCGTTTTTCAGACCTGATGCCACGGCATCATTTTTGGGGATCCGACAGAATACAAGTAAAATGGATATGATCTACGCAGTATTGGAAGGGGTGGCGATGGCGATCCGGGACTGCCTTAGCAAAAGCGGACCTTTAAAGACGGTGTATCTTTCGGGAGGAGGTTCTAAAAATACGGTCTGGGCACAGATGATAAGCGATGTGCTGGGAGTCAGTGTGTTGATCACAGAATCTTCGGAATTAACGGCAAAAGGTGCGGCATTGTCTGCTGCTATCATGTCAGGGTGTATCAACAGTACAAGTGAGGTAAGGAACCGTTTCCTGACTGTCAAAAAGACTTACTTGCCGGATATGAAGAAGCATGCGCAGTATACAGAATTATACCAAATGTATAAATTGACACAAAAGGCCATAGAGCCATTTTGGGCATGGAGGGCTGAACGATGGACAAATTAAAAGTATTATTCACGGCGGAGGCGGAGGAGGCGCTGTTAAAGGAACTTTATGAGTTCTGCGATCTGGAGTTTGCCGGGTGGAAGGTGAACAGAAAGGCGTTGAGCGCTGACGAACTGACAGAGCGTCTGCAGGGAAAGGATGTGCTGATCACCAGCTATGATAAGGTCACACGGCAGGTGATCGAGAACTGTGGGGATCTGAAATTGATCGTATGTGCCCGCGCCAATCCAGTCAATGTAGATCATCAGGCAGCAAAGGAAAAAGGCATTACAGTAAGCTATACGCCGGGCAGAAATTCAGACGCCACAGCGGAATTTGCCGTAGCGCTGCTGCTGAATTTGATCCGCCATGTATCGGAGGCAAATAATGCTATCTTAAGCGGAAAAGCTATTCTGGATGAAGCACCGACGGAGATGAAGACAGATGTGACGTGGGGAAAGGTAAAGGAATGCCATCCTTATGTACAGTTTCAGGGACCTCAGATTCATGGAAAGACTGCCGGCATCATGGGATATGGAAGCATTGGGCGCCGGGTTGCCGCTATTTTAAAGGGCTTTGGAGCAAATTTAGTGATTTACGATCCCTATATGTCGAAAGTGGAAGTGGATGCGCCGGGAATTGAACTTGTGGATTTTGAGACTCTGCTGGAAAGATCAGACTTTATTTCCTGTCATATGAAAGTGACGGAGGAGACAAAGGGGATTTTTGACAAGCATGCTTTTTCCCATATGAAGAAAGGAGCATATCTGGTAAATAATTCCCGAGGGGCGGTTATTGTGGAGGAGGATTTGATCGAAGCGCTCAGGACACATCAGATCGGCGGTGCAGCCTTGGACGTTTTTGCATATGAACCCCTATATAAGGGGCATCCTTTTGTCACAGGCGAATTGGAAAATCTGCTGGTAACGCCGCATATCAGCGGCGCCTGCCCGGATGCCATTGCCAATGGAACGATTCTGCTGGTGGAAGAAGTACGCAGATTTGCACAAGGAAAGAAATTGCTGTATGTAAAATAGAAAACAGTAACGACAGAAAAGTCTAAAAACAGCCACAAACCGCATAATTGCGCGTGTTGTGGCTGTTTTTGGTACATTACATTATCGTTCACACCCGCGCCATTCGCAAAACGCACCATGGGTGCTTTCCGCTGCTTCGTTTGTGGACAAATTTTTGCCTCTGTGGTAGAATGCGGTTCAAAGGAGGTGGGCGCTATGCTTGGACTGGAGGACATTTTATACTTGTTTTTAGACACACTTGGCGCTCATGCCGTTTTGGTGATATTTCTCTTTGCTGTCATGGACGAGCGGGGATGGCAGAGGTTGAAAAAGCTACCCGTTCTGCTGATCTCCCCCCTGACGGCCACCGCTCTGGAACTGAGCCTGCGAGCAGCCATCCCCGGTGCCTGGACCATTTGCTACTGTATTTCCTCCTGCGCTATCCTGCTGATCTGTACACTTTGGGTTCGGTGGGCGTGGCGGATTGGATCCTGTCAGGCCTTTGCGGCTGTGTGTATGGCGGGCATTTTGCAGGTGGCCGCGTCCTGCTTGTCCATGCTGTTTATAAAGATTCCCCTAAACGGGGTTCTTCAGTATGTGGTAGAGTATACCGCCATTCTGGCTGCCGCTGCCCTGCTGTATCGTTTGCGTTTCGGGGCATGGTTCCGGCTGCTGCTGGAAAACGAACCTGGTCAGCGCTGTACCGCTCTGCTCATATTTGCGCTGGAAGCTGCTATGGAGGCATTCTTTATCCTGCAAAGGGGAATTCAGCCGGAGTATCTGGCTGCCTACTATCTCCTGGCCGTGACGATGGCGGCATTGACGGCGGGACTGGTAACCTACCTGGCCCGGCAATTTGATGCTGCCCGGAAAATGGAGGCCCAGCGGGACGTTATTGCCCAGCAGCAGCTCTATGAGCGGGACTTGGACGACATCCGCCGGGAGGTGCGTGCTTTCCGCCATGACTATAAGAATCTGCTGGCGGGGCTGTCAGAGCAGGCGGACGAGGGCGAATTGGAGGATCTGCGTGCTGCTCTGTCAAAGCTGGACGCCGGCTTTGACCGGCACATCGGAGAGAAGATACGTACCTCCACCCAAATCGGCAACCTGCGCATTCCCCAAGCAAGAAGCCTGCTGCTGTCTAAGCTGGCATACATGGGGTCGAAAGGGATTGACTGCCATCTTGAGGTGCTCTACCCGGTGGAGCGGGTCAACATGGATATCTGGGATCTCACCCGCTGTATGGGGATATTGCTGGACAACGCCGCCGAGGCAGCGGCAGCGGCGGAAACGCCTCGGGTGGAGATCGTCCTGCTGGCCCAGGGGGATTGGCTGTCCCTGCGGGTGTCCAACCCCTATGCCGGGGCCATTGACCCGAACAAGCTCTGGACGGAGGGCTTCTCCACCAAGGGAGAGGACCGTGGACTGGGTTTAGCCAGCTACCAGCGGATTCTGGCAAGGTATGCTAACGCGGCCTCGTCCACCAGCTGGGCAAACGGCATATTCGTCCAGGAACTGACCATAGGAGGGCGGCCATGATACAGATTTACTTGTGTGACGACGAGGGCTCTGTCCTCCACCAGATCAAGACCGCTCTGGAACGGAAGATTTTTATGGAAAGCTACGATATGGAGGTGGTATGTGCCGCTGCCACGGCTAAGGAGCTGCTGGATGCGGCCCGGGATGGGAGCCGGAGCGTCTACTTCCTGGACGTGGACTTGAAGGACGAGGGATGGGACGGCTTTACGCTGGGCCGGGAACTGCGGCGGCGGGACCCCCACGGCACGCTGGTGTACATCACCAGCTACGGCGATCTGGCATGGAAAACGTTCCAGTACCATCTGGAGGCATTTGACTACATCGTAAAGGAGCCGGAGCGCATCGGTCCGTCCGTTGCCCGGTGTCTGGAAGCCGTCCACACCCGTCTGATGGATGAGCGCTGCGATCCGGCGGAGGTATTCACTCTGCGTTCCAGGGATGAGACCCGCCACATACTCCTGGCCGATATCCTGTTTTTTGAGACTGCTCCCAAGGCTCACCACGTGTACCTCCACACATCGGACAGTTGGGTGGATTTTGTGGGCAGTCTGGGGGAGTTGGAGCGGGAACTGGGCGAGCGGTTTATTCGGATACACCGCGCTTATCTGGCAGCAGCTGACAAAATAGAGACTGTGAACTGGAAGCAGAATAAGGTCCGTGTGGGGGGACGGGAGTGCCTGCTGTCCCGGCTCGGGAAAATAGAATTGCGCAAAAAGCTGGGAGGAGACCTGTGAGGTTTCCGCCCGGCTTTTTGTCATTCAGGAACGATCCGTGCCGTTCCGGAAATCTGGCCCACGACAGGATGGGGCTGTGGTATCCTTCTGATTGTACTAAAAAGAAACTACAATGATTTAGGAGGCACACAGTTATGGCAAGAGATGAAAAAATTTGGGAGTACACCCGGCAGGCCGGATACGATCCGCTGGAAGATCGTTGCATCATCGTCAAATACGCCCCAGAAAATCTGAGTGAAAAGATTACAGCTTTTTTTAACTGGGAGTTTTATGCTCTCCAGTTGTGTGAACATGAGGTGATACTGCTTCCCTTTGACCCCATGTGGACCAGCCTGCGCAAAGATGTGTCCCTGATCCTTCCCTATGGGAATATCCAGTCCGTGGAGCTGAAAGACGATATGCTCAACACCGTCATTGTCATTCGGACAGGGGAAGATGAGATCCGCCTGACTACCCAGCAGAAGGAGTTGAGCGACTTGCGGATCTCCGGCCTTTATGCCACCCAGTATGCCGGGGGCTTCAAAAATTGGCACAAGGAAAACCTGGACGGCACACTGAAAGCGCTGTCTGAGTTAGGCGAAAAGAAATGACACCAACTTTGATTTTAAGGTGTCGGACGATACAAAGCAGACACAGGAAGTCAAGGCACATGGAACAGTAAATTGTAAACCATGTGTCTTTTTTGCGTTCAAAAGGAGAAACGTGAGCGATCACATTCAGACCAATACCACAGGGCAGACAATATCTTGCTTACAACAGAAATAGGTTTTGTGCTATACTATGTTAAATGATGAATACGGGGTGAGTGAAAGATTGAAAAGATACCTAACCAAATGTATAAATAATGCAGACAGTGGGCCAACGCATATCAAGGTGCGCGGGGCAAGAGTACATAATTTAAAGAATGTTGACGTGGATATTCCGCTGAATAAAATTGTGGGAATAGCGGGAGTATCCGGTTCCGGGAAATCTTCTCTGGCACTGGGAATTCTGTACGCAGAAGGGTCAAGGCGGTATCTGGAAGCTCTTTCCACATATACGAGACGACGCATGACGCAGGCGGAAAAGGCACAGGTAGATGAGGTGCTGTATGTACCTGCAGCTCTTGCACTTCGCCAGCGGCCCAGTGTTCCCGGCATACGCAGTACCTTTGGCACTGGAACGGAGCTTTTGAACAGCCTTCGCCTGATGTATTCAAGGCTGGCAGAGCATCGCTGTCCGAATGGGCATTATGTAAAACCATCCCTGAATGTTGCAGCTGGGCAAGAGCTTGTCTGTCCGGAATGCAGCCAACGCTTTTTTGCACCGGGTGCGGAGGAGCTGGCATTTAACAGTCAGGGGGCATGCAGGCGCTGTGACGGAACAGGAATTGTCCGGACTGTAGATGAATCAACGCTTGTGCCGGATGAGTCCCTTTCCATTGACGAGGGGGCTGTGGCTCCGTGGCAGACATTGATGTGGTCTCTTATGAAAGATATAGCCCGTGAAATGGGAGTCAGGACGGATGTGCCGTTTCGGGAACTGACAGAAAAGGAACGGGATATTGTATTCCATGGGCCTGCGGTCAAGAAAAACATAATTTACCAGAACAAGACCAGCGGTGCGGCGGGAGATATGGATTTTACTTATTTCAATGCCACCTATACCGTAGAAAATGCTTTGTCTAAGGTAAAAGATGAGAAGGGGATGAAGCGGGTAGAGAAATTTTTAAGACAGGGTATTTGCCCGGACTGTGGCGGAACCAGACTTTCTGAGGAGGCGCGTGCACCGAGGCTTCGCGGAATATCCCTTGCCGAAGCCTGTACCATGACGCTTTCGGAATTATCAGTGTGGGTGGAGGGCGTACCGGATTCTCTGCCGGAGGAAATGCGGTCTATGGCAGCCAGTATATGCGAGTCCTTTCAGGGGGCGGCAAAACGGTTGACCGACCTGGGTCTTTCCTATCTCACACTGGATCGCGCGGCATCTACATTGTCTACCGGGGAACGGCAGAGGATGCAGCTTGCAAGAGCGGTCAGAAACCGGACTACCGGCGTACTGTATGTGCTTGATGAACCTTCGATCGGTCTGCATCCGGCCAATATGGAAGGTTTGACGGGCGTAATGCATGATCTTTTGCAGGATGGGAATACGGTCATTTTGGTGGATCATGATACGCAGGTGCTTTCCGAAGCGGACTGGCTTATAGAATTGGGACCGGAGGCAGGTGCAGGCGGAGGTACGATCATCGCACAGGGAAATCTTAGAGATGTAGAGAACAATCCCGCTTCCCGTATCGGTGGATTTCTTGCAGGAAAAACCGTAATTAATGTGGGGAAACATATTCCCTTGGAGCAGATGTTTGAACTTGGCACAATTCATTTATCTACCTCTGAGATTCATACTGTGAAGCCGTTGGAAGTGGACTTCCCGAAAGGGCGGCTGACTGCTGTGACAGGGGTTTCCGGTTCCGGAAAGACAACAATGGTTTTGGAAAGCCTGATTCCTGCTCTTGAGGCATTTATCAAAGGAGAAAAACTTCCGGCGCATGTACGTTCCGTCTCAGCGGAGGGGATTCGTCAGATCAAGCTGATCGATGCAACGCCCATCGGCGTGAATGTCCGTTCTACGGTGGCGACCTATGCCGATGTACATGACGAACTGCGTAAGATATATGCCAGAACGCCGGATGCAAAAGAAAAGGGATATAAAGCAGGGGACTTTTCTTATAACACAGGGAAACTGCGCTGTCCGGTTTGTGATGGTACAGGCTCCATTAGTCTGGATGTGCAGTTTTTACCGGATGTGGAGATTACCTGCCCGGATTGCGGCGGCTCACGGTATGCGAAGGAAGCAGGCCTGATCCGGAGGATATCAAAGAAGAACGGTACCTATACACTGCCCGAGCTTATGGATATGAGTATCGGCGAGGCGTTGGAGGCTTGCGAGGATCTTCCGAATGTAGAGCGGAGGCTGCAGGTGCTGCATGACCTTGGGCTTGGCTATCTGACACTGGGTGAGGAAACGCCCAGCCTGTCCGGCGGGGAGGCGCAAAGATTGAAACTGGCAAGCGAGATGGGAAAAGGGCAGTCAGATTCCATATTTGTTTTTGACGAACCCACCATTGGCCTGCATCCGCTGGACGTGGAGACGCTTTTGCAGGTGTTTCAGAGACTGATTGATAATGGAGCAACCGTCATTGTGATAGAACACGATCTGGATGTTATACGTAATGCGGATTATGTGATCGATATGGGTCCGGGAGGCGGTATTCACGGTGGAAGGATCATTGGAAAGGGCACGCCCCGGGAGATTCGTGATGACAAGAACAGCCTGACCGGAAAATATTTGAAATAACAGTTGTTAAGAAGACTGCATCAAAAAAAGAGGATAGCGGAACATGAAATTTTGGGACAGATTTAAGAAAAAAGATAATGCACAGGTGAAAAATAAAGGCGAACAACCAAGTGCCGTTAACGACAATCATAGATTTACGCTTGTTGTAGAGGATACATTTCAACTGTTGGACAATAAAGGGATTGTTGTTGCAGGCAAGGTACATGGAAAGGTCAAAGCAGGAGATGAAGCCTATATTTTCCGGCCCGGCGGCAGCGTTATGCTTACGCAGGTTCATTCCATGGAAATCGGATTAGGAACGGCAGCGGCGGAAGCGGAGAACCAGCATGTGGCGATTCGGCTTACGGATATTAAGGATAAGAAAGAGATTGCTAAGTTCAGCGTTTTGACAAGCATTCGTCCACAGACTGTAGTGGATGTCAATACGGCGGTGGAGAATCCGTATTTATTGGGTCTGTCTATGGAGTATTTTCAATATTATCAGAACAATGAGTATTTTAATCTGTTAATTTATGAAATCTGCCATGCACATTTTATCGTACCGATGTATTTAAATAAAGAACCGGAGAAGCAGGCGGACGGTACAGCCGTATTCCGGGAAGGTGCACGTATGCAGTTTATTTCGATCGATCATCCGGAAGATGAGACGAAACAGGTTTTTCCGGTATTTACCGATTGGTCGGCGCTTGGAAAGTGGAAGAATGTTTTTGATAAGACGCATCCGCCGAAAACGTTGATATGCCGTTTCCCGGATGCAGTAACCATTTCAAAAAATTTTCATGGAGAAATTGTCGTAAACCCTTATGGGCCGGTACCGGTATATTTGCCGGCGGATCTGATAGAGCGCATTACAGCTACGGAAGGATACAAGAAAGAATTTGGAGCAGGCAAAGACGAAACAGATAAAGGCTGCGAGGTGAAAGTAGAAAAAGAGACACGGGTGATGGTAGGAGTACCTGCGGAAAGTACGGAAGTGCAGATGATTCGGGAGAACATGATCCTGTTTGCAAAAAAAGAGAGAGCTATCCGGAGAATCGACTTGTATCTGAAAGTGGATGAAGCGAAAGAGAGAACGTATCTTTGCGTTGTAGACTGTCCGGAGGAAGATGCAAAGCGTATTTTCGGTGCAATCTATCAGGCGGTTGGCGCATATTTTAACGAAGTAAAGCTGATGGATTTTATCACCTATAACAGAGCGGGTTTTGTAAAGGATATGTTGGAGAAATATCCGCCTGTTTATGTGGCAGGATGAGAAAACTGAGAGTACTTGACCCAAACAGCAAAAAATATATATATAAAATTAAAAAAAAGTGAAAGGATTACCGCCATTTGTGCGTATTATTTATGAAACAGAAAATTAAGTCGAACGTATGCATGGAAACGCAGAAAGAATTCGCGCGCATACATGTCTAAAATGGAGGTAAATATTATGCGAAAAAAAGTGGCAAAAATAGCAACGGTGATGGCACTGGCGGTGATTGTGGCAGGTAGTTCATCAAATGTAGCATTTGCACACGGCGGGAGTTCCCACAGGACGGTTGCGCAGACGCAAACGTCTGTATGTTATGAAGATGGTAGCTGTGATGTGGATGGTGTGTGCATTTTGGGTGTAGACTGCGATGGAACTGCGCACCACACAAAAACTTATCACTACAGTGGAAATACACACCATAGACGACATCATCATTAATATAATGTGTGCACAATGTAAAATCAAAGCCCCTGTCGTAATCGGCGGGGGTTTTAAAAACAATTTGATGGTCAGCTAGGAAAATGAGGGGGTAAATCTTTTTGAAAAGCACAGAGGATGTGAACCGCGTCATGGAAGCCTACGCAGATATGGTGCGGAGAATATGTTTCATACATCTCAAAAACAGACATGACACAGAAGATGTATTCCAAAATGTATATATGAAATACTTGTTATATGAGGGGGCCTTTGAAAGTGCAGAGCATGAAAAGGCTTGGTTTGTGCGCGTNACCATCAATGCCTGCACCGACTGGCTGCGNTCCCTGTCACGNAGGAAATGGATTCCGCTTGACGCATTGGAGGAGGAAAGNGCAGTATTAGACGATTCATCAAAAGAGATTTTAGAGGCTGTCTTAAAACTTCCTGAAAAATATCGTGATGCTATTTATTTCTTTTATTATGAGGGNTACACAGCAGGGGAGATTGCAAAAATACTTGGAAAAAAGGAGAATACAGTGTATACATGGCTTTCCAGGGCAAAGGGTATCCTGCGGGAAAAGTTGGGAGGTGAATGGTCATGAGCAGTGCGCAGAATGAAATCCAAAAAAGTTTAGAGAATATCCGAGCAACAGAGGCGATGAAACAAAATACCCTGCGTTATTTAGAGGCACAGCAAGCAAAACAGAAAATCNGTATTTATTCACGGAAACCATACATCATACTGCGGTATGCCGTGGCTGTTATCTGCGTTTTTTTGCTGGCTGGCATGGGAGCTTATTCCATATACAGTAGACCGGTATCTTATATTAGTATTGATGTAAACCCTTCTATTGAACTTGNGATCAATTGTTTTGACAGGGTGGTATCTGCAAANGGCTATAATACGGATGGTCAAGATATACTTCAACATATTCCGCTGGAAAACATTTCCTATATGCAGGCAATTGACCGGTTATTACAGGATAATTACTACAGCCAATTTTTAAATCAGGACTCTCCGCTGGTGGTGACAGTCATTTCTGAACATTCCGATGAGATTCTGAAACAAATTTATGCAAGTGATCGTTTGCAGGCGTTAGGTGCATTGNCTTACAGCAGTGATACAGCCTGCATGAATGAGGCNCACCAGNATGAGATGTCCTTTGGNAAATATCGAGCNTNTCTCGAATTATCGCAGTATGATACTGATATCACTGTAGAGGATTGCCACAGGATGTCAATGGGTGAAATTCANAACCAGATTAANACCTGTCAAGAACACAACGAAGNAAATGTAACAGGAGATGATGATTCGACAAAAACACATCAAAGCGAACATCACAAATCACATGGGCACCATTGAAGAGGATAGCGGAACATGGAATATGTATTTAGAAAAATCGCGAAAGATGAATTTGATGGATTATATGGCTTATTTCCAGATAATGAGCAAATGTGGTTAAAGTATCGAAACATGAGATTGAAAGAATTTGATAATAAAGAAACTGATGTTTATGTTATTGAACTATATAATTCTTTTATTGGNGAATTATCAATCAATTATATAAGTCACAATCTAACTTCTGAAACAATACCCAATCAAAGAGTTTATCTTCAAGCTTTTAGACTGGATAAAAAATGGCAAGGATTTGGACTTGGGCAAAAGCTGATTCAATTTGCCTTATCTGATTTAGAACAACAGGGTTACACTGAATTTACTATTGGTGTTGAAGATGATAATAAAATAGCAAAACATATTTATTTTAAATTTGGATTTACAGAAGTAATTGATAGAGGTTATGGGGATGAATTTGACCCAAGTGATTATACATTATATATGAGAAGTATTCATAAGAAATCNAAGTGATCATCAAGGAGCNGACTTACGAAATATTTACTTGCAAATCCATCTTATNTATGATAGCATTGAACCGNTGAACAAGAAACCATAGATTAGANAGAAAAGGAGGGCTTACCATGCAGAAAAATATAACNATNCAAANCAAAATAAAGAAACTGAGAATCAAGGGTACAGCGCTCCTTAAGAGGATTTGCAGCCAGCACCTTTGAGGTGCTTTTTTTGTACCCATTTTTAGAGAGAAAAGGAATAAGTTATGAAAACAATAAAAGGTGTTTATGCTGAAGCAAAGATTTTCACAGATGATGTAGAAGAATANGCCAAGGCACAGGTAAAAATGATATGTGATAACGAAGTTGCCAAGGGCAGTAAAATCTGTATGATGCCCGATATCCATCCCGGCAAGATTGCGCCAATCGGACTTTCCATGACGGTCACAGATAAAGTGATACCGCAGCTTTTGGGCGTGGATATAGGCTGTGGCATGACNTGTGTGAAGCTGAATAAGAATCATGCAGAGTTCCAGAAGTTAGACNGGGTAATCCGGGAAAATGTACCGTCAGGATTTGCCATTCGGAAAGAACCNCACCATATGGCGGAGGAGTTTTCTTATGAAAAATTNCNTTGTGTCCATNATATCAACAGACAGAAAGCGGAGAGAAGTCTTGGTACGCTTGGCGGTGGCAATCACTTCATAGAGATTGANAAAAGNGCAGACGGCNCTATGTATCTTGTAGTACACACAGGCAGCAGGCATCTGGGAGAAGAAGTGGCGGAATATTATACGAAGCTTGCCNATANCCGTCTGAAAGAGCAGGGCAGGGATATTCCTTATTATATGAGCTGCCTGGANGGTGATAATAAGGAAACTTATCTGGAAGATGTACAGGTTATCCAGCGATATGCTGAGCTGAACAGACAGATTATTGTCAGAGAGATATTAAAGGGGATGAAATGGAAAGCTGAGGAGCAGTTTTCAGTAGCTCATAATTATATTGATGATTCNGACATACTCCGTAAAGGCTCTATTTCAGCANANAACGGAGAAAAAGTAGTTATTCCTGCAAATATGAGAGAGGGNATCATTTTAGGAATTGGAAAAGGCAATGCGGAATGGAACTATTCAGCNCCGCACGGTTCCGGAAGGAGATTGANACGTGAAGACGTGAAGAATCAGTATACNGTATCCGAATTTAAAAAGGAAATGAGGGGTATTTACAGCAGTTGTGTAGGAGTGGACACACTGGATGAGGCTCCTTTTGCCTATCGCTCCATAACGGAGATTGCGGAGCAGATCAAAGATACTGTGAAGATCACGGAGATATTGGAACCTNTCTATAATTTTAAGGCAGGAAGCAAAAAGTAAANAGTGAGAGTAAAACAGGAGGCAGTTTATTTATGATAGTTCAAATAAGTGCGGGGCTGGGGCCATCTGAATGCCAGTTGGCGGTTGCGAAACTGTTTGAAGCATTAAAAAGAGAATATGGTGGTTTAGAGGTCATATCGGATACCAAAGGTTATGAAAAAGGATGCTTTGATTCCATTCGTTTCCGGACGGAGCATGATNTAAGCGGNTTGGAGGGTACGGTATTATGGATATGTAAAAGTCCTTTNCGAAAGAACCATAAAAGAAAGAACTGGTATGTAGATGTGAGTATTATCCCAGAGCATGCAGAGATTGCAGCAGATGAGGAATACCGAATTGAGAAGTTCCACTGTGGAGGTAAAGGCGGGCAGAATGTGAATAAAGTAGAAACCGGAGTGCGGATCATACATATCCCGACNGGACTTGTATCACAGTCCACCGAGGAACGGAGCCAGTACCAGAACAAGCAGAGAGCCATGGAGAAGCTACAGGAAAAACTTGTGGACCTACAGAANGAGCAGAAAGCGGAACAGGTCAATGCAGCGTGGAGAGAGCACACCCNNATTGTCAGAGGAAATCCGGTACGGATCTATNAGGGGGAGAAGTTTATCTTGAAAAAGTAATCACATGGAATATGCAGTTTTGGAAATCAACTGGTTTCATGATGTTTGTGCAATAAAGTAACAAGTATTAAATTGTAAGACGAAAGCTGATAAGATATAATNGAAACAGGAGTTAGAATAGAGGAGTCGGAAAATGAAGAGGGTAATGATGGTCGCAGTGCTTGGTGCAGTGATGATTTTCTNGTACTTGAATGCACAAAGCGTTGCAATGTATNCGAAAATGCCGAATAACNTTTTGGGTTTGGGGGAAAAGAAGGCAGATGTTATTATTAAGAATCTGAGCGACCTANGCACTGAGTTTAAGACAGCTTTGAACGAAAATATGAATCGTACATATAACTCTCAGTTTTCATTGCAGGAAACATCAGATGGATATGAATTAATTTTGTATGATAGAGAAGAACAAGAAGTTTATTCGATAGTTTATCCGAAGGAACCGTGGGTTGAGGAANTGNCNGANGGTGTNTTGGAAATCGGCNTCAGTACAGGAAGTCCGGCAAGATATACTTTTTATTTTCGCAAAGAAGACAGCAAGATATCGGATANCTTTTTTAATGCAAAACTGTTTGGAGGAAAGTATATCGCACATNGCCCTTTNATTGGTGATCAGCAGAATGATCCGTTGATACTGACAGATATTTTTGANGAAGGTATTCTATATCAGGAGATACATAGAGATTTTAGCGCANCGGCAGATCTGATGTCTGNAATCTATAGTATTGAGTTNGTGGACGAAGATCATGTCATGCTGNAATACTGTGCGGGAGAAGATTATANCATCGTAAATGAAGTAGTGGAAATAGAGAACACAAAATCCGACAGAGGTGAGTTCTGACTTATCGCTTTTGTCGCATATGGGCNATGAAATATTTATAATGAATTTAGTTCTTGTAAACGCTGGTCATAGGCTGTATAATTAATTAAAACATTTAATTAATTAATTTTAAGCAAAGATGAGAGGGGGATTGCGTTGCAGTTTGATATTAAGAGATTTGAGAATATAAGACTGGAAATCGGTATGGGAAAGAACTGTTTTTCCATGAAACGGGGCAGCTTTGTATATAAGCAGAAAAATGTAAGAATGCAGAAGCTGTCTATGAGGAAAAAAGCAGCGCTTCCGGATGGATTCGAGTTGCTCTACCAGGATAAAGCAGGAAGCTATGCAGGAAAAATATGCGTAAAAGTGCAGGATAACAGGGTGCAGATAGCCTGTAGAGACATACCCTCTGAGAAAGTGAACCGTTACAGGCTGATATTTTCGACGAATCAAGGAGAGCATATTTACGGTTGCGGAGAGACTTATTCCAAATTGGACTTAAAAGGCGAGAAGGTGCGGATCTGGGTTGCGGAGCACCAGAATACCAGACGGATATCGAGTAAGATCCTTCGAGAGAAGCTGGTGGGAAAGCGCCCTGAGAGAACGCTTGCTTTTTCTGAATATGAGTCCTATTATGCGCAGCCAACCTTCGTTTCCAGTGATAAATATTTTGTCCATGTTAATACCAACGCCTATGCCGAGTTTGATTTCAGAAATCCCGGGCAGATNGTGCTGGAGCTTCAGGAAGCGCCGGAAATTACGATTGGCTGGGGAGACAGCTTTGAAGAGGTTTCCGAGGGGCTGAGCGATGTGTTAGGCAGGCAGAAGACATTGCCGGATTGGATTTATGATGGTGGAATTCTGGCTGTGCAGGAAGGCTGCGATGCAGTTGACAGAAAGATTAAAGCGGCTAAGCGGGCAGGCGTGCAAATAAACGCGGTATGGTGTCAGGACTGGTCCGGATGCAGGCGGACCGGGTTTGGATATCAGGTGATGTGGAATTGGCAGCAGGACGATGCGNTGTATCCGAAACTGCAGGATAAGATAACGCAGTGGAAGCAAAAGGGCGTACGCTTTCTGGGATATATTAATCCATTCCTTGCGATTGAGAGAAATATCTATCGGGAGGCTTCTGCAAAAGGCTACTGTGTGAAAAATAAAAAAGGGGAGGACTACATGGTAACGATNACAACCTTCCCGGCGGCAATGATAGATTTTACGAATCCNAAGGCATATGAATGGTACAAGAAATTGATCAGAGAAAATATGATCGGCATCGGGATGAGCGGCTGGATGGCGGATTTCGGGGAATATCTGCCGGTAGACTGTGTGCTCTACAGCGGGGAGGATCCGGAAATAGTACATAACCAGTGGCCGGCCATCTGGGCGAAGCTCAACAGAGAGGCGATCCGGGAATGTCAGATGGAGGAGGAGATTTTCTTTTTCACCCGAGCAGGGCATACGGGGACCATCGCGCACTCTGATATGATGTGGACTGGGGATCAGCACGTGGACTGGTCGGTGGACGACGGGCTGCCGTCGGTTATTCCGGCAACGCTTTCGCTGGCAATGAGCGGATTCGGGATTACCCATTCCGATGCNGGCGGTTATACGACGATCATGCATATGCGCCGCAGCAAAGAACTTCTGATGCGGTGGGAAGAGATGAATGNNTTCTCTCCGCTGTTTCGGACNCATGANGGNAATCANCCGGNAAATAATGTGCAATTTGACAACGATGAGGAGCTGCTCGCCCATTTGGCAAAATGCACGGGGCTCCATGTTTCTTTAAAAACATATCTTAAGGATTGTGTTGCAGAAGCAGNACAGAAAGGTATTCCTGTGATGCGGCCTCTCTTTTATCATTACGACGAGGAGAAGCTGTATCAGGAAAAAGGAGAATATCTGTTAGGCAGAGATATTCTTGTAGCTCCGGTACTGCAGGAAGGCGTTAGTGAGAGAACTTGTCTTCTGCCGGCAGANNGATGGGTGCATCTCTTTACCGGAGAAGAATACAGTGGCGGGACGGTGACAGTGCAGGCGCCGATCGGGCAGCCGCCTGTATTTATCCGCAGGGATAGTGAGAGATTTGAAGAATTAATGAAGATAACAGAAGAAGGAGGTCATTTATGAACATGAGGGAGAAGAGAGAGCGGAGCATGCTTGCCAAATGTGCCTACGGCTTCGCGGATATTTACGGAGGCGGCGCTTTCGTTATTATCAGTACATTTTTTACCGTATTTCTTACGAAATCACTGGGAATGTCTACAGCGCTGGCAGGCACCATTCCGCTGATCGGTAAAGTATGGGATGCGGTCACGGATCCGCTGATGGGTAATATCTGTGACAGGACCAAGTGCCGGTTTGGCGCCAAACGGCTGTACATATTGGTAGGAAGTGTGATATCGGCGATCACATTTGTGCTGATGTGGGTCACCTTTAAGGGAAGCACGACCGGCGGACAGTATTTCTTTTACATGCTGATGTATATGTTATTCTCCACCGGTTTTACAATTGTAATGGTTCCCTATAACGCACTGCTTCCGGATATGGTGGATGANTATACANTGCGCAGCCAGTTTTCCGGTGTACGGATGATCTTTTCCGCATTCGGGGCGATCCTGGCCGGATTAATTCCNACGTTGATGATCAAAGACAATACGGANGCNGCGGCTTACCTGAAGGTGGCGGTATTATTCGGAGTCATTTTCTTTATTACCATNATNCTGACNTTCCTGGGAACGTGGGAGCGTGAAAAAGAAGTGGTAAAGATCGGCTTTGCACAGAGTTTTGTCCAGTCGCTTACGGTATATAAGAGCAGAAGCTTCCGACTTTTTATTGTGATCTTCCTGTGTGGTCAGGGTGCGGCGGATTTCGTGACGGGACTTGCCGTATATTATGTGGATGATGTGCTCAATGCTTACGGAGGCGGAAGGTTTACNTATCTGATGGCGGTCATTCTGCTGTCACAGTTTGTAGGAACCATCCTGTTTACGCCGATCATGGTAAAGACATCCAAGAAATTCCCGATCATGGTGGGCTTTCCGGTGAGGATCGCAGCGACGCTGGCTATGCTTCTGTTCTCGCATGAGGGAGCGAATTTTACGGTTATTCTGGNACTGTCGTTCATTATNGGNCTGGGAATGGCNGGTTCTTCCACCAGTATCTATGCGATGTTGGCAGACTTAGCNGATGTGGATGAGCTGATCACGTCCATCAACCGACCGGCTACCTGTTCTGCGATGGCAACTTTTGCGAGAAAGATTGTAGCTGGTCTTTCAAGTGCTGTGATCGGAATTCTGCTGGGACTAGTCGGATACAATGAGGTCATTGCATCTTCCGGCGGAAGGCAGAGTGCGGCAACGCAGGCAGGAATTGCATATATTTATATATTTGTTCCGGTCATACTGATGGTGGCCACCTTGGTATTTGCTAAGATATTCCCTATGAACAAGGCGGAATTTGAAGTGATCAAAAGAGAAATTGCCCGCAGAAAAGGCGAGGATAGCAGTAAGACCAGCGCAGAGGAGATTGGGATCTGCGAGAAGGTAACCGGCTATTCTTACGACAAACTTTGGAACAGAGAAAATGCATTAAAATTTAAATAATGATCAGTATAGTGGAGAGAAAAAGATGAAATATTTTTTAGATAGTGCAAAAATGGATGAAATTAAGTATGCTTATGAAACATTTGGAATTGACGGAGTGACAACGAACCCGAGACATATTATGCTGAGCGGTAAATCATTTTTACATGCTGTTACGGATATTGCAGAATGGATAAAGGAGCAGGGACTGGAGGGGTATGAGAAATTCCCGGTTTCCGTAGAGATCAATCCGCATATTGATAATGCCCAGGATATGATCGCCGAAGCAGAGAAGATTTCGGCGATCAGCAGTAATTTTGTCATTAAGATTCCGGCAACGGAAGCAGGAATCACCGCAGCGAGANAATTAGAAGAAAAAGGAATACGCACAAATGTGACATTGATCTTTTCCCCGGCACAGGCAATCCTGCCGGCGAAGAACGGTTCCAAATTTGTATCTCCGTTTATCGGCTGGAAGGAGGCAAACGGAGAGGATTGTAAGGAGTATATCGAGAATATCGTAAAAATCTACAAAAATTATGGATTTTACGGCAAGACAGANATTATCTGTGCAGCAGTGCGCACGCCCAAACAGNTNGTGGACTGTGCGGTAGCGGGAGCCGATATTGTGACGGCAGGACTGGAAGTATATCNGGACAGCATGAAACACGCNTTTACCAGACAGGGNATNGATACGTTTGTGGATGCATGGGATCACACCGCAGCAGAATAGTAGAAGAGACAAAAAAGGATGAGGAAAATGAAAATCGGATTTATAGGTTTGGGCATCATGGGTGAATCCATGTGCGAGAATATAATCAAAAAACATGACGATCAGGTATTTGNATTTGATTTTGTGGAAGAGAAAGTAAAGCTGCTGGCGGCTAAAGGAGCCGTNGCCTGCAGGAATTCAACGGAAGTGGCAGAAAAATCACAGGTGATCATTTCCATGGTTCCGAAATCGGAACACTCTAAAAGTGTCTATACAGAGATCCTTCCGGTACTGAACGAATCTAAGATTTGTATTGACATGAGTACAATTGATCCGGGCGTTTCCGTGGAGATCTCAAAGATGGTCAAAGAAACCGGAGCCCAGTTCTTAGACGCTCCGGTCGTAAAGAGCAAACCGGCTGCCATTGCGGGCAAGCTTGGCATCTATGTGGGCGGCGATGAGAAGGTTTATGAGCAGATCAAACCGATTCTGTCTTATNTGGGAGAAAATGTGATCCGTATGGGTGACAACGGAAAAGGANTGGTCATGAAGATCTGCCACAATGCGCTGGTGGCGCAGATTCAGAACGGAGTCAACGAGACTTCCGTATTAGCAGCNGCAAACGGTATNGACATTATGACCTTTGCGCAGGCAATTTCTTACGGCGGCGGGNAGAATTTCTATCTGGACTCGAAAAAAGAAGTCATTTCCAAAGAGGATTATACAACGGCATTTTCCGTGGAAAATATGTCCAAAGATATCAATATCTGTATGGAACTTGCCAAAGAGTGCGGCGTATCCATGCCGGGTGCGGCGAATGTAAAGCGTGTCTATGATACAGCCATGGAAGCCGGTTANGGGAAAGAGGATTTCTGCGCTACAGTNAAAGTTGTCANAAAGCAGGAGTAATGGAAGAACAATGAAAGAATTATTATTCTTTGTGNCAATCTTCCTNGCAAATATTATTCAGGGAATCACAGGATTTGCGGGAACCATTCTTGCNATGCCGTTTGGGATCATGCTGATGGGATATGATGTGGCAAAACCGGTATTAAATGTACTGGGATTATTGTCAGGTATTTATGTGTTTCTGGGTAACCGCAGGTATGTGGACCGGAAAGAATTAAAACAGATTGTTCNGATCATGGTAATCGGTATCTTTGCNGGNATGGGACTGAAACAATTTATCGGAACAGGCAAAGCNATCTTATATCAGGCNTTGGGAATCTTTGTGATCCTGCTTGCCATGCATGGCCTGTATCGAATGCTGGCAGTCAGGAANAAGCAGGAAGAACAGAACGGACAAAAAGCACACCGCCTGAGAGACTTTCTGCTCTTAATAACGGCAGGNATCGTACACGGNATCTTTGTGTCAGGCGGGCCGCTGCTGATCGGATATCTGACCGGAAGNATATCTGACAAAAGGTCTTTTCGGGCTACGATTTCNACTGTTTGGATTTTGCTGAATACCATTATAATGNTTGGAGATATCCATGCGGGGATGTGGNATAAAGACAATCTGTGCATTCTGGGTATCTCTTTTCCGGTTTTAGCGGNCGGAATGTTTGCNGGTGGGAAGCTGTATCAGTGTATGAGCCAGANATTTTTTATGATNCTGACNTATGTTNTGCTGATGATATCGGGAGCNACACTGCTTTGCAGATAGGAAGATGAAAAGGAGAAGATTGGGAAGGGAGTAANGATATCATAATGAAGGAATTTGAAGTTGNATATATACCGGTGGGAGTTCCCACATTTCATTTAGAAAGNGCAGAGAAAGAATTCGAGAAGTCCATCGCATTGTTACGANCCATTACGGAAGNTGTGANGGTTCCTGATGAGATGTTGNTGTCNTTAGACCTCTTAAAAGAATTTATGGAAAAGATACATCCTGATCTGATCGTCCTGCAGAATATCACNTTTGCAAACGCAGCCTATGTTTCAGAGGTNCTGTCAGNNTTCGACTGTCCGATNCTGCTCTGGACGCTCAGGGAACCGGTGATAGACGGCGGAAGGCTTCGTCTGAATTCTTTGACAGGCGCNTATTCTGCGGCAAATATGATCAAAGCATTCCGTAAGGANCCGTTTACCTATGTATTCGGTGCACCACAGGAANAGGAAGTGATCGCTGCAGTGACCTGCGCTGTGCGGGCGGCAAGGCTTAGATTTGATATGAAGAATCTGAAACTGACAGCNATCGGGCATACACCCCAGGGATTTGGGTTTGGCCGTGCATTGGATTCGGANCTTTTGAAAACATTTGGTGTGAGACNGGAGTCTATNGAGGCAAGGGAATTGATCGACAGGGCNAAAGCATTTTCTGANGAGGAAGTATCGGAGTATCTGGATGATGCACAGACCCGCATATGTGGATTAGANCATATTGCACAAGAAAATGTNTTGAATTTTGCAAGGCTGTANAAGGCNTATAAGGAATATGTGACAGAAAANCATGTCGGTGCGGTTGCTTCCCGCTGCTGGCCGGACTTTTTCACNGCGTTTGGAACACCGGTATGCGCCGTTCTGGCAATGCTGAATGATCTTGGTGTGGCTGCAAGTTGTGAAGCAGATACTTATGGAGCCTTATCAATGTATCTGGGAATGCGGCTGACAGAAAAGCCGGTATTCTTCGGTGATCCGGTTTCCNTGGATGAGAAGGAGANCACGATCACATTCTGGCACTGCGGAACAGCGGCATGCTCTCTGGCGAGGGAAGANTCGGGGGCATGCGCAGATGTGCATTGCAATAGGAAGATCGGTCCCACACTGGATTTTGCCTGCAGGGCAGCGGAATGCGTTACGGTATTCCGGATAGGAAGAAAACCGGACGGGACGTTCCGCTTCTTTATCACAGAAGGGGAGGCATTGGATACGCCAAAGCAGTTTAACGGAACTTCCATTGTTGTGAAAACCCATAATCCTGCCAGGGAGATTGTGGAAAACAGTATCCTGGCAGGCTGGGAGCCGCATTTTGTAGTGATCTACGGAAATGTAAAAAAAGAACTTGAAGTATTAGGAAATATGCTTAATATAGAAGTGAATAACTATTAATTTCTGTTAAAGGACGGGTTTAGATGAGAAAAGCTGGAATGAATATGGCTCAGGTAAAAAAGCAGAACCGCTCTTCGATATTGAATTGTGTCAATGAGTGCGAACCGGTATCCAGAAAAGATATTGCGGATATTATCGGATTGACACCCGCTGCTGTTACACAAATCTGCAGTGAATTGATACAGGAGGGGTTGTTAGAGGAGCGTGGATTTGAGACGCAGTCTGTGGGAGCCGGCCGAAAGAAGGTTCTTTTGAATCTGAACTATAACTGCTATTATGTGGTTACGGTCAACATTGAATCGGAAAATACTTTTTTAGCCATTNCAAATATGAAGGGCGANTGTATCGAGCAGCAGACGATCATCACAGAGCGCCGGGAGNAACCNGAAACCTTTCTNACACGAATTGCCGGAATCTGCCGNCAGATGGCGGAGNATCATGCAGACCTGCTNCCCCGCATCGCGGGAGTCAGCGTGGCGGTTCCCGGGGTAGTGGACAGGGAAAAAGGAATCAGCGTACATGCTTACGGCGTATGGTCACGGGAAGTAGAAGTATGNAAGATACTGGAAGAACAGCTGCNGNATCCGGTNTGGATCGAAAACAATGTGAATGCCCTTGCAATAGCGGANCTTCTATATGGATTCGGCCGCAGATATGACAATCTGCTGCTCATCAAGTGGGGACCGGGCGTGGGAAGTGCGATCATCATTGATAATCAGTTGTACGAAGGGCGGCATGGAAAGGCCGGCGAGTTAGGGCATTTCATTGTTGANAGGAATGGAGAGCNGTGCAGCTGCGGACGGAGAGGCTGCTTAGAGACNAANGTTTCTTATCAGGCGTTAGCNCGNACCATTCCGTTTGTACAGGAAGAGTTCGGAGNTGTCTATAAGAAGGCTGTGGAGNACGGNCAGGATGAGGTCTTTCAGGAGGCAATCGNGCTGTTTGCNAGAACGATCGTCAATTCNATGACCATATTGGCACCCAACAGGGTAGTGCTGTGNGGAAGCCTGTTTCNTGACNGGGTAGTCCGCAGCAGNNTGATCNAGGCATGCAGCGNNTATGAGCCGAAATATAATGAGGAACGNATCCTGTATTCCACGTTAGCGGATAAGGAGAANTATATCGGGCCGGCGGCNGTTTTTGTCCGGTCTGTTATATGAAAGTCGGTCCTANCCGCCGCAAAGTGGNGCCNGAAAAANCGGAACGTATNNNGCAGATAGTGCANTNNTTAATNTNNTGNAACAGATNTTAGCGATTTGCTCCCTCTACGACTTTTTTATAAGGGGCAATCATCCCCTCATTGATATGGCTGCCAGCCTTTTCTTTCAGCTTTGGAGAAGAGAGCAATGCGCCCACCAGATACATTTTCAGCATGGTACCCCTGTGCTTCTGAGGAAAATCATATTGGCCATGCGNTTTGTAAAACTGATGATCAGCTTTCATCATGCCCTGCATGAGATAGATCAGGTCTCGGAAAATCTTCATTCCGCCTACACCGTAAAAATTCTGGGGCTGGGTATGGTGATGGGAAAGAGCATAGTTAAGTGTTAAGGCCAGGCGGTCAATCTCATGATTCGGATCCACCTCATCAGTAGCAACGCCCGCCAGGAAGTTGCCGCCTACCTGGCTGCGTCCTTCCAGGATCATTTGTAGATTAGGTTCAGCACTGTAGGAGCCGCTGATCAGATAGCCAATGGGGGAGCCCATAGTGACGGTCCGGTGTCCATTGCAGAATTGCCTGTCATCATAACATTTGAATACAGACCCCATGGAATGGTCGCTGATGGTAAAAGCGTATACAATGGCGTCAGATGTCTGGATTTCTTCTCGCAGAAAGCGGTCAAAGCCATCCGTATAGATGCATTTTCCGTCGGACGCACAGTGAAAGCACCCTAAACAGCCACCGCGCATAGGATATTCGCGGATATTGATGACATGGCTTTCACAGGGGAGCATNNCCTGGAAACGCTCGATCATATTTTTTAGCTGTGNATCCTCCTCATGGCAGTCGGTNACGATGGCTACNTTNTTTGCAGTAAGGGAAGGAGATTTGTGAACGTAGGCAGCATTTGGGGGAACTGTAACAGCTATGCGGGGGGCAGGCGTCCTGGGAGCGGGAAATGGTTCAAAGCTTTTGTGTTTTATGCTCCAAAGTACATAGGAGAAGAATTTCCTGGCCTCCATCTGTCCTTTTTTGCTNAGCAAATCCTCCATATCTGCGGAGAGTCCGCGGATGAACTTAAGTCCCAGATCCTGACAGTTATCCTGGATGTAACGGTGTGCCGTCACGTCGTAGAAATGCTTGGAGGTGGTGATCTGTGTGGCGTACTTTCCAGACAGATCGATGCCGGATGTCTTTACCAGCTCAATAAAGCGGTGAAGCTGGCTGGGAGCGATAAAAGTATAGACGGGGTAGGAAAAAAGGAGCAGATCAGCCGTTTCCAGAGAGGTGCGGGCTGACGAAAAATCTTTTTCCAGAAACTTGATCTGNGCTCCAACATTTAAGTAGGTAAATTTCTGTCTGGGAAAGAGCTTTTCCAGATAGAGCACCGTCTGGAGGGTGATGCTGTAATTGGCTTTGGGACTTCCGTTGATTACTAAAATTTTCATAATGATTTCCTTTCAGTGACTATCTTATGGCTGTATTTCAAATCTTTCAAAGCGCTATCCGGCATAAGGCAGTGATGCAAAATATTCGTATTCGCTTACGCCGTCGATATAAAGCTGATATTCATCTTCGCGGCGCTCATAATGAATTTCTCCTTCCACCGCTTGGCCGCTGTCTCTGTCCGTACCCTCAAACCACGCAATACCTGCATTGTCCGTACCCGTGATATAAAGGCTAGAACCAATCGACAGCATTTTATTCTGCCCTCCCACGATCACCGGAAGCTCCCGAATCGTGACAAGCTCATTCCACTTGCTGATTGACGTAATTGGATATATATTTTCCAGCGGAGCAAACACGCCGTCCTCGCTCAATGCATAACTCATTACGGAGGAATAGGTGCCCAGCACATTCAAGGTGAAAGACAGTCGCATCTCTTCCGGACTTATATTTCCGGCATCCAATTCTGCCCAGACAGCATCAGTCTGTACCGCATCATTCTCTCCCAGCTCATAGACAAAGGTCTCATAATCGTCCGAGGCCCAATCCATATCGAACACCAGAAAGATTTTGCCGTTTGTCCTGCGCATCAGAAACGCCTGCATTACCCTTACATTTTCTCCCAAAAGTGTCTCTTCCCCGTTTATTCGGAGAATCGTTTCATCAGAATATTTCCCGGTAGACCGTACTTCAATGAGCATGCTGTGGGTTCCGTCCACATCCTGCACTTCGCGGCCTAAAGGAACTCTCATAACATACCCGCCCTGTGATGCGAGATACTCTTCCTTCAGATAAGATGCCACCTCTCCGTATGGAACGCATACTGTAATGATCCCTGATGCATACGGTGCAATGGCATAGGGGTTAAACACAAACTGAATCCCAGCGGCATCCAGATACCAGCCGGTATTCTCCAGGTTCTCCTTTACATAAAGCTCATAATCCGCATACAGCTCGTCTTCTCTGCCCGCTAGCTCCGCAAGCACAATTTCTGTTAACTTTTCCATAAAACCGGCAGGAGTCTGTGAAAGCCGGGTAAGTGCAAGCTCCGTACCGTTCTTCAGATCAACGGTCATTCCCCACTCGCTTCCCATGCCNTGCGCGCCACCGGTATAATCATAACGATATCCCTTCACACTAAGAACGTGATTATCCAGACGTTCAACTTTATAGGACGTTTGAAGAAAATAATTGGAAAACCAACCGTCTTCATCCTTTGTTGCTTCATAATGCTCCTGAGCCATCTCGGCATAGGAATCTAATTCCCGTTCAATGTCGTCCATATCATGGTAAAACAGACGTTGCACGGTCTGAGCTGCCTTCTCATAACCGGCTCCTTCCAGNATCATGTTGCCCTGGCAGATTTCCGCCAGAAGTACTTCCCCGTCCTCTGTGTAGCGCTGCAGACGTACCGCTTCAACCCGTACCTTTGGAACGGCGGCTAATACCATATCCGAATTTTCCGCCTCCTCAGACATCTCCATCTCAGCAGATGTATCCGTCTCGGAAACCTTTTCAGATTCCTTGCTGTCATTCCTTCCCAAATTATTCTGCTGAAATGAACCGCATGCTGAAAACAGCAGCGATCCTGTCAGCGTCANTGCCAATATTATCTTACTTTTTTTCATAAAAATGTCCCTGTCATGCCTGGTGGAGCGCCACGAGGCGGCGCATGAATGTTTACTATAAATGAGAAACAGTGTTCTGTATCGTGGATGATAAGAACTCGTCAAAGACAAAGCCTTCATTTGCTCATTTACAGTATATTATTTTTTATCGTTATTTTCAAGGACGGGGATAAGTGTATCTTATAGCTTCGTGGGGTATGTCCGTTTCTCAGCAATAAGTTCGATATCACCAGTCACAAACGGTATAAAGAACTGTCGGATTATGAAAATGCCCAGAAGCCATTGAAATGAATAATAAAAAGCTGTATAATATATCAGTCTGATATATAAATAACAGGAGGGATTACTATGACAAAGCAACGAATAAGGAAATTATTACTTACAACTTCATTGCTCCTATTTCCAATAACGCTATATTATTTCAGCCCTGCCTTAATCATATATGCAGGGTTAAATGGAATAATTAACGGAAGTTTCATAATATTTGTTTTAATGTTTTTGTTCTCAATTCCCTTTGGAAGACTGTTCTGCTCTTATCTTTGTCCAGCGGGAGGATTACAAGAATGTGCATTTGCAGTCAATGAAAGCACGCCAAAGCAAGGATGGCGAAATTATACCAAATTTGTAATATGGGGTATCTGGTTAATCATAGTTATCTTGTGTTACTTTCATAGTGGGAAAATTTTAGCGATAGATTTTTTCTTTGAAACAGAAAACGGTATCTCCGTTTCTTCTATTCAGAGCTATGTTATCTATTACGGAATTATTTGCTTGATATTTATTCCATCTATTTTATTTGGCAAAAGAGCATTTTGCCATTACCTTTGTTGGATGGCCCCATTTATGATATTGGGAATAAAGCTTCGTAGATTTTTACATCTACCGGGAATACATATTAGGGCAAATAAAAGGGAAAATTGTGTATCTTGTGGAAAATGTAATAAAGTCTGTCCTATGGGGATTGACATTATGAGTGAAACAAAACATGGGATAATTAGTAATCAAGAATGTATTCAATGTGGCGTATGTATTGATAATTGCCCTAAAAATGTTTTAACTTTTAGAGAAATTGGGAGAAAGGAATACCACAATGGCAAATGAAAAAAAGATTGATTGTGTGATATTAGGATTGTTAAGCCATGAAGAATTAACGGGATATGAGATAAAGAAACGAATGGATACTACCCTTAAATATTTTTGGAGTGCAAGCTACGGAAGTATATATCCTGCTTTAAATGATTTAGTTAATCGTGGTTTGGCTATCAAAAAAGAAGATACAGAAAGTAAAAGAAATAAGCAGATATATACCATAACAAAAGAGGGACGGGATTATTTGAAAAAATGGCTTACATTGCCTATTGAGAAAGATGAATTACGTTATGAAACTTTATTAAAATTGTTTTTTGGAAATGAGCAAAGCGTAGAGCAGGCACTATTTCATATTGAAGCATTTGAGAAAAAGATTGAAAAAGAACTGCCATATCTTTTGAATGCGGAAGAAACATTAAATAAAAATCTAAACAATGACATTGCTCATAAATACTATTTGCTTACAGTAGAGTTTGGTATAAAGACATATCGTACTTATCTGGAATGGTGTAAAGAAGCAAAAGATTTCTTGTCAGATGAGGGATAATTGAATGTTCGGGTATTTTGGGGTTTCAAATGAACCATGACTGCAAGCCGCAAGATGATATCTGATGAAATCAGATGCAGAACCGTACCCCACAATAATTAAAGTTCGCCATGCACCTCGTGAACAAGTTCACTCGGTCACGGCTGTCGCTGTATCGCCTTATATTGTCATGCAGCCACTCGTGAGCAAGCTCCTGGTGTCTGATGGCAATATAAGACGGCATGGCTTATAGCTAACGTGAAAAATATTAGCGCTCACCTCTTGTTACGGGGAGGCGTGCATTATCTTACTTTATCAGGTCTCGTAAAGCCCATAAAATGGCGCTTTTCGGGACTTTGCTATTTTCATCAGGCGTCGTCAAATTGTATCGTTTTTGTCGCAAATGGGGTATAGATTCGCAAAGAAGTATGTTTTTTGGTCCAGCAGTGAATGAGGCATATAAATTAGAGTCAAAAATAGCTATTCATCCCTGTATTGTTATAGATTCTTATGTAGCGGAAGCAGTTATAGAAAATATATCACAAACTAAGTATGAAATAGTAGCCAAAGATCCTAAGTATATAAATTTGCTGGGAGCGCATTTGATGCCTAACATACCAATAATGGAGGAGGGAGTTGTTGAACAAGATATTGATGGAAAATATATCTATAATTATTTGCATTTTCCGGAAAATAATATAGCAATGCCAAACTATTATTTATCTTGTGAAAATTTTATAAAAGAGATAATCAATTATTGTTATGAACAAATTGATAACAATACACAGTATAAAATTATTGATAAATATTTTTATCTTCTGAGGTTTTGCCAAACTAAATTGCAAAATTTGCAATATGAAGTTTAATATCAGGATATTGCCTATCCTGTAACAAGGCAGTTCCGACAGGAATTGTATGATGTGATCGTGCAAGAATTCAATGCTGTTATGGGACAGGAAAAACAGCAGGCAGGAGAAGAATAAATGGCGCAGATACAGCACAGTTTTAGAAGAAATGACGAGTACTATACCCCTGCTTATGCGGTCATCCCTATTCTAAAATATTTAAAATCCGGCACAACGATATGGTGTCCTTTTGATACGAAGGAAAGCCAGTATGTAAAAATATTTTCAGAAAATGGTTTTAATGTTATCCATGGACATATACAGACCGGACAGGATTTTTTCAAAGTTCCAGTACCGGAATGTGACTATATCATAAGTAACCCACCCTACAGCCTGAAAGGGAAAGTAATAAAGAGGCTGTATGAAATTGGTAAGCCCTTTGCCATGCTCATCAATTTCCAAGGCATATTTGACAGCAAAGAAAGATTTAAGATGTTCAGCGAAAACAGGGTAGAAATGCTGTGGTTAAGCCCAAGGATAAGCTATATAAGAGGAGATGGGAAACCGGAAAACCGTGCGCCTTTCCAGAGTGGCTACTTATGCAGCGGGATATGTGATCGCCAGTTGGCATTTGAATATTTGTTAGAGAAAATATAAGTGAACTGTAAACACCATAGGTACATATAAAGAAAAAGTGGCAGACAGAGGAAATGATTATCCTTTGTTTGCTGCTTTTATAGTGGTCATAACAATGGAAATCGAAAAAATTATTGACAAATGACACTAAAAGACATATCATATAACAGTGATATATAACAGTGTTACAGGCGAGGGTTGCTAATGAGTGAAATAGAACAAAGTACATTGGATCTGATACTTTCAGTAGCTATGGAAGAATTTCTTGAAAAAGGCTTTAAGTCTGCTTCTTTGCGAAATATTGTCAAGACAGCAGGTGTTACGACAGGTGCTTTTTATGGTTACTATGACAGCAAGGAAGATTTATTCGAAGCATTGGTTAGTGAACAGTATGATTATATCATGGATTGCTTCTGCAAGGCACAACAGGAGTTTGCAGATATTCCACCGGAGGAACAGCCTGATAATCTCAGCACTACTTCTGGTGAGTGTTTGCATGAAATGCTTTTATATGCTTATGAGCATCTGAATGAATTTAAACTCATTCTCTGCCATTCAGAGGGAACACGTTTTTCAAAACTCATTGATGAGATGGTGGAAATTGAAACCAAAGCAAC
>JAAVBZ010000006.1 GCA_014803415.1 Lachnospiraceae bacterium
GTCGAGGGCTTAACCAAGAAGGATACAGTGAGATTTGATATTCGGTTTTGAAGGTATGACATATGGCCTGGTGGCTCAGCTGGTTAGAGCGCCGCCCTGTCACGGCGGAGGTCGTGGGTTCGAACCCCATCCGGGTCGTTAGTACAGAGTAAAATTAATATTTTGTACGTTTTATTCTTGAAACTATGGGATCTTAGCTCAGCTGGGAGAGCATCTGCCTTACAAGCAGAGGGTCACAGGTTCGAGCCCTGTAGGTCCCATTATTCCGAAAGGAATAAATGTTTATAGTATTTGCCGATGTGGCTCAATTGGCAGAGCAGCTGATTTGTAATCAGCAGGTTATCGGTTCGAGTCCGATCATCGGCTTGTGATAATTAAATATCATATGGGTGGATTCCCGAGTGGCCAAAGGGGACAGACTGTAAATCTGCTGCAAATTGCTTCGGTGGTTCGAATCCACCTCCACCCATTAGCCGAAAGGCAATAAAAATTTAATAACGCGGGGTGGAGCAGTCTGGAAGCTCGTCGGGCTCATAACCCGAAGGTCATAGGTTCAAATCCTATCCCCGCTACTAAATGCCCAGATAGCTCAGTTGGTAGAGCAGAGGACTGAAAATCCTCGTGTCACTGGTTCGATTCCGGTTCTGGGCATTTTTTATTAGGGAGAACCCTGAGATTATATTAAATCTCAGGGTTTTTGCATATTATAATGCATTTATTTCGTTTTATATGGTAAAATAGATAATTGAGAGTATATAGTTATGTATTCGGGAGGAACTTGGAAAGTAATGCATTTAAAAGGAAAACATCAAAAAAAGAATGAAAAATATAGAAAAAAATATGAAGAAAGAAGAGAACAGTATCGTCTTTTAAGAAAATATGCTTCTGATATTTTGCGTTCTCAAAATTTTCAAAGTACCAGAAATTACATCCAGCATGGAACAATACCAGTGCACAGGCATTGTATAGATGTAGCCAATCAGAGTATTAAGATCAGCAAAGCGCTTGGAATTCGCTGCAATGAAAGAGAATTAATCAGAGGAGCGCTTTTACACGATTACTTTCTTTATGATTGGCATGATAAGAGCAGGAAAAATTATCAAAGACTTCATGGTTTTTATCATCCCGGAATCGCATTCAGAAATGCAGAAAAAGAATATCATTTAACGGACAGGGAAAGAGATATCATTAAGAAACATATGTGGCCTCTTACTGTGATACCTCCTGCATGCAGAGAAGCATGGATCGTAACTACTGCAGATAAATATTGTTCCTTACTGGAGACATTAAGAATTCGCCACGGCATAAGAAGAGTAAAAATGGGAATAGTTAAATGAAGATCAGTTTGTTTCAGGAACTTAAAAAGTATAGTGAAAGTGATTTCTATCCTTTTCATATGCCAGGGCACAAAAGGAACTCTGAAAGCGGACCTTTAGCAGATATATATAAATATGATATTACGGAAATAGATGGATTTGATGATCTACATCATGCAGAAGGTATTATTAAAGAAATTCAGGATCATGCGGCATGCCTTTATCATTCAAAAGAAACATATTTCCTTGTAAACGGAAGCACAGCGGGAATCTTAAGTGCCGTATCAGCTGTTAAAGGAAGAGGAAGGAAATTGATCATTTCCAGGAATTGTCATAAATCCGTATATCATGCAGCTTTTTTAAATAGTTTTGACATAGAATATATTTATCCGGATATAATAGAGGAATTTGGGATAGCGGATGGAATTAAGAAATATCAGGTGGAAGAAAAGCTTGAAGAGATTTTGGAAAAAGAAGGAATTAAAAGGAATGAGATAGGCGCTGTAGTAGCGGGGATTGTTATAACATCACCTACGTATGACGGAATTCTTTCTGATGTAGAAGGCATTACTCAGATTGCCCACAGCTATGGAATTCCGGTTATAGTAGACCAAGCCCACGGCGCCCATTTTGGTTTTCATCCCTCATTTCCTGTAAGTGCAGTTATAGAGGGAGCCGATCTGGTAATTCACAGTGTACACAAAACATTGCCTGCGCCTACGCAAACAGCTCTTTTGCACAGGAACAGTGCATTGGTCAGCAAGGAAACAGTAAAAAAATATTTGAGAATTTATCAGTCCAGCAGTCCGTCATACTTATTTATGTCCGGAATAGATCTCTGTATGGAATTTATAGAAAAAGAGGGAAAAGAAAGACTTGGCAAAATGCTTCTCTACAGAAGGGAACTGTTAAAGAAATCGAAAGAGTTCCAATGCATTAAAATTTATCCTTCTATGGCAGAAGCAGAAAAAAGCGGACAAAGCTTTCAAAAAAATTTTATACCGGGAGTGCAGGAACCGGGGCGTCTTTTAATTTCTGTAAGGGGAACGGATTTTACAGGACTGCAGCTTTACGATGTTCTAAAGAATTCTTATCATTTACAAATGGAAATGTATGCTGCGGATTATGTAATAGCCATTCTTTCCATGATGGATGAGGAAGTAGGATTTGTAAGGCTGTCAAATGCACTTTGTGAAATTGATGAAATGATTTATTCAAAGAAAAAGACACGGGAAGAAAAAAAAGATAAAAAAAATATCTTGTTATATCAGCAGTATAAGCCAACGGTGATACTTAAGATAAGTGATGTGTTTACAGCAGAGGATATGTATATGCCGTTAGAAGAGTCAAGGGGAAGAATTGCAGCAGATTTTGTTAATCTTTATCCGCCGGGAATACCAATGCTGGTACCAGGTGAAGAATTAGATGACAGGATGATCGAAATGTTAAAAGTATATTCGGATAGCGGATATGCAGTTCAGGGAGTTAAACTGGATCAAAAGGATCAAAAGTATTATCTGAAAGTTATCCAATAAAGATCAGAATGAAAGCAGGAAAGTGAGGCAGATATTTTATGAGAAAGACAAAAATCATATGTACGATAGGTCCGGCAAGTGAAAGTGAAGAAAAATTAAGAGAGTTGATGAAAGCGGGAATGAATGTTGCAAGATTTAACTTCTCTCATGGCAGCCATGAAGAGCATAAGGTTAAATTTGACAGGGTGATTAAAATCAGTAATGAATTAAAAATTCCAGTAGCAACCATGCTTGATACGAAGGGGCCTGAAATCAGATTGAGGGACATTGAAGGCGGCAGAACGGAGCTTAAGAGGGGACAGAAATTCATTTTAACTACAGAAGAGATTCTTGGTAATAATGAGAAGGTCACGATTACTTACAAAAATTTAAAGAATGACATTTCTGTAGGTACTACTATTTTAATTGATGACGGTTTGATTGAAATGGTTGTGGATGACATAAATGAAACCGATATAATATGTACAGTGGTTAATGGCGGTCCCATTTCCAATCATAAAGGCGTAAATGTACCGGGAGCCGTATTATCTATGCCTTATATCAGTGATGTGGACAGAAGTGATATTATGTTTGGATGCGATATGGGATTTGACTTTTTGGCGGCTTCTTTTGTCAGATGCAAAGAGGATGTTCTGGAAGTCAGAAAAATTCTGGAAGATCATGGAAGCCATATGAAGATAATTGCCAAGATCGAGAATATGCAGGGTATTCATAATCTGGATGAAATTTTAGAAGTTTCTGATGGTATTATGGTGGCCAGAGGAGATATGGGAGTAGAGATTCCCATGGAAGAGGTGCCTGTGATTCAAAAAAGGATGATCAAGAAAGCAGAGAATCTTGGCAAACATGTTATTACAGCAACTCAAATGCTGGAATCCATGATTAAAAATCCAAGACCTACGAGAGCAGAGACTACAGATATTGCAAATGCTATTTATGATGGAACCACTGCAATCATGCTTTCCGGAGAAAGTGCTGCCGGTCTTTATCCTGTAGAGGCAGTTAAGACAATGGCCAGGATTGCAGAACGTACAGAACAGGATATTGATTATAATGGCCGTTTAAAGAGGAGAAATGACATTGATAATTTTGACATTACTACGGCTATTTCCCATGCAACCTGTACAACGGCCATGGATTTAAAAGCATCGGCCATTATTACCGTGACTATTTCCGGATTTACAGCGGGGATGATCGCCATGTATAAGCCGAATTGTCCGATCATTGCATGCAGCGTGAGTCCCAGAATCTGCAGGCAGTTAAATCTTTTATGGGGAGTGACACCTGTCTGGATAGCAAGAGAAAGTACTGCAGATGATCTGTTTGAAGAAGCAGTCCGTGCCGCAGAAGAGGCAGGTTATATTAAAAAGGGTGACAGAGTTGTGCTTACAGCCGGAGTTCCTCTCGGAGTTTCCGGAAATACAAATATGATTCGAGTAGTAGAGGTTTAATTCACATGGGAAAAATGGTATACTTAATGGGGAAGAGCTCCTCGGGAAAGGATACAGTGTATAAACATCTGCTGAAAAAGAATTATCTGCAATTGAAAAAAATAGTACCCTATACAACAAGACCGATCCGGTCAGGTGAAAGAAACGGAAAAGAATACTTTTTTACGGATGAAAACGGATTCAAAAATATGCAGGCACAGGGCAAAGTAATAGAAGACCGTGCCTATCATACATATCATGGTTTATGGAGATACTTTACTGTAGATGATGGAAATATAGATCTTGATCATAATAACTATATTATTATCGGTACATTGGAGTCTTTTGTAAAAACAGCGGAGTATTTTGGGAGAGATAAGGTATTTCCGGTAATGCTTACAGTAGATGATGGAATCAGGCTTCAAAGAGCGCTTGACAGAGAGCGACGACAGGAAAAACCCAGCTATCAGGAACTTTGCAGAAGATATCTGGCTGATGAGGAAGATTTTTCTGAGAAAAAGATAGAGGAAGCCGGTATAAACCGAATATTTTCCAATGAAAATTTAGAAAAATGCCTTTCAGAAATAGAGGATTATCTGTTACACTAAAAATATGATAAGCATATCGATCAGAATGCGAAAGGAGGGTAACTGATATGGATATAAAGGTAAATCAGATCAATCAGGTTACCCAGCCGGAGGCTGCAGCACCGGTCAGAGAATCTGATGGAAATTTCAAATTTACACTGGTGAGTCACGTGGAAGAGCAGGAGCTGCAGGCGCGGCTGAGTACTCTTATGGAAGCAATAACCATGCAGGGAGATAAACTTTCCAAAAAACGTGACATACGGGATATGAAAAAATATCGCGGGCTGATCAAAGAATTTATGAATGAGATAGTCAGTCGTTCTCATTCTTTCAGCCGTGAGAATTTTTTGGACAGAAAAGGCCGTCACAGAGTTTACGGTATTATCCGTTTAGTGGATGAAAATCTGGATGAACTGGCACAAGAGCTGATGAAGGATGAGCAGGATCACCTGGCTATACTTTCCAAGATAGGTGAGATCAGGGGTCTTTTACTTGACATCTTAACGTAGGGGGATATGTTATGAGAAAATTTAAAGATATAGTGGGTCAGGAGCAACTGAAAGAACATCTTCAAAATGCCATACGTTTGAATAAAATTTCTCATGCGTATATTATTAACGGAGAAAAAAGTTCCGGCAAGGAATTCATTGCCAAGATCTTTGCCATGGCGCTTCAGTGTGAAAATCGCTGTAGTAAGGAGGGGGAAACAGAACCCTGTGGTGAATGTCATTCCTGTAAGCAGGCTATGAGCAGTAATCATCCCGATATTATTTTTATTACACATGAAAAGCCAAATACCATCGGCGTAGATGATATTCGTTCTCAAATTAATGGTGATGTGGCGATCAAGCCTTACAGCGGTCCTAAAAAGATCTATATCATAAATGAAGGAGAAAAAATGACGGTGCAGGCGCAGAATGCGTTATTAAAAACGCTGGAGGAACCTCCGGAGTATGCGGTCATTTTGATCCTGACATCCAATGTAAGCGCTTTATTGCCTACTATTCAGAGCCGCTGTGTGCTGCTTAATATGAAGCCGGTCAGGGACGAGCAGGTCAAGAACTTCCTGATGGAAAATATGGAAATCCCTGATTATAAGGCGGACATATGCGTTGCTTTTGCAAGAGGAAATATTGGAAAAGCAAGACTGCTTGCTAAAAGCGAAGAATTCGATAAGGTAAAGGAGGAAGCCCTTACTTTACTTAAGAATATCAATGATATGGAAATAAATGAGATCGTTACAGCCATCAAGAAAATTAATGAATACAAATTTGAGGTAAGCGATTATTTGGATATTCTCTCTATCTGGTATCGTGACGTACTGCTGTTTAAGGCTACCCATGATGCCAATGACTTGATTTTCAGAGAGGAAATACAGTATATTAGAAAGGTAGCGGACAAAAGCACCTATGAAGGAATTGAAAAAATAATAGATTCTCTGGAAAAATCAAAACAGAGGCTGAGTGCCAATGTTAATTTTGATCTGACCATGGAGCTTTTACTGCTTACGATTAAAGAAAATTAGTGAGGTTGATAGATTAATGACAAAGGTAATAGGTGTGCGTTTTAGGACGGCGGGTAAAATCTATTTTTTTGATCCCGGAAAATTAGATATTAAGAGAAATGATCATGTAATAGTTGAGACGGCCAGAGGAATTGAATACGGAACTGTAGTAGGTGATCCCAGGGAAGTGGAGGATGAGAAAGTCGTCCAGCCTTTAAAACCGGTTCTTCGCATAGCGACACAAAGAGATGATGAACAGGAAGCGGCTAACAAGATCAAGGAAAAGGATGCATTTAAAATATGCCTTGAAAAGATCCGGAAGCATGGTCTTGAAATGAAACTGATCGATGCAGAATATACTTTTGATAACAATAAGGTATTGTTTTACTTTACAGCCGATGGCAGGATTGATTTCAGAGAACTGGTAAAAGANCTGGCGTCAGTATTTAAGACCAGAATAGAGCTNAGACAGATCGGTGTACGTGATGAGACTAAGATTCTTGGCGGTATCGGGATCTGTGGCAGAGAGCTATGCTGTCATGCACATTTGTCTGAGTTTGTGCCGGTATCTATCAAGATGGCAAAGGAACAGAATCTGTCCCTGAATCCGACCAAGATATCCGGAGTATGCGGAAGACTGATGTGCTGTCTTAAACATGAAGAAGAGACTTATGAGGAACTGAATAGGAGACTTCCCAATGTGGGAGATCATGTTACTACGGAAGACGGACTTAAAGGTGAGGTTTCCAGTGTAAATGTACTTCGCCAGCTTGTAAAAGTTATTGTTGATAAAGATGATGAAAAAGAAATTAAGGAGTATAAGGTAAATCAGCTCCGTTTTAAGAGAAAGCACAGAAATAACAAAGTCGAGCTGAAAGANGAGGAATTAAGAGAACTGGAAAAACTGGAAAAAGAGGAAGGAAAGTCAAAATTAGATGACAACTGATGAACTTCTTAAGGAAAATGAGAGAGTGGATGATCTGCAGAGAAATCATTACCGGATCATTCAGAACCCTGACCGATTCTGTTTTGGAATGGATGCAGTGCTTTTGTCAGGATTTGCCAGAGCGGCAGAAGGAGATAAGGTGNTGGATCTGGGTACGGGAACNGGAATCATTCCTCTTTTGATGGAAGCCAAAACCNGGGCTNCTCATCTGACAGGACTTGAGATACAGGCTGAAAGTGCGGATATGGCGCTGCGCAGTGTGAAGCTGAACGGACTTGAAGATAAGATAACCATTGTGACAGGAGATATAAAGGAAGCAGTTCGCCTATTTGGGGCTGCTTCTTTTGATGTTGTAACATGCAATCCGCCCTATATGACGGAGAATCACGGATTGACAAATCCGAATGCGCCGAAAGCCATAGCAAGGCATGAGCTGCTTTGTACATTGGAAGATGTGATCAGCCAGAGCGCCAGGCTGCTTAGACCGGGCGGGAATTTTTTTATGGTGCACAGGCCTTTCAGACTTAGTGATATTATGGTATTGCTCAGGGAATATAAACTTGAACCTAAGAGGATGAAATTGGTGTATCCTTTTGTGGATAAAGAACCCAATATGGTACTGATAGAAGCAAATCGCGGTGGAAAACCAAGGATGACGGTGGAAAAACCATTGATCGTGTATAAGGAGCCAGGGGTTTATACGGATGAAATTTATGACATTTACGGATATTAAATCCGCTAAAAAGAACGTAAAGCTTCTCTGTTTTGTTTTGTTGCTGACTGCTTTTCTATGCGGATGCAAAAGCAGTGTACAGGAAACAATGACGCAAGAAGCAAAGACGGCTGAAAAAGAAGAGGAACAGGAGACAGCTGCTGCAGGGACAGAAGAACCGGAAGAGACAGAAGCGGAGGTTATCATAAGGCCCAAGGTAAAGGGGATTTTTGTGACAGGACCTATGGCTGGAACCGATAATATGGAGAATCTGATCGATCTTGTGGACAGGACAGAGCTTAATGCTATTGTCATGGATATCAAGAATGATGAAGGCAGAGTGGTCTATGATATGCAGATTCCCGCCGTAACAGAAGTGGGCGCAGGTATTCGCTATGTGCNGGATATGGAATCNCTGATAACAGAATGTAAAGAAAAAGATATCTANCTGATTGCCAGAATNGTNGCNTTTAAAGATCCTTTTCTGGCAGAGGAAAANCCGGAATGG
Organism: Lachnospiraceae bacterium; assembly: GCA_014803415.1. GTDB lineage: Bacteria > Bacillota > Clostridia > Lachnospirales > Lachnospiraceae > Suilimivivens. The sequence continues at coordinate 8,539 of JAAVBZ010000006.1, forward strand.
TGTGTACATAATTCGGATGGNAGCATTTTTCATGATAAAGGCGGTCTTGCATGGCTGAATCCATATAATCAGGAAGTTTGGGAATATCTTCTGGATATTGCAGAGGAAATACTGCGCATGGGATTTGATGAGGTGCAATTTGATTATGTTCGTTTTTCTACCGATGACGGTATGAAAAATGTGGATTTTGGACAGGAAGAGCAGGANAGGCAGCAGATCATNACGGANTTTGTNCAATATGCTTCAAACAGAGTACACGAAGCAGGAGGAGCAATCTCTGCGGATGTTTTCGGCATGGTAATTGACAGTGAGGTGGATCAGGAAATCGTTGGGCAGAATTATTTAGAACTGTCTAAATACCTGGATTATATCAGTCCTATGGTGTATCCTTCTCACTATGGACCTAATAACTATAATATTCCGATTCCTGATGCAGAACCATACCGGCTGGTACTTACCGCATTGCAGTCATCAAGAAAAGTACTGGCGGGTATTCCGGTTAAAACCGTCTCGGGAAATGAAATACCGGAATATACGATGGAAGAATTGGCGGCACTTGAACCTATGGAGGGCATAAGCGCTCAGGTAAGACCGTGGCTGCAGGATTTTACCGCTACATGGGTAAAAGGACATATTTCCTATGAAGCAGAGGAAATCAGAGATCAGATACAGGCAGTTTATGATGCCGGATATGAAGAATGGCTTCTGTGGAATGCCTCTAATCATTATACGGAAGACGGACTGCTTGCCCCAAATGGATCAGAAGAAGAAAGGTAAAGTTAAATGACGGGAACTCTTTATTTATGCGCGACTCCCATAGGAAATCTGGGGGATATAACAGAGCGGGTCATAGATACACTGCGGGAAGTGGATCTGATAGCGGCAGAGGATACCAGGAACAGTATTAAGCTGCTGAATCATTTTGAAATTAAAACACCTATGACCAGTTATCATGAATATAACAAAGTAGAAAAAGCGCAGCAGCTGTCAGCACAGCTTTTAAATGGGAAAAATATTGCGCTGATCACAGATGCAGGAACACCGGCCATTTCCGATCCGGGAGAGACACTGGTCAAAATGTGTCAGGAAGCAGGTATTCCAGTTACTTCTCTGCCGGGATGCTGTGCCTGTATTACGGCGCTTATCCTGTCGGGACTTTCCACCAGAAGGTTCTGTTTTGAAGGATTTCTTCCTTCTGACAAGAAAGAGAAGAAGTATATACTTGAAGAGCTGAAAGATGAAACCAGGACGATCATTCTATATGAAGCTCCTCATCATTTGAAACGTACTCTGCAGGAATTGTATGATGTGACAGGACAGAGGAAGATCACACTTTGCAGAGAACTTACCAAAAAGTTTGAAACAGTCTTTCCTACTACTTTGGAACAGGCTATGAGCTATTATGAGGAAAATGAGCCTAAAGGAGAATATGTTCTGGTACTGGAAGGAAAAAGCAGAGAGGAAATCAGACAGGGCGAGAGGTCCAGATGGGAAGAGTTGAGCATAGAAGAGCATATGGCTGTTTATGAGAAGCAGGGAATTGACAGAAAAAGCGCTATGAAAATGGTAGCAGCTGACAGAGGAGTCAGTAAAAGAGAAATATATCAGGCGCTTCTTAAATGAAAACAGTACAGATTGGAAATTTTAAGATGAAAAGAAAATCAGGAAGTAAAAAGAGCATAATAACAATCTTGTTTATCATCTATATCATGTGCGTATTGCGGATCACGGTTTTCAGATCAGGCGTAAGTGTTCATAATTTATTTTCCGGAAGGATCAATATGAGTCTGTTTCAATCATACATTCCGTTGATTCAGGAGAAAAATTGGTTTCGGATCATTTATCTGTTTGGAGGAAATATTGTCTGGTTTATCCCTTTGGGAATGTATTTGCAATGGTTTAAGAGTAAAAGAAGTCTTTGGGAAATAGCGGTCTTTGGATTTTTATTTTCTTTCTTTATTGAAACTATGCAATATATTTTGAGCAGCGGTGTTTCAGAACTGGATGATCTGATTCTGAATACCATTGGAGCGGTGGCAGGTGCGCTGATCATAAGAATTATTTGGAGAAGATAAAGAAAATAATGTAATATTTTGTGAATTGGTTCGAGTCATATACCTAGTAAGGAATGCATGGTATATGGCTCTTCTCTATTTTTAGAGTGGTATTTGAAAATAATTGGTACTTGACAATGCAAGGTAGTGGGTTTAATCTAATACTATACAAATCGAAAATGGGATTGATGCAGGAACGGAGATTATTATGAATCCACAGTTTAAAAAAGGAGTATTGGAACTCATTGTCTTAGAATCTGTACATCAGAAGGATATGTACGGATATGAGCTTGTAGAAGAGGTTTCGGAAGTCATTGATGTGAATGAGGGTACGATTTATCCTTTGTTGAAGCGTCTTACCAATGAGCATTATTTCGAAACTTATCTGCGGGAATCATCTGAGGGACCGCCGAGAAAATATTATCATCTGACGGCAGCAGGGATATTGTATCGGGATTTGCTGGAAGCGGAATGGGATGAATTTCAGACAAAAGTCAATAGATTTCTAAAGGAGAGAAGCGAACATGAATAAAGAGAAATTTCTGATGGAACTACGAGAATATCTCAGCATATTGGAAAATCAGGAACAGGAAGATATTCTGTCGGAATATGCGCAGCATATTGATATGAAGATGCAAAAGGGACTAAGTGAGGAAGATGCAATACGAGACTTTGGACCCATGCAGGAGTTGGCGGCAGGGATTCTGGGAGCGTATCATGTGAAACCGGAGTTTCGCAGAAAAGATACTATATTTAAGCTGCCGACCGCAGTAAAGAGTAAGGAGAACAAAGGGGAATCTTTTCTGAAACGAGGTTTGGCATGGATCAGGAAGAAAATAGCGGGTGCCGTATATGGAATCAGGAATGGATTCCAATGGCTGGGGGGAAAGTGCCGGGCTGCCGGCCAATGGTTTATGAAACCTTTTAGAGGAAAAAGAGACGGAATTGCCAAAGAGTCAAAGGAGAACAAGAATAATATGAAAGAAATGAAAAAAGAGGAAGGACATATCAGAAGAATCTTTCAGTCAATAGGGCATGGGATTACAGTAATGTGGGGGTGGATCGTTACTTTCTGTATTTTCTGGCTGAAACTTATGTGGAATGCAGGCTGGCTGATGTTTTCATTGTTTTTTGCCTGCATGGCGCTGATCATATTGATGGGAGTAGGAGCAATACCGGTTTTTCTGGTACAGGGATATCCATTGATAGGAATATTTATGTTCTGTCTGGGCGGACTTCTCTGTTTCAGTTCGCTTTCCTGCGGAGCGTTCAGTTTATTGATCAGAAAGAAAAAAGAAAGTGGAAACGAAGAATCGAAAGAGTCCGGTGAGGAGGTACAATATGAGCAGACTGCATAAAAGATTGATCATCATATTTTGTTTGGGNGTTTTACTGTGTGGANTAGGAGCNGCCNTAGCGTTTACNGAGTTTAGTGCGCTTACCTATGGAGGNCAGCAGATNNTGGGGNATCCGGATATCAANACAGCAGATATTGATGTGGAGTTTGAANCGGGAGAAGAAAAGNGGAAGATCTGGGGTGTGGGCATGAACAATGCTTCTTTCCAGATAGATANCAGNGTTCCGAAAGATACCGTTCGCTTTTCTGTAACCTATAATCCAGACCGTGTTGAACCGTTTGCCTACTGGTCTGAGAAGGATGATATTGTTTTTTCGTGGTATTGGAAGAATCATAATGATGAAGTGGCACTATTGATGGAAGCGAAAGATATAGTGTTGCAGAATCTGAAGGAAGGAAAAATTGTTTCCTTCGATACATTGGATATGGAGAAGGTGATTATAAAGGTTAATCCTGAAAATGAAGATGATGTGAAAGTAATGTATTAAAGAGGGAGATCAATTATGAATCAGAGGGAAAGAATGCTGCAGGGATTGCCATATAAGGCATGGCTGGATGGATTAGCGCAGGAGCGCACTTCATGTAAGGAAAAGATTTATGAATTCAATATGCTTCATCCAAAGGAAAGAGATAAAATTCCGGAACTATTAAAAAAGATTTTGGGAAAAACAGGTGACAATGTGTGGATTGAGGCTCCTTTTCACTGTGATTACGGGTGGAATATTGAAGTAGGAGAAAATTTCTTTGCCAATTACGGGCTGACTATTTTAGATGTGGGAAAGGTGACCATAGGAGAAAATGCTCAGATCGCACCCAATGTTTCTATTTATACAGCAGGACATCCAATCCATCCGGACAGCAGAAATTCGGGATATGAATATGGGATACCGATCACTATCGGAGATAATGTCTGGATAGGCGGAAACAGTGTGATTCTTCCAGGAGTCCATATTGGAAATAATGTAGTGATCGGTTCCGGAAGTGTGGTAACAAAAGATATACCGGATAATATGATCGCGGCAGGAAATCCCTGCAGGGTCATTCGGGAAATTACGGAAAAAGACAGGAAGTATTATTATAAGGACAGAGAATTTGATGTTGATGATTATTAAGATTATTTTAAGGTGATTAGCAGGCAATAAGGGCAGAATCTGTGTTGCTTTTCCGTTATAAATATTGTATGATGAGTTTGCTTGATATACTTAGGAAATCTATCATAGAATACTTGAAATTTGACGGAGGTACAGGAATGAAGAGATACAGAATTGCAAAGATATGCATGGCAGTCTGCCTTACTTTTGGACTGATCATGACTTTAGAAAAACCGTTTGCAGTACAGGCCGCGGAAGTGACGGCGACAGTACAGGGTACTGTTATGTCCGGTACTACATCTGAATTATTATATCTTTCCACAAATGAGGGAAAGATGGAAATCAAGCTGGATAGCGGAACAGATGCCAGCGCCTGCAAAATATTGCTTCCGGATACGAAGATCAGTGTTTCGGTAACAAACGGTTCAGACGGATATCTTCATGCAGTCAAAATTACCAGCGATACACAGAAGCCTTCGGCGACAATCGACACATCAACAACTGCAACGGTAACCGGAAAAATAGGTGAGAAGAGTAAAGGTGATCTTCTATATTTCAATACGCCTCAGGGTGAGATGCAGATCAAACTTGATACAACTACCAATATGAGCGGCTGTTCCGTACTTGTTGCAGATAAAAACTACACCATAGTATGTGCAAGAGGTTCTGATGCCTATATGCATGCGATAAGCATTTCTGATGGTGTATCAGGTTCTGTGGCAGCTTCCTCCGGTCTTACGCCAGCACCTGCAGATCCCTCCAATCGCAAGGCGGCTACTATGACAGTTACGGGAACAGTGGGAAGCAGTACGAAAGAAAATCTTTTATATTTATCTACTAGCGGCGGAGAGATGCAGTTTGTAATCGAGGGCAATACAGACAGTACCAAAGGGATGGTTCTTACGCAGGGCAGTAAACTGACAGTTTCCTATTATCATGGATCGGATGCTTATCTGCATGCTGTTGATATTGTAGGAGTTAAGAATAATTTAACCGTAGCAGATATTGATACATCTTCTACGGCTACTGTAAGCGGAACGGTAGGAAGCAAATCCAATGAAGACTTGCTTTATCTGGATACTAAACAGGGAACCATGGAACTTAAATTGGATGGGGTGAGAAGTGTCACCGGATGTAAAGTTTTTATCAGCGGGAAAAAGCTTACTTTGACTTGTGCACGAGGTTCCGATGCCTATATGCATGCACTTGATATTACAGGATAATACAGAATCACATTGACTTTAAAATAGAATAAGAAATTTTTGTACAGGACAGATTTGAAATAACAAATTTGTCCTGTTCTTTATTAGGAATAGGATGGCAAATGTAGCTTTTTATTTCCGCGAGCAACGAGACCGGACAGACAAAGCAACAGTTTTTATTGGGAAAAGTCACAGAATCTTTAGATTTTTCTTATGATGATCTGACATATGATCTTTATGAAGATCTGGAAATGACGGACGTACCGCTCAGTATGAGGACAAGCAGACGTTTTTATATGATTTTGGTTTTGAAGATAAAGAACCGTTTTTTCAGTAAAATCTTACGATGGCTATGATGATGCAGTTTTAATCTGGAGGAAACTGTTCAACTAAATACAAACATTATTCAGTTAATGCTTGAAATATAAAACCGAATATGATAAAATGCTTTCAAGCAAAGAACAAATCTAAGATTCTTATGATATCTTAATGGCTTTTCTAAAGCCACAGACTTGTATATGAAGTCTGTATCTATTGCGGAGAAATCTCTGCAGAAACTCCTTGCTTACAACTGAAAACCGCAGGGAGGATATCGTAACCGGAAAACCTCTCTGCTCTACAATGAAAGAGAGGAAATGCTATGCAACAGAAAACAGTGGAGAAACCAGAGCTACAATGTGTCACATCAAAAGTGCATCCTGAAGATTGCCAGATCAATTTAAGTGATTTTGCGCTATTTTTGTCGGTCATGAAGGTGAAAGAGGCCTATGAGGATGTGTTGAGTATTATACTGGATGAAGCAGACTTAAAACTGAAAGAAGTGAAAGCCGAACAGGTTATTCTGAATAAGTCAGGAAAGAGGGCGATACGTTTAGATGCATGGGCACTGGACGTAAAGGACAGACAGTTTGATGTGGAAATGCAAAACGATGCGGAAAGTGATGACATTCGCAAACGCTCCAGATTTTATCAGGGTCTGATCGACACACCGATTCTTAAAGCGGGAAGGGAAACACGCTATAAACATCTGCCGTCAACAGTTATCATTTTTATCACACAGGATGATATTTTTGGAAAGGACCTTGCAAAGTATACTTTTAGTGAACAGTGTGAGGAGGTAGCAGATCTTCCCCTGGAAGATGGTACAAAGAAAATTTTTCTGAATATGTCGAGTCTGAACGGACGGGCGGAACTGGTCAGTCTGCTTCAATACATGAAAAACACAACTTTGGATAATCCGAATATTACTGTGAAAGATAAACGTATTTTAGATTTGGACAGAATAGTGGGAGAAATTAAGCAATCGGAAGAATGGGAGACTGTGAGAATGAGTATTCTTAGTATTGGATTACAGCAAGGAATCGAACAGGGATTACAGCAGGGATTACAGCAGGGAATCGAACAAGGGATTTCGGAAACTCTGGTAAAAAATGTTGAATCTGCTATGAAAAATTTTGGAATCGATCTGCAAAAGGCCTGTAAAGGTCTGGGGACAACTATTGAAGAATACGATAATGCCAAAAAGAAGATAGAACGATTCAAAAACGATAAGTCTGATAAAACAGAGTATGTAAAGGATGAAGATAATTTAGATGACGAGGATATTGAAATGGGACCAGGTTATTTTTTCCCATAAGTAAAAGATGAATGGCATAGCCGGCTTACAGCACGCGAAAGAGTGACTGAGCCGGCTGTATTTCTTAATAAAACCATAAGTTTTGGACANNAAAATGGAAAAAAGCAGGAAGAATGTTAAAATAGAAAGATATGATAAAGGAAAAGGGAAAAACTTATGAATAAGAAAATTGTATATATATTGATGGCGGCAGGATTATTGCTTGCCGGCTGTAGTAAAAAGGAAGAAAAAGCTGATTTAGTTTTGGACAATCCGGAGATGTACGAGGAAATAGAAAGAGATCCGGAACTGGCCAGGGGGCAGGAAACGGTAAAAGAATCTGAAAACGAGGTAAACAGAAAAGAAGTAGAAGAGCTTCCAGCTTCTTTTGACCTTGATTATGGAAGAATTGGGCTTGAGACGGTAATGGAGGAACTTGAAAAGTGTGATGTTTCTTTTGCCGGCTATTATAATCAGTCAGAAGAAAGACTGGATGTGATTCTGGAAGACGGCACTAAGTTATTGTTTTTTGATACAAGCGATTCTTATACGGACCCGCCGGCATATGAACTTATGATGGAANNCGATGACTTTAATCACAATGGTTTTCAGGAAAATTATCTTAAAGCATATGATGTGATTACAGATGAATATTATTATCCCGATTTTTCTGAACGGATATGGAGCTCTGAAGAATTGTGGGGTTTTAATCAGACAGATCTTTCCATTGCCAGAAATCAGATCTTTGCCAGGCATGGGAGAAAGTTTAATGATAAATTTTTAAATGCGCTCTTTTTACAGAAAAGCTGGTATGAGCCTGAATATGGTGGGGTTGAATTTGAGGCATTGCAGCAAGAACTTCTGTCAGATATTGAAAAAGAAAATCTGAAAACAGTTATGGATTTTGAGATTGCAAGGGGATATAGAAAAAATGGAACGGATGCGGAAGGGCTTTTAAATCTTTCCAGCCTGGATCTTGATGGAGACGGGAAGAAGGAACAGATCATCTATCAGATTTTAGATCAGGAAACAGAAGAGGATTGGGCTGAAATTAGTAAAATCTCTCTTTCTGTAAGGAACAGTAACGGCGAAGAAATATCCATCTGGCAGGAAGGAGATGCTATTCATGATAAATGTTATGTGGCATCTATGGATGGGATACATTACTTTCTGATCGTGGCTCAAAACGGCCTCAGTGCTGATTTTGTAATGACTTTTTATGTTTATGAGGAAGGAAAATTGAAGGAAGCAGGAAACATTTATTCCGATACAAGAGAACTTGATGTTTACGCTGACAGACTTGAGGCTTATGAAGAAACATATCATTTTCAGTGTCAGCCTGTGAAATTTGAGTATCACTTGGTAAATGGTAAACTGGAGAAGCAGGAAAAGGATTTTTATGATTACAGGGGAAATACAGCTACGGTTTTGCAAGAGATTCCTCTTTATAGCGAGAAGAATGGGAATGAAGCGGACATTGAACTTTTAGCGGGAGATGCGGTGCAGGTCATTGGAGGAGATCTTAAGGAATGGGTACAGCTTAAAAAGGTTTCTACCGGTGAAATGGGATGGATAAAGGTGAACGTTACAGAATGCCAGCTGCCTGACGGAAATTGTATTGACTCTCGGCATTTATTTGAAGGACTTATGTTTTATGGCTGATCTTAGGCCCTTTTTGATAAATGCAACTGCCAGGTGACAAATTTCCAAGCGCGCTTGATAGTTGTCAACCGATAATTTTGCTATATTTTTTTCAAGCGATATCGTTAAAATTAAATTATCAGAAAGGATGGCNTAAATAATGATCTTAGCCGACAAAATAATAGAATTAAGAAAGAAAAAAGGATGGTCTCAGGAACAATTGGCGGAGCAGCTGGATATTTCCAGGCAGTCTGTTTCTAAGTGGGAATCGGGCACTTCCATACCCGACCTGGAAAGAATTATCAAATTAAGTGAGATTTTTTCAGTCAGTACAGATTATCTGTTAAAAGATGAAATAGAAACAGTTGATGGAACGTTGACTGTTATCGAAGAAACAGCAGAAAATGTTAAGGAGGAAAACAGACGCAGTGTTTCTTTGGAAGAAGCCGGCGGATATATGGAATTAGTGGAGAAATCAGCTAAAAATATTGCACTTGGAGTTTTACTTTGTATTTTATCGCCCACGGCCTTAATTNTGCTGGCGGGACTTGTTGATGAAGGAGTTATTGCCATGTCGGATGACAGGGCAGGAGGAATTGGCGTTGTTATTCTGTTTCTGGTTTTGGTTCCTGGGGTTATGATACTTATTTTAAACAGTATGAAGATTTCCAAATATGATTATTTGGAAACAGAAGCTATTTCCCTGCAGTACGGCGTCAAAGGAATTGTAGAAAAGAAAAAAGAAGCTTTCGCCCAGACATATAGAAAATTTATTGCAATAGGAACAGNNATTTGTATGCTGGGCGTTATTCCGCTGTTTGGGGCAGTAGCTATGGAAATGGGAGATTTAAGCTATATTGTGGGGATGGTACTGCTTCTTGTTTTTATCGCTGGGGGTGTTTATCTGATCGTCTGGGCATCCTTCATTCATGAGGGCTATGAAAAGCTGCTTCAGGAAGGTGATTACACCAGAGAAAAAAAGGCAGAGAAAAGGCGCACCGCATTTTTCCCGGGGGTTTACTGGAGTATTGTAACAGCAATTTTTTTGATAGCTTCTTTTAACTGGCGTTTCTTTGATGAGGAAAGACATCTGGGCTGGGGAGTTACCTGGATCATCTGGCCCGTAGCAGGACTTTTGTATGCGGCACTTAAAGGAATAGTGGGCGCAATTATAAGCAAACACAGGTAATGGTAATTATCACATATTTTCTACAGTTCGGAAGAATCATAAAAAAATGAGGCAGATAGCAGGTATATGAAAATAAAACAACGCAAATTTACAGGAACAACAAATTCAGAAATCAGGTTATATGAAACAAAAAACAGGAAAGTGGCAAGAAAAGCAGCGGCTGAGGGAATGGTTCTTTTAAAAAATGAAAATAACTTATTGCCNATAGGAAAGGATAAGGGGATTGCCTTATATGGTGCCGGTGCGGTGGTTACCATCAAAGGAGGTATGGGATCCGGGGATGTCAATGCAAGAGAAACCATCAGCATTTATGAGGGCCTTATCAATGCCGGATATAAGATTACAACGGAGCAGTGGATCAATAATTATGAGAAGATATATCATGAGGAACGGTTAAAATGGCGTCAGGAAATTTGGGATAAAGAGGATATTTTTCACAGATTTTTTAAAGCATATTCCTCCACTCCNTTTCAGATTCCGGCCGGAGAGATGCCNGATCAGACAGATACGGATACGGCTGTTTTTGTACTGAGCCGAAANGCTGGAGAAGGAAANGATCGTGTTTGTAAAAAAGGAGATTATTTTATTACGGAAAATGAGGAAGCCATTCTGGCNAAAATATGTGAAATATACCCTCATGTATTACTGGCGTTAAATATCACTGGGATCATGGATCTCAATTTTGCAGATAAATACAGNGAAATTGAGGCGATCCTNTATGTTCAGCAGCCGGGAATGGAGGGAGGAAATGCTTTTGCGGATGTGATCAGCGGAGCGATCACGCCCTCCGGTAAAATGACAGATACNTGGGCGATTCACTATGAAGATTATCCCAGTTCGAAAACTTTTTCCAATAATGACGGTGACGTTGATCATGAAGAATACCATGAAGGAATTTATGTTGGATACAGATATTTTGATACATATGATATTCCGGTTCGCTATGATTTCGGCTATGGTCTGTCTTATACAACTTTTGATATAAANAATATTTATATTCAGCAACAGGATTTCGGAACNGAAAATGCAAAAATAATTGTGAACGCCAGTGTTTNCAATATCGGAGAAAAATACAGCGGNAAAGAAGTTGTACAGATCTATATCTGCCCGCCTCAGGNAAGAGCAGCTAAGGAGTATAGAAAACTGGTTGGCTTTGGCAAGACAGGCCTGNTGGCTCCCGGAGAAACAGAAAGNCTGGAAATTNATATTCCGGTTTCATTATTTTCTTATTTTAATGAGGAAAAAGGAGAGTGGCTGATTGAAAAAGGCACTTATGGAATTTTTGCGGGAAACAGTGTTTCAACTTCCGTGATTGCTGCGTCGATTTGTGTGACAGAAGATATTAAAACAGCTAAAACAGAACATATCTGCATTCCGGAAAAAGAAGTTATTGAACTGGCGGGTGATATAGAAAAGTCAAATTTTAAAAGAGAGATATGGTTAGATCAGGTATCTTTAAAGCCTTCTCTTCATATCAATCCGTGTGATATAGTATGTGAAGAATACAGTTATTCACCAGCCTATGAGGATATGCCGGAAGAAGTAAGAGATTTTGTTGACACTTTAACAGAAGAACAATTAATTTTGCTGGCAACAGGAAATATAGGNAAANGNCAGGGAGCNGTAATAGGNTCTGCCGGGATCAATGTTCCAGGNTCAGCGGCGGAAACAAGTGATTGCGCTGTTGAGCGGGGAGTTGCACCTATTGTACTGGCTGATGGACCGGCAGGGATCCGGTTAAATAAGACCTATCAGGTAAAAGANGGAGAGATATTGCCAAATTCCAAAAGCATGGCAATGGAAGACGGCTTNCTCTGNAGAGAAAGNNGGACAAAAGACGGAGAGCTCTATTACCAATATTGTACGGCATTTCCTGTNGGNACGCTGCTTGCACAGAGCTGGGATATAAAANTGCTTGANGAATGCGGCAGGGCTGTTGCAGAAGAGATGAAAGAATTTNNTGTAACATTATGGCTGGCACCTGGTATGAATATCCACAGAAATCCTTTGTGCGGCAGAAATTTTGAATANTATTCTGAGGATCCGGTAGTCAGTGGATATATGGCAGCNGCAATAACCAGAGGNGTTCAGTCTAAGAAGGGATANGGAACAACAATTAAACATTTTGCATGCAACAGCCAGGAAGAGAATCGTATGGGATCAGACAGTGTGCTTGGTGAAAGGGCGCTTAGGGAGATTTACCTGAAAGGATTTGAGATTGCAGTAAAAGAATCTGCTCCTATGTCTGTGATGACNAGNTATAACTTGGTGAATGGAATACATGCGGCTAATAATTATGATCTTTGTACNAAGGTGCTTAGAAATGAGTGGANATATAAGGGACTGGTNATGACAGACTGGACGACTACCATGCAGNGGGATGGATGTACGGCGTCAGGATGCATGAGGGCAGGNAATGATATNGTTATGCCGGGCTGCGTGGAGGATCATGAAAACATCAGGCAGGAGCTGANAAATGGCAGTTTGGATATTCGTGATTTAAAACGTTCCATTACAAGACTGGTAAATACCATCTGGCAGTCAGATGTATATGAAGATTAGCATCATATATGTGTAAGGGCAAGGATAAAGCATTTTATTAGTGCTTTATCCTTTGCGCTTGAACTGCCTGCAGCGTTTATTAAATTTTTTTAATTGCGGATTCAGCTTACAGGTCGGCCAAACAGTTTTTTACACTTTGTCTGCATTTCAGGTGAAAAGATATAAGCTCGTGTCTTGCTTCTGTTCCTTTTTCAATACATTCTATGATCATTTCACAGCTTCTGTTTGCAATCTGCGCTACATTCTGCTCTATAGTAGTGAGCTTGGGATGGTAATATTCCCCTATGCGAATGCCGTCGAAACCTATCACGGATATATCTTCAGGAACTCGGAGATGATTGTCACAGATGGCGCTGATCGCACCAATTGCCATAACGTCCGCCATGGCAAATACTGCCGTAACTTCTGTGTCTTCCTTTAAAAGCCGTTCCATGGCCCTATAACCGCTTTCATAGGAATAACGGCCGCCTATGTGGGGACCTCTCTCCCATGGCTTTATCCCCCAGGCATTATAGGCATCTTCCCATCCTTTTCTTCGTAGAATACTGATATCAGAAACTGAGGTTCCGCCAATCAGTGCAATACGTCTGTGTCCGTTTTCCATCAGATAATCTACCGCGCAGCGAGCTCCCAGGCAGTCGTCAGTGGAGACGCTGGAAAGGTTTTTAAATGGCAGGTCAGCCCCATTATTTGTTACAAGTACACAGGGTATCGTGATTTTTCCAAAGCCTTCCAGAAAATTCTGATTATTTCCTCCCAGAAACAAAATGCCCATAGGCTTTTTGTCCTGGCAAAGCTGCCTGGCTCTGAGAACTTCATTATCTTCTTCATCCATGAATTCAGTAACCAGTGTATATTTGGTATTGATGAAACAAGCCTGAATATGTTCCAGCATAGATGCAAACAGCTCGTTAGAATTACCCTTTACAATTGTAAGAATAATTCCGCTTTGCTGCTGCTTTAGCATTTTGGCGCTGGTATTCAGTATAAAATCATTGCGTTCCACTGCCTCCATGATGATTTTACGCGCTTTGTCGCTGACATTGGGGTGATTGTTGAGCACACGTGAAATAGTTCCAACTGAATATCCTGTTTCACGGGCTAAATCTTTTATCGTCATAATATTTCCTATCCTTACTCAGCCTACAAATTTCTAACACCGGAAAGTATAAACTTTCCGGTGTATGCAGACCGTATGGTATTTCTAAGCTTATCCTTTTACAGCTCCTGCTGCGACTCCCTTGATAATATACTTCTGACAGAACAGATACAGAATAATGATCGGAAGAATACTCAGCATAATTATTGCCATNGTNGCACCAAGGTCNACTGTACCATAGCTTCCCTTTAAATACTGAATATGAATCGGAATGGTCATATATTCTGTACGATCCANAACGAGATAGGGGAGCAGATAGTCATTCCATACCCACATGATTTCCAGAATNCCNACAGAAACCATGGTAGGCTTTAGCATTGCCAGAACCACCCGGAAAAAGGTAGTCAAAGGACCGCATCCGTCAATGGCTGCTGCTTCTTCAATTTCCAGAGGAAGACCTTTTACAAATCCCACAAACATGAAAATNGCAAGCCCNGCNCCAAAACCAAGGTAAACAATNGGGATGGTAAAGGGNGTATTCAGCTTAAGGGAATCTGCAGTCCCTGCCAATGTGTACATAACCATCTGAAAGGGTACTATCATGGAAAAAACACATAAATAGTAGAAGATCTGACTGAATTTNCTGTTTACACGNGCAATGTACCAAGCGGTCATAGATGTACACAGGAGAATCAAAGCAGTAGATGTTACCGTAATATAAAAGCTGTAAAATACAGANTTTAAGAATGGATANTTTCCAAAGGTCATTCCNTTTANATAGTTGGCAAAGCCCACAAAAGATTCTTCATTNGGAAGTGCAAAGGTTTCCGTATTAACATAGGCATTTGCCTTAAAGGAGTTGATTGCCACTTCCACAATAGGCATAACATAAATAATACAGATTACTGCAAACAGACAAGTAAGAATAATACTTCCNACACTTTTTTTTGGTTTCATTATTGCTGCACCTCCTTTTGNCTTGTTGCACGAAGCTGTCCCAGAGCAAAGACTGCCACCAGAATAAAGAACATCACAGCTTTAGCCTGCGCNACNCCTCTTGTATTTGCNCCNGTNTAGAAGGTCTTNTAGATATTCAGCGCCAGCATTTCCGTAGTGTTGACCATNGAACCGTCAGACATAAATGCCACCGGCATACCTCCNGTCAGGGCCAGGTTCTGGTCGAAAAGCTTGAAAGAGTTNGTCAGCGTTAAAAATACGCAGATNGTAATGGAAGGCATCACATTAGGAATTGTAATCTTCCAGAGAGTCTGCCACTTGTTAGCTCCGTCAATTTTGGCAGCCTCCATCATATCTTCCGGTATTCCCTGCAATCCGGCAATATAGATGATCATCATATAACCGATCTGCTGCCAGCACATTAATATAACAAGTCCCCAGAAACCATAACTCGTTTTAGACAGCAGGAANGTATCGTAGTATCGCAGTATNCCGTCAAAAATCATNGACCAGATATATCCAAGTACAATTCCGCCTATCAGATTAGGCATAAAGAATACCGTACGGAAAAGATTGGATCCTGNAATATTCTGTGTCAGAAGATAAGCGATCGTGAATGCAAACAGATTAACTGCCACGATTGATACCAGCGTAAATAAAGCCGTATACCAGAATGCATGTACAAAGGAAGCATCATGGAGGGCCTTTGCATAATTGGTAAAGCCTATAAAGCTGGCGTCTCTTGGCGTAGTAAATGAACAGAAGGACAAATATATTCCCTTAATAAACGGATATAAAAATCCTATGACAAAAGCAGCAAAGGTCGGCAATATNAAAATCGGGAAGCATCGCTGAATNGGTCTGCGTACCAATACGCCGTTCAAAGCCACAGATTCGGAATTTTTACTTTTCTTATTCTTCATAATAATATCCATGCCTTTCTTACAACCTGCAAGCGCCGGTGTTAACTGATAAATTTTGGGGGCGGCCTGTTGCCCGCCCCCTGANNATTTATGATTATTTTTTAGTGAGTGCTTAGTTGTGCTCTGCCTGATACTGAGTAGCCCAACCGTTTACAAATGCGGTCTTTACATCATCCCATGAACCGCCGCTTGCAGAGTACTGAAGAAGTGCAGATACNACTGCTGCTCTCCATGTATCTACGTTGGGAGTATAGTTGAATGCCCAAGTTACAACATATTTGCCGTCTGCAATGTAATCATTTGCATTGGTAAAGAATACGTTTTCNGAAGCTTTTGCATTCTTGAAAGGAATCGGGCCGAATTCCTGAGCCATCATCTGTGTACCTTCATCAGAAGTTACAACCCAGTATAAGAAATCAAGAGTTGCCTGAATGTCATCTGCAGAAGCCTGGCTGTTTACTGCCCAGCAGTTTTCAGTACCACAGCAGAGTGCGGAATTTTCTTCGCCGTCTACGCCGCAGTAAATCGGGATCATTGCAAGANCAGCAGGATCCATNNNAAAAGTTCCTGTAAGGTTTGAATATTCCCATGTACCGTTCTGATAGAATACTGCCTGGCCGTTACCNAATTCTGCTTCAGATTCATCANCGGTCTTTGCTGCCANCTCTGAAGGAGCGCAGGTTGAGTTGTTGATGTACAGATCCCAGATTTCCTTAAAGTTGTCAAGGTATGCACCAGTAACCTCTGCAGGCTGAGCTGTTACATTGTCATCTCTGAACTCATAGTATAAAGGCATATTTGCAAGGTGTCCTGAGAATCTCCAGCTGGAAGAACCATCAAGACCTGCTGATGTGAAAGCAGAGAATCCAAGCTCTCCTGAACGAGCTGTAATATCTTCTGCAACTGCCTTTAAGGATGCGAAATCTTTAATATCAGCAAGGGTGTAACCTGCGTCGCCAAGCAGCTTAACGTTGGTAATAATACCAAATGCTTCATAGCAGTAGCCAACACAGAATACTTCTCCGTTCTCACCCTTTAAGTTGAAATCGTCTGTAGTCATTTCCTTATAAAAAGCTGTGTCTGTTAAATCAAGACAGTAATCNTTCCATGTATCAAGACCTGCCTGNTTACCACACTGGAATAANGTAGGAGCGGAGCTCTTGCTCATTTCTGCNGTAAGNGTTTCGCTGTAAGTTCCGGANGCTGCCGTAACAACCTTAACTTCTACACCGGTCTGCTCTGTATAAGTTTTTGCCAGATCCTGCCATGCCTGATCTGCTTCCGGTTTGAAGTTCAGATAATAAACAGAGCCTGTTCCTGCCGGAGCGGCAGCTTCGTCAGAACCTGTGCTCTCNTCTTCAGTGCCTGCAGACTCTTCAGCGTTTGCACTGCTGTTTCCTGAGTCTGTGTTTCCTGTACTTCCGCCGCAGCCTGCCAGCATGGAAATAGTCATAGCTGCTGTCAAAAGTAATGCGATTTTCTTTTTCATTTTTTTTCCTCCATTCATTTTAGATCATCTTGTATGAATTTGAAACGTTTCCAAATCCATGGCAATACTATAACATGATTTTGGAAACGTTTCAATAGAAAAAACAATTCTAATGGAATTTTTACGTATTTTACAAAAATAAAAAGAAAAATTTAGTACTTTTACACAAAAGTATTTAAATTTGCCTTTTTCATCCGATATATAAGTATAGAAAGCGGTTATAGAAGGAAAGAAGTTGACTAAAGGATACAGATAAAGTAATCTATATATAGTAAAGTAAAGGAGAGATGAATATGGCAGTAAAAGTATATTTTTCAAAAGAAATTACTCCTGAGAAAGTAGTGGAACTGTATCGCCTTACAGGAAAAGAATTGTCAGGCAGAGTGGCAGTTAAGCTTCATTCCGGAGAAGAGGGCAATCAGAACTTTTTGAAACCGGAGTTTTTTAAGCCAATGGTCGAGTATGTAAACGGAACTGTGGTAGAGTGCAATACTGCCTATGAAGGTTCCCGAAATACTACCGAAAAGCACTTGGAAACATTAGAGAAACACGGCTGGAGCAAATACTTTAACGTGGATCTTTTAGATGGGGAAGGTCCCGATCTGGAACTGGCTATTCCGGAAGGCAAAAAGATTCAGAAAAATTTTGTGGGAAAGAATATTGTAAATTATGATTCCATGCTGGTGCTGTCCCATTTTAAAGGCCATCCCATGGGAGGTTACGGCGGAGCCATCAAGCAGCTGTCCATAGGAGTTGCATCTTCATATGGCAAAGCTTATATCCATGGCGTGGGAGATACAGATAATTTCTGGGGATCGGATCATGATTCATTTCTGGAATCCATGGCAGATGCAGCATTATCAGTAGTAGAGCATTTTAAGGGAAATATAGCATACGTAAATGTGATGAAAAACATGTCTGTGGACTGTGACTGCTGTGCTGTAGCGGAAGATCCGTGCATGAAAGATATCGGAATCCTTGCTTCCACGGATCCTGTTGCCATTGATCAGGCATGTATTGACCTTGTGTATGCGGCCAATGATCCGGGAAGAGATCATCTGCTTGAAAGAATCGAATCCAGAAACGGTGTGCATACCATTGAAGCGGCAGCAGCTTTAGGCTATGGATCAAGAGAATATGAACTGATTGAAATTTAGTCAAAAACCCCGCCGCAAGCAGCGGGGCATCAAATTTGAAACGCCCCAAGGGGCGGGGTATTTGACCCTCGCGGCAGTCGCCAAATGCCTGCAAGCAGTCACTTGGCTCGTTGCTCGCGGGAATAAACCGAGCATATTGAATTGACAACAAAGGTCTAATGCATTAGAATGATAATAAGTCTAATGCATTAGACCTTTTGCGTTTAACAAAAAATGAGAGATGTTTAAGGAGAAAGCAAGATGCCTAAAATATTTGAAAGCGAATACCGGTTCTGTGAGATTTTATGGGAAAAGGAGCCTGTTTCCAGCAGCGAACTTGCCAGGCTGTGCAGTGAAAAGCTGGAATGGAAAAAGTCTACGACTTATACGGTAATTAAAAGGCTCAGTGAACGGGGAGTGATCAAATCTGAGAACGCCATAGTCACATCCCTGATATCCCGTGAGGAGGTACAGGAGCAGGAAAGCACGGAAATTGTGGATAAGAATTTTTCCGGTTCGCTTCCCTCCTTTGTGGCTGCTTTTGCCAGAAAGAAGAAGCTGACCGGAGAAGAAATCGAAGAAATCCGTAAGATCATTGATTCATATAAAGGATAAAACGGAGGGAAAACGATGAGAGAAATTTTTCTTAAGGTTATCAATATGAATGTACTTGGAAGTTGTTTTGTATTGGCTGTTCTTTTCGTCCGGCCTTTTTTAAAAAAGGCGCCAAAGACAATGATCTGTTTTTTGTGGCTTTTAGCGGGGATACGATTTTTGGTTCCCTTTTCCGTAGAATCCTCATACGGTGTACTTCCAAATAGAACTATAAATGAAGGCATTTTTTATGAGAATAATTTTACGACAGAAACTATGGAAGCGACAGCAATAGACAAAACAACAGATCAGTACGCTTATCATGTTTACGAGGGGAAAGGCGACTTGGTAAAAAGCCAGCAGATGATAACGATCTGCAGTTATATATGGCTGTCAGGTGTGATATTGCTGCTTGGCTATTTTTTCTGTAGTTGGTACAATCTTAAGAAAAAGACTGCCACGGCATTGCCCTGGGAATATTGCGGAGAGAAAGTTTATCGGAGCGAAGAGGTNNTTACTCCGTTTTTAATGGGNCTGATAAANCCCCGCATTTATTTNCCNATGGATNTNNAAGAAGATATNCTTCCTTATGTNNTTGCCCATGAAAAAGCCCATANNGAGAGACTGGANCANGTAATAAAANCGGCAGTTTTTCTTTTACTTANCGTACANTGGTTTAATCCNNNGCTGTGGATNTCCTATATTNTGCTGTGCAGGGACATTGAGTATGCCTGTGATGAAAGAGTAATACGAAAACTGGGCGAAGAATGCAAAAAAGATTATTCAACTGCGCTTCTGTTATGTGCAGTGGAAAAGATAAAGCCTTCTCTGTGTCCGGTGGCATTCGGGGAAGTAAGTGTCAAAGGAAGGATTAAGAAAATATTGAATTATAAAAAACCGNCNCTATGGATAACTGCNGCNGCAGNTATGATCTGTGTGGTGATGACTTTTATTTTTNTNACACAAAAGCAGGAAAAAAGTAACATAATAGAATATAANGGNTGCCGGATTACTTTGGAAAGAGCGGTGATGTGTGAAGAAACAGGAGAAATAACCATCAGTTACAAAATGGAATCGGATCCGGAACATGAAGCGGATCTGAGAGATCTGAAAGGAGCCATAGCGCTTGACATTTCGGGGGCACAGTGTTTTTCTGTTTCAGAAAAAGAAGACNTGGAATATACTGTGTCNGGATTCTATAAAGAAAGNGTNGATAGTCTTGAAAACATATGTACACTTGTCACCAGACAGGGGATTAAAATAGGAAGTTTTGATCCGGCATTNGTAGTAAAGGAGNAGGCCGAACTTTTTGAAATGGAAAGTGAAACGGGAAAAGTAAAAATANCCGTTGCTCCCGATTCTATGAAAATGGAATTTGAAGGAGGCATACCGGACCNATATGGGCAGGATCTNCCGGTTATGAACATGAAACAGGGAGAGATNCGGGAAATCGGGTATTCCCTCAAAGCACAGGATGNAGAANGAAAAATAATNTGGCTTNCACTCAGCGAACCTGTANATGTGGAGGATATTGAAAGTGTTATTGACAGTGTTATTGACAGGANGGAATNAAAAAANGGACGAAGANATATTTTTACAAAGAGANCAGACNATGAGAAAGGTNCTGGAAGAAAATCAGTATGTACGTTTTCTGGGAATAGAGATTCTGGATCTGCGGGAGGGATACTGCCTTGCCCGGATGAAAAACAGTAAAGAATTGTTAAATCCCTATGGAATGTTTCATGGAGGGAGCCTGTATTCTCTTGCGGATATTGCAGCGGGAACNGCAGCCTGCATGAGCGGTCATTATGTTACTACNGTATCGGGNACGATGAATTTTCTTTTACCGGCGGAAAGAACGGAGTATGTATATTGTGTAGCGGAGAAACTTCGTATCGGAGGACATATTGCGGTATTCGATGTCAGGCTGAAAGATGAGGAAGGAAATGTTTTAGACAGTGGAGAATTTACTTTTTATATTACTGAGCATAAAGTGCAGGCAGATGGAGAATAGATGAAGGTTCATGAAACAGCACGAATCGCTCCGGGGCCCTTATCCATGACTGCACCATCGGAAATAATTGTCTGATCGGCATGGGCGTCATTATTCTAAATGGTGCAGTCATTGAAGATATTACGGATAATGTACATCAGTATGCTTTAAAAACATTTGGAACATAATTTATACTGCTCTTTTGATTTCCCCGCATCCAATCTTTTCCCCGGAATTTCCTGATGGCTGTGTGGTAAAATCATCGGGCTGGGAATGTATGATAACAGATTTCCCGATGATTTCCGGAATGGTGAGCCGCTTGTCATAGAAAACACTGAAAGCATATCCCTGATTACCCATAAGGGGCGGCAGATCTCCGGCATGCCCAGGATGCTTCTGGTCAGTGGGGTTATAATGCATTCCTGATTTATCAAAATTACCGCTGCAGTCACCAAATTCATGAATATGCATGGCATAGAAATTACTGGAATCCGGCAGATTAATATTGGGAAGTCCGAAAACCTCCGCTGCTACCAGTATGCCGCCGTAGCTGGTCTGATAGAATTTTACAAGACCGCCAAGCTGGGGATTTGCAGGATTTCCGGTGACCCAGGCAATGGCTTTAGGCTGTTCATAGAGAAGAAGCTGGGTAAAGGCTATCTGAGGAGTTATTTGATAGTTAAGCATATAAAATTAACATCCTGTTGACTTTAAGATATTTTATGGCGGAAAGGGAAGTTTGGTGCATGGGATTGTGGATGGTCCGGTCATAAAAAGTTTTAGAAAAATTTAAGGTGCATTTATTTATGGGATATAGTATAGTATAAATGTATGTTCATTATAGAAAGGGTGAGTAAAATGGGTTTTCAGATTATTACGGATTCAGCTTCAGATATACCGGAAAGCATTATTAAAGAGTATGACCTTTATGTAATGCCTACGCCGGTCACGATCGAGGGTACAGATTATTTTGACGGACAGACAATATTCCCTGACCAGTTTTATGAAATTCAGGCATCAGGGAAGGATATTAAAACATATCATATCAATCAGTTTATGTTTCATGAACATTTCCTTTCCTTTGCAAAAAGAGGGGACGAAGTTCTTTATATCTGTTTTTCTACAGGAATTGCGGGAACATTTAACGCCGCCAATCTTGCCTATGAAGAGGTACTTGAAGAATATCCTGATTTTAAAATAACAATTATTGATTCCAAATGCGCTTCCATTGGATATGGACTGGTGGTATCCAAACTCCTGAAAATGCAGAGAAACGGTGCCCCCAAAGAGCTGATTATAGAGGCGGCACATTTCTTTTGTGAGCATATGGAGCATGCAGTTACAGTGGTTCAGCTGGATTATTTGTTTAAAGGAGGGCGTCTTAGCAGGACATCATTTTTGGCAGGAACAGTACTTGATATCAAGCCTATCATCATAGTGGATGAAAAGGGATCTTTAAGTGCAGTGGAAAAGGTAAGAGGATGGAAAAAGGCCCAGAAGAGGATTCTTGATATGGTGGGCGAAAAGGGCCGGAATCTGGAGAACCAGGTAGTAGGCGTAGTATACGGACGTGACAGGGAGTCTGCCCTGTATATTGAAGAGCAGCTCAGGGAAAGATACCATGTGAAAGATATTTTGGAAGGAAGGATCGGCTGTGCCATTGGAGCGCATACTGGCCCGGGCATTCTGGGTATTACCTTTTTAAATGAAACAAATGATAAATATGATGAGTATTTGAAATAAATTATTACTATTGGGCATAGATCATGAAAAAATTACTTGTGTATCTGAAAGAATATAAAAAAGAAAGCGTATTGGGGCCTCTGTTTAAACTACTGGAGGCTTCTTTTGAGCTTATAGTGCCTCTTGTTGTAGCATCTATGATCGACGTGGGAATCGGCAGAGAAGATAAGGGATATATTCTGAAAATGTGTCTTATCATGGCAGCACTCGGGCTGATCGGACTTATCTGTGCTGTAACAGCGCAGTACTTTGCGGCCAAAGCAGCTGTAGGCTTTGCCACTAAGCTGAGGCATGGTCTGTTCGAACATATCCAAAAACTGTCTTTTTCCCAGATGGATCAGGCAGGTACCTCGACATTGATCACAAGAATGACCAGCGATATTAATCAGGTGCAGTCAGGTGTAAATCTGGTACTGCGTCTGTTTTTGCGTTCCCCCTTTATTGTATTCGGGGCTATGATCATGGCCTTTACGGTAGATGTGAAAGCAGCCCTTATTTTTGTCGTGGTCATTCCCGTATTGTCGGTAATCGTATTCGGTATTATGCTGATCAGTATTCCCCTGTTCAAAAAGGTACAGGGAGCGCTGGATCAGGTGCTTGGCATTACCAGGGAAAACCTGACGGGAGTAAGAGTCATCCGGGCTTTTGGAGAAGAAGAAACACAGATTCATAAATTTGATCATGAAACAGATGGGCTGCGCCATATGCAGATGACAGCGGCCAGAATCTCTGCGCTCATGAACCCTCTTACCTATATAGTAGTTAACGGCGGCCTTGTGGCGCTTATTTATGTTGGTGCTCTTCGGGTAGAGGCAGGTATCCTTTCACAGGGACAGGTAGTAGCGCTGGTCAATTATATGTCTCAGATTCTGGTAGAGCTTGTGAAGCTGGCCAATTTGATCATTACAGTGACCAAAGCAGTTGCCTGCGGCAACAGAATCCAGAGTGTATTTGAAATCCCTGCCGGTATGGAACAGATGGCAGCAGATGTGCAGGATGATGCACAGAATCTGACAGGAACCGTGGAATTTGATCATGTGAGCCTCAGGTATCATAAGGGCGGTGAGGAAGCTCTCAGCGATATTCATTTTAAAGCAAAGAAAGGCGATACCATCGGAGTGATCGGCGGAACCGGTTCAGGTAAATCTTCTCTTGTTAATCTGATTCCCCGTTTCTATGATGTGGAAAGCGGAAGCGTTAAGGTAGACGGAAAAGATGTAAGAGAGTATGATCTTTCAGTGCTCAGAGATAAAATCGGTATTGTTATGCAGAAGGCCGTATTATTTCAGGGTACTATCAGAGATAATCTGAAATGGGGCAATGAAAATGCCCGGGATGAGGAGCTGTGGGAAGCTTTGAGAACAGCGCAGGCAGAAGAATTCGTCCTTCAGAAAAAAGACGGACTGGATGAAATGATCGAGCAGGAAGGAAGAAACTTATCCGGCGGGCAGAAGCAGAGACTTTCCATTGCAAGAGCCCTGGTCAAAAAGCCGGAGATATTGATNTTAGATGACAGCGCATCGGCTCTTGATTATGCAACGGATGCGGCGCTTCGCAGATCTCTTAAGCAAATGCCGGGAGAGACCACAGTCTTTATCGTTTCTCAGAGAGCTTCTTCTCTGATGCATGCAGATACCATCATTGTTCTGGATGACGGCAATGTGGCCGGAATGGGCAGACATGAGGAATTGCTGAAAAACTGCGAAGTATATCAGGAGATCTATTACAGTCAGTTTGAACGCATTGATAAGGATCAGAAAAAAGAGGGGACGGATGAATGAAAAACGGTAACAAGAA
Organism: Lachnospiraceae bacterium; assembly: GCA_014803415.1. Classification (GTDB taxonomy): domain Bacteria; phylum Bacillota; class Clostridia; order Lachnospirales; family Lachnospiraceae; genus Suilimivivens. The sequence continues at coordinate 32,981 of JAAVBZ010000006.1, forward strand.
CGTCAATCAAAAAGAAACCCTTGTGAAAGTATTGAAATATATTAAACCATACAGCCTGTTAATGGCTCTTACTATTATTATGGCGGCTGTTTCGGTAGCCCTTACGTTGTATCTTCCGATCCTGACCGGAAATGCAGTCGATATGCTGATCGGCCTGTTCTCTGCGGAGTCATGGGCGGGTCTCATCAATATATTGATTAAAATGGTAATTGTGATCCTGCTTACTTCACTGACACAGTGGATCATGAATATCTGCAATAATAAGATCGTATACAACATTATTCAGGATATCAGAAAGAAAGCGTTCCGAAGACTTCAGGAGCTGCCGCTTAAGTATCTGGATGCCCATTCCCACGGTGATATTGTGAGCCGTGTGGTAGCTGACGTAGATCAGTTTGCAGACGGGTTATTGATCGGCTTTACCCAGTTATTTACCGGTATTGTCACGATTTTCGGAACACTTGGCTTCATGCTTTCCGTAAATGTAGGGATAACGGCAGTAGTAGTTATCATTACGCCGGTGTCTTTGTTTGTGGCAAGTTTTATTGCCAGGAAAACATACAGCATGTTTAAGCTGCAGTCGGAGACAAGGGGCGAGCAGACTGCGCTGATCAACGAAATGATCGGAAATCAGAAGGTAGTGCAGGCCTTTAACAGAGAAGGTGAAACTTTAGAGAAATTTGACGAGATCAACGGAAGGCTGGAAAAATGCTCCCTGCGTGCGATCTTCTTTTCTTCGATCACCAATCCCTGTACACGTTTTGTAAACAGTCTTGTTTATATGGGAGTGGGGCTTACCGGTGCATTTGCGGTCTTAAGAGGAGGATTTTCTGTAGGTCAGCTGACCTGTTTTCTGTCCTATGCNAACCAGTATACNAAGCCNTTTAATGAGATNTCNGGGGTTNTTACAGAACTNCAGAACGCCCTTGCCTGTGCGGCAAGNATCTTTGAACTGATAGAAGAAAAGCCNCAGGTTCCGGATCCGTCCGATGCGATNGTNCTTCAAAATACGGAAGGNNTGGTGGATCTGGAGAATGTAAGCTTNTCTTATGTACCCGATAAGAANCTGATCGAGGATCTGAATCTTCATGTAAAGCAGGGACAGCGTATNGCTATTGTGGGNCCNACAGGCTGCGGAAAAACTACCATTATNAATCTGCTCATGCGTTTTTATGATGTGGATAGAGGAAGGATCTTGGTGGATGGTCATGATGTCCAGAATATTACCAGGAAATCTCTCCGCGGTTCCTATGGCATGGTATTGCAGGATACCTGGTTAAANAGAGGAACCATTCGGGACAATATTGTTGTAGGAAAGCCGGATGCCACACAGGAGGAAGTGATTGCAGCAGCCAAAGCCTCCCATGCTCACAGCTTTATCAAAAGACTTCCNAATGGATATGATACGGTGATCGGCGAAGACGGCGGCAGTCTTTCCGGCGGTCAGAAGCAGCTTTTGTGTATTACCAGGGTAATGCTGTCTCTTCCGCCTATGCTGATCCTGGATGAGGCAACTTCCTCCATTGATACCAGAACGGAAATAAAGATTCAGGCAGCATTTGCTTCTATGATGGAGGGAAGGACCAGCTTTATCGTAGCGCACAGGCTTTCCACGATTCAGAATGCGGANGTGATCCTGGTGATGAAAGANGGACATATTATTGAGCAGGGAAGCCACAAGCAGCTGCTTGCAGCAGGCGGTTTTTATGCGGATTTATATAACAGTCAGTTTGCTATTGCATAGAGAGGGATCAATAATTGAACGAGAAGATACTTATTGTAGATGATGAACAGGCAATAGCCGATTTGGTAGAGGTCTATCTTGCAAATGAGGGATACCGGGTATTTAAATTCTATAATGCTGNTGATGCTCTNGACTGCGTAGAGCATGAAGATCTAAGTCTTGCNATACTGGANGTTATGCTGCCGGATATGGATGGATTCAGCCTTTGCCAGAAGATACGGGAAAAGCATCTTTTTCCTATCATTATGCTGACTGCTAAGGTGGAAGACATGGATAAGATCACAGGGCTGACCCTGGGAGCAGATGATTATATTACCAAGCCTTTTAATCCCCTGGAACTGACAGCCAGAGTAAAGACACAGCTGCGCAGATATATCCGTTACAATATTGCCGAGCCTGCGGACAGNCCTTTGGAGGAAATAGATATCCGGGGACTGAATATTTCGAAGAGCAGCCACAAATGTAAATTGAATGAACAGGAAATTACATTGACGCCTATTGAGTTTGATATTTTGTGGTATTTGTGTGAGCGCAGGGGAAATGTGGTCTCTTCAGAGGAGCTTTTTGAAGCTGTCTGGGGAGAAAAATATCTGGATAATAACAATACAGTAATGGCGCATATAGCAAGGCTGCGTGAAAAGATGCAGGAGCCGGCCAGAAAGCCCAAATTTATTAAGACCGTATGGGGAGTGGGATATAAAGTTGAATAGAAGGCAGAAAAATATCCGGAATAAAAATGAAGTTACTAAGAGACTGATGATGCAGTATATCATATCGCTGCTGGTCTTTTTTCTGCTGCTGGTTCTGGGGGCAGTTGTTTTTGTAAGATTATGCAGAATGCGTACATGGCAGTGGGAGGATCCGCTGTATCGTCTTCTTAAGGCAGTTGAGTATAATATTGAGATATTCGGAAGTATTGCGGTGATCGCAGGCTGGGCGGTCATAACCCGCCACTATCTGTCCAAACCCATAGACTATCTTAATGATGTCATTGCGGCGGCCGAGAAACTGGCAAATCCTGCGGAAACACCCATAGAGCTGCCTGACGCCATGAAAAGCGTGGAGGATGAGTTGAACCTTGTAAGGGAACAGGCTCTTCGAAATGCCCTGATCGCTAAAGAAGCAGAGCAGCGGAAAAATGATCTCATCGTATATCTGGCCCATGACTTAAAAACGCCTCTTACCAGTGTGATCGGGTATTTGACACTTCTTCGTGACGAACCTCAGATCTCCGGAGAAATGCGGGAAAGATATACGGGAATAGCGCTTGACAAGGCACAGCGTCTTGAAGACCTGATCAATGAATTTTTTGATATTACCCGTTTTAATCTGACGACCCTTACGTTGGAGCCGGAGAGAAGAAGCTTAAGCCGGATGCTGGAGCAGATAGCTTTTGAGTTTCAGCCTGTTCTTGCAGAAAAAGAACTGGATATAAAAACGGATATTGAGCCGGAAATTGAAATTATTTGCGATCCGGATAAACTGGAAAGGGTTTTTGACAACCTGATCCGCAATGCTTTCAATTACAGTTATGAAAAGACGGAAATANTCCTTGCCATGAAAAAAGTTGAGGATAATGTGGAAGTTTATGTCAGAAACAGCGGAAAAACGATTCCGCCTGAAAAGCTGGAGCGTATTTTTGAGCAGTTTTTCCGTTTGGATTCTTCCAGAGCNTCTTCNACCGGCGGTGCGGGTCTGGGACTTGCCATAGCCAGGGAGATCGTGGAACTTCATGGGGGCAGNATGAAGGCGGAAAGCGAAAACGAAAGTATTGTATTTACGGTGGTCATTCCGATGGATTGTCAGAAAATCGTAAGAAATACATGAGAAATTTATTAGAAATTAAGAATGAAAAAGAAACACATGAAATGCCTCGTTTTGGTACTATTTGAGTATCAAAGCGNGGNGTTTTTGTTTTATGAAAATTTGAGTGCCAAATATTTCAGGATGTGAGGGCATATGGCGCAATACTTTTGTTATTGCAGCCGGTTACGGATATGGGATTTTCTAAATGTTCCGGGAAGGGAGCTGGTACGGACGCAACCGTCTGTATTCGCCCTCCGTGGCTCAGTACAGACTTTTGTCAGCATCCTGCTGACAAATTGCTGGTATCTGGGCGGAACATTAAGAAAATCACATATCCTTCACAGGCTGCAAGGAACAAAAAGTATTGTGTCATATGCCAGTCACAGTCTTGAAATGGTTTATAGCCTTCAAATTTTTGAAAAACAAAAATACTTGCTATAGCAGGAAGGAGAAAATATGAAATGAAAATATTAAATATTATGGTTATTTTTGGAGGGTGTTCTTCGGAGTATGGGGTTTCTTTAGAGTCAGCTTATGGAGTGATAGAAGCTCTTAACAGGGACAGGTACCGGCCGGTAATGGTGGGGATCTCAAAAGAAGGAGACTGGTTTTACTTTGACGGGGACATTGAAAAGATTAGAAATGATACGTGGCTGAATGAAAAGGACTGTGCGCCGGCGGTACTGTCTCCAAATAGGAGTGAGCATAAGCTGCTGGCTATGAGAAAGGAAGGAATGGAAGAGATTTGTATAGATGCAGCATTCCCTGTGCTCCATGGAAAAAACGGAGAAGACGGTACGGTGCAGGGACTGATTGAGCTTTCGAGTATTCCGCTTGTGGGATGCGGCGTGTTGGCGTCGGCTCTATGTATGGACAAGGACCGGGCCCATAAGCTTGTTCAGGCGGCCGGCGTACGTGTTCCAGAGGCAGCAGTATTCAGACGGGGAGAAGCAGAAGAAGTAATTGGGGAATTTGCGGAAAGGACAGGATATCCCCTTTATGTGAAGCCGGTGAAGGCGGGTTCTTCCTATGGGGTGACTAAAGTGTGGAAAGAAGAGGAGCTTAAGGATGCGGTGGCTCTTGCATTTCAGTATGATGATCAGATCATCGTAGAGGAAAATATAGAAGGCTTTGAAGTGGGCTGCGCGGTGCTTGGAAAGGAAGATCTGATCACGGGAGAAGTGGATGAGATAGAACTTTCAGGAGGTTTTTTCGATTTTACGGAAAAGTATACGCTGAAAACTTCTGCTATCCATGTACCTGCCAGGATCAGTAATCAAAAGGCAGAAGAAGTAAAAAAGACAGCAAAGCTTATTTACAGGACTTTGGGCTGCAGTGGCTTTGCAAGGGTGGATATGTTCCTGACACCGGAAGGAGAAATTGTCTTTAATGAAGTAAATACCATACCCGGGTTTACGGAGCACAGTCGTTATCCGGGTATGATGAAAGCGGCAGGATATTCCTTTAAAGAGATTCTTGAAAAAATCGTCGATCAGGCATTGTAAATCTGAATTGGACAGGGAAAGGATGAATAGTAATTATGAAGGCAATATCTTTACAAAAGCAGAATATTTATACAGGAAATTTGATCCTGGTAAACGGTGAGTATGGGTATAAAGAAGGGGAGTCAGATCTGCTGATGCCGGTTTTAAACGAAGTTTCCCATATTTTACTTAAATATCGGGCGGTTGTTCTTCTGTCAAGTCTGATGGAGGAAATCAGAGGATGGGAGAATATCGTTCCGGTCAGTGGGTGGCGCTCCGGAAAAGAACAGCAGGAAATATGGGACAGTTCCATGGAAGAAAACGGAAAGGAATTTACCAGGAAGTATGTTGCCTTCCCAGGTCACAGTGAGCATCAGACAGGGCTGGCCATTGATCTTGGCTTAAAGCAGGAAGTCGTTGATTTTATCCGTCCGGATTTTCCCTATACGGGTATCTGTCAGGCTTTTAGGGAAAGGGCGGCTGAATATGGTTTTATTGAAAGATATCCTTCAGGAAAAGAAGCTATTACGGGTATAGGACACGAACCCTGGCATTTTCGTTATGTGGGAATGCCTCATGCGGCCATTATGAGGGAAAAGAACATGACTTTGGAGGAATACATTTCCTTTGTTAAGAGATTTCCTTATGGCAAAATGCATTACTGTTACAATGGGGGAAACAGAGAAATACTGGTATCTTACCTGAAAGCCAAAGATAGTGAAGAGACAGTGCTTGAAATTGATGAAGCGCTTCCTTATTGTGTTTCGGGCAATAATGTAGACGGTTTTATTATTACACAGTGGAGGATGAGAAATGGAAACGAAGCAAAATTACGGAATACTTGACAACTTCCGAGTAGCGGCGGCTCTGCTGGTCATAGCAATTCATACGTCTCCCCTTATGTCATTCAGTGTGGATGCGGATTTCTTTTTAACGAGAATACTGGCCAGAATTGCGGTTCCTTTCTTTTTGATGGTAACGGGACAGTTTGTGATGTCAGATTATTTATTTAATAAAAAAGGGCGTAACTGTTCATCAAAAAAGTTATGGAGCTATATAAAAAAGACAGCTATTTTCTATGGAATTTCCATTGCCATCTATATTCCTGTGGGAATTTATGCAGGACATTATAAAGACATGACTGGAGCAGCAGTGGTACGAGAGCTTTTGTTTGATGGAACTTTTTATCATCTCTGGTATTTTCCTGCCTGTATTATGGGAGTTCTTCTTGTTTATCTGATGAGCACCTTTATGAGCCTGCAGAGCATTATGATCTTATCGGGAGTACTTTATGTGATCGGCCTGTTTGGTGACAGCTATTATGGTCTTATTAAAAATGTACCTGTTATATCCGGTATATATGAATTTGGATTTCAAATTTTTTCTTATACCAGGAACGGCATCTTTTTTGCTCCGGTTTTTCTTGTTTTGGGAGCAATGATCAGCAGGAAAGAAGCCCCTAAGAAAAATGCTGTCTATGGGGGACTGGTACTTTCATTTTTGTTGATAACGGCAGAAGCCTTTACTTTGAGATATTTTGATCTTCAAAGACATGACAGTATGTATATTGCACTGATCCCGGTAATGATATTTCTGTATGAGATACTTCTGCAGGGAAAAAAGAGGTCATCTGCGTTTTTGCGGAATCTGACTACGTGGATCTATATTCTGCATCCGATCATGATCATTGTGGTGAGGGGTGTGGGGAAAGCATTACATCTTACGGTGATCTTGGTGGACAACAGCTTGATCCACTATATTGCAGTGACGGGTCTGTCAGTTCTGGCGGCTTTGCTTATTACTTATTTTAATGGCAGACGGCGGAGCAGACCGGGAGGAAATGATCCGTCACGTGACAGAGCATGGATAGAAATAGACAGGAATGCCCTCAAAAAGAATGTGGAGGCCTTGCGAAAAGAGCTGCCCGCACAGTGTAGATTAATGCCTGCCATAAAGGCAGACGCCTATGGACACGGGGCAGATCTGATTGCCAGAGAGTTAAATCAAATGGGAGTGGATGCTTTTTGTGTTGCCTGTGTGGCGGAAGGAGTAAGGCTTCGGAGGAAAGGCATAAAGGGTGAAATTCTGGTTCTGGGATATACGCATCCGGATCAGTTTTATTTGCTCTATCACTATCATTTAAGGCAGACTGTCATTGATTTTTCTTATGCTTTAAAGCTGAACAGTTATGGAAAAAAGCTTCATGTTCATATCGGAATTGATACAGGCATGCACCGGTTAGGAGAGAGAAGTGAAAATATAGATCTGATCTGTAAAATGTATCAAATGAAAAATCTGAAGATAGACGGCCTTTTTACCCATCTTTGCGCAGCGGACAGCTTTGAAGAAAAGAAGCAGGAATTTACGAATTTTCAGGCAGATGAATTTTACCGAGTGATTCATGAACTGGAAAAAAGAGGGTACCCTGTACCCAAACTTCATCTGCAGTCAAGCTATGGTGTCCTGAACTATCCGGAACTTACAGAAGATTATGCCCGGGTGGGAATTGCTCTTTACGGAGTCTTAAGTACGCAGGAGGATACGGAAGAATGGAAAGATTCTTTAGAACCGGTGCTGGCTTTAAAGGCCAGGGTTGCTTCCGTAAGAGATCTGTATGTTGGTGAAACGGCAGGGTATGGAATGCAGTTTACGGCAGACCGTCATATGAAGATTGCAGCGCTTACTATCGGCTATGCAGACGGCTATCCGCGCAGTCTGTCTAACGGAGTTGGCGTTGTTTTAATCAATGGATGTGCGGCGTCGGTGATCGGGCGTATCTGCATGGATCAGACTATTGTGGATGTGAGCGGTATCCCCGGCGTGAAATCGGGGGATGTGGCGGTCCTGATCGGAAGATCGGGAGAAATGGAAATTTCTGTATGCGATCTTGCCGTAAAGGCAGGAACCATTACAAATGAAATTTTAAGCCGAATGGGGACAAGACTGGAGAGAGTGGTGGTTTGAATACGAAATAGATTTTACTTTTTTGACTTGATAATTTTAACAAAAAATCAGGATAGTAAACAAAATTGCAAAATAAATTTTGTATAAAATGTCAAAATGAGTTTTAAATCTGTACTTTTAGTTGACAAATATCAACGATAAAGGTAATATAAGTACATAAATGGTATGTAAACGATTACACAATATACGAGGGAATAAATTTGATTGGGGAGAAAGTTTCAAAGATCAATATTAGTGATGTTGCTGTCGAGGCCGGAGTATCTGTTGCAACGGTATCCAGAGTGTTGAATCAAAATGGATATGTGAGTGAGGCAGCGGAAAAAAGCGTTCGCTCAGCAATTGAGCGTTTGGGTTATGTTCCTAATATCTCTGCCAGAAATTTTCGTAAACAGGAGAGTAGAGTTATTTTAATAGTGGCACCTAATTTTACAAACCCATATTATTCACATATATTGTCTGGTATTACTGAAACATCGAGAACTGCAGGATACAGTGCAATGATTTTCAGTGGAAAGACATCCAACAAAGAAGATATATTAGCAGAAATGGTTGTGGGGAATAAAGCTGATGGTGCCATTTTACTTACTTGCAATTTAGATGATACTTGGATTATGAAATATGCAGACAAACTACCTATTGTTCAATGTTCGGAGGCCGTAGAGAATTCCACAATTCCTTATATTGCAATTGACAATTATGCGGCAATGAAGGATTCAATTAACTATATCCAGTCTTTAGGGCATAAAAGAATTGGATTTATTACAGTAAAAAACCTTTGGATTTCTACAAAGCTTAGAAAACAAAGCTATATGGATGAAATGAAAAAAATCGGTGTTTCTACAAAAGGATTGATAAGGGAAGTGAACGATTATAGCTTTGAAAATGGTAGATTGGCAGCAATTGATCTGATTATGCAAGCACACCCTACAGCAATTGCCTGTAGTTCTGATGTGTTAGCACTTGGTGCAATTGCAGCGGCAGGAGAAATGGGACTGTCGGTACCGAAAGATTTGTCAATTATTGGTTTTGATGATGTTGATTATACAAAAATGTTCCATCCGTATTTGACGACTATTGCCCAGCCTTGTTATGAACTTGGTAAGACTAGTGTAGAAGAATTGATTAAGTGCATTCAGGCAAAAAAGAATTTATCAGATAAAATTGTTTTAAATCATAAGTTAAAGATAAGAGAAACAACAATGCTGTTGGGATAGTATTTTTTTCCAAAATATGTAAACGATTACATATAGAATATATATGATAAATGAAGTCGACCATTTGTCATTTGTATTATAAAAAATTTTTAATTTGGAGGGTATAAAATGAAAAAATGTTTAACAGCTTTATTAACGATTACTTTATCAGGACTGTTATTTGCTGGATGCGGCAGTAAAAGCGCAGGTGAGCAGACAGAGGCGCCAGTAACCCAAAAGGAGGCTCTGTCAGATGAGGAGATTGTACATGATGCAGAAGAAAAAACGATACGTATTGCATATTCGCTGGATCAAATGAGCGAAGGAAATGCAGTTGTTGTTGATGGGATGGAGCAGTGGGTGGAGGAATATAATGCGACATCTGAGAATGAGAAGATCGAGTTAACAGTATTTGATGCGAATGCCAATGTTGAAAAGCAGATTTCTGACGTTGACACTATTATCGTTGATGGATATGACATATTGGTTTTTTCATGTGTCGATACGGAAGGTTCTATGCCAGCGATGGAAGCGGCAGATGCTGCCGGATTAATTGTTGTTGATGTGAGGGATACAGGATCAGACGCAGCGGATGTCAGAGTTACGGTACAAGATGAAAAGGTAATGACTGATACTTTAAGAGCATGGATGCAGGAAAAGTTGGATGAAGATCCGGAATTAGTTTGGAACGTAGGTATCATTTACGGTACTGCGGCACAGACATTACAGCTTGAACGTGGTGATTTTGTTAAAAGGTTTGCCGAAGAAGAAGAAAGAGTCAATGCTATTGTAGATGCTTACGGAAACTGGGATACTGCAGTTGCAATGGGTCTTACAGAGGACTGGCTCCAAGTATATGACGACATAAATCTGGTAGTATGTGCAAACATTGGAATGGCACAAGGAGCATCGGCGGCATTACAGGCCTCTAATGTAAAAGATGAAGTTAAGGTTATAACTTTTGATATTACAGATGATACGGTTCTCAATATTCGCGATGGCGTTATTGATGCATCTGTTGGATGCGATATGATAGATATAGGGCGTATATATGCGGAAATTGGAGTGCAGGTTTATCATGGTGACTTTACAGAGGATGTTTTTGTCAACAGTGAACTTAGCATTGTTGATAGCGATAATTATGAGGATTTCTTGAAATAATAGTATTGAAATTATAGTTTGATAAAGAGAAAAATTCTCGTAGAAAAGGTGAATATTATGGCTCAGGAAATTTTAAATATGTCGAGTATTACAAAGTCATTTGGTGGTGTGCATGCACTTAAAAATGCTGTCCTGTCACTGAGGCAAGGAGAGGTTCACGGTTTGATTGGTGAGAATGGCGCAGGAAAATCTACATTAATGAATATTCTTACAGGAATTCATAAGCCGGATTCTGGAACAATTGAATATAAAGGGCAGGAGGTTAGCTTTAAGGATCCTGCCGATGCGTTAAGGAATGGAATTGCAATGATTCATCAGGAAATAAGTCTTGTGCCGGAGATGAGTATTGTTGAAAATATCTGGCTTGGCCAGGAAGAGCGATTTATCAAGCATGGGATAATTAATCACTCTTTAATGGAAAGTAAGGCAAAAGAACTTTTAGATCAACTGCAGTTAAATATTGATGTAAACAGTAAAGTTTCAGATTTAAGTATTGCAAACATGCAGTTAGTAGAGGTTGCAAGAGCATTTTCTTATAGCGCGGACATCATTATTATGGATGAGCCAACCTCTGCCTTGACAGTAAAGGAGATTGATATTTTATATGATATTGTTCGGAAATTAGTAAGCAAGGCAGTGACAATTGTTTTTATATCCCATAAATTACCTGAGCTTTTTCGCTTTTGTGACAGGCTGACTGTAATGAGGGATGGAGAATATATTGAATCATGTGATATCAATGAACTTGATACAGACCGCTTAATGAAATTAATTGTAGGTCGTAAGAATATTCAAAACTTTGTACGCAAATCCTGTGCTGAACCGGAGGTGGTCTTGTCCGTGAAAAATTTAACGGCTGAAGGATATTTTGACGATATTTCTTTTGATTTACATAAAGGAGAGATATTAGGATTTTCAGGACTTATGGGTGCAGGAAGAACAGAAATCATGGATGCCATATTTGGAGCTATTCCTTATAACAGCGGTGAGCTGTATGTGCTGGGAGAAAAAAGAAATTTTAAACATCCTCAAGAAGCGTTAGCTAGTGGAGTCGGAATGATAACGGAGGATAGACTGCGGACAGGATCTATTAAGTCGATGTCCATCCTGCAGAACTCAACAATAGCGGCATTGCCCACGTTGCTTAACAAATTTTTCATGATAGAAAAGAAAAAAGAAAAGGAAGCATTTTTAAGCTTATCTAATGAATTATTGCTTAAATATGGATCGTTTGATGATGGTATTAATTCATTGAGTGGAGGAAATCAGCAAAAGGTCATCTTTTTAAGATGGTTATTGGTAAATTGCTCAATATTAATATTAGATGAACCAACTCGTGGAATTGATGTTGGGGCAAAAACAGAAATATATAAGATTATAGATAAGATATCACAGAATGGTATTTCTGTTTTGCTTGTATCATCTGAAATGCAGGAATTATTAACAATGTGTGATCGCATATGTGTCATCAGAGATGGCAGACTAGTTTTTGAATGCAATAAGCAGGATGCTTCGCAGGAATTACTTATCAAACATGCTTTTGGCGCGTGAGGAGAAACTATGAATACAAATAAAAGAACACTAAAAAAATCAATTGTGGTTTTCATGCTTAATAACAAAACTTTTTTAATTGCTGTAATATTGGGAATAATTCTTTCTTTTGCTTCTCCCAGATTTTTGACGGCAGTTAATCTGACTAATGTTTTGAGACAAATATGTGTTGTGGGAATCATGGCTATTCCATTTACATTTATAATTGGAATTGGTGACATAGACCTGTCGGTTGGCAGCATAGTAGGTATAGTTGGAATTATTGTTTCAGTCCTTATGCGAGATGCCGGATTTTCACTTTTTGCAGCTATGACTATTGGAATGATAATCGGAGCAGCATGCGGAGCATTAAATGCAGGATTGATTTCAGCATTAGATTTACCTCCTTTTATTGTTACTTTTGCAACCCAATCGTTACTTAGAGGTATCGTATATATTTCGACAAATATGGTGCCGATTAATAGAATACCGGACAGCCTTATAAGAATGGGACAGGGCTATATAGGACCTATACCGATTCCGGTTATTGTGATGTTCATAGTATTGGCTATATGCTGGACTATTTCTAAAAAAACTAAATTCGGGCGGCATATTGTAGCAATGGGAGGTAATAAGGAGGCAGCATATCATTGTGGAATTAACACTAATCGTGTGCGTTTAAAGGTATTTTGCCTGTTAGGAGTCTGTTGTGCAGTAGCAGCTGTTGTTTTAACTGGAAGGACAGCATCAGGACAGGTTTCAGCAGGCAACGGTAACGAAATGGATTGTATTACTGCCGTGGTATTGGGCGGATCCTCATTTTCAGGAGGAGTAACTAATATTGCAGGTACATTTTGGGGTACCCTAATAGTTGGAATGATAACAAATGGAATGAATCTTTTGGGAATTGATTCTAACTTTCAAATTATTGCAAAAGGATTAATGATTTTAATCGCACTTGTTATCGATAATGCTTCTTCTAAAATATATAATAAGCTCAAAAAATAGACTGGAGGTGAGTGATTGGTGAAAAGATTTGAAATGACTGATACATTCCATCATATTGCAATATATACATCAAAATATGATGAGTCCATAAAATTTTACGAGGCCTTGGGGTTTGTAAAGTATATTGATTGGATTGAAGATGGAAATCCCTGCTGTTTCTTAAACATGCATAACGGGCCTTTTCTTGAATTCCATTGTATTGAAAGTGAGCAGTTAGCAGATAGTGGTATGCATATATGTATTCACACAGACGATGTCGATGGATTTTATGCATGTGCAATTGAAAATGGTGCAAAGCCATGGAAATGTCCACCGGGGAATTATCCGTTGCAATGCACAAATGGAAGAACAATAGATGCGAGGCTTGCTTTTATAAAGGCGCCTGGTGGAGAGATAGTGGAAATTATTTCGTGGAAAAATTATAGGGCGGAAGATTTTCAGAATTTTTATGCAGCTAATAAAAAAGAATAAGAAAGGAAGAAATAAAGATGAAGGTTGGATTACAAGTATATACAGTCAGGAATCATTTTAAGGCGGCTCCTTATGAAACGCTAAAGCAGGTAAAGGAAGAAGGGTACAAATATATAGAGATGGCAAATCATGATGCATATCATGACGTTGGAACAGGATTTAACGTGCCGGTAGATGAATTTAAGAAAGCAGTTGAAGAACTGGGAATCAAAGTAGTTGGTGCCCATATTATGCCAGCGGACGAAAAAGAAACAATAGAGCCTTTCTACAAGGATTTAGATCATTTTAAAAAGATTATTGCTTATTATAATGAACTGGAGGTACCTTACCTGTCGATACCGATTGACTTCTATTCATCTTACGATTACCTGATGAGCAGATGTGAAGTATACAATAATCTTGGTAAAGTGTGCAAAGAAAACGGAATTACGCTCCTTTATCATAATCATTGGCATGAATTCCAAAGAATTAACGGGAAAGTTATTCTTGATACATTAATGGAAAATACAGATCCGGAATATCTGGGAATGGAGTTGGATGCATATTGGACTATCAGAGGAGCATTTGATCCAGCCGAAAAAATTCGTACTTATGGCAATAGAATCAAGCTCCTTCACGAAAAAGATTTTCCGCTGAAATATGTGCAGGAGATGAATAGCTGGATGTTCATAGATCAGGACAAGCCAGTTGATTATGACGGATATCTTGCGACAATAAAGCCGCATCAGTTTGTTGAAATTGGCGATGGTATGATTAAGGTACAGGATGTAATTGATGCCGGAAATGAGTTTGGGGTTGAGTATATCTTGATAGAACAGGATTTCTCTGAACTGGATGAAATAGAAAGTATTCGTAAGAGCATGAGTAATTTCAAGCGTATGCGAGATTTAACATGGGACTAAAAGTTAATGGAGAGAAAAAATGATTAAGGTTGGCATAATTGGATGTGGAAAAATTGCACAGGTGAGGCATTTGCCTGAATATGCAGATAATCCATATTGTGAAATAGCAGCGGTATTTGATGTCAACGGTGAGCGTGCCAAGGAAATGGCGGAGAAATACAATGCCCGTGTATATGATTCATATGAAGAATTGTTGAATGATTCTGCAATCGATGCAGTCAGTATATGTACGTCAAATATTGTGCACGCGAGCATTACGATCGCAGCATTAAATGCCAAGAAACATGTTCTTTGTGAAAAACCAATGGCGGTGACCTTAGAGGATTGCGAAAAAATGGTTGCTGTATCAAAGAAAAATAACCGTTTTTTAATGATCGGACAGAATCAAAGACTGGCAAGAGCGCATGTATACGCCAAAAGACTGCTGCAAAACAATGAAATTGGGAAAGTAATCAGATTTCATACAGAGTTTTCACATGCAGGACCGGAAACGTGGTCAGTTGATCCCGGAAGTGATGTATGGTTTTTTAACAAACAGACAGCGGTAATGGGAGCGATGGCGGATCTGGGCATACATAAAACAGATTTGATACAGTTTCTACTTAATGATTACATCACTAAAGTAACAGCACAGATGACAACGTTAGATAAATGTTACTCTAATGGAGATAGAATTGGGGTTGATGACAATTCAATCTGCATTTACGAAATGAGCAAAGGCTGCATTGGCACTATGACAGCAAGTTGGACAAATTATGGGAAAGAGAACAATGCAACTATATTATATGGGACAGAAGGCGTCATGAAAATATATGATGACCCTGAATATTCTATCATTGTAGAGAAAAAGAATGGTGAGAAGATATTATACGATATTGACCAGATTCAAACCAATGATAATCAGACAAAGTCGGGAGTGATTGATGCCTGGATTGATTCTATTAGAAACAATATACA
This sequence comes from Lachnospiraceae bacterium, assembly GCA_014803415.1. GTDB lineage: Bacteria > Bacillota > Clostridia > Lachnospirales > Lachnospiraceae > Suilimivivens. Next base: position 48,201 of record JAAVBZ010000006.1, read on the forward strand.
GCCCGACATATCAGGAGAATCTGTCCTTAACTCTATGAGAGTAGTGTTTGCGGCAATGGAGTCTGCAGAAAAAGGAAAAACAATTGAAATTGGAGAAAGCTGATGAAAATAGGTCTTGTAAGCGCAATACTTGAAAATTTAAGTTTTCAAGAAGTAATTGACTATATCGCAGATGAAGGGCTTGACTGTGTCGAGGTTGCCTGCTGGCCAAAAGGCGAAGCTGACAGACGTTATGCAGGTGTATGCCATATTGACGTAGATACTCTTACAAAATCGGAAGTTGAAAAGATGGTTCAATATTGCAACGCTAAGAAAGTATCGATTTCTGCTCTTGCATATTATTCCAATCCTCTTGATCCTGATGAAAGTAAAAGTATAGATTCAATCAAGCATTTGTATCGGGTAATCGATGCGGCAAAACTCTTAGGGGTTGATCTTGTCACAACTTTTATTGGAAGAAACCCCTGTCGTAGTGAGGAGGAGAGTTTCAAAGATGTCGAGAGAATATGGCCGGCAATTATACAATACGCTGCGAAATGTCAGATTAAAATAGGAATAGAAAATTGCCCTATGCTGTTTACGGATGATGAATGGCCGGGAGGAAAAAACATCATGACAACACCGAAAAACTGGCGCCGGGTATTTGAAATATTGGATAGTCCATTTATCGGATTGAATTATGATCCGTCTCATTTTATCTGGCAGCAAATGGATTATATTAATCCAATTTATGAGTTCAAAGATAAAATATTTCATGTTCATTTTAAGGATATTAAACTTTTTAAAGAAAAGATGTCAAATGTTGGAATTATGGCTACTCCGCTTCAGTATATGATGCCTAAAATTCCGGGTTTGGGCGATGTTGACTGGGGGAGGTTTGCTTCTGCTTTAACAGATATTGGATTTGAGGGAAATGCGTGCATTGAGATAGAAGATAAAGCATTTGAAGAGTCTGAGCAAAGTATCAAAAAAGCTATCGCACTTAGTCATAAGTATCTGGGTAATTATATTGCTTAGAAATAAGAAGTATGTTTTGTGAAGCTGTCGCATTAATGATTCTCAATATATCATGGATGCGACGGCATCTTTTTTATTCAGTTTTGAAGAATCTTTATAAAAACTGCTGTTTATCAGCATTTAAAGCACACTTTAATAGATCTTCTCTTGCAAAGAAAATCCGAATAAGCATTTGCTTTAACCTGCCTAAAATTGAGCCGTTTCTCACCGTGTCTTCCTTCAACCGCATAAAAGTCGTATCCAGATCGGTTTTTGTTTAGCTGTTAAAATAGTTTGCTAATAAACAATTTTTAAATAAATTAATATTATAATAACATGCTTATAGCCCTATAATAATAGTAAACTACATCCTGCTTCCGTTAAGGAGTCGTTACTATCAGGCACAGATGGATCTGTCGTCCCTAAAGTCGGGGCAGGATTTTAATGAACTGAGGCCGAGCGTGATAATCTTAAGGAAATCCATAGACGGATAGAAGCGCTTAAGCAGAGCAGAGAACTGGAGGGAAAGTATATGCAGTTTGAAGAATTGCTGAAAAAAGAACATGATTCAGGTCACCAAGAGGGTTATGAAGAAGGCAGTCAGAAAGCATTGGAATAAATTTCACGCATGATAGATGACGGAAAAGTGGATCAGATTTCAAGACTTAAAACGAAAAAATCTTTCTATCAGGAAATGTTAAAAGAATATAATCTGTAAATCTAAAACAAATCTAAGCCTGATACTGTGTCTGCAGTATCAGGTGTAGTAGTAACTCAAAAACAATTTTATAAAAATTTCAAAAAGATATATGGCACAAAGGATATGGTTTTACTATCATCTGCATATGTCGCAGTATGATTTTGTAACGTCAGGACAGTAACAAGATCAAAGAAATTTTGGGAATAAGGGCATAAAGAAAAGCGGGTGATGGGAATCGAACCCACGTATCCAGCTTGGAAGGCTGGTGTTCTACCATTGAACTACACCCGCGTGAAATAAATGTTAGCATAACAGAGGGTAAAAGTCAATCCCCTCTTATTTTTTTGGATTCCCCATTTTTAAAATTTTAAAATATTGTTAGTTTAGACAGCACCGTGCTCAGTCCGCCACTGTCTTGGGGAGATACCATATACATTTTTAAATGCTCTGGAAAAATGCAGCTGATTTGGATATCCGACTGCATTTCCAATGTCTCCGACAGACAGGCGGGTCAGTTTTAAAAGTTCCGTTGCTTTTACCATACGGTAGGAAATCAGAAATTCCTGTGGGGATTTTCCCGTATTTTCCCGAAAAATTTTGCCGAAATAGCTTCTGTTAAGACCGCAACAGGAAGCGATATTCTCAACAGAAATATCGTTTTGAAAATTCTGTTCGATAAAAGAGAAAGCTTCTTTAATATAGAAGTCACGCAGACTGTTTCCTTTATCAATTTGAGCCGATGTGGCGGAACGGACAAAATAGTCAATAAACAAGTACAGATGCCCGATGAGATGGAAAGGAGATTCCTCTTTATGGTTTACAATATAAAGCATTTCGTCTTTCATCTTTTCTGATAGATCCTTATAACGCGCTTTATAGATCGGTTTATCTATTCCCAGACCGGCAAGTTCAACAGTTTCTTTGGCGCGCAGTCCGTCAAATTCAATCCATACATATTCCCAAGGAATTTCGTTATCTGCGATATAGGTGCATATCTGGTGGGGGAAGAGCATAAAACCTTGCCCGCTTTTAACCTGGTATTTAATAGATTCCCCTTTTGCATTAGTGGCATATAAAGTGCCTGTACCAGAAAGACAGTAGTGGAAGAGATAGTGATTTCTGGCAGCAGGACCGAAAGAGTGCGATGGGTCGCATTGTTCCCAGCCGAACTGGTACAACCCCAGATCAACAAAATTTTCACTCGGGAAAACGGAAAAAATGACTTCGCTCATGAGCATCACCCCGTTTGTTTTTCTTTTACGGCAATTATATATCAAAATGCTAGACGACTTCAAGTAAATGATATAAAAATAGCATAAAGGCATAAAACATATAAAATGGCGCTATTTATTAGTCGCATAATGGTATGCTAGAATGGTTTTACCAAGAAAGGGAAGGAGATAGACTATGAAAGGAAAAAGGATAAAATGCTTGGAACTGGCATTATGCTGTATTGGTGCGGTATTTGCGGTTCAGGGATGCGGGGCTTCTTCAAACGATGGAAAAGTTGAAATCGAAATCGTGCAGTATAAGCCGGAAGCGGCAAATTACTTCAAAATGGTAGAAGATGAATTTAACGCTTCACATGACGATATTCATTTAACGATAAGTTCCCCCAATGATGCAACAACCATTTTAAAAACAAGATTTATCAGAGAGGATTATCCCGATATCATAGGGATTGGTGGGGATATCAATTATTCCTATTTTGTGGATGCGGAGATTCTTGCGGATGTTTCGGATTACGGAGGAATGAAGAATATCAATCAGGGCTATCTTGATATTGCCGAATCGCTGGAGTTAGTCCCGGTAGACGGAACGTATATCATACCGTATGTGGCAAATGCAGCAGGTGTTCTGTATAACAGGGATATGTTTGAAGAGTATGGATGGGAAATCCCTGAGACATGGGATGAAATGATTGCTTTATGTGAGGAGATTAAGACTGAGGGTATTCTCCCGTTCTATTTTGGCTTTAAAGATACATGGACCTGTCTTGCACCTTGGAACGCAATGGCAGTAGCACTTGCGCCTGCGGATACGGCGAAGCAGGTAAACAGGGGTGATACTACTTTTACAACTGAATATAGAGAATTGTCAGAGAAGTTTTTACAGCTTCTGCCGTATGGACCGGAGGGACCGTTTGCATATGGTTATAATGATGCCTGTACGGCTTTTGCAAGAGGGGAATCCGCGATGTATACGATCGGAAGTTATGCAACACCGCAGATTCTGTCCGTAAATCCGGATATGAACATAGATTCTTTTGTTATGCCGGCAAGCGATAATAAGGATGATAGAACGCTCAATTCCGGAATTGATTTGGGATTCTGCGTGATGGCGGAGTGTAAGAACAAAGAAGCAGCATATGAAGTTCTGGATTTCCTTTATGCAGATGAGAACATACAGAAATATATTGACGCGCAGAATGCGGTTCCCTGCAAAACAGGCGACTTTGCACTTTCCTCCATGCTGGACGGCATGAGCGCGTTTATTGAAACAGGAAATATGACAGATTATCAGGATCACTATTATCCGTCTGAAATGTCAGTAGATGCATTGTTACAGACTTTCTTAATTGAACAGGATGTTGATGCTTTTCTTTCAACATTTGACACAAATTGGCAGCGTTATAACAGAGATATTATACGTATGGTAAAAGAGTATGAGGGAAAGGAGTGAAGTTAGAATTATGAAGAATGAAAATGACAGAAAAAGAACATTTATGTTGATTACAATTCCGATCCTGGCGTTGTTTATCTGTTTTAATACGATTCCGTTGATCCGCGGTGTGATTTACAGCTTTACCAATTTTAAAGGCTTTGGTAAATATGATTGGGTCGGTTTCAGAAATTACATGGATTTATTTACTGACGCGCGTGTCGGAAAATCATACTTATTTACAATTAAACTTGCGGTTGTCTCAACTGTTGTTGTAAATGTCCTCAGTCTGATACTGGCGCTTGGATTAAACAGTAAAATACGTGCAAAAGGATTTTTCCGTGGGGCATATTTTTTGCCCAATATATTAGGCTCCCTGGTTGTAGGTTATATTTTTAATTATTTCTTTACTTATATTCTGCCGGCGTTAGCGGATATGATGGGAATTACTTCTCTTAGCACAAGCATTCTTTCCAGTCCGAATAAAGCGTGGATTGGCGTTATGATCGTATGCGCATGGCAGGCGGTTGCAATGAATACGATCATCTATATCTCAGGATTGCAGACGGTGCCGGAGGATGTATATGAGGCAGGCGGTCTGGACGGGGCAACCGGATGGAAGCAGTTCCGTTATCTGACTTTTCCGTTAATTATACCGTTCTTTTCGATTAATATGGTGCTTTGCGTCAAGAACTTCCTGATGGTATTCGACCAGATTATGGCTCTCACCAAAGGTGGTCCGGCACAGAGCACGGAATCCATTTCCTACCTGATTTATAATAATGGTATGGCAGGAGGACAGTTCGGATTCCAGAGTGCGAACGCGGTTGTATTCTTCATTGTAATTGTCGCTATTTCAGTGGCACAGATGAAATTTTCCGGTTCAAAGGAGGAGCAGTTATGAAAAAGACATCACAAGCTTTCAAAGCAAATAAGACTGCAATGGTACTGTTGATTCTCGGTCTTTCTACGATTATTTTTCCGTTGTATCTGACCGTTGTGATCGCTTTCAAACAGCCCTCGGAAATGACTAACAGTATCAGCGGCATTTTATCTCTGCCTAAGACATGGAGCCTTAATAACTTTAGAGAAGCAATGCAAGTAACGGATTTTTGGAACTCCTTGCGGAACAGTCTGGTTATTTCCGTACTGACAGTGGTATTATCCGTTCTGGTGCATTCTTTGATGGGATATACTCTGGGAAGAAACAAAAAGAGCAAGTTTTATAATTTCGTGTATCTTTTTATTGTCAGCGGTATGTTCGTGCCATTTGCCATTTTGATGATGCCTTTAGCAAAACAGACAGCAGAACTTGGACTCGCAAACTGGTTTGGCGTTATACTGCTATATGTAGTATTTTATATGCCCATGAATGTCATGCTTTATTCAGGTTATCTCGTCAATATTCCTCTTGCCCTGGAAGAGGCGGCAAGAGTGGACGGCGCATCTACATGGCGTACATATTGGAAAATTATTTTTCCCATTATGAAGCCGATGCATGCCACGGTTGCGGTTATCACGGCGCTTGCAGTGTGGAATGATGTTATGACGCCCCTTGTCATTATGGCGGGTTCAGCACAGAATACACTGCCGCTTGCACAGCTAAATTTCCAGTCACAGTTTGGCACAAACTATAATTTGGCATTTGCCTCATATTTACTCTCGCTGATTCCTATTTTGATTTTCTATCTTATCTGCCAGAAACAGATTTTGAACGGTGTCGTAAACGGAGCAGTAAAATAAAAAACAAAAGGTTGGGATGGATATGTCGATTTGCTATGAAAGCGGACACAGAATTTTTAGTTTGAATACGGAACATACGACATATCAGATGAAAGTGGATTCATTTGGGTTTCTACTGCATCTGTACTATGGCTCCAGTATACATGCGGATGCAGATTATTTGCTGCAATATTATGACAGAGGTTTCTCAGGTAATCCGTCGGATGCAGGAAATGACAGGACTTATTCTTTGGATGTGCTTCCGCAGGAATATCCAGTAATGGGAATGGGGGATTATCGCAGCAGTGCGCTGAAAATCCATAATGCAGATGATTCTGACTGCTGTGATTTACGTTATGTAAGTCATGAAATAAAGCAGGGGAAATATGGACTGCCGGGGCTTCCGGCAGTCCATACTGCTGCAGAAGAGGCGGAAACGTTGGAAATCCTGTTAGAAGATGCAGTGAGCAAGGTACAGGTACAGCTTTTGTTCGGTGTGCTTGCTAAAGAGGATATTATTACAAGAAGCGTTAAAATAAGAAATTGCGGTTCTGACAGGATTATTGTAGAAAAAGCGGCGTCAGCATGTTTGGATTTTCTCGGAGGGGACTATGATTTACTGAGTTTTTACGGCCGACATACCATGGAACGGAATTTTCAGCGCACGGAGATTTTACATGGGAATTATGTTATCGGAAGCCGTAGAGGGACATCCAGCCATCAGTATAATCCGGCAGTGATTATTGCGGATAAAGAGACAACGGAAGATTTTGGAGTCTGTTATGGCATGGTTCTTGTTTATAGTGGAGGATTTCAGTTTGAAGCGGAGAAAGACCAGTTTGGACAAACAAGAGCGATTATGGGTTTGCAGGAAGATTTGTTTCACTATCCTTTGGAAACGGGTGAAATCCTGACGGTTCCGGAGACGATTTTATGTTATTCAGACAGTGGATTTTCCACTTTGTCCATGCGTTATCATCACTGTATCAGAGAACATATTTGCAGGGGAAAATATAAGAACCAGTCAAGACCGGTACTGCTTAACAGTTGGGAAGCGGCATATTTTCATTTTACCGGGGAGACGATTTGTAAACTGGCAAAAAGAGCAGCACAGCTTGGCATTGATATGGTTGTTATGGATGACGGCTGGTTCGGAAAGCGTGAAGATGATAACAGCGGACTTGGAGACTGGCAGGTCAACGAGAAGAAATTAGGGTGTACACTCAACGAATTGGCCCAAAGGGTTAACAATCTTGGCATGAAATTCGGTATTTGGATTGAACCGGAAATGATTTCCGAGGACAGTGATCTATATAGAGCGCATCCGGACTGGGCAATGCAGATTCCGGGCAGAAAGCCTGTCCGGGGAAGAAATCAGCTTGTTCTGGACTTTTCAAGGGAGAATATAAGAACATATATTTTTGAGCAAATATGCGCAGTACTTGACCAAGGCAACATAGAATATGTCAAGTGGGATATGAACCGTAGTATTGCAGATGTATATTCTGCTGTAAATGCGCAGGGAAAAGTTCTTTATGATTATGTGCTTGGCATATATGATTTCATGGAAAAATTTGTGCAAAGATATCCGGATATTTTATTGGAGGGATGCAGCGGAGGCGGCGGAAGATTTGATGCCGGAATGATGTATTACAGTCCGCAAATCTGGTGCAGTGACAATACGGATGCAATAGACAGAATACGGATTCAGTATGGAACGTCGTTCTTTTACCCGATATCCACTGTCGGTTCTCACGTATCGGCAGTGCCAAACCATCAGACCGGGCGGAGCGTCAGTCTGCATACGAGGGGAGTCGTTGCAATGGCGGGAACGTTTGGTTATGAATTGAATGTGAATGCGCTTACAAAGATGGAAACGGATGAGATACAAGAACAGGTCAGACAGTATAAAAAATATGAGGAGCTGATTCGACAGGGCAGATATTATCGCTTATCAAATCCTTTTACAGATAATTACGCGGCATGGATGTTTGCTGCTGAAGATAAAAAAAGTGCGCTTCTTAATGTCGTTATGTTAGAAAATCACAGCAATATGGAAATTTCTGTTGTTAAACTAAAAGGACTGGAAGCGGATGCAGTGTATGAAGACGAAAGAAGCGGCAGACGCTATGACGGTGCGGCACTGATGGCAGCAGGACTTCCGCTGCCGCTTCCAAAGGAAGAATATCCGGCGTATCAGATAGAACTGCGATTGTGCGGACGGTGCGAAAATAATTAATCATGCAAAAAATGGGGAACTCAAACCGCTTGCTTTTTTGGTACTGTTTTTCTATACTTAAGAAAGTAAGCAAGTTATGAATTGAGGATTGACCATGTACAGAAAATTGTTCTCTCGGAAATTTATTTCCGGGAAACTCGTTTCCCGAAAATTTATTTTCGTTGTTGCCATATGCAGTTTTATCTTTTTGGCTGCNGCCTGCGGCCCGTCNGATGAAAAGGTGGATGANGCGCAGCAGAAATATTCACAGCTGGTGCAGATGCACAATCAGGTAGTAGAAGCGCACAAANATGTTGAGGATAATTCTTTGGATGAATCACTGGCGCAGCTGCAGGAGAAAGCTTCGGAGGCAGAAAGCTACAATCTGGCAGAAATGAAAGATGAAGAAATCGATATTCTGATCGGGACAATGGATGACCTGATTCANTCTTATGAAGAATATCTTGNGATTCTTTCCGATATTAAAGGAAAAGAAGAGGCCGCTGTGCTGATACCTATTTCTGTAACAGTTACTAATAATACGGATCTATCGTTTTCCACTTTGAAACTGTACGAAAAAGGAGACCATGATGTTCATGCGGATGTGCTGGAAGATATGGAACATTTCGCACCGGGACAGACTCTGGTGGGACTTATGGTACTAAGGGATGTGGACAATACCCCATGGATNCTTGTTTTGGAGGAGNCNGGCGGAACGGAATACGAACTGGAATTGCCGGTAGAGGAATATGAAGAAGAGGGCNTTTCATTAGCNCTTACCTATGATCAGGAACAAAATAAACTCCTGGCGGAATGATCAGCAGGANGATAGGAAATAAATATGAAATTTTTACTGGTAGGAATTAATGCCAAATATATTCATTCCAATCCGGCAATATACAGCCTGCGGGCTTATGCCGGCGAAGAATACCGGAAATATATAGAGTTGGCAGAGTACACGATTAATAATCAAAAAGAGGAAATTCTGGCGGATTTGTACAAACGAAAACCCGATATTATCGGGTTTTCTTGCTATATCTGGAATTTCAATATGGTTCGGGAGCTGCTCCNGGAGATTCCTAAGATCCTNCAGAGTACTGCTATTTGGCTGGGAGGTCCTGAGGTTTCCTTTGACGGTAAGGAACTGCTTGACGCCTATCCCATGGTCACAGGTATTATGGCAGGAGAAGGAGAGGCCACCTTTAAAGAGCTTTTATCTTATTATGAAGGAAGTTTAAATAAAAAGTTATCTCAAATTAAAGGTCTGCTTCTTCGGGAAGGCCAGACGCNTGAAAGNGAAATACTGGATATNAATGAATTNCCCTTCTTATATGNGAATCTTGAAAATTTTAAAAATAAGATCATATACTATGAATCTTCAAGGGGATGCCCCTTNAGGTGCAGTTATTGNTTATCNTCCATTGATAAAACAGTNCGTCTGCGGAACNTTGAAAAGGTNAAAAAAGAGCTGCAGTACTTTCTTGATGAAAAGGTACCTCAGGTNAAATTTATAGACAGGACTTTTAATTGTAATCATGATCATGCCATGGAGATCTGGCATTATATTTTTCAAAATGACAATGGTGTCACAAATTTTCACTTTGAAATTGCAGCGGACATTATGACGGAAGATGAAATAGAACTGCTTGGCCGCATGCGCCCGGGGCTGGTACAGCTGGAGATCGGCGTGCAGTCCACNAATGAAAANACTCTNCATGAAATAAACAGATATGCNGATANAATGCATATTGNCCAGGTAGTGCAGAAGNTTCGGGAAAAGGAAAANATTCANATTCATCTGGATCTGATAGCNGGACTGCCCTATGAGGACTATGAAAGTTTNGCACGATCATTTAATGAAGTATATGCTATGAAACCTGAACAGCTGCAGCTTGGCTTTTTGAAAGTGCTTAAGGGATCGCCNATGGCAGAAAGAGCTGCGAGGTANGGAATCGTTTACCAGTCCGGGCCGCCTTATGAAGTGCTGTATACNAACTGGCTTTCTTANGAAGACNTNCTGAAACTTAAGCAGGTGGAAGAAATGGTTGAGATCTACTATAACTCANGCCAGTTTGNCCGNACCATTTCGGTACTGGNACAGCAGTTTGANGGANCTTTTGCCATGTTTGAATCACTGGCCTTGTATTATGAAAGGAAAGGTTATTTTTTAAATACACCGGCAAGAAGTTATCGCTACCAGGTNCTNCTTGATTTTGCCTGNGATACGGANCCGGAGAAACGNNANCTTTATGAGGAACTTCTGACTTATGATTTTTATTTAAGGGAAAAGGCAAAAAGCCGGCCTTCATTTTGCAGGGATCTTTCCGCACATCATCGGAAAATATGGGAATTTTACGAAAAGGAAGAAAAATGCCCGGAGCTTTTAACCGGTTATTCTGCATATCACGCCAGACAGACCATTAAAATGACCCACATGGATGTATTTTATTATCCTGTNTGGGAGAAAAATGTGGCNCTGATATNTGAAAAAAGGCAGGAGCCGTATCTGGTGTTGTTTGATTATCAGGTCAGGNATCCGCTGACTAAGGATGCAAAAATAACAGTGGTTTAAGAAAAATTATTTTCAGCTGATTTTTTAGACGGAAGAGTCATATATTGTAAGGATAAGAAATAACAGGTCTGCATATATGGCTCAGGTTTTAACGAATATCTCAAATATTATTATACCGGTACTGATTTTTTATATTATTGCTTATGGGGTGATAAGCAAATGCAATGTGTATGAGGATTTTGTAAAGGGCGCCAAAGACGGGCTGAAAACNGTAATAGGNATTATGCCGACGCTGGTAGCTTTAATGATCGCAGTAGGCGTTCTGCGNGCCTCCGGNTTTCTGGANTTTTTAGGTGATCTGTGCAGACCGCTGGCTGATCTNTTCCATTTTCCCACAGAGCTGATCCCCCTTGCATTCATTAAAATGTTTTCTTCTTCNGCGGCAACGGGGCTGGTACTGGATATCTTNAAAAATCATGGGACGGATTCTTTTATCGGACTTGTNACTTCCATTATGATGAGCTGNACGGAAACTNTTTTTTATACCATGAGCGTTTACTTTCTGGCAGCTAAAGTAACTAAGACCAGATATACGCTGAAAGGCGCCCTTGTTTCTACTCTGGCAGGNATCATAGCAAGTGTGGTGCTGGCAGGNATNTANATCATNTTTATTTATTAAAAATTTTATAAGATATGATAGGAAATGGGACGATAATATATTAAAATATAANTAAAAAGACAGTAAAAAGGAGGACATTATGAGAGCAGACATTAACTGGCTGGACAACCCTGANGTATTTCAGGTCAATCGTTTGGATGCCCACAGTGACCACAGATTTTATGGAAGCCGTGAAGAAATGGCGATAGGGGAAAACTCTCTGATGCAGCCTTTAAACGGTANCTGGAAATTTCACTATTCGGAAAATGTACCNTCAAGGCCTGTGAATTTTTATGAAGAAGATTTTGATTCCACAGGTTTTGATGANATTAAAGTGCCCTGCCATATTGAAATGGCAGGTTATGACAAAATTCATTATATTAATNTTATGTATCCCTGGGAGGGNCGGTTTTACAGACGGCCGGCTCACAGCCCNGGNAAAGGNGCAGAATGGAAAGGAATGTTCAGCAAAGCTTCCTATAATCCGGTNGGATCTTACTTAAAGGAGTTTGACTTAGAACCGGGACTTTTGGGAAAGAGAGTAATGGTTCGTTTTGAAGGCGTAGAACAGGCAATGTACTTATGGCTTAACGGCAGTTTTGTAGGATATGCAGAAGACAGNTTTACGCCATCGGAGTTTGATCTGACNCCCTACATAAAAGAAAAGAATAATATTCTGGCAGTTGAAGTTCATAAGAGAAGCTCTGCAGCATTTTTGGAAGATCAGGATTTCTTCCGCTTTTTCGGAATCTTTCGTGATGTAACATTGTATGCAAAACCGAAGATGCATGTTGAGGATTTATGGGCCAAGCCCNNATTAGGTAAAGAAAATGCAGGAAAGCTGGGCGTGGAACTTAAAATTTCCCGNGAGGCAGGAATCGTAGGAAGAACAGAGATCGTTCTGAAAGACAGAAGCGGGAAAGAGATGCTCAGATACAATAAGCTCCTGCCTATGGATGTGCATATCAGGCAGAAAAAAGATGCAGATACNGCNGCAGTATCTTANAAACAGGTCCGCTTTGAAATGGCATCCAGAAATGTAGGAGAAGTAATTCCCTGGGACAACGCGAATCCTGTTTTATACCGGCTGGTNGTTAAGNTGTATGATGATGAGAACAATCTGGTGGAGATCGTGCCNTATTATATTGGNTTCCGAAGNCTGGAAATAATTGATAAGGTNATTTATCTGAATGGAAAGCGGCTTATTTTAAACGGTGTTAACCGGCATGAATGGAGNGCGGAAAAGGGCAGATGTATNGNNNANNAGGAAATGGAGCAGGATATGCNGATATTCCTTGAAAACAACATCAATGCAGTACGTACCTGCCATTANCCCGACCAGATACCATGGTACTATCTGTGCGATGAAAATGGTATTTATATGATGTCGGAGACCAATCTGGANTCCCATGGCTCCTGGCAGAAACTAAATGGNATTGAAGCNTCCTGGAATGTACCGGGCGATCTGCCGGAATGGAAGGAAGCAGTANTNGATCGNGCCAGAAGNAANTTTGAANNGTTNAAAAATCATGCTTCTGTCCTGTTCTGGTCNCTGGGAAATGAGTCCTATGCNGGCACCGGNATNGAGGCTATGAATACTTATTTCAAACGCAAGGATGACGGCAGACTGGTCCACTATGAAGGAGTTGNNNACAACAGACTTTATGAATATACCATATCTGATGTAGAGAGCCGTATGTATGAAAGACCTGAGCAGATCAGAGAGTATCTTGACAACAAACCAAGCAAACCTTTTATTCTTTGTGAGTATATGCATGACATGGGAAATTCCCTGGGAGGGATGAATTCCTATATTAAGCTTTTGGATGAATATGAAATGTACCAGGGAGGATTTATCTGGGATTATATCGATCAGGCAATCATGGTCACCGACGAAGTTACCGGTAAAAAGGTNCTTCGCTATGGAGGTGACTTTGATGACAGACCCTCCGATTATGAGTTTTCAGGAAACGGAATTGTATTTGCAGACAGAACACCCAAACCGGCNATGCAGGAAGTGAGGTATTATTATGGATTNCACAGATAAGACGATGCAGGATCATGANACTGACAATAAGGGCNCNTTAAATATTGTNTANGGGGACGCCACATTGGGANTACATGGAGAGCATNGTGAGAAAGAATTCCATTATATTTTTTCCTATNNNGCAGGAGGACCGGAATCTCTTGTGATAGGCGATATGGAATGGCTGTACCGNTCGCCCCGGCCCTGCTTCTGGCGNGCNCTTACNGACAATGANAGNGGAAGCAGNTTCCACTTAAAAAGCGGTANGTGGCTGGCAGCAGATATGTTCAGCCGNTGNGTTTNNGNNACNGTTTNNGTGGATGGAGAGGAGATNCCTCTGCCCTGTGCACCGGAAAATAATAANTATACCGGNNANGAAACNGCAAAGAGNATTATGATCACTTATACTTANGAGACCATTACAGTTCCGGCANCACAGGTAACGGTATCCTATACGGTAGAAGAGACCGGNGAGATCCGGGTGGATGTTCATTANCATGGAAAAGAGGGTCTCCCTCAGCTTCCTGTATTCGGAATGCGGTTTGTTATGCCGACCTGTGCAGANANGTTTANTTATGAAGGCCTTTCGGGAGAAACTTATCCTGACAGAAAGGCTGGCGGTAAGCCGGGAGTCTATGAAATAGAGGGACTGCCCGTAACNCCTTACCTGGTACCNCAGGATTGCGGNATGCACATGAATACCNNATGGGTGGAAATNNACAGNAGCANAGTNCTTGATAATCGGATAAGAGCCGTAAAAGAAGGNGTTTTNCGGATTGANGCAGCAGAAGAAGACTTTGCTTTTTCCTGCCTGCCTTATACAGCAGCTGAACTGGAAAATGCTGCCCATCAGGAGGAACTTCCACCGGCCAGACGCACGGTTTTGTGTGTATNTGGCGCTGTCCGGGGTGTTGGNGGCATTGACAGCTGGGGTGCCGATGTNGANTCCGAATATCAGATCGATGCCGAAAAGGATATCAGNTATTCNTTCCGGATAGTTTATTAACTGCAATGGAAATCTGTTCATGCAGTCCCGTGAAATCAGAAGGTCCTGTTTCCAGAAGAAATTTATGAAAACGATACAGCGTAAATTCATNNCCCCACAGGACCTTTGCCTTTTCTTTTAACAGTTCAATTTCAANATATCCCAGATAGTATTTNAAGTAGTTTACCGGTTCTTCCGCAATATACTGATAGATAGCNGTANCAGANGAGGGATTGTCGATTCCAATACTGTGTAAGATCTTTTGTATCTGTTCCGGAGTAGCCCCATCATAGTGNATAGCAATGTCAATGAGAGAATACAGGCACAGATGAATATTGCGGTTCAGTCTGCAGGCTTCATAATAGGCGGATGCATAGGCATTATCTTTGANCTGATCCCGGGCATAGGAATAAGAGAGATTTTCCACATAATATGCCCANCCTTCCACAAAGCCGCCATANTGAAGAAGATAGCGNATATGGGANGCATTATTTTGATTCAGGTAAAGCTGGCTGTAAACAGTCTGATATAGATGCCCGGGATAGCCCTCATGCGCAAGNGTCGTATAGAGGGTGAGATTATCGGGGGTNTTTTTGCCGTTGATATAAATNATATTTCTTTCCATGTCATCAATAGGGGGCGTAAGATAATAAGCGGGGCTGCTGTAGTCTTCCATGGAGGGGGATACCGATTTAATGGATATAACTGTCTTAAAATCTTCGTTTTCCAAAGGAAATGCAGGAAAATCTTCTGCCATACGGCTTTGCAGATCCCGGAGCATTTGGGCAGGATCACTTAGGGACATATCAAAAGAGGGGATAAGGCCGGAATCTGCAACTTCCGGATATTTAGCCAGCAGCGCCAGCATATCATTATAGTTGTTCTGGAAATCCTCAAAGAGCAGCCGCTTGATCTCGGAAACAGGACGGTCGCTTCCGGTAATGGATGCCAGAAGATACTCATAGTACTGCCGGCCGTCAGGGAAATAGTACAGGCCGAATTCATTGGTTCCTTTCCCCGCCAGAAGAGTAAAGGTATCGGCTATCTGCTCGTAGGCAGGTTCCATAACGGTGGTAAGGAGCCTGTCATTTTCGGCAAGATACTGATCGGCTTCCTGTCTGGAAATAATGTCTTCTTCTATAAGAGGCCTGAGGCGTTCCTCAAAAGTGGTATGCAGAAAATGGGTTCCGCCCTCAAGTTGTTTTTTATCCATGATGGAAGTGCATTGCCCAATTACTTTGGAGGCAGAATAATCGGCCATGAAAAGGCCCGCCTGCGCTTTTTCTGTTTCATATAAAAGAAGTCCTGACAGATAATCATCTGTCTGATCCAGAAGTATAAGATAATCCTCCACATCCTGTTTTCTGCGGAAGGTGTAGTCGGCAAGCAGAATCGGGAGAGTTGACTGAATACCGGAACCGGGAGAAAAAGGCTCCGAATAGTAATCAAACTCTGTACCGGAAAGCTTTCGTTCCAGATAGCGGACCAAAAGGGTATAAGTATAGGAATCGGTTTCGCTAAGCCGTTCTTTCGAAACATGGGACAGCGAAGAGAGCAGGTCCAAAATAGCTTCTTTGTCGGAATCTTCCTTACCATCTGATGCAGAAGTATTGTCTTTTCCGGTATAACAGGGAAGAGAGGCACCTGCCTTAAATCCATAATTTTCGGGATAGGCAAGGGTATAATGAAGATTCAGGGTATTGTCTTCAAATTCCGATTGGAACAGTTCTTCAGAGATCTTTTTGAACTGAAATCTGTCTTCTGTAACAATATAAATGCTAAAAAGCATCAAGACTGACAAAATCACGGCAGCAGGGAAAAGGAATCGTTTTTTGGAAGTGGATTTAAGTTTAAAAAACAAGTTTATGACCTCGTAAGAACACTTTCTTTTGATTATATGAAAAGTGGTTTGAGAAAATTCTGATATAGACGGCATTAGGGAAGTATGTTAAAATTTATTATGTTTTAGTGGCATGGTATTTCAATCAAAACGGAGGTAAACATGAATAATCTGGAGCTTAAAAAAGTTGCCAATGAAGTGCGTAAAGGCATAGTAACGGCAGTACACAGCGCAAAGGCAGGGCATCCGGGAGGATCGCTGTCATCAGCAGATATTTATACATATCTGTATTTTGAAGAAATGAATATTGATCCTAAGGATCCTAAAAAGGAGGACAGAGACCGTTTTGTATTATCCAAGGGGCATACGGCGCCCGGACTTTATTCCACCCTGGCTCACAGGGGATATTTCCCGGTAGAAGATTTAACAACGCTTCGTAAACTTGGTTCTTACTTGCAGGGACATCCCAGCATGCAGTATATTCCCGGTGTGGACATGTCCAGCGGTTCTCTTGGACAGGGTATTTCTGCAGCGGTAGGTATGGCACTGGGTGCTAAAATGGATCAGAAGGATGTCAGAGTATATACACTTCTGGGAGACGGTGAGATCCAGGAAGGACAGGTTTGGGAAGCTGCCATGTTTGCCGGACACCGTAAGCTGGACAATCTTGTGGTAATTGTAGATAATAACGGTTTACAGATAGACGGACCTGTTGCCGATGTATGTTCTCCTTACCCCATCGATAAGAAGTTTGAAGCATTCAATTTCCATGTGATCAATGTGGATGCCCATGATTTTGATGAGATCAGAGCAGCATTTCAGGAAGCCCGGGAAACCAAGGGAGCGCCTACAGCGATCATTGCCCACAGTTTAAAGGGCAAAGGGGTTTCATTCATGGAAGGAAGCGCAGACTGGCACGGCAAGGCGCCTAACGATGAGGAATATGCAGTGGCAATGGCAGACCTTCAGAAGATCAGTGATGAATTAAGCAAGGAGGAAGCATAATGGCAGACGTAAAGAAAATTGCTACCAGAGAAAGCTATGGCAATGCTCTCGTTGAACTGGGGGCGGAATATCCGAATCTTGTAGTGCTGGATGCGGATCTTGCGGCAGCAACGAAAACAGGTGTATTTAAGAAAGTATATCCGGAAAGACATATTGACTGCGGTATTGCAGAATGTAATATGACAGGCATAGCAGCAGGNCTGGCTACTATGGGCAAGATCCCCTTTGTCAGCAGCTTCGCCATGTTTGCAGCAGGAAGAGCTTTTGAGCAGGTAAGAAACTCCATCGGCTATCCTCATCTGAATGTTAAGATCGGTGCAACTCATGCAGGTATTACAGTGGGAGAGGATGGAGCATCCCATCAATGCAACGAGGATATCGGGCTGATGAGAACAATCCCCGGCATGGTAGTTATGTGTCCTGCAGACGATATAGAAGCAAAAGCTGCAGTGAGAGCTGCAGTAGAGCATGAAGGTCCTGTATATATCAGATTTGGACGTGCGGCTTGTCCTGTGATCAACGATAAGCCTGATTATAAATTTGAGATCGGCAAGGGAACTGTGGTAAGAGAAGGAACGGATGTAACTATCGTGGCAACAGGTATTTGTGTAGGCAATGCGCTGGAAGCTGCAGATATGCTGGCAGCAGACGGGATCAGCGCAGAAGTTATTAATATTTGCACGATCAAACCCCTGGACGAGGAAATCATTTTAACTTCTGCAAAAAAGACAGGAAAGATCGTTACAGCTGAAGAACACTCCGTGATCGGCGGACTTGGAAGCGCAGTATGTGACGCTGTNTGCAANTCATACCCTGTTCCTGTTAAGAAGATAGGAATGCAGGATGTATTCGGNGAATCCGGATCTGCCTCNGCGCTGGTGGAAAANTATAANCTGGACGGCAAGGGTATTTATGANCAGATAAAGGATTTCCTGAAGTAAAAGGATAACAGTTACAAAAATATGGAGATTAAATCATGATGCACATTTTAGCGCCATCCGTTCTCGCAGCAGATTTTAATATATTGGGACGGCAAATAAAAGAGACCGAAGAGCAGGGGGCAGAATATCTGCATATTGATGTTATGGATGGTATTTTTGTACCAAGTATTTCTTTTGGAATGCCTCTTATTAAATCTATCAGGGAAACCAGCAGACAGTTTTTTGATGTGCATTTGATGATAGTGGAT
The DNA here is from genome assembly GCA_014803415.1 of Lachnospiraceae bacterium. Taxonomy (GTDB): domain Bacteria; phylum Bacillota; class Clostridia; order Lachnospirales; family Lachnospiraceae; genus Suilimivivens. The sequence continues at coordinate 66,713 of JAAVBZ010000006.1, forward strand.
CCCATAAGATACATTAAGGAATTTGCGGAATGTGGTGCCGATGGTATCACATTCCACTTGGAAGCGGCAAAAGATGTGGATGCCGTTATTGAGAGGATACATGAATTTGGACTAAAAGCGGGGATTTCTATTAAGCCGGGCACTCCTCTTAATGCGGTTTATCCCTACCTTACCAAAGTGGAAATGGTGTTGCTCATGAGCGTAGAGCCCGGTTTTGGAGGGCAGGTTTTTATGCCGGAAGCTTATGACAGGATCAGACAGCTCAGAAATTATATCAATGAAAATGATCTGCCGGTTAAAATAGAGGTAGACGGCGGTGTAGGAAAGAAAAATGTGAGGGAAGTCATTGCAGCAGGAACAGACATCTGTGTGGCAGGTTCGGCTGTATTCAAGAAGCGCAGCATCAGTGAGAATATTTCTTATTTCATGGAAGCGTTTCAGGAATATGATGAAGAATGATGAAAAGTATGGAAAAGTTAGGAAGAAATGATCATTGCTGGTGCGGCAGCGGGAAAAAATATAAAAACTGTCATATGGCAATGGACGAGAAGATCCACCACTATGAGCTGGAAGGCCATATCGTACCAAGGCATGATATGTTGAAAAGCAGAGAACAGATAGAGGGCATAAAAGAGAGCAGCGTGATAAATATTGCGGTGCTTGATGAAGTGGCTAAAATGATCGGTCCCGGTATCAGCACAGAGGAAATAGATAAGCTGGTTTATGATGTGACTGTCCGTATGGGCGGGATACCGGCGCCTCTCAATTATGAAGGATTTCCCAAGAGTGTCTGCACCTCGATCAATGAAGTAGTGTGTCACGGAATCCCTTCACCTGACAGGATCTTAAAGTCAGGGGATATTGTTAATGTTGATGTCTCTACTATATATAAGGGATATTTTTCTGATTCTTCCAGGATGTTCTGCATCGGAGAGGTAAGTGAAGAAAAGAAAAAGCTGGTGCGGGTTACCAAGGAATGTATGGAACTTGGTCTTACACAGGTAAAGCCATGGAACTTTCTCGGGGACATGGCGCAGGTCATCAATGATTACGCTAAAGCAAACGGATACAGTGTGGTAGTGGATATTGGCGGGCACGGCGTGGGACTGGAGTTTCACGAAGAGCCTTTTGTCAGCTATGTTACCAAGGCAGGAACCGAAATGCTGATGGTNCCCGGTATGGTATTTACCATTGANCCNATGNTAAATATGGGNACTTCNGAAATCTATATNGANGANAAGGATGGATGGACTGTTTATACNGAAGACGGCAAGCCTTCNGCCCAGTGGGAAATAACGGTCGCNGTGACNCAGGAGGGNCACGANGTCTTGACTTATTAAACCTGNGCGAACACTTTTTAAGTGNTGCTCAGGCGGTTTTTTGATTCATAGNAAAAATGAGATCAGGAGGAAGGAAAATGAGGATGTTATCATTGAAAGANGAANTGGAAAGCAATGCATACCCGGGAAGAGGGATCGTGATCGGNAAATCTGCTGACGGAAAGTATGCCGTAACNGCTTATTTTATAATGGGCAGAAGTTCCAACAGCAGAAACCGTGTTTTTGTGGAAGAAGGACAGGGAATCCGCACACAGGCGTTTGACCCGTCCAAATTGGAGGATCCCAGTNTGATCATTTATGCTCCCGTAAGAGTTTTGGGAAATAAAACGATCGTGACTAACGGTGACCAGACAGATACTATTTATGAAGGCATGGACANGCAGCTTACTTTTGAACAGTCTTTAAGAAGCAGGGAATTTGAGCCGGATGGNCCCAATTATACACCCCGTATTTCCGGTATCATGCATTTGGAAAACGGAAGTTACAATTATGCCATGTCTATTTTAAAGAGCAATAACGGTAACCCTGAGAGCTGCAACAGGTATACTTTTGCCTATCAGAATCCGGCTGCGGGAGAGGGACATTTTATCCATACTTATATGCATGACGGNAATCCGCTTCCCAGTTTTGAGGGAGANCCCAAGCTGGTAGAAATTCCNGATGATATGGATGCTTTTACGGATATGATATGGAACAGCCTGAATGAAGAGAATAAAGTATCCTTGTTTGTAAGATATATTGAGATTGCCACAGGTGAATATCGCAGCAGGATAGTGAATAAAAATTGTTAAATAAAAAGGAGACCGCAATGAACGAAATCGAATTAAAATATGGATGTAACCCGAACCAAAAGCCNTCCCGTATCTATATGGAGGATGGAAGCGAGCTTCCGGTNACCGTATTAAACGGTAAACCCGGATATATTAATTTTTTNGANGCGTTTAACGGCTGGCAATTGGTAAAGGAATTAAAAGAAGCAACCGGACTTCCNGCAGCAACNTCTTTTAAGCACGTATCTCCGGCAGGAGCGGCAGTAGGCCTTCCNCTGACGGATACGCTTGCAAAGATCTACTGGGTGGANGATCTGGGAGAATTATCCCCTCTNGCCTGTGCTTATGCAAGAGCAAGAGGNGCGGACAGGATGAGTTCCTTTGGAGATTTTATCGCACTGTCTGATATCTGTGACGAAGATACCGCCCGCCTGATCAAAAGAGAAGTTTCAGACGGCGTGATCGCACCGGGATATACGAAGGAAGCTTTGGAGCTTTTAAAGGCCAAGAAAAAGGGCGCTTATAATGTGATCCAGATCGATCCTGCCTATGTGCCTGCACCTGTGGAAAAAAAGCAGGTATATGGAATTACTTTTGAACAGGGCAGAAATGAACTGGATATCAACGGANATCTTTTATCCAATATTGTTACNAANAATAAAGANATNCCNGAGAGTGCTTTGATCGATATGAAGATCGCATTGATCACATTAAAATATACCCAGTCCAATTCAGTCTGCTATGTTAAGGANGGACAGGCTATCGGTATCGGAGCAGGGCAGCAGTCCAGAGTACATTGTACAAGACTGGCAGGCCAGAAAGCAGATAACTGGTTCCTTCGTCAGTCGCCTCAGGTGCTTGGCCTTCAATTCGTAGATGGTCTTGGAAGAGCAGACAGGGATAATGCCATTGACAATTATATCGGGGAAGAATATATGGATGTATTATCCGAAGGTGCATGGCAAAGGGTATTTAAAGAAAAGCCTGCTGTATTTACCAGAGAGGAAAAGNGAGCNTGGCTNGATAAGATGCAGGACGTAACNTTAGGATCNGACGCCTTTTTCCCGTTTTCGGATAATGTAGAGCGTGCCCATAAGAGCGGTGTAAAATACATTGCACAGCCGGGAGGCTCTGTAAGAGACGATCTTGTCATTGAATGCTGCGATAAATATGGTATAGCTATGGCATTTACAGGGATCAGGTTATTCCATCATTAATTTTGGATCCTTTAGCAGAAAGGNAANTGGACTATGCTGGATGTAGTGATTATCGGTGCAGGCGTAAACGGCTGTGCAATAGCAAGAGAATTATCCAGAAAAAAACTGAATATAGTTGTACTTGAAAAGAATACAGACGTATGTGAAGGAACTTCCAAGGCTAACAGCGGAATTGCCCATGCAGGATTTGATGCAAAACCGGGTACTTTGATGGCCACGCTTAATATTAAGGGAAGCAATATGATGGAAGCTCTCTCAAAAGAGCTGGATTTTCCTTACAGGAGAAACGGCGCACTGGTGCTTTGCTTTGATAAGAATGATTTGGGAAAGCTGGAGGAATTAAAAGAAAGAGGCATTAAAAATGGCGTCAAGGATCTGGAGATCCTTGACAGAGATCAGGTACTTGCGCTGGAACCCAATATCGGGGAAGGGGTAGTGGGAGCGCTGCATGCTAAAACCGGAGCTATCGTCTGCCCCTTTGGCCTTACCATCGCTCTTGCGGAAAATGCGGCGGTTAACGGTGTAAAGTTCCATTTCAGGACCAGAGTAGAAAGTATCAGAAAGAAAGATAATTGCTATGAAATTCTCACTGACCGGGGAAGCTATGAGACGAAAGCAGTGATCAATGCGGCAGGAGTCTATTCTGATGAAATTCACAATATGGTCTGTGAAAAAGAGGATGAATTTAAGATCGTTCCCAGAAGGGGAGAATATATACTTTATGATAAAAAAGTAGGAAANCTTGTGGATCATACGCTTTTCCAGCTGCCAACAGCTCTTGGAAAGGGAATTCTGGTAACACCTACCGTACACGGTAATNTGATGACCGGNCCTACAGCAGAGGATATAGAAGAAAAAACAGGAACGAATACTTCTGCGCNGGGGCTTGCCATGGTTCTTGAAAAAGCTGCCTTAAGTNTGGCAGAAGTACCTTCCCGTCAGGTGATCACTTCTTTTGCNGGGCTTCGTGCCCATGGGCCNAANGGTGACTTTATCATCGGAGAGGTCAAAGGAGCNGCAGGATTTTTTGATGTTGCTGCCATGGAATCGCCGGGNCTTACCTGTGCTCCTGCAGTAGGTGAATATGTNGCAGAGATGGTAAATGCNTATCTGAGACCGGAAGAAAATGAAANCTTCGTAGGNACAAGGAANGGGATTCCCAGTATGGCNTTAAGCTCTGATGAAGAGAAACAGCGCCTGATACAGGAAAATNCGGCCTATGCCAATGTGATCTGNCGATGTGAAATGGTTACGGAAGGTGAAATAATAGATGCNATAAGNAGACCTTTGGGGGCTACCACCACAGACGGCATCAAGAGAAGGACCAGAGCCGGTATGGGCAGATGCCAGGCAGGNTTCTGTCTGCCAAAGACAGTGGAAATACTGGCAAGAGAGCTGAATGTGAAGGAAAGTGAAATCATTAAGGCACAAGAGGGCTCCGGTTATCTTCTTTCCGAAAAAGATGATCGAGATGAAGGACATTGGGAGGAAGGAGGAAAAGAAGCGTGAATGTGGATCTGGTAATTATAGGCGGCGGCCCTGCCGGAATGGCGGCAGCAGTATCCGCATATGAAAGCGGAGTGACGGATATCCTTATACTGGAAAGAGATAAGGAACTTGGCGGTATTTTGAATCAATGTATTCACAACGGCTTCGGTCTCCATACNTTTAAGGAAGAACTGACAGGNCCTGAGTATGCGGCGCGTTATATTGATAAAGTTCTTGAGAAGAAGATTCCTTATCTGTTAAATACTATGGCAGTGGATATCAGGGGAGGGGATCTTTGCAGAGTAAGCGCCATGAACAGAGAATCGGGACTCTTTGAAATAGAAGCAAAAGCCGTGATCCTGGCNATGGGATGCAGGGAAAANCCAAGAGGAGCCATGAACATACCGGGATACCGTCCGGCAGGNATTTATTCNGCAGGCACNGCCCAGAGATTTGTAAATATAGANGGACGTATGCCGGGCAGAGAAGTAGTNGTGCTTGGATCCGGCGATATCGGACTGATCATGGCAAGNCGNATGAGCCTGCAGGGGGCAAAGGTTAAAATGGTGGCGGAGATCATGCCCTATTCCGGCGGNCTTAAGAGGAATATCGTACAGTGTCTGGATGACTTNGGCATTCCTTTAAAATTAAGNCACACNGTAACGGAAATTCATGGAAAAGACAGNGTAGAGGGAGTTACTGTTTCAAANGTGGATGAAAATCTGAANCCCATNTCCGGNTCGGAAGAATATGTATCCTGTGATACNTTGCTTTTGTCNTGCGGACTGATNCCNGAAAATGAACTGTCTGAGGCAGCAGGNGCCCNGATGGATCCGGTGACACAGGGGCCNGTGGTAAANGCCAGCCTTCAGACGACTGCAGAGGGTATATTTGCCTGCGGAAATGTACTTCATGTGCATGATCTTGTAGATAATGTNTCAAAAGAGGCTGAAAAAGCAGGCGTTTTTGCAGCAGCCTATGTGAAAGAAAGGGTTACGGACTGGGGAGAGGCGGTAAGACCTGCAATTCCNGAAAAAAGNAGGAGCGTGNTCCCGGAAGNCNGAGATGCGGAAAAGACAGTGATNTGTATCGGCTGTCCTAAGGGCTGTCTGATCACAGTGGATAAAAATCAGGATGGAAGTTTAACTATTACNGGGAATACNTGTAAAAAGGGTGAAGAATATGCCAGAAACGAAGTGACGGCACCGAAACGGACAGTAACTTCCATCATCAAAGTCACAGGCGGACATGACAGGGTAGTGGCAGTAAAAACAAAAGGAGAAATACCCAAAGGTAAGATCTTTGAATGCATGGAGGCAATTAATTCTGCCAGTGTGAAAGTCCCTGTAAAGCTTGGAGAGGTATTGATCAGTAATGTAGCAGATACAGGAGTAGATATCGTGGCTGCATCTGATGCAACATAAAGAAAAAGAAGGTATGAGTATGAGCAAATATATAATGGCACTTGATCAGGGTACTACCAGTTCCAGATGTATCCTGTTTGACAAAAAAGGAAATATCTGCAGTATGGCGCAGAAGGAATTCAGTCAGATCTATCCGAAGCCCGGCTGGGTAGAGCATAATCCTATGGAAATATGGTCTTCACAGCTGGCGGTTCTTACGGAGGCTATGGCCATGGTAGGAGCCACACCGGAAGACATCAGCGGAATCGGAATTACCAATCAAAGAGAGACTACCATCGTATGGGACAAAAAAACAGGAGAACCTGTATACAATGCCATAGTCTGGCAATGCAGGCGTACCGCCGAAAAAATTGATGAACTGACGCAGCAGGGATATGGGGATCTGATCAAAGAAAGAACGGGGTTGATCGCAGATGCTTATTTCAGCGGCACTAAGATCGCGTGGATCTTAGAAAATGTGCCTGATGCCAGAGAAAAAGCAGAAAAGGGAGAATTGCTCTTTGGAACAGTGGATACCTGGCTGATCTACAATCTGACCAAGGGGGCCGTTCATGTAACAGATTATACCAATGCATCAAGAACTATGATCTTTGACATTTATAAACTGTGCTGGGATAAGGAGCTTTTGGATCTTCTTGGCATTCCGGAAAGCATGCTTCCGGAAGTAAAACCCTCCAGCAGTATTTTCGGTTATACCGATGCCTCGGTACTGGGAGGGGAGATTCCCATTGCAGGAATAGCCGGGGATCAGCAGGCTGCTCTTTTCGGGCAGTGCTGTTTTGAAAAAGGACAGGTCAAAAATACATACGGTACAGGCTGCTTTTTGCTGATGAATACGGGAGAAGAAGCTATTGTTTCAAGAAACGGTCTGCTCACTACCATAGCGGCAAGCACCGGAGACCATGTAGAATATGCTCTGGAAGGCAGCGTGTTTGTTGCAGGAGCTGCAATTCAGTGGCTTCGTGACGGTATGCGGATGATCAAAACCGCAGCTCAGACCGAGGAGTACACGGATAAAACTGACGATACAACAGGAATTTACGTAGTGCCTGCTTTTGCGGGAATGGGCGCTCCATACTGGAACCCCTATGCAAGAGGAACGGTTGTGGGGATCACCAGAGGCTGTAAAAAAGAGCATTTTATCAGGGCAACCCTGGAATCCATTGCGTATCAGACTGCTGATGTATTAAAGGCTATGGAAGAGGATGCGGAGGTTTCTATTGCGGGGCTTAAGGTAGACGGCGGCGCCAGCGCTAATAACTTTCTGATGCAGTTTCAGGCGGATATTCTGGGCGCAAGAGTCTACAGGCCGGAGTGTATAGAAACTACGGCCCTTGGCGCGGCTTATCTTGCAGGTCTTGCGACCGGATATTTTAAGAGCCGGGAGGAGATCCGTGAAAACTGGCAGCTCTCCAGAGAGTTTACCTGTGAAATGGGAGAAAATCATAGAAGATCGCTTTTAAAGGGATGGAAGAAGGCTGTTAAATGCGCATTGCTTTGGGCCGATGACGAGGAGGTATAATTTTTGGATATACAAAGTGTTGTAGCAGAATTGAAAGGTTCCCTTGATAAAATTTTAAGGTATGCAGAATGTGATGAAAAGCTGACTGCGGATTTCAGAAAGTATATTGCAGACTACAAAAAGCTGCAGGACAAAAATGGCAGTGATGAGCAGGCCACGCTTTTAAGGCGCAGGATCACGGAAGCGTTTTATAAAGTATATGAAGCGGCCTTTAAGGTCAGTATCCGGACAGGAGAAGTGCCTTCAGTTCTTGGTATGTTCTTTAACTTCGGATATGTTGATGAGGAATTGGCAGGTCTGGAGAATGCGGTATATATGTATCAGCTGGTGCAGAAGATGCCTACCGATCCTGACAGAGGCGTATATTCCATTTTTCAGTGGCTGAATGCTATCTACAGTGGAAAGAAAGAGCCAAGCAGAAATGAAATGGATATGGATTTCAAAGAATACCTCCTGGATCAGAAAAAAATGGGTAATATCAGACCGGAAGAGGTAAATACCCTATCCCAGGATAATGTTGCCAAAGTGGTTTTTGAAATGGAAAATATGTTTCCTACCATCAACAGGCTGACCTTCGGACAGCTCAGTATTTTCTGCCCTATATTTTCAAAGCACAATGTATTCAAGCCGTTAGAGGCGGATCTGGTAACGGCAGACAGGGTGATGGACGAGATAGAAAATATAAGAAGCAAAGACTTCAGGGCCTTCTACAGGGAGACGATGTTTACCGTGCAGGAAAGAGGCATTAATGAGATGATCGAGGTAGAAATACTTCCCGATATTATCTTACTGCCCAATCTGGGAGGAAGAAGTATTATGTGGCAGGAGATCGAAGGGAAAAAGCGTACTACACCTGCACGTATGATGCTTTCTGTTTTTCATACAGAGGCTCTTTCCCAGAGTATGCTTCGTNTGACCGGAGAATTCAGATGGGAAATGTGCAAGCGCGCCCAGGGAGCCAGATGGAATGATGTTTCCGATCCTTCNCTTACCAGTGAATATTGCGATTACGCACAGTTCTATCGTAAGAATAAGGATTTGTCGGCAGAAGTTAAAGAAAAAATCAAAAATCAGCTGGTAAGGGCCAGAAATAATTATAAAACATTATTTGTATCNGATTANATTTTATGGGTAATGTATGAAAGCGGCGGAGCGCCGAGACTTAACAAAGTGGTCAGAAATATTTTGTTTACCTATTGTCCTTTTTCCAAACAGATCAGAACAAGAATAGGGGCCAATCCCCTCTACAAACAGGCAATTGACAAGTATAATGTGATCAATTCGCGAAAACTGCACAGGATCTCGCTTCTTTGCAGGAAACTGGAAAACTCACCGGAAGGTGTACCGGAAGAGATTGCAGAATACAAAAAATTTATAGAAGCTTAAGAGGAAAGGAGCAACTAACTGATATTATGACAAGACCGATTTTATTTTTGAATCCTGCATTTAAGCAGATGATCTGGGGCGGCAGCCGGCTTAAAGCTGAATTCGGTTACGAGATTCCCGGGGACAAAACAGGTGAATGCTGGGCAGTCAGCGCGCATCCAAACGGTGACTGCGTGATAAAAGAAGGTATTTACGAAGGAAAGACGTTGTCTCAGTTATGGAAGGAAGAACCCGGATTATTCGGAAACAGTGATCTGGACAGATTTCCTCTGCTGATCAAGATCATTGATGCCAAAGATGATTTAAGTATTCAGGTACATCCGGATGATGATTACGCCAAAGAACATGAAAACGGTTCTCTCGGGAAAACGGAATGTTGGTATATTCTGGATTGTCCAAAGGGCGCTTCCTTAGTAGTAGGACACAACGCCGGATCAAAAGAAGAATTGGAGGAAATGATACATCAGAGTAAATGGTCCGAGCTGATCCGTGAAGTGCCTGTTAAAAAAGGAGATTTTATTCAGATCGATCCCGGTACTGTACACGCCATTAAAGGCGGCCTGATGATTCTGGAAACGCAGCAGAACAGCGATATTACCTATCGTGTTTATGATTATGACAGACTGACAGACGGTAAGAAGCGCCAGCTCCACGTTGAGCAGAGCATCGATGTGATCACCGTACCGGCTCCTTCTGCAGCAGACAGTGTGAGATCAGCTCTGGATCTGCCGGAAAATACTTTAAATGAATTAATTACCTGTGATTATTATAAAGTATGGAAACTGGAAGTGACCGAGTCTGTATCTTTTGAACAGACTCACCCGTTTATGGTCATGAGTGTGATCGAGGGAGAAGGAATGATAAACGGGCAGGAGATCAAAAAGGGAGATCATTTTATTCTGCCTCATGGATTTGGCACTGTGGATATGCAGGGGAAAATAACAGTCATTGCTTCCTCTGTACAGTAATATATTGAAAGTGAGGACAGAAAATGATCAACCAACAATATAAAAAAATGCTGTCCGCAAAATCGGTCATCAGAGAATTATCCGAGTTTGCCACGGCAAGAGGAAAAGAGATCGGATATGAGAATGTGTTTGATTACAGTCTTGGAAATCCATCTGTGCCCGTACCGGAGAAATTTACGTCCGTTATGATGGATCTGCTTCAGAACAAAAGTTCCATGGAACTTCACGGATACAGTCCAAGCCTCGGCATTGCTTCGGTAAAAGACAAGATCGCGGCATCTTTAAATAAAAGATTCGGAATGAATTATACAGGAAATCATATTTTTCCCACTACAGGCGCAGCAGGAGCTGTGGCCCACGCGGTCCGCTGTGTTACAGAGCCTGGTGATGAAGTGCTCACTTTCGCNCCTTATTTTCCGGAGTATAATTTTTATATCAATATGACGGGAGCCGTTTTAAAAGTGGTTCCGGCCAATACAGAGAATTTTCAGATCAATTTTGAGAAGCTTGAGGAAATGATAGGCGAAAAGACGGCGGCTCTTTTGATCAACACGCCTAATAATCCTTCGGGAGCCGTATACAATGCAGAAACNCTGACCACACTTTCCCAGCTTCTTAACAGAAAACAGAAGGAATATGGTCATGATATCTTTATTATATCTGATGAGCCTTACAGAGAAATAGTATTTGAAGGCGTAAATGCTCCTTATGTTTCAAAATTTTACGACAATACACTGTCCTGCTATTCTTATTCCAAGTCACTGTCCCTTCCCGGCGAACGNATCGGCTATGTGGCGGTAAATCCCNGGTGNACNGATGCAGAGCTCATAAGCGCCATGTGCGGACAGATCTCAAGAGGAATAGGGCATAANTGTCCNCCNTCNATNATACAGCTTGCTGTAGCGGAAGTAGCNGATATCACTTCTGATATGAGTGTATATGAAACCAATATGAACATTCTGTATCAGGAACTTACTNCTCTTGGATTTTCCTGCGTNANNCCGGGAGGAACCTTTTANATTTTTCCTAAGGCGCTGGAAGAAGATGCTGTGGCCTTTTGTAAAAAGGCGCTTNCATATGANCTGGTACTGGTACCTTCTGACAGTTTTGGNGTNCCGGGNTATTTCCGTATGGCATANTGCATCGATACAGAGAAAGTGGAGCGTTCNCTTNCGGCNCTNCGCAGATTTGTAAAGGAAAATTATTAAATANTCTGTATTGGAGGNTTGNAAATGTCNGAGTTATTAAANGCAGTATTGTTTGGTATTGTAGAGGGGATCACGGAATGGCTNCCTATCAGCAGCACCGGACACATGATACTGCTTGATGAATTTGTAACACTGGATGTCACGCCTGAATTTTGGGATATGTTTTTGGTGGTGATACAGCTGGGTGCGATTTTGGCAGTAGTGGTATTGTTCTTTGACCGGATCTGGCCCTTTGGCAAAAAGAATAACCCAAATCCGGCTGCAAGATCAGGCATTCTTTCTTATTGTAAAAAGGACATATGGCAGATGTGGTTTAAAATTATAGTTGCCTGTCTGCCGGCGGCAGTTGTGGGTGTTTTATTTGATGAATTCTTTGAAAGTCTGTTCTATAACGGTGTATGCGTAGCCATAGCTTTGATCGTGTTTGGCGTTGGCTTTATTTTGATTGAGAACAGAAATAAAGGTGCATTAGTGAAGATCAAGTCGTTGAATGAGATCACTTATAAAACAGCGCTGATCATTGGTGGTTTTCAGCTGATCGCAGCTATTTTCCCCGGAACGTCAAGGTCAGGCGCCACGATTTTAGGAGCCCTTATGATCGGCGTATCAAGAACAGTGGCGGCAGAATTCACCTTTTTCCTTGCTATTCCGGTAATGTTTGGCGCCAGTCTTCTGAAAATCGTAAAATTCGGTCTTACTTTTACAGAGAATGAAATAATGATACTGGCAGCGGGTATGGCGACAGCGTTTATCGTATCAGTAATTGTGATCAAATTTTTGATGGGATATATCAAAAAACATGACTTTAAGATCTTCGGTTGGTATCGTATCATTCTGGGTATATTGGTGCTGCTGTATTTTTGTTTTTAACAGTTCAGCCATGGAATAGTGATAAGAGGGCGTGGGAGCTTGCTCACATAGCACTTTTATCACTATTCCATGAGCGGAGCGCCCTCAAATGAATTAAAAGATGAGCCGCAAAGCGGCGACGGATGCGCAGCAGACGCTTTTATGAATTTGAGGGCTGAACTGTTGTTATAAAGACCATAGAAAAAAATCGTTGATTAGTTGACATTTTTCGAATTATGGAGTACACTTTCTCAGTGAAAGTTACTTATTGGCATTAACCATGAGAGTATTGATCTCTTGTGTGAAAGGAGTTATTGGAATGGCAGAAGCAAAGAAAGCAACAGCAAAGGCTGCTAAAGAAACAACTGTAGAAGCAGTGAAAGATGCTGAAGCTAAGAAAGCAGAAGTTAAAGAAACAGAATCTAAAAAGAAGGTAGTTAAACCAGCAGCAGAAACAAAGTCAGCCGTAGCAGCTAAGAAAAAAACTGTTAAGAAACCGGCAGTATCTAAGACAGCTCCCAAGAAAGCACCTGTTAAGAAGGCAGAAGCTGAGGCAGCAGAAACAAAGATCCAAGAAACCGTACATTTTCAGTTCAGCGGCAAGTCTTATACAACAGAAAATCTGCTGAATAGCTGCAAGGATGTCTGGAAGTATGATTTAAACGGCAAGGAAGAAGATTTAAAAACAATCGAACTGTATGTAAAGCCGGAAGAGAACACTGCATATTATGTGATCAACGGCGATGTTACAGGAAACTTCTTTATTTAAATTGGTAAATGAATACATAATAGAAACCCGGCTCAAAGCCGGGTTTTTTGAATTTAGGTTACTTTTCACGGGTATGGGAAATAAGGAATTTAGCGTTGTAAGCTTGCTTGCGAAACGTCAAATTCCTTATTTCCCAATACCCTGAAAGGGGTAACCGCTAAGCAGCGAGAAACATAAGCCCTTGCAAAGGGCGGCATATGCCAAAGGCGTATGGTTTCGCAGCTGGTTGTGCGGTTACCCGTGAAAAGTAACGAATTTAGAATTTTTTAATAATTATTTTTCCTCATATGTGTTGACAATAAATAGGGTAAGTGATATTTTATGTAAAGAAGGTGTTAGCACTCAAAGGCAATGAGTGCTAATAAACGAAAGGGATGATGGTAATGCAGTTAGATGACAGAAAAATAAAGATATTGCAGGCCATTATCCGCAATTATCTGGAAACGGGAGAACCGGTAGGAAGCCGGACCATATCCAAATATACTGATCTGAATTTAAGCTCTGCTACGATCCGTAATGAAATGGCTGACTTAGAGGAAATGGGATATATCTTACAGCCTCATACATCTGCAGGGCGTATTCCTTCAGACAAGGGCTATCGTTTATATGTAGATGCCATGATGGAGGAAAAGGATAAGGAACTGGAAGAGCTGAAAGAGATGATGCTTGAAAAAGAAGATAAGATGGATAATCTCTTGAAGCAGGTGGCAAAGCTTCTGGCTGTCAATACCAATTATGCTTCCATGATCTCCGCTCCCGCAGTCCACAAAAATAAATTAAAATTTATACAGCTTTCCAAAGTGGATGTTAACCAGCTTCTGGCTGTTATCGTAATGGAAGGCAATATTATTAAGAACAATATTCTTCATGTAGCAGAAGAGCTCGGTGAAGAAACTATCCTGAAGCTGAATATTCTGCTGAATACTCATTTAAACGGCCTTGCAGTAGAAGAGATCAATCTTGCCATGATCACTGCGTTGAAGCAGCAGGCAGGCATCCACAGCGCTATTATCAGTGATGTGGTAGATGCTATTGCGGAGGGCATCATAGCAGAAGAAGATCTGGAAATTTATACCAGCGGCGCTAATAATATTTTTAAGTATCCCGAACTGGCGGATCAGCAGAAGGCCAGTGAGATCATTAATACCTTTGAAGAGAAGCAGATGCTCACCGAGCTTGTACAGAACACCCTGGAGGATGAATCAGGTACAGGAATTCAGGTATATATCGGCAGCGAAACGCCCATCCAGTCCATGAAGGACTGCAGTGTGGTAACGGCTACCTATGAGCTGGGCGAAGGCATGCGGGGAACCATAGGCATCATCGGACCCAAGCGTATGGATTATGACAAGGTAATAGGAACTTTGAAGACAATCACACATCAGCTTGATGATCTTTATAAGAATAAAACATAACGAAGAAAGGAACAGGGCATATGGAAGAGGAAAGAAAAGAGGATTTACAGGAAGAGATATCCATAGACGAAGCAGAAAAAGACAGCACACCGGAGCCTATTGCAGGAGAGGAAGAAACCTTATCGGAGGAAAAGGCCGTATCACAGGATGAAGTTTCCGATGAAGCAGAGGAAGAAACAGACGACTCTGCAACAGAGGATAAAGCTGAAAAGAAACTATTCAAGAAAAAGCAGAAGCCTGACAAAAAGCAGGAGGCCATGAAGGAAAAGATCGATGAACTGGAAGACAGAGTGAAACGTCAGATGGCGGAATTCGATAATTTCCGCAAGCGTACGGAAAAAGAAAAAACAGCAATGTTTGAGACCGGGGCTAAGAGCGTGATCGAAAAGATCCTTCCGGTTGTGGATAACTTTGAAAGAGGACTTGCAAGTATTCCCGAGGAAGAAAAGGGAAAGCCTTTTGCAGAAGGAATGGAAATGATCTACAAGCAGCTTATGGATGAATTTGAAAAGATGGAAGTAAAACCCATTCCGGCTGTTGGAGAAGAATTTAATCCGGAGTTTCACAATGCGGTAATGCAGGTGGAGAGTGAGGAATATGACACAGGTATTGTTGCCCAGGAATTACAGAGGGGCTACACATACAGAGACAGCGTGGTAAGACACAGCATGGTAGCAGTAGTAAGTTAGATATAATTTAAAATTAATGATATTAGGAGGAGACAATCATGAGTAAAATAATCGGTATCGACTTGGGTACAACAAACAGCTGCGTAGCAGTTATGGAAGGTGGTAAGCCCACCGTTATCGCAAATACAGAAGGAGCAAGAACAACACCGTCTGTTGTTGCATTTACTAAGAATGGAGAGAGACTGATCGGTGAACCTGCAAAGCGTCAGGCTGTTACCAATGCAGAAAAGACAATTGCTTCCATTAAAAGAGATATGGGTACAGACAGAGGACGTACCATTGATGACAAGAAATATTCACCTCAGCAGATTTCTGCCATGATCCTGCAGAAATTAAAATCAGATGCAGAAAGTTATCTTGGTGAAAAGGTAACTGAGGCAGTTATTACTGTTCCCGCTTATTTCAATGATGCGCAGCGTCAGGCAACCAAGGACGCAGGCAAGATAGCAGGACTTGATGTAAAGCGTATTATCAACGAGCCTACTGCAGCAGCTCTTGCATATGGACTTGATAATGAAAAAGAGCAGAAGATCATGGTATACGACCTGGGCGGCGGTACTTTTGATGTTTCCATTATTGAGATCGGTGACGGTGTTATCGAGGTATTGTCAACCAACGGTGATACACGTCTTGGCGGTGATGACTTT
This sequence comes from Lachnospiraceae bacterium, assembly GCA_014803415.1. Classification (GTDB taxonomy): domain Bacteria; phylum Bacillota; class Clostridia; order Lachnospirales; family Lachnospiraceae; genus Suilimivivens. The sequence goes on from JAAVBZ010000006.1 coordinate 82,405, forward strand.
GACCAGAAGCTGATCGACTGGATGGTAAGTGAATTTAAGAGCGCTAACGGTATTGATCTGTCTCAGGATAAGATGGCCCTTCAGAGATTAAAGGAAGCAGCTGAGAAAGCAAAGAAAGAGCTTTCCAGTGCAACTACGACCAATATCAATCTGCCCTTTATCAGCATGAACGCCAGCGGACCGCTTCACTTTGATATGAGCCTTACCAGAGCAAAATTTGATGAATTGACACATGATCTTGTGGAAAAAACAGCTATTCCTGTTCAGAATGCGATGAAAGATGCAGGTCTGACCAATGCAGATATCGGTCAGGTACTTCTTGTAGGCGGTTCTACACGTATTCCTGCCGTACAGGATAAAGTAAGACAGTTAACAGGTAAAGAGCCCAGTAAGAGCCTTAACCCTGATGAATGCGTAGCACTCGGAGCTTCCATTCAGGGCGGCAAGCTTGCCGGTGATGCCGGTGCAGGCGAGATCCTTCTTCTGGATGTTACACCTTTATCACTTTCCATCGAAACTATGGGCGGTATTGCGACCAGACTGATTGAAAGAAATACAACCATTCCTACCAAGAAGAGCCAGATCTTCTCTACAGCAGCCGACAATCAGACAGCCGTTGACATTAATGTAGTACAGGGTGAAAGACAGTTTGCAAGAGATAACAAGTCCTTAGGACAGTTCAGACTGGATGGAATCCCTCCGGCAATGCGCGGCGTTCCGCAGATCGAGGTTACATTTGATATTGATGCAAATGGTATTGTTAATGTATCTGCAAAGGATCTGGGAACAGGAAAAGAACAGCATATTACGATTACGGCCGGCTCCAATATGTCAGATGAAGAAATTGATAAGGCAGTAAAGGAAGCCGCTGAATTTGAAGCACAGGATAAGAAGAGAAAAGAAGCAATTGATACAAGGAATGAAGCTGATTCCTTTGTATTCCAGACAGAAAAAGCATTGAATGAAGTCGGCGATAAGATCGATCCTTCCGAGAAATCCACTGTGGAAGCAGATGTTGCAGCAGTTAAGGCAATTCTTGACAGAACCAAGGATCAGGAAATGTCAGACAGTGATATTGATGAATTAAAAGCAGCTAAAGAAAAATTGACAACCAGCGCGCAGGCACTTTTTACCAAGATGTATGAGAATATGCAGCAGGCTGGCGGCGCAGGTCCTGATATGAGCGGAATGGGCGGTCAGGCAGATCCCAATATGGGAGCAGGTCCTGCAGATGATGTGGTTGACGGAGACTACAGAGAGGTATAAAATAGGAAAGAGTTTTTCGGTAAGAGCATGTAGGCATGGAGGATAATAGAAATGGCAGAACAGAAACGAGACTATTATGAAGTCCTTGGAGTGGATAAAAGTGCGGATGACGCCGCAATTAAAAAAGCATATAGGGTTCTTGCCAAGAAATATCATCCTGATATGAACCCGGGAGATGCCGAAGCTGAAAAAAAATTCAAAGAGGCTTCAGAAGCATATGCTATTTTAAGCGATCCTGAAAAGAGAAAGCAGTATGACCAGTTTGGTCATGCTGCCTTTGACGGTGGAGCCGGCGGCGGTTTTGGAGGTTTCGATTTTAACAGTGCGGATTTCAGTGATATTTTCGGCGATATTTTCGGTGATTTCTTTGGAGGCGGCAGAAGAAGCAGGGGTAACAGCGGTCCGATGAAAGGCGCCAATATCCGTACCAGTGTGAGGATTACCTTTGAAGAAGCGGTATTTGGTATTGATAAAGAGATAGAGCTGACCTTGAAAGATGAGTGTAAGAGCTGCCGCGGAACAGGCGCGAAAGAGGGAACTAGTCCGGAAACATGTCCGAAGTGCGGCGGTAAGGGTCAGGTAGTATTTACGCAGCAGTCTTTCTTTGGAACGGTAAGAAATGTTCAGACCTGTCCGGATTGTAACGGAACGGGAAAAGTCATTAAGGATAAGTGTCCGGATTGCCATGGTTCAGGTTATATTGCCAGCCGTAAGAAAATACAGGTTTCCATTCCGGCAGGTATTGATAACGGACAGAGCGTACGTATCAGGGATAAGGGAGAGCCGGGCGTAAACGGAGGCCCCAGAGGAGATCTTTTGGTTGAGGTGATCGTGGGACGCCATCCTATTTTTCAGAGGCAGGATTATGATATTTATTCATCGGTTCCCGTTTCCTTTGCTGTTGCAGCGCTTGGCGGCGAGATAGTGGTGGATACGGTTGATGGTAAGGTAATCTATGATGTAAAGGCCGGTACCCAGACAGATACTAGAGTAAGGCTCAAAGGTAAGGGCGTGCCTTCTCTCAGAAACAAAGATGTGCGCGGCGATCATTATGTAACACTGGTAGTACAGACACCTGAGAGATTGTCACATGAGGCAAAGGAACTTCTGAAGCAGTTTGATGCAGTAACAGGAGACAGTTTAAATGCTGCGAAGAATGTCGAAACAGAAAAGACTGCGGAGAATAAAGAAACAAAGAAAAAGAAATTCTGGAAATAAACAGCTTAAAAGGCGTATCGGGAATCGGTACGCCTTTTGTGAGTGCGTATGGGAGAAAACTTATGACAGAGCATGTACGAAAGATATTGGAACGGATCGATAATGAATACGGAACAGATTATAAATGTTATCTGAATCATGAAAATGCATGGCAGCTTTTAATAGCCACTATGCTGAGTGCGCAATGTACAGACGCCAGAGTGAATATTGTAACAGCAGATCTGTTTCAGAAATATAAGACAATTGATGATTTTGCAAATGCAGATTTAAAGGAACTGGAGCAGGATATCCATTCTACAGGATTTTATCATAATAAGGCAAAGAATATTATTGCCTGCTGCAAGGACCTTAGGGATAAATTTGACGGTGAGGTACCCAGGAGTATTGATGATCTCACATCTCTTGCAGGAGTAGGGCGTAAGACGGCCAATGTCATACGAGGAAATATTTTTCATGATCCCAGTATTGTAGTAGACACACACGTAAAACGAATTTCTAAAAAGCTGGGGGTCACTAAAGAAGAAGATCCTGTCAAGGTGGAAATGGATCTGATGAAAAAACTGCCAAAGGATCACTGGATCTTATGGAATATCCATATTATCAGACTGGGAAGAACGATCTGTAAAGCACCCACGCCAAAATGTGAAGAATGCTTTTTACAGGATCTGTGCGCAGACTATGCAGCCAGACAGAAGAAAAAGCAAACGGTTATATAAACCGCAGTCATATAAACGGACCGGGCAGCATAGACTGGTAATAGACGATGACAAGCTGAAGATCAGTCAGTCATTTCTCTGAGAGAAGCAGCGATATGTTTGGCCAAAGGCGAATTTAAACCTTCCGCGATGGGAATCAGATTTTTGATTTTTTCGGACTGGCCCGTTTCCTGGTATATTTTTGATAACAGCTTATAAGAAGCGCTGATATCAGTTCTGGTATTAACGGCAAATTCCAGAACTGTCTGAGCTTCATGAATGCAGGCATTATCGTACAGTATCTGGGACCAGCTTTGGAGAGTCCGTGCAAGGGTGGTATAGCGCTGGTCATAAAGAGACAGAAGATCGATATTGGGAGCGCCGTACTTTAGTTTTAAGTCGGTGTTGCTGATACCGGTGAAATTTACAACAGGGCCTTCCGATATGCTATACAAAGTCTCATGATATTCTTTGACCACAGGATCGTTATTAAGAGCATCCATAGGAAGAGAATCAAAAGGAATAGTAATGTAATCAAGATCATCAAGAGATTTACGGCGTGTATTATTAGCCGCTGCCTCCTTTTCCCAAAAAGATTCTTCTGCTTTGGCCTCAAGATTGCGGTGCTTTCGGATCTCATAGGAGAGCAGGATACAGAATACGATAAAACTTGCAAAAAAAGGGAACTTCATATATAATATCCTTTCAAAGAGTAAGAATGGGGAGAATAAATGTTTAACTTTAACAGTAGTAAAAATAAAAAAATCATTTCATCTGTAATCATTATTATAATAGTTCTTGCTATGATAATTCCAACTTTAGCATATTTACTCTAGTTAGGCAATAAGAGGAATCGATATGAAAAAAATATTTAAGGGATTTGCCGGTTTAGGCATGACCATATTTATATTGACTATCTGCGGCATGACCGCTGCTGCGAAGGAAAAGGATACCATTATCCCGGGAATCTACCTTGGAGACATGCCCCTAGGGAACAAGACGGCTGAAGAGGCCGAGGCAATGGCGGATGAATATGTTGAGAGTGTCATCAACAAAAATATCACCCTTAAGCTGGCAGACGGCAATGAGATCGTCATTACTCCTGCGGATATAGGATTTTACTGGAGCAACAGAGATGTAGTTGCAGAAGCTGCCGCAATCGGTAAAAAGGGTAATATCGTGCAGCGCTATAAAGCAGAAAAGGATATCCAGTTTGAAAATAAAAAATATCCCATGGAGTTTGGACTGGATGAAGAACTGGTCAGAGATATACTGNCGNAGCAGTGTTCTGTTTATAATGTAGAAGCAGTAAATGCAACTCTGTCAAGAGAAAATGACCAGTTTGTGATCCAGCCGGGTCAGGCGGGATATAAGCTGGATGAGGAAGCGTCACTTTCCATTATCAGTGATTATCTTACAGGCGGAAACTGGGATGGGCAGGATGCAGTTATNGAGCTTTCNATCGTAGAGGATGAGCCTCTTGGTTCAGAGGAAGAACTTTCCAGGGTAAAGGATGTACTGGGAAGTTTNNCTACCAGCTNTAANACATCNGGANCTTCCAGAAGTGCTAATGTNANGAACGGTTGTGANNTGATCAACGGAACNACANTTTATCCTGGAGAGGANTTTTCCACTTATGAGANNGTTTCACCTTTTACAACGGCCAACGGNTATTATATGGCNGGCTCNTATCTGAACGGTCAGGTAGTGGACAGTCTCGGCGGCGGNATCTGCCAGGTATCAACNACNCTTTATAATGCNGTACTTTTATCNGAGCTTGAGGTAACGGAAAGACACAATCATTCTATGATCGTTACTTACGTAGATCCTTCAGCAGATGCGGCNATNGCAGAATCTGCAGGAAAAGATTTCCGNTTTGTCAATAATACGGATGCACCTATTTATATCGAAGGATATACAACGGANGATAAGCAGATCGGATTTGTGATCTATGGTGAGGAAACAAGACCCGGCAGTCATAAGGTGGCTTATGAGAGTGAAGTGATCAGCAGAACAGATCCTGACACAGAGGTTATCTATGTCAATGAATCGGCTCCGGTAGGTTCTGTATCAGTGCAGTCTGCCCATATCGGATATAAAGCAAATCTTTGGAAGATTGTNTATGAAGACGGTCAGGAAGTAAGCCGGGAAATGATCAATTCCAGCTCATACAAGATGGAACCCAGATCAGCAACGGTAGGTGTTGCAACTGCAGATCCCAATGTCTATGCTGAGATTATGGCGGCTATTTCCACTAACAATATTGATCATGTTAAAAATGTTGCCGCTGCACTTGCAGCCGGGGCGGCGCCCCCTGAAGCACCCGNGGCACCACCGGCTGAAGGTGCGCCAGAGCAGNCACCGCCAGCAGAAGCNCCGGCCGCAGAGGAGTAGTTTCAGTCTCCTTTGCATGCAAAAAGAGAGGCAGCAATGAAAAAAGGCAAAATATCAGANAGCATATTAAAGCGCTCAGTTTTGAAATATATTCATACAGAAAACANTGNAATAATAAAAGGTGCAGGTATTGGTNCTGACTGNGCCTTTTTAGGATGGNATGATCCTTCTTTAAAGNCAGCGGTNATAACGACCCAGACCATGACCCTTCCTNTAAAAGAAGCAGGAAAGCTGGCCGTTTATGCTGCCATAAATAATCTGGCGGCGTCAGGAGCGGAAGCTGTGGCNGTTACCATAGCGATNACTTTGCCGGAGGANACATTGGAAAGCCGGCTNCAGGAATTGATGAGGCAGATTAAGGAGGTATGTTCCCNGTTTAAGATACAGATAGCCGGNGGTCATACAGAAATNTCNGANACNGTAAAAGCACCNNTCATTACCGTAACAGGGTTTGGAAAAGCTGTTTTACCGGAAAAAGNAAAAAATGAGGATCCNAAATCCATGGATATCGTGATGACAAAATGGATNGGCCTGGAAGGAANNGTGATCTTGTCAANGGAAAAAGAAAAGGAGCTTCTTACCAGGTATCCNATGCNNNTNATNACATCAGCACAGGGATTTGAAAAATATCTNCCGGTTTGGCCGGAGGCCGCCACCGCCCATAAGTCCGGCGTTTATGCAATGCATGATGTCAGAAATGGCGGAGTGTTCGGAAGCTTATGGGAGCTTTCNAAAAGCATGGGCGTTGGACTTTCCATAGATCTGAAAAGAATTCCGGTAAAGCAGGAGACCATAGAAATTTGTGAATTCTTTGATCTGAATCCTTATGAGCTTTTGTCAGGAGGCTGCCTTCTCCTTGCCGCGGCAGACGGAAAAGGCCTGGTGAAGATACTGGAAGAGGAAGGAATTCCGGCTGCAGTGATCGGCGTAGCTACAGACAATAATGACAAAGTGATCATGAACGAAGAGGAAATACGATTTNTGGAGCCTGCTAAANNGGATGAGATATTTAAGGTAAACTTTATTTAAGGAGGAAGCTCAAGATGAGAGAGCAGATTTTATCAATTATTGAAAAAAACAGCCGGATCGANATTAAGGAACTGGCCGTTATTTTAGGAGTGGAAGAGATAGATATTGCCAATGAGTTGAAATCATTAGAGGAGGAAGGAGTTATCTGCGGTTATCATACNATGATAGACTGGGAAAAAACTTCTATTGAAAAGGTAACGGCACTGATCGAGGTGCGTATTACACCCCAGAGAGGACAGGGTTATGATAATATTGCAGAGAGGATATACAAATATCCTGAAGTAGGCAGCGTTTATCTGATCTCCGGCGGATATGACCTGCTGGTNACANTGGAAGGAAAATCTTTAAAGGCTGTATCCAGTTTTGTTTCCGACAANCTTTCCACNCTNGATGGCGTTCTTAGTACGGCAACTCATTTTATNCTTAAAAAGTATAANGACCACGGAACNATNTTAACCAGAAAATATGAAGATACAAGGGAGAAAGTGACGCCATGAGAAATCCGTTAGCAGAAAGAATCGTGGATATCAAACCCTCCGGTATCCGCAAGTTTTTTGATATAGTTAGTGAAATGGAAGATGCTATTTCACTGGGCGTGGGAGAACCTGATTTTGATACGCCCTGGCATATTCGTGATGAGGGTATTTATTCNCTGGAAAAAGGAAGGACTTTTTATACTTCCAATTCGGGGTTAAAAGAGCTGCGTACAGAAATTACAAAATACATAAACAGAACTCAGGGAATTTCCTATGATCCATTGCATGAGGTTCTGGTTACGGTAGGCGGTTCCGAGGCCATTGACATTGCGCTGCGGGCCATGGTCAATCCCGGTGAAGAGGTATTGATACCTCAGCCCAGCTATGTTTCCTATGAGCCCTGTGCCGTTTTGGCGGGGGCAGTGCCTGNTATCATTGAACTGAAAGAAGAAAATGAATTCAGACTGACGGCAAAAGAGCTTAGAGAGGCTGTTACCGACAAGACCAAAATACTGATCCTGCCATTCCCTAATAATCCTACAGGTGCGATCATGGAGAAAGCCGATCTGGAAGCGATTGCAGAAATCATTCGTGAAAAAGATATTTTTATTATTTCCGATGAGATCTATGCAGAACTTAGCTACAAAGAAAAGCATGTATCCATAGCAAGCCTGCCCGGTATGCAGGAAAGGACTGTTTTGATCAATGGATTTTCCAAATCCTATGCCATGACAGGATGGAGACTGGGATATGCTTGTGCACCTGCCGCAATTATGGAACAGATGACCAAGATCCATCAGTTTGCCATTATGTGCGCACCTACTACCAGTCAGTATGCGGCAGTTGAAGCTCTGCGCAACGGAGATGATGACGTGGCACAGATGCGGGAAGCATATAACCAGAGAAGAAGATTCTTGATGCATACCTTTAAAGAGCTGGGGCTGCAATGCTTTGAACCTTACGGTGCTTTTTATGTGTTCCCCTGTATCAAAGAATTTGGTATGACCAGCGATGAATTTGCCAACAGACTTCTGCAGGAAGAAAAGGTAGCAGTAGTTCCCGGTACGGCTTTTGGCGACTGCGGAGAAGGGTTCCTTCGAATATCCTATGCGTATTCACTGGAAAATCTGAAGATCGCTATGGAAAAGATCGGACATTTCATAGGAAGGCTCAGAGAAGAAAAAAGATAAAGAAGAAAATGCTTTGCAGCAAAACGGAAAAGAACTTATTGTCCTTTTCCGTTTTTTAAATGCTCCTGAACTATTTTATCTATAGCCTCTCTTGAAAGGGGATATTGGTATTCTTTGATGATCCTGTCCGTATCATATCCCAGATCCACAAGATGCCTGATGGCGCCGCCGTAAGCGAAATCTCGGACAAAGTTTTGAAGGGCTTCATTAAAATATTGATTTTCCATAACATATCTCCTATTAATCTGTATAATACTGCGCCTGTGCGTTCCATAGCTCGTAGTATTTACCACTTTCATCGGCAAGGAGGGCGGCATGCGAACCTTGTTGAATGACCGCTCCTTCATGGAAAACGGCGATTTCGTCGCAGAACTTACAGGAGGAGAGGCGGTGGGAGATATATATAGCAGTCTTGTCTCCTGCAATTTCATCGAACTTGCTGTAAATTTCTGCTTCTGCAATGGGGTCAAGAGCAGCTGTCGGCTCATCAAGGATAATAAACGGGGCATCCTTGTAGAGCGAGCGGGCGATCGCAATCTTCTGTGCTTCACCGCCAGATACATCCACACCGTCTTTAGACAGGTCTTTGTAGATCATAGTGTCAAGCCCTTTCTCCATGGAAGCCAGACGATCGCCAAAACCTGCATCGATCAGCGCTTTATTTACCTGGTCTCGGTCATACTCACAGCTGCCTGCCACATTTGCTCCCAGGGGCTGACAAATGAGCTGAAAATCCTGGAACACCACCGAGAAAATAGCCATGTAATCGTCATATCTGTATTTACGGATGTCAATGTTGTTAAGGAGAATCTGTCCTTCCTGGGGATCATACAGACGGCACAGCAGTTTGATAAAGGTAGTCTTGCCGCTTCCATTTTCTCCAACCACAGCAAGGCGCTTACCCACCTTAAATTTCAGTGATACATTTTTTAATGCCCAGCTCTCGCTTCCGGGATATTTGAATGACACATTCCTGAACTCAACTTCATACTGCCGGTCGCTGCGTTTTTCTGTGGTCAGACTACCCTGGTACATGGTGTTCGGTATATCAAGAAATTCAAAGGTTTTATCCAGATAACCGGTATTTGTTTTCATGATGCCTATTATGTCAGTGAGAGAAAACAAACTTGCCGCCATAGCTGTTGCCGCACCTACATACTGAGTAATACTGCCTACGTCGAATGCGCCGCCCCAGGCTTTCAGGCAGGCAAAGACATAAATGGAACCGGTGATAATGGCAGTGATACTTACGCCAAGAGCGGCGGATATTCCCATTTTTCCCCGCGCCATCTTTCCAATGGGTCCGTTAACGCCAAAAGTAGAATTAGTATTCCAATATGCACGGATAAGCTCCTGCTGGTTATTCATTCTGATATCTATACTGCGTTCATTATCCATGCCGACAAAGCCGAAATGTCTAAACAAGCGGTTTCCAAAAGTGGCTTCCTCGGAATAGTCGCTCCAATATTTCATGGCTTTTGCGCATAGAGAGCCTGCAAGAATACTGATCATGATCATTAAAGCAGCCAAAATAAGTATAAATACAGGACTGTTAAGAACAGTCAGCAGGCCCGCAGATTCCGGCACAGGAGAGGTAAACAGGCTTACGGTCAATGCAATACCGGTTAAAATGCCGATCATATTTGTTACGAATTCTTCATAGATTTGATGAACCCGCATCAGCCCCCAGCTTGCCCAATTTTCATTCTGACTGATCTGCGTTCTTAGATCATGGTTTTCCTGCTTATCCAGGTCTGAAAAATCCAGTGAAAACATCTTGTGGATAAACAGGATTTCTTTTCTTCCATAGAGATCGTTAAGCAGAGTGTCCGAGCGGCGCTTAAGCATGGCTTTCGCAATCGACACAACTCCCACACACAAAACTCCTGCGATGACCCACTTCCACAGGATTTCTGCTCTTCGCATGAGGGCCAGTTCTTTCAGGATCTGTGCAGAGAAAAAAACTGTTACATAGGGAGTGACCGCGCTGAAGATACAGTTTAATGTCAGAATCGGAAAAAACTTCGGGGAGACTTTATGAAGCTCATTAATACCTCGGATCTGTGCAGCTGCGGCATGGCGCATACTAATCTTTTCTTTCATGCTCAAAACTCCTTTCCTTCCTGATAATAGCGGCTCTGTACCTCAAAAAGCTTAGCATATTCACCGCCAAGCGCTAAAAGGCTGTCATGGGTTCCTTCTTCCTTTATTCCGCCGTCCGCTATAAAGATAATGCGGTCGCAGAACCGGGTAGAGGCCAGTCTGTGTGAGATAAACAGCGAGGTCTTTTGCTGAGTCATTTCACTGTATTTCATGTAAATATCGTTTTCTGCAATTGGGTCAAGGGCTGCCGTAGGTTCATCAAGCAGCAGGATGGGACCGTCCTTGTACAAGGCTCTGGCCAGCATCAGACGCTGGGTTTGACCGCCGGAGAATAATACGCCGTCCAGATAAACCTCACGGCCAACATGTGTCTTTAGGCCTGCAGGCAGTTTTTCAATAGCAGAAGATAAGCCGGCCTTCGCAATACAATCAGCAATCCTGTCATAATCAATGTCAACAGTAGACTGGGCAATCTCCTCCGCCACCGTGACATCCAGAATGGAAAACTCCTGGAACACTGCACTGAACAGGTCATAATAGTCTCTGCGGTTAAAGTCACGGATGTCCTTTCCGTTTAGCAGTACTTTTCCCTCTGTCGGATCTAAAAGTCCGCACAAAAGCTTTACCAGGGTCGTTTTGCCTGCACCGTTTAGGCCAACGATCGCCAATTTCTCGCCGGGACGGACTGTCAGATTCATGCCTTTTATGGTATCGGCCTTTGCACCTGGATAACGATAAGACACATTTTCCAGCTTCAGCCCATAACTGTCGGAAGCAGGAATCGGCTCTCCCTTTTCGAATGTAAAAGGCTCCGGGTATTCCAGAAATTCGCGGACACGTAAGATATCCAGGCTCTCTTTATGCAGAGTACTCATTTCCTGTAAGATACCCATAACCCACACGGTAAATGTTGTTACAGCCGTAAAGTACAGCAGGAACTCTGATACACTTAATCCTTCTTTAAGCGCCATATTGATCAGGTACACATAGGCGATACCGTTTCGTGCCATGGTCAGTACTGCTTCTGTAATATCTGCAAGCATTTCCACCCGTTCACAGCGAAGGCTGAAGTCTAAATACAGGTCATGAATGTTATCCAGCAGTTCATTCAGCCAGTTTTGCAGACCGAAAATACGGATATCCTTTGCCAGCTCCACAGATTCGGCTTTGGCACGGATATAGCGTTTCTTCTGATAATAGCTTTCTTCCTCATCTCTGTGAGCATAACGCCAGTTGTTTGTATATCTGGAAACGAGAAAACCTGCAATGCAGGTTGCAATCACCACAAGCAGAAGCACGGTATCGATCTGGGAAAGAATTGTTAAATAGACGATCAGACCGCCGATATTTTTCAGAAGCATGGTTAATGTCTGCCAGATATGTTCAGCAGCATGGGCATTGCTATCGCAGGCTAAGTGGGCCTTGTCACGCAATTTGGTGAAATTCACATCCAGAGTGTTGGGATAGGATGTCATATTGCTCTTTCTGGCCAGTTTGCCAATAATAGCAGAGCGCACATCTACTCGCGAAAACAACGTATTCTGCACGATATACTCCTTAAATCCCTGGATCATAAAAAGTGCCAGAGTAAATACGCCGATAGTTGCCAGCAGCTTCCACATTGGCACTTTCTGTTCCACCTGCGCAAGTATTTCCGGTGCAATGTACAGCTGGGTTAAATTGAGCAGTACTTCCAGAGCAGCAGTCAGAATACAAAACAACAGAACAAGCTTTCCATTTTCCCATGCAATTTTCACCATCCAGCCTACATTCTGAAAGGTATTATATTTTGGTTTTTTCTTTGTTTTCATTTTCTTCACCTCACATGTACCATAGCACAAAAATTCGTCCCCAGATCATTCTGGGGACGAATTGTCATCTCCGGGTGATGAATTGCAGATTCTTACACCTGCGGAAGCAATATCTCAGTTGTGAACGCTCCGTCCTCGCTATTGCGGCTGATGTATCCATCCAGCCGTTCTACGATCGCATCGATACGAACAAGACCAAATCCGTGTCCGCCGCCTTTTGTACTGCGGAACAGTTTNCCCTCTTTTGTCATTTTTTTGCCGGCCGTGAAGTTAGTAAAGGAGATGTAGAGCTGGGTGCTGCGCATATCCATATACACACGGATCATACGCTGATTCTCNGGCAACTTCACACTTGCCTCGATCGCATTGTCAAAAAGATTGCCGATAATACAGCATAGATCAATTTCTGAAGATTTCAGCTTGACCGGAATATGTGCGTCTGCTACTACCTCAATTCCTCTCGCCTTTGCAAGCGAGATCTTGGAGTTCAGAATGGCGTCGGTCATTGGGTTTCCGGTCTTGATAACCGTATCAACGGTAGCCAGATCGTCATCAAGAAGGTCAAGATAACGCCTGATGGCGTCCCAATCTTCGACGGCGGCGTATGCNTTCATNGTTTGAATGTGGTTACGGTAGTCGTGCCGCCAACCTCTGATCTGACGATACATATTGTCGACTTCCTGATAATGTGTTTCAATCAAGTCGTGNTGATAGGAAGCGATCTGCTTGTCAATTTTTTTTGAAAACAATCCCATTTGCTTTACCTCAGGTTAATGATCGCTCGGTTTATACCGTCATAAGCTCCCCTGGGGAGAGGAATGACAGTTCCATCGCTCAGCCTTATTTCTGCTTTCGTGACACGNCTGATCTGNGTCAGGTTGATAATGGCGGAACGCCCCACACGGTAAAACCGTTCATCAAGCTGCTTTTCCAATTCACCCAATGTCATTTTTAANGTTATATCNGTCAATGCGTGTATCGTAACATAGTTCCCNAAAACATCNGCGTAGCGGATCTGGTAAATCGGTACACGAATCATTTCACTGCCGATCTTAAAGTTCAANACCTTTTCATTCTTGTATAGTTTTTCTGCTGCGCGNTCAAGCACAGAGNAGAGCTTTTCTTCNTTGACAGGCTTCATCAAATAATGGAGAGCNGCTACTTCGTAGCCTTCCGAGATATAGTCGGAATATCCCGTAATGAAAACAATCTGTACAGCATCATTATTTTCCCGCAGCTGCTTTGCCATGGTCACGCCATCCATTGTTTCCATCTCAATATCAAGGAGCAGAATATCATAGTCACTTTCATCTGTATAGTGGAACAAGAAGTTTTCTGCAGAAGTGAAGGCGTCAGCATGTACTACATGACCTGCCGCCGCTGCCCAGCGGTTTACCATATTCAAAACATATTGTCTGTCTGCATCGGAATCATCACAGACTGCAATTTTGTACTTCATGTTCTCACTGTCCTTTTGCTTTCTAAAAATCCATAATGATTATAACACAAGAAATCTTAAGGTATCAACTGATACTCCACAACGATGGAAGCTTCCACTTGGATCTCCCCNGGCATAATGCCGGCAGTATCTTCCAGCGCTTCCTTTCTTAAAGAAGCAGAATTATACTGACTGGAGCGTGCATAGTCGGTGTAGCGGGCCTGGGAATAGCCGCTGATCTCCTTAATACTGACAACACTGCCTACAGCGGCGCCTGAAGCGGAGGCAAGCACCTGCGCTTTTTCCTGTGCAGTAACAANGGCTCTGGTCAAAGCTTCCTGATAACTTTGGTCATATTGGCTTGCCTGATAAGTAATGGACTGAACCGTATTGATGCCGGAAGCAACGGACTGGGACAAAATACTGTCCAGATCGTCGATGGGCAGATCAGAAACCGTCAAAGAAGTAGTGGCCTCATATCCGGTAAGTCTTCGGNTNNTNCCGCTGTAATCGTAAACAGGATACATATAGTAATCCGAAGTNTGAATGGAAGTTTCGGCAATNCCNAGNCTTTTTAAAAGTTCCACCACCTGGCCTACCGATTCCGCGTTCTTTTGCTGGCATTCGGAAGCGCTGCTGTCTTTGGTATATACCGAATAGACCACTTCAGCTATATCAGGTACAACAGAAACTTTTTCGCTGCTGTTGACCAAAATGGTGTTATAAGGAGCAATAGCNNCTNNNGANGGATTCTGGACAGGANTTTCTTTTGACNGATCGNAAGCNNNTTCTTCAATANTTATGNTNTCNNAACCNGAAGANGTATCTGATGNATCGNTCANTGNGCCNCACCCGGAAAGNCCNGCGATCATAATAATTGCTGATAATAATAATAAANTTCTTTTCATANAAANNCCTCCNTGTATCTTTCNTATNNNATAGATACGAAGGAGGATCNTANTATTTATGGANTTTATCAAATTTNTTTTTCTTTCCANTGCAGTCTGTGCAGTTCNCCTTCCANCTGCATATGAGAAAAATTCTGNTGNCGNANGGCCTCATACAGAACGATGGCAACAGAATTGGAGAGATTGAGGGANCNGATNTCAGGTTCCATAGGGATACGNATACAGGTTTCGGCATGATCCACCAGAATTTCTTCCGGTATNCCNGCNCTTTCNTTNCCGAACATAATATAGTCGTCNGGACTGAAGGAAACCTCACTGTACACCTGNTTTGCTTTGGTAGTNGCCATCCAGATTCTGGCATCAGGATGAAGAGATTTAAATTCATCGAAGTTCATNTATCTGGTCANNTTCANATGNTCCCAGTAATCCATNCCGGCTCTNTTTATTTCCTTTTCTGTCAGACGAAANCCCANGGGTTCGATCAGNTGNAGATCNGTTCCCGTTGCNACGCAGGTTCTTCCNATATTTCCNGTGTTNGCCGGAATTTCCGGNTGATGCAGTATNATATGCATAGTTAATCCTCCTCATGCAGATCNNCTACAGGCAGNGAAAAAANAAATTCNGTGCCCACGCCTTCTGTGCTGATCACATTGATNTGNTCATCNTGAGCATTGATGATCTCNTTGGTAATGGAAAGGCCGAGGCCAGTTCCTTTTTTATCCTTGCCCCTTGACAGATCCGATTTGTAAAACCGATCCCAGATCAGCTTGAGTTCATCTTTGGGGATACCGATACCGCTGTCCTTTACGGATATAAAGATCTTATTGTGTTTCTCCGTGGTCTCGATTTTGATAATGGAATTATGGTGACTGAATTTAATCGCATTATCAAGAAGATTGTAAAGGACCTGCTGGATCTTGCCAACATCGGCGTTAACATACAGTTCATCACCGGTAAGGATCAGTTCGATAGCTATGGTCTTCTGCTTACAGATACCCTCAAACGTGGCGGCCGTATTGCGGATGACGCTGTTGATGTCAAAAATACTTTTATCCAGTATCATACCTTTGGTATTTAAATTATTCAGGGCCAGAAGACTGCCTGTCAGTTTGGAGAGACGTTCTGTTTCATTTAAAACGATATTTAAGTATTTTTCATATGCCTCGGGAGGAATCGTGCCATCCAGCATTGCTTCCAGATATCCTTTGATAGAAGTAAGGGGAGAGCGGAAATCGTGGGAGACATTTGCCACAAATTTTTTCTGATTATCTTCGGACTTTGCAATTTCACTTGCCATATAGTTCAGTGAAGCAGCCAGATAACCGATCTCGTCTTCACTGTCTACCTGAAACTCATAGTGCATATTTCCGGCGGCGTACTGCTCCGTTGCCTCAGTAATTTTCCGAAGAGGCAGATAGACCATTTCCGTAAAGAAAATAAGGATGATCAAAGAGAGCAAAAATAAAATTACCAGCATCAGATAGGAAATATTTAATAGGCTGTTACAGGAAGCAGTAATATTTTTCATAGGGTAATGGATGACCACATATCCTCTGACCTTGTAGCCGGAAGTGATAGGAGCAAAAACACTGAGCTGTTCCTCCGTAAAGCTGCCAAAAAAGTTTCCGATCGTATAATAGCTGCCGCCTGTAACGGTAGGATCAAAATCTGAAATAACAGTTTCATTTTCTATATCAAGCGGAGCGTTTGAATCCAGNACCATACGGCCGGATGGATTGATGATCCATAAGCTGGCGGAAAGATAAGTATCCAGCGCATCCAGCTGTTTTTTTACAGTATCCAGCGAAGTTTCATTGTTATAAAGGTCAGAAGCATAGGTGTTGGCAATCAAAGTAGCTTCCTTATAGAGCGCATCGGCCTTTTCTCTTTTCAGCTGTTCCAGGGTCATACTGTTTACAAAAGTGGCAACAATAATAAAACCAAAGAAGCCGAAAATGAAATAGGCCAGTAAAAATTTTAAATAGAGGGTTTTTCTCATTTCCTTACCTCAAATTTATAGCCGATTCCCCAAATGGTAGCAATTTTCCAGTTGGTGTGGTCGTTGATCTTTTCCCGGAGACGTTTAATATGTACGTCTACGGTTCTGGTGTCGCCAATATATTCATATCCCCAGATTTGATCCAGGAGCTGCTCTCTGGTGAAAACGTGATTGGGTGATGAAGCCAGAAAATAGAGAAGCTCAAGTTCTTTGGGCGGCATATCAATAGTTTTGCCCATGTAAATAACGGAATAATTGGTCTGNTTGATGCTAAGATCCGGATATTCCACACATTTTACATCAGACTCTNCAGGAATCACGGGAGCGGGTTTATATCTGCGAAGGACNGCTTTTACCCTTGCNACCAGTTCNTTGGAATCAAAGGGTTTTTCCATATANTCATCAGCGCCAAGCTCAAGACCAAGTACCTTATCAAAAATCTCTCCCTTGGCAGAGAGCATGATGATNGGGATNGCAGANTTNGNACGGATTTCCCGGCATACCTGATAACCGTCGATACCGGGAAGCATCAGNTCCAGCAGNATCAGNTTCGGAGCAAAAGAATCCGNNANNAGNAGTGCGGTTTCTCCATCCCCTGCGATCATAGTGTCAAAACATTCCTTGGTAAGATAAAGTGAAATTAATTCNGCAATATTACTGTCNTCATCTACAATTAAAATCTTCTGTTTGTTTGCCATATGAATATCCTTTCCGTTCACATTATTCTTTAAAGGTTACAATTGTGACGCCTGCGTCGCCTTCACCGTATTCCCCAAGGCGGAAACTCTTTACATACTTGACGCGCTTTAGGTGGCTTTGAACAGCGCTTCGCAGGGCNCCGGTTCCTTTACCNTGTACTACCCGCACGGTAGACAGGTGTGCAAGATAAGCATCNTCCAGATATTTATCAAGCTCTGAGAGGGCTTCGTCTACTGTTTTACCAAGCAGATTGATCTCNGAAGANATACTCAGAGNTTTGGACATNTTGATNNTGCCGGTNCTGGAACCTTTCNNTGATGAAGATTTTACAGGTGCATCTTCNTCGATCAAAATAAGATCNTTGATNTTGACCTGGGAACGGATAATACCGCACTGGACAAAAAGATTGCCTTTGTGATCCGGCAGTGAACTTACGGTTCCCGTAAGCCCCATGGACAGAATCTTTACGCTGTCTCCCTTTTTAAGCTGATCGGGCGAAAGAACTTTGGCCGNTTCNCTGGGAGTGTTGTTTTTAAGAGCCAGTTTGTCATTTTTTTCATTGATCTTGCCGCGGATCTTTTCACGGGATTTTTCCAGATCCTTAAGGGAGGCGCCGGGGCCGGCTTTTTGGAAAACGCGGATGGTCTCGTCTGCAACATCTTTGGCCTCCTTAAGAATCTCTCTTGCCTCTTCATTGGCCCTACGCAGAATCTTTTCTTTGGCGTTGTCGAGTTTTTCATTTTTTTCCTGAAGACGNTTTTTTAACTGNTCTGTNTCTTCCTTATAAGAAGCAATCTGAAGNCGCTCCTTTTCAATGGTGACTCTGCTCTGCTCCAGATCGGAAAGCAGATCTTCAAAACTTTTTTCATCGCTGCTTAACTGCCTGTCGGCAGCATCTATAATATGATCCGGCAGTCCCAGTTTTTTNGAAATGGCAAAAGCATTACTTTTACCGGGAATACCGATCAGCAGACGGTAAGTAGGTGAAAGTGTTTCCACATTAAATTCACAGCAGGCATTCTCAACGAAAGAGGTNGTAAGTGCATAAACNTTNAGNTCACTGTAGTGAGTNGTCGCCATNGTACGGATACCTCTGCCGTGGAGATGATCCAGGATAGCAATGGCCAGTGCGGCNCCTTCCGTAGGATCNGTTCCGGCNCANAATTCGTCAAAAAGNCACAGGGAATGTTCATCNGAGCATTTTAAAATCGATACGATACGTGTCATGTGGGAGGAAAAAGTACTNAGGCTCTGCTCAATACTCTGCTCGTCTCCTATATCTGCAAATACCTCTGTAAAAATAGAAAGTTCCGAACGGTCCAGTGCAGGAATATGAAGTCCNGCCTGCCCCATTAAAGTAAAAAGTCCCACAGTNTTCAGGGAAACGGTTTTTCCGCCGGTATTAGGGCCGGTNACGATCAGCTGATCNAAATCTTTTCCGAGCCGGATATCAATAGGCACTACCTTTTTAGCNGGCAGAAGNGGATGACGGCCTTTTCGGATATTGATGTAATGTTCCGTATTAAANANCGGTCTTGCAGCNTTNTGATCAATGGCCAGAGCNGCTTTNGCAAANGTAAAATCAAGAAAAGTCATGATTTTTTGATTTTCCATGATCTCCGCGGCATGTTCTGCGGTATTTGCGCTTAAGGAAGCCAGTATGACCTCGATCTCTTCTTTTTCCTGAATGGAAAGTTCTTTTAACCGGTTGTTCAGTTCTACGATCACGGCAGGCTCAATAAAAAAAGTGGAACCTGTTGAAGACTGATCGTGCACCATACCGGGAACCTGGCCCTTATACTCTGCTTTGACGGGAATGCAGTAACGGTTATCCCGCATGGTAATGACCGCATCCTGAAGATAATTTCTGCAGGAACCGTTTACCATGGAGGTAAGCTGACTGTGAATTTTCTCGTAAGTCAGTGACATACTTCTTCTGATATGTTTTAAATTAGAACTGGCATCATCTGCAATCTCCTCCTCGGAAATGATGCAGCGTCTGATTTCACCTGACAGAAGTGTCAGCGGCTCTAAAGCTTCAAAATAGCCGGTCAGCGAGGTTTCCTTTTCCTCTTCTTTCTGACTTCTTCCGTAAGCTTTGATGCGGTTTACATTGTCAAGTAATCCCGCAATCTTTAAAAGCTCGGATGCAGATAAGCTGCTGCCGATTTCCAGAGAGCGCAGTGCCATGGANACATTTTTATTGCCGCCAAAAGAGGTGGAGCCTTTTTGGAACAGCATAGTAAGAGCATCAGACGTTTCAGTCTGTGCAAGCTCAATTTCGTTTAGATCCGTCATGGGAACAAGCTTTCTGCACAGGTCGCGGCCCGGCTCGGAGGTTGCCTTTTCCGTTAAAGAGTCGATCACTTTAGTATATTCTAAGGTTTGTAATACTTTTTCATTCATTTCTGATTTCCAATGCTTTCTTATTAAATAGTTTTAGGTAACATCTAATTTAGTATAGCATATTTTAAGCGGGTCTGCTAGAATAACAGATAATAAACATTTAAGGTAAAGAGGATGNATACGTGACAACATTTTGGGAAAAACATAGAAAAATAATATTTTATCTGATCCTGGGAATTGCGGTTCTGATGGTGTATGCTTATAACTATTTGACACCGTATTTGTCAGATGATTATGCATATTTGTTTGAAGTAAAAAAAGCCACTTCCTTATGGGATCTTATCAAACAGCAGTATGGGGAATANCTGTCCAACAGCGGNCGCNTTATCGGTCAGTTTAATGTCAGACTGTCTTTATCAGTTAATAAGCAGGTCTTCAATGTNGTCAACAGCGGAATGTTNCTTGCGNTNATNNTGCTGATNTATNATAANATNCGCCGNAAAAAGAAGTATGATATTTTTGTGCTTTTACTGATCATTACTTTTCTTTGGAAATTTACCGTGGATTTCGGTCAGACCATGCTTTGGATCTGCGGTGCCTGCAATTATCTGTGGGGAAGCGTTATCATTCTTGGGTATTTTACTCTTTATCGTTATTTCCTTGANCATACCTGGAAAATAAAGCATCAGGCCGGGATTGCCCTGCTGATGTTCCTTTTGGGAATAGCGGCGGGCTGGTGCAATGAAAATACTTCCGGCGGCGGTTTTTTACTGATACTTATGTANGGCCTGAATTTNTGGTGGCAGAACAGAAAAGAAAAAAGAAGAGCCATCTATCCTTTTATGATCTCCGGGATCGCGGGCATGTGCTGCGGCTTACTTGGTATGGTAATGGCACCGGGAGTACGAAAAAGAAGCATAACTATGTCAGAGGATAATTACGAGGGATTTGTAGGCCTGGTTTCAAGAGCTTATAAGATCACTATTACCATCAAAAATCTGTTTTTTGTGCTGCTTGTCATTTTGATCATTGTGCTGGTGCTTCTTGGCCTGCAGAAAAAGATCAGGGACTGGAAGAGCATCAGAACCAATGACAGCATATTATTTCTGGCAGCTTTTGCAGCTACCGCCTATGCGCTTATTCTGGCGCCCACTCCGGCNAACAGAGCCTTTTTCGGTGCAGGCGTATTTCTTATGACAGCCTGCATTCAGGGAATTGCGGATGTGAAGGGCGGGGACATTGCGGTAATGACTGCAAGATATAGNCTGTTAAGTATTTTGTGCTTGTGGCTTTTCTTTACCTATGTGGAAAATATNGTAAATCTNGCNAGGATATACAGAGAAGAAAATGAAAGAATAGANCTGATACTGGCGGATAAGGCGGATCCTGAGGGAGACGGTATCGTAGTGATNCCCCAGTACAGGGAGGCTTTCCGGAATCCNTANAGTAATGCNCATGATTCGGATCTGACGGATGATAAAGAATACTGGATCAATCATTTTTATGAAATNTATTTCGATGTGGGAAACATTACGGCNATNCCAAGGGATGAATGGGANGAGCTGTATGGCAGTNAGGAGTAGACCGGTCATGAAACNGCAGGANTTTACGNCAGATCCCTGTAATCTCTGTCCCAGGAACTGNCNGGTACACAGACAGGNGGGTGAAAAGGGCTATTGNATGTCAGATCACAAACTGATAGCGGCAAGGGCNGCTCTTCATATGTGGGAAGANCCCTGNATTTCAGGAAAGACAGGATCGGGAACTGTGTTNTTTTCAGGCTGTAATTTACGATGTGTTTACTGTCAGAANTATGAGATCGCAAAGGGATTAAAGGGAAAGGANATAACNGTCTNANGGCTTNCGGANATNTTTTTGGANCTTCANAGTCAGAAAGCGGCAAANNTCAATCTTGTTACNCCGGATCATTATNTGANNGAGATCGTACAGGCNCTGCAGCTGGCCAGGGAAAAAGGCCTTAATCTGCCCGTAGTATATAACTGCAGCGGGTATGCCAAAAGCGAAGTGATCGAAAGCCTGAAGGGCATAGTGGACATTTTTCTCACAGACTTTAAATATATGGACCCGGCGCCGGCTAAGAAATATTCCCAGGCACCAGATTATCCGGAGGTTGCGAAGAAGGCTCTTAAAGCTATGGTAAAAACAGCGGGCAGACCTTCCTTTGACAGAAACGGTATGATGCAAAGCGGNGTGATCGTAAGACATNTGCTTTTNCCGGGGCACAAGAGAAANGCNAAAGAAGTGATCAGGTATGTATATGAGACTTACGGTGATGATGTTTATTTAAGCCTTATGAATCAGTATACGCCTTTTGACAGGCTGAAAGAAAGAGAAGACTTAAGGGAGCTTTGCCGCAGGGTTACAAAAAGAGAATATGAAGCAGTGGTGGATTATGCTTTATCTTTGGGGATAAAGAATGCTTTTATCCAGGAGGGTGAAACGGCAGAAGAAAGTTTCATTCCNGATTTTAGCGGAGAAGGAATTTAGAAAAAAAATTAAAAGGTATAAAATACCTTTATTTACAAATACTATATCCAGAAATGGACAGTATAGTAAATGGAGGAATTTTTTATGAAAGCAACAGGCATTGTGCGTAGAATAGATGATCTCGGAAGAATCGTAATCCCCAAAGAAATCAGAAGAACTCTTCACATAAGGGAAAGCGATCCTCTTGAGATCTTTACAGACAGAGAAGGAGAGATCATATTAAAAAAGTATTCTCCCATAGGAGAAATGAATACATTTGCAAAGCAGTATGCGGAAAGTCTTTGCCAGGTTTCGGGTCATGTAGCGCTTATTGCAGACAGGGATCAGTTTATAGCGGTATCCGGCGGTTTTAAAAATATGTTGGGTAAATCTATCAGCAAAGAACTGGAGGATAAGATCAATAACAGGGAAACAGTGATCGCATCTAAGGGCGATAAAAGTTTCATTGCGCTGTCACAGGATATTACGGATGAGGTGCTGCATGAGGCNGTAAGTCCCATTATCTGTGAGGGCGANGTNATAGGAGCCGTGGCGCTGATCAGCAATAATGAAAAAACGAAAATGGGAGAGGTGGAGCAGAANCTGATCATGTCNGCTTCCGGATTNTTAGGAAGACAGATGGAGCAGTAATGAAAAATAAGGAACTGCCGGGCGGCAGTTCCTCTGATGCGGCAGAAAATTATTTCCATTCGGANANAGNAGTATTAAATANGATNAGAGCTTCTCTTTCNGAAAANTCTCCCATCTCATAATATCCNTTGCCGGTACGGTTTATGCGTTCTAAAGAAATTGCCCGGTTAGCTTTTTTGGNGCGGTCATTAATAAAAGTAATTCCTTCTTCGGAATATTCCTCGTCAAATTCAGGATCGTCCTCTTCTTCATAAAAAGGATCGAACAATAAAACGCTGTCATNTTCGATTCCCGTCAGCAGTACATAATGNCTTACNCCCAGAAAAAGGCGAAGGACAACAACTCCGCCTTTTTGGAGAGCNGAGATGATCTTACTGTTTTCAGTCAGAACAACGCATTCCCCATCCAGAAATTCACAATGGATGGGAAATTTTTTACATTCGCCGAAATGATTGAGCCAGTTTGCCAGATAATTCATGGCAGCAGGAGAAGTACCGTGCTTGCAAGGTTCGCCGGCCTCATTGTAGGTATCCATNCAATGGAGCATGATCACTTTGATCATATCGGGATAGATTTCTTCTCTTTCATATAAGTAGCGGAGACCGTTTATAACTGAGACGGGACCGCAGTCATATTCTGATGATTGATAATTCAATATATTTTTCATAAAAAATTCCTATGTACGTTTTAATAAAAATATAGTAAAATAAAAAACTGCAAAATGCAAGAGATACCTTATAAGATAGATATTGACATTTACTGGAACTGACAGTATAATTAAGCAATTATTTATATAAGAATACTAGGAAATAGGTAAAAGGAGGAGAATTATGAAAAAAAGAATCAGTAAAGCTGTGAGCCTGCTTCTGGCAGCCGCTGTGATCATTACGATGGCAGGCTGTTCTTCATCGGATCAGGTGAAAGGCGATACAATAGAGAACTCTCCGGCAGANANTTCTGCAGGTGAAAANATAGTGAATATCGGAGTNACCGATTCACTGGGCAGCATCAATCCCTTTGTGATCGATCAGACATTTATTAACAAGTATGCTGTTGATCTTCANTTTCTTCCCTTAATAGAATTTGATGAANATCTGAACTTTGAATATATNCTGGCAGATTCCATTACCACGCAGGATAATAAGAATTTCATCGTTCATATCAANGACAATGCGGTATGGTCAGACGGNAATCCCATTACAGCGCAGGATGTNGAGTATTCCTTCCTTCGGCTGGCAAGTCCCATTGTTGCTAATGCTACGTTGGTATATAACGTATTTGAGGGCGTAGGGGATGATGGTTTTGTAGAAGAGGGTGCATCGGAAGTTTCCGGCGTTAAAGTATTAGACGAAAAGACGATTCAGTTCACTACCAAAGACACTATGTCGCTGATCACNTTCCAGAGCGCATATGCATGCTATCTTCACACCATGCCCAAGCACGTGATCGAACAATACGGGGAAGATCAGCTGACTACCGCTGACTGGTTCAATCATCCTGATGTTGTAAGCGGACCTTTTATGGTAACAGATTATGANGCNGATCATTATATTTCTTATACGGCCAATAAGAATTACTGGAAGGGAGCGCCCAAGATCGATAAGCTGAATATTAAGATCATAGATTCCAGTCAGGTTTATGCCGGACTGAAAGCGGGTGAAATTGATGTGACTCATCATGCCATGACCAGTATTCCCCAGGAAGATATAGACAGTATCGAAGCNCTTGAAAATGTGGATGCAGTATATGGCAGTCCTGTGACCAATCAGTCCGTATTTATTCAGACAGCCAATATTCCCGATGTGAGAGTCAGACAGGCGCTTGTATATGCAATTGACAGACAGAAGATTCTGGATGAATTGTTAAAGGGACATGGTGAAGTAGTGGAAGGCTTTATCTCTTCTGCAAGTCCTTATTATGACAGCAGTATAGAAGCTATGCCTTATGACCTGGAAAAAGCAAAATCACTGCTTGAAGAAGCAGGCTGGGATGGTTCACAGACACTTCGTTTCTATGTCAATTCCGGTGACGGTACTTTTGTCAACGCAGCCCAGATCATGGTTGCGCAGTGGGCGCAGGCAGGTATTAAGGTAGAGGTTCAGACAGTGGATCTCGCAACATTAATGTCTATAGCCGGCTCAACGGACTATGATATGTTTGCTGTCCAGTATACTTATCCGCCTATAGATCCTTCTGTTGATATTGCGTGGCTGCTAAACGGAAAAGGGAGCTGGACCGGCTACAGTGATGAGGCGATCTATAACGCTCTGGCAAACGTAGCTTCAGCAAAAGATGCAGAGGAGATTAAAGACCTTTATTCTGTGATCGATAAAAAAGTACAGGAAGATGTACCCATGTTTTCAGCTTATATCATCAGTGCGCAGGGTGCAGTAAGTAAACGTCTTACAGGCGTACATGCAAATGTATATGGTTTCTTTAATAACATTCATGAATGGGATGTTGTGGAATAAGAAATATTAAAATAGAGATGTGTTAAAATACCGCAGGTCGGCTGGAGAGCCGGTCTGTGGTATTATCCATATATAAGCAAGTGAGGAAAAATAATGTCGCATTTATTGGAAGTAGAGGGACTTACAACTGTCTTTACAGGAGATTACGGAACAAATACCAGCGTGGACCATATCGGATTTCATGTGGATAAAGGCGAAGTAGTCTGTATCGTAGGCGAGTCGGGCTGTGGAAAAAGTGTAACGAGCCTTTCGATCATGGGGCTCTTATCAAGCGGCGGAAAAGTAACAGAAGGTTCTGTTATGTTTGATGGACAGGATCTTCTTAAGATGACAGAAAAAGAGATGGATGATATCAGGGGAAACCGGCTTACCATGATCTTTCAGGATCCACTTACGTCATTGAATCCGTCCTTTACCATCGGAAATCAGATCACTGAAAACATCAGGACCCACATGAAGCTTTCCAAAGCGGAAGCAGTGCAGAGGGCGGAATCGCTGCTGGATAAGGTAGGGATGCCGGATCCTGCCGGTGTTATGAAAAAGTATCCTCACACTCTGTCGGGAGGAATGCGGCAGAGAGCGATGATAGCCATGGCACTTTCCTGTAACCCCAAGCTTCTGATCGCTGATGAACCTACTACGGCTCTGGACGTTACCATTCAAGCTCAGATCATGAATCTGTTAAGGGAACTTCAACAGGAAACCGGCATGTCGATCATATTGATCACCCACGATATTGGTCTGGTGGCCAATATGGCGGATCGTGTTATTGTTATGTATGCGGGGCAGATCATAGAAGAGGCTCCGGTAAAAGAAATTTTTCAAAGTCCGCGCCATCCTTATACGAGAGCATTGCTGGATACAGTTCCTACAATTCGTGACAGTGCAGACAGGGTGCTTGTGTCTATTCCGGGTATGGTGCCGGAAAGTTATGATGATATGAGAGGGTGCCGCTTTGCTCCCAGATGTGCGTACTGCAGACCGGAGTGTGCCGATCCCCAAAAGGACTATGAATTCGGCAAAGGACATATGGCCAAGTGCATTGTAATGAAGGAAGGAGGAGTTTTGCAATGAATGGATCCATACTAAGCAGTAAAAACACCGCTCCTCTGATCCGAGTAGAAAATCTGAAGAAATATTATCCCGTAAAGGGAGGGATCGTGACCCACACCACGGGACATGTAAAAGCAGTGGATGGCGTGGATTTTTCAATCATGAGAGGGGAGACTTTAGGACTTGTAGGGGAATCCGGCTGCGGTAAATCCACAATAGGAAGACAGCTGGTGGGACTGGAAAAACCTACAGAAGGCATTATTTATTATGATGGCCGGAATCTGGCCGGCTTAAAGAAGAATGATATGCAAAAGATCCGTACGAATCTGCAGATGGTGTTTCAGGACTCCTATTCTTCCCTGAATCCCAGAAAGCATATTTATGAGATCCTGGCTCAGCCCATGCTCTATCATAAGATCTCTGATAAATCCACAGTAGAAAAGGATATCGTAAAGCTGCTTGATATGGTGGGACTTCCAAGAAATGTGCTTGGCAGATATCCGCATGAGTTTTCAGGCGGACAGAGGCAGAGGATCTGTATTGCCAAAGCCCTTTCCCTGCGGCCTGAATTTATTGTCTGTGATGAGCCTGTCAGTGCCCTTGATGTTTCCATACAGGCGCAGATCTTAAATCTCCTTCGCAGCCTCCAAAAGGAGCTTGACCTGACACTGCTTTTTGTAGGACATGGGCTGGGAGCGGTCAATTATGTCAGTGACAGAATTGCAGTTATGTATCTTGGTAAGATAGTAGAAATGGGAGAAGCTGAAGAAATATTTAATGATCCGGTGCATCCTTATACGAAAGCGCTGTTAAATGCAGTACCTGTGCCGGATCCGGAGGAAAAAGAAAAGAAAAAAGGCATTTTGCAGGGGGAGATCGGCAGCAGTACCAGTATGCCGACAGGATGCCGTTTTCATCCGAGATGTCCTTATGCTTCCGACATATGCAGGCAGAAGGAACCNCAGATGATTGAAACCGCACCGGGNAGCGGACANTTTGCANCCTGNCCCATCATTATGATAAACNGTAAGGAGGAGAGCAGTCATGAGTAAATATATTNTNAAACGTATTTTGATTGCTATTCCTGTACTCATCGGCATTACGATGATCGATTATGCCATTATGTGNCTGGCAGGAAGTCCTTTAGAGATGCTGCAGGGACCNAGAGTATCCGAGGCGGCTGTGGAAGCCAGGAAAATAGCGCTGGGACTTGATAAACCTTTTTATGTACAGTATTTTGTCTGGCTGGGACAGCTTCTTCANGGAAATATGGGNTATTCTGTCAAATCTTATCAGCCGGTCAGTGAGATGATCAAAAGCCATTTGGGACCTACTCTTCTTTTGATGGGAGTATCTTTACTGGCAAGCCTTTTGATAGCCATTCCGGCAGGTATTTACAGCGCCGTTCATCAGTATTCNAAAGGTGATTACACGGTAGTTACGCTTTCTTTTCTGGGAAGCAGTATACCCGGATTTTTCCTGTCCCTTCTGTTGATCTATATTTTTACGGTAAAGCTGGGCTGGCTTCCTTCAAGCGGAATGATCACACTTGGGACTGACGGTGGGTTTGCAGATGTGNCAAAGCACATGGTCATGCCGGTACTGGTACTTGCTTTGTCTATGGCAGGAAGCAATATCAGATATATCAGAAGNGCGGTACTGGAGATCCTCCAGCAGGATTATTTAAGAACTGCCAAGGCTAAAGGGATCGGAAGATTTAAGGTGATCTATAAGCATGCCTTGCGAAATGCGCTGGTTCCTATCGTAACAGTGATAGGAATGGAAATCCCCGTTTTGTTTGGCGGAGCCGTTATTATAGAACAGGTTTTTTCATGGCCGGGGCTGGGCCTTATGACGATGAGCGCAATTACCAGCCGGGATTANCCTGTTATTATGGGCGTATGTCTTTTGTCAGCAATTGTAGTATTGGCCGCAAACCTGATAACAGATATTTTGTATGCATTGGCAGACCCTACCATCCAGCTTAATTAGGAGGGACATATGGCAGAGAAGAAAAAGCGAAAAAAGAATATAGACATTGTGAATGAAAGCTATCTGCAGACAGTGTTCCGCCGTTTTAAGCATCATAAGCTGGCAATGATNAGTCTGGTGATCGTGATCATTTTGGGACTGGCAGCACTTTTAGCTCCTATCATAGCACCTCATGATCCTGATGCGATCGTGGGTCCTTTCAGCGGAGCGCCGGGTAAAGATTTCTGGCTTGGAACGGATCAGATAGGAAGGGATGTNCTGAGCAGGCTCNTGTACGCCATGAGAATCTCTCTGCTGGTAGGAATCATGGCAACGCTGATCTCTACGGTGATCGGTGTGGTTCTGGGACTTGCAGCCGGGTATTTCGGCGGNGNNGCAGATATGATCATTATGCGTTTTACAGATATGGTCATGTCCTTTCCTTATATATTATTGGTACTGGTAGCAGCTTCCATCTTTAAGCCGGGATTATGGAGTATCATACTTATTCTGGGTTTTGTAGACTGGCCGGGAATTGCCAGACTGGTAAGAGG
The DNA here is from genome assembly GCA_014803415.1 of Lachnospiraceae bacterium. Taxonomy (GTDB): domain Bacteria; phylum Bacillota; class Clostridia; order Lachnospirales; family Lachnospiraceae; genus Suilimivivens. The sequence goes on from JAAVBZ010000006.1 coordinate 111,164, forward strand.
TAATGTACTTAATTTACGTGAAACAAATTTTGTCAAGGGAAACATCGTAGCAGGTATGCCGCTTCGGCATATTCTGTTTTCGGAAATACTTCCTAATACGGTAGCGCCTATTCTGGTATATGCGACCTCNGTACTGGCGCTTTCCATGTTAGACGAAGCAGCGCTAAGTTTTCTTGGAATGGGAGTNCAGCCTCCGACGGCAAGTCTCGGCAATATGCTGAATGGAGCGGAATCCCTGACGGTTCTGACAAAGCAGCCCTGGCTTTGGCTGCCNCCNGGNATNCTGATCGTAGTACTTGTCATGTCCATAAACTTTATTGGCGATGCGCTGCGGGATGCATTGGATCCTAACAGCAGGAGGTANNATGAAGGAATTTGAAGAAAAANTGNTGGAATANTTTGAATGGTTCCATAAGCATCCGGAGTTATCTTATGAAGAANATGAAACCACNGATAAGATCCGGGAGATNTTAANGAAGGCGGGNGTGGAGATTCTGCCCTATAAGCTGGAGACAGGANTGNTAGCCATAGTAAGAGGAGAAAAGGCGGGACCCACACGGGCCCTCCGCTGTGATATTGATGCNTTGCCCATTAAGGAAGAAACANAGCTTTCTTATGGTTCTGANCATGAAGGGAAAATGCANGCCTGCGGACATGATCTTCACATTGTGGCAGGTATCGGGTGCGCNNTTTTNCTGAATGAAAGAAAATCAGAACTTGCAGGAAATGTGAAGATTATTTTTCAGCCTGCAGAGGAAACTTCTGTCGGCGCCCTTAAGATCCTAGAGACAGATGCTATGGAGGATGTGGAAAAAATATGGGGTCTTCATGCGGATCCTACCAATGATGCAGGAGTGCTTGGCATCCGGGAAGGATTTGTGACGGCAGCTGTTGACCGCTTTGTGATCAGGATTAAAGGCGTGGGGTGTCATGGCGCCCATCCAGATAACGGAATCGATCCCATTCCTGCAGCAGCAGCCATTGTTCAGGCATTGCAGACAATTGTCACAAGAAATACAAATGCGTTTCAACCATCGCTGATCAGTGTTACCAGAATTCAGGCAGGAAATACATGGAATGTGATACCGGAAAGTGCTGAACTGGAAGGGACTGTTCGTACGATGGACAAAGAAGACAGGGTTCTTTTTGAAAGAAGGATCTGTGAGATCGCCGAGNATGTGGCAGCAGCTTATAGGGCGCAGGCCAGCGTGGAATGGATCGCCGGTCCACCTGCGGTGTGGAATGATAAAGAGATGGCTGATCAGAGTATAGAGATAGCCGGAAGGCATGGATTTACAGTGGTACCGGAAGAACGCTCTATGGGTGGTGATGACTTTTCGTTCTATGAAGAAAGAATTCCCGGCTGCTATATTAAAGTGGGGACAGGAAAGGGACAGCTGATCCATCAGCCGGGNTTTAAAGTTGATAAAAATGTGATCTTACCTACGGTAAATTATTTGATGGAATTGATTATGAGTAAACCAATAAGAGATTGTTAACGATAAAACATTTATTTGTTGCTAAAATAATCTTGACTATAGTTGCTCCGGCTGATATCCTTAAATTCAGGAGGTATAAATATGAGCGGAGAAACAGAAAAGGCTGTGATGCAGCAGTGTTATGAAACGAATATGCATCTCGTGGAAATATCAAATCAATTTTCGGCTATCAATCAGAAATTGGATGCCATGTGTCCCGAGAATAGTTATAATGAGGTATTAGAAGATATCAGGGTTATTCTTGTAATCGATATGCAGAAAAAGTTTTATAATCTTGCAGAAAATTTTAAGAATTTTTATAGGAAAACTAAATGGGAGATAGATATTAAAAAATATAATAAAATGCTGGAGGCAAGAGTAGCTGAATTAGAAAGCGAAAATGATGATTTAAGAAGGCATTTAGAGAATAAATAACAACATAGAGAATAAAAGAGGTATCTTAGAACGATTTAGTTTTGATACCTCTTTTATTTTGCTTCAACATCAGGATATACTCAAATGATAACAAAAGAAAATATTGAGATTGAAAACACTCTAAAATAACAGTAGAATAAGCAGTATAAATGCCGGATTAAGGAGATTGTCATGATAAGTAAACGCCAGATAAAGCAGATTGCCGGTTCTGTTATTTACAGCCGGGGCCTTGAATTATATTATCAGAATAAAGTCATGCAGTTTTGTGCAGACGAACTTGAGGATGAGGAGATCGGTATTCGTGCCCGGGTAAAAGGAAGCGGAAGAAAAGAATATAATGTAGAACTTGTATACCATAAGTTTTATGAAGATTTAAGTGAAAGCTATTGTGAGTGTCCGGCTTTTTTTAGCTATGCCGGCATCTGCAAACATTGTGTGGCGGTTTTGTTGAAATACATGGCCTATGAGGAGCAAGAGAATAGCAGATTTTCAAATGTTGTTCCCCAGACTTCAGTATTCCCTGAAACTTCGCCCGAAATTAAGAAGCTTTTGGAATACCGGAATTCTAAAAAGATCCTTCCCATTAAAAAGAAAGAAATATATGGAAAGGTCAGGATCGAACCTTATCTGGAATGTACAGGGAACAGTATCAGCGTCGAATTTAAGATCGGTGTTTCTCAGATGTATATTCTGAAAGATATATTTGGGTTCTGTGTGAATCTGAGGGAAGGCAAAGAATATTCCTACGGTCAGAAGCTGTCATTTGTTCATATTATGGAAGCTTTTCATGAGGACTCCAGGGAGCTTGTAAGATTCCTGCAGCAATGGGCCGCAGACAATGGAAGCAGTTATATGCAATACCAGTATTATGGATATGCATACAAAGAGACTTTTTCCAAAGCCAGAAAAATACCCTTGTCAGCAGCAGAGCTGGAGAGGTTCTTATTGGCAATGGGCAGCAGGACTTTTACAGCCAATGTGGAGATGGAAGGGGAAAGAGCATGGTCGTTTACTGATCAAAAGCTTGTCCGAACCATGGAAATAACCGGAAAAGCACATGGAATTTCTGTGTCTATTGGCAGACTTTTCGGATACCAGGGCAGCAGATATTACATTTATTTTAAAAACGGGCTTATTTACATGGAGGACAAAACGGTGCTTATGCCTATTGCAGATTTTTTGTCCTGCATGGCGTCGGTACCGAAAAGACAGGTATACATTGACAAAAAGGATGTACCCGCTTTTATAAGAGAGCTTCTTCCGACACTTGAAAAATTTTATGAATGTACGAATGTGAATTTTGATATAAAAGATTATGGTTTGCAGCCTGCTGCTTTTGAAATATATCTGGATGCACCTCAAAGGAATTTTATCACATGCAGGCTTCTTGCGGTCTATGGAGACAGTAAATGGAATCTCTTTGGCAAAGAGGAACAGACCGCAGATCTTACAAGAGATATGGTAGCTGAGATACAGGTAAAGGAGCTTGTATCTGCATATTTTAATGCATATGATGAAGCAAATGGGCAGATGGTTCTTGCTGAAGATGATGAAAAGCTGTATGAATTGCTGACGGAAGGAATTCCCGCATTTCAGGCAATTTCCGATGTATATGTTTCTGATGCATTGAAAAAGATCCGGGTAATAACATCTCCCAAAGTGGAAATGGGAGTCTCTCTTTCGGGAGATCTTTTGGAGCTTGGCATTACCACAGAAGATATGACTATGGAACAGCTGGCAGAAATTTTGTCCAGATATGAGAAGAAGAAAAAGTATTACAGGCTTAAGAACGGTGATTTTGTTAATGTGTCGGAAGAGAAGATGACTCCCTTACTTGAGCTTAAAAATACTTTGGGACTGACGGAAGCTCAGCTGCGAAAAGGAAAGGCGACGCTGCCCGGATACAGGGCAGTTTATCTGGATGAGACATTTGCGGAAAATATCGATTTCCAGAGAGATGAACAGTTTCTTAAACTGATCCATAACATGAAGACCATAGAAGAAAATGATTTCGACATTCCGGCCAGCTTAGAAGATACCTTAAGGGACTATCAGAAAAAAGGCTTTCTCTGGCTAAGGACTATTGCCGGAAACAGGTTTGGAGGCATTCTGGCAGATGACATGGGACTTGGAAAGACTTTGCAGGTGATAGCCTTTTTACTGTCGGAATTTCTGGAAGCAGGGATCAATGATAACAGACGGTGTCTCATTGTAACGCCGGCTTCTTTAGTCTTTAACTGGAACAATGAATTTCAGCGGTTTGCAAAAGTACTGCCGGTACAGATGATAACCGGTACGGCAGAAGAAAGAAAAAAAGCGGTAAGAACTTCCGGGAGCAGGGATATACTGATCACCTCTTATGATCTTTTGAAAAGAGATCTGGAAGCTTATGACGGAATTTCATTTTACTGCCAGATTCTTGATGAAGCCCAGTTTATTAAGAATCATAATACCCAGGCTGCCAGAGCTGTAAAGGAAATTACTGCATCCTGCCGCTTTGCGCTTACCGGAACACCGGTGGAAAACAGACTCAGCGAACTGCACAGTATTTTTGATTTCCTGATGCCGGGATTTTTGTATTCTTATCAGAGATTCCGCAATGATTTTGAAATTCCCATCGTGCAGGAGCAGGATGAAAAGGCCATGGAGAAGCTTCGTGCCATGATAAGGCCGTTTGTGCTGAGGCGGTTAAAGAAGGATGTACTGACAGATCTTCCGGATAAACTTGAAGAAAATGTTTTTGCAGCCATGGAAGGAAAACAAAGGCAGCTATATGATGCCCATGTAAAGCGTATGAAACTTATGCTGGACAAACAGACGGAAGAAGAATTCAGAAACGGCAAGATTGAGATCTTATCGGAATTGACCAGGTTAAGGCAGTTATGCTGCAATCCGGCGCTTGTTTATGAGGGGTTTGACGGTACTTCCGCTAAAACAGAAATGTGTCTTGATCTTCTGCAAAATGCCATTGAAGGAGGACATAAAATTCTTTTGTTTTCCCAGTTTACTTCCATGCTGGAAGTGCTTCAGGGAAAAATGAAAGAAGCCGGTATTTCCTACTATACCCTTACGGGAGCTACCCCCAAGGAGAAGAGAAACCTGCTGGTAGAAAGATTTAATCAGGATGATACTTCAGTCTTTTGTATTTCTTTAAAAGCAGGGGGAACAGGATTGAACCTTACCTCTGCCGATATTGTTATCCATTATGATCCATGGTGGAACCTGGCTGTACAGAATCAGGCCACGGATCGGGCACACCGCATAGGACAGCAGAACGTGGTTACGGTTTATAAACTGATCGTCAAAGATACTATTGAAGAAAATATTGTAAAACTTCAGATGAAGAAAAAAGAGCTGGCCGACCAGATCCTTACGGGTGAGGAAATGGGAAGCGGAAGCTTTACAAAAGAAGAACTGATGGAACTGCTGACGTAGATCATTAAAAATAATCTGAAAAGTAGGGTTTTTCGACGGGGATCAGGCGCTCTAGCCAGGTCAGCATATAGTATTCTGTTTTCAGTTTTTCGTGATCGTAAAGGTAGGTGGGGCGTTTATAGCCCATAAGCATAGTTGTCAGTGTATTGATGTTAAGCTCTACTACGTTGATGGACTGGTTATTGTCCACCTGCTCGCAGATTGTTTCTCCGTCGCGCCAGGAGACCATGTAGTCCCCCTCATTCCAGATGGCTATTTCATCATGTACCTTGAAATGGATCTTGAAATCTTCGGGCTGAATCTGATAAGGATAATATTTTAAAAAATCCAGAACATTTATGACCCTTGCCATAATATAGGGGGTTATGGATTCTGTAATTTCGCTGTCTTCGAATAAATAGGCCATAGGCTCGCCGGAATAATTATCTCCCTGCACCTGAGTGATCATGGAAAAATAGGCGCTGATATAATTCCACAGGCCATAGTTGGCTTCAATATTCAGATAGACCATTTCTTTAATGTGAAAGATTTCATTTGCAATATAGTAGACCACATAGCCAAGAGGCCTATGTTCCTTGTTGTAATAAACGGCGGCTATCATATCTTCATTGTCCCAGCGCCAGTATTCATCCCAGGCCAGGGAATCCCTGATCAAAGCACCGTGACGCTGCAGGGCAAAATAGGAATGTACATTATGGTAATCTTCGGAATCCAGGCTGACCCGTTCCACCATGCCGGGAACAGGACGGGATTTGGGTAGTTGTGTGTCTTTAACAGCAAAAGAAAGCTTATCTGAAACAATTTCCCATCCCATTTTGCGATAGAAAGGGATAGAATAAGGATAAAGGAAGGAAATGGACATTTCCTTCTCATGCATATAATTGATGACATGCTTCATAAGGGAATGGATCAGTCCTCTTCCGGTATATTCGGGATAAGTTGCGACGCCTGTAATACCGCCCATGTCCATGATCTCATCATGAATATTTACTTTCATGGAATAAACTACGATCATGGAAGCCAGTTTTTCTTTATAGAACCAGCCAAGTACATAGGCTTCTTCCAAAATAGGGCGCTTGGCGTATTTTATCTCTTCCTGCTTCCAGCCTGTCTGGAACAGATCATAGGAGGTTACCTGAAAAGCATATTGGAGCAGGGCGTTGAACTGTTCCAGATCGCTTTTATCAAGCTCCCGCATTTTGAAATCTCCGTTCACCTCAATATAAGTATGTGACTTACTTTTTTCATTCATGGTGATCCAACCTTTCTGAAATATATTTTACACCAGAGAAAAGACTGCGTCTATGGATTTTGTTAGATGAACTGATCAGATAGTAAAAATATCATCTTTCATAAAAATTATTTTCCTGTATAATTAAGAATATCAAATATTTGTTATGGAGGAAGCAGGAAAATGAAAACATTTATAAAGAAAGCAGGAGAGATTCTTATTGAACACAGGATATTTTTTGCTATGATGCTGATACTGGCTTCATTTGTGTATATAATCAGAGACGATTATGTTGTAATGGATGCATTCAAAGAACAGGGAGAAGATTACTTTTTTGTTACAAAAGAAAGTCCTTTATACGTTGATATTGCACCTACCGGAGATGGACTGAATTCCATTTTTTTTAATATGCGTTATCCTTCTGAAGCACTGGAAGAGTTTGTAACCACTGTTTCTTTGTCGGAAAATGAAACAGTTTTTTACCTGCAGACATTTAAAAATGACAGTATTTTTGAAATAGGAAGTCAGTTCGGACAGGCTGTGGAATTTAATTTTGATGTTATTGATACAAGGCCGGATGCAGAATATCGATTGACCATAACAAGCAATGCTTCTAATGAAAGTAATGCGTTTGGGTTTTGCAAAGATACAGAGAATAATTTATGGTATAGGCTGTCGTACCTTTTATTGTCGAAAGGACAGAGAAAATGGACAAGCTTTTTCTTTGTTTTCTTTTTTTCCACTATTATGTATCTCTTAATACAGAAGTTCAAATGCGAAAGTATGTTCGGGGGGGGGTACGAAACAGCATTGTAAAATTAACTGTAAACCAGAAATGATATTTTTGCTGTTTTCTATTCCATTATGTCTTTTATATCTGATTTCAGTACCAATCTTTCAGGTGCCGGATGAGGTGAATCACTATGTCCGTACTTACGGAATTCTTCATGGAAATTTTCTGGTACCTTCAGACGGGTATATAGAAATACCAGAAAACCTGATTCCTTTCCCATGGTATACTTATACGCCTTACATATTATTTAAAAACAGGGTGATGCGGTTAAGCACGCAGGGAATGATTGGTCATGATGCGGTAAACATGGCATTATACTCCCCTGTATCCTATATTCTTCAGATACCGGGCGTAGGTCTGGGAGAAGTGATCAGTCATAACACTTATGTAATGGTGTTTCTTGGCAGTCTTTTTAATCTGACGGGCTGTACAGCTATTTTATATTATTCAATTAAATATATCCCTTATGGTAAATGGTGTATTCTTTTTGTATCTTTGATGCCCATGGCTATTCAGGAAAGGGCAAGTCTTTCGGTAGACGCCATTACCTATGCAATGGCCGTTGCTATGCTGGCATTTTGTCTTTCTATGCGATGCGGCAAGATAAAGATGGAGCGTAAAAAAATCATACTTATGTACCTTATTCTTTTTTTACTGGCTTCCTGCAAGGTGGTTTATTTTGTGATCGGTTTTCTGATTCTGTTTATTCCCTGGGAGTGTTTTGGAAGCAGAAAGAGAAGTGCATTTCATAAGATCATGGGCAGTGTGATGTTGATGGTTATGGCACTGGGCTGGTTTTTGATTGCCAGTAAATACTTAGGCACAACAAGGGGAGGAGGAAGTACGGTAGAAAAAGTACAATATATGATTCAAAATCCGGGCCGGTATTTATATATTATGGATAAAATGATCTGGGAAGAAGGTGAAGAACTGTTCCTTCAGATGATTGGAAGCCAACTGGGAAGTCTGGATATTATGGTTAATCATTGCCTGATCATCATGATCCTGATCTTGGGAGCAGTAATCCTGAGCTATGAGAGGAGCAGGAGGAAAAATCCTGATCATTGGGTGTCGGCAGTACTTTTAGCTCTTGCATTAGGAAATGTAGTACTGATTTTTACAAGCCTGTATATTCAGTGGACCGATCTGGCAGGTTCAACCTATGAAATACAGGGGCTTCAGGGAAGATATTTTCTTCCGGTCCTTCCGTTGTTATTATGTGCACTTGTAAGCAGAGGACAGCATGAGGAAACAGATGAAATATCTTTAACAAAGCCCGCTTATGCGTTATATGTTTTGAATCTGATCGTAATAGTTACGATATTTTCGTATAGTACATACAGATAATAAATCTGTAGATAATTAATTGTGAAAGCCCTCCGGTTTAATTTGACAACATAATGCCTTTGTGCTAGGCTAATACTAAGTTTAAGAGTATAGTTAAAACGCAGTGATGAAGAGAGTAGGTACAGGAAAGCTTTACAGAGAAGGTTCCCGGCAGTAAGAGATAAGACTGCAGGTTGAGAGGAACTGGGCGGCAGTGGACTGAAGATGGCTTCTGAGCAGTGCACCGACCCGTTTATCAAACGGTTAGATTGCAACAGGTTCCGCCTGTTATAGCGGCAGGGTATATCATATCTGTATCGGGAGATGTGTTTGTACCCATGAGGTTTCCTTCATAAGGAGGAAATGAAGAGAAGTGGTACCACGGTTTAACAGCTGTCTTCTGTCATCATCGATAGAAGGCAGCTTTCTTTCATTCTGTGAGAAAGGAGCTCAATCAACATGAGTAAAGGAAAGTATTATATTACAACGGCAATTGCCTATACTTCGGGCAAACCCCACATCGGCAACAGCTATGAGATCGTGCTGGCAGACAGTATTGCACGCTTTAAAAGGAAGGACGGTTATGATGTATTTTTTCAGACCGGAACCGATGAGCACGGACAGAAGATCGAATTAAAAGCGCAGGAAGCGGGCATAACGCCCAAGGAATTTGTGGATAATGTAGCAGGAACCATTAAAGGTCTGTGGAATCTGATGGATACCTCCTATGATCATTTTATCCGTACAACAGATGATTATCACGAAAAGCAGGTACAGAAGATATTCAAAAGACTTTATGATCAGGGCGATATTTATAAAAGCGCTTATGAAGGTCTCTATTGTACGCCCTGTGAGTCGTTCTGGACAGAATCCCAGCTGGTAGACGGAAAATGTCCCGACTGCGGAAGAGAAGTAAAGCCTGCCAAAGAAGAGGCATACTTTTTCAGAATGAGCAAATATGCTGACAGACTCATCGAGCATATCAATACGCATCCCGAATTTATACAGCCTGTATCACGTAAGAACGAAATGATGAACAATTTCCTGCTTCCGGGACTCCAGGATCTGTGTGTATCCAGAACCTCATTTAAATGGGGAATTCCGGTGGATTTCGATGATAAGCATGTGGTCTATGTGTGGCTGGATGCACTCACCAACTATATTACCGGTATCGGTTATGACTGTGACGGAAACAGTACGGAGCAGTATCAGAAGCTTTGGCCTGCAGATCTGCATTTGATAGGAAAGGACATTATCAGATTCCATACCATCTACTGGCCTATTTTCCTGATGGCATTGGGTGAACCGCTGCCGAAGCAGGTATTCGGTCACCCCTGGCTTTTACAGGGGGATGGCAAGATGAGCAAGTCCAAAGGAAATGTGATCTATGCAGATGATCTGGTGGATTTCTTCGGCGTGGATGCAGTTCGGTATTTCGTACTTCATGAAATGCCTTTTGACAATGACGGAACTATTTCATGGGAGCTTCTGGTAGAGAGGATCAACTCCGATCTTGCCAACACATTGGGAAATCTGGTGAACAGAACCATTTCCATGAGCAATAAATATTTCGGCGGTGTGGTTGCCGACAAGGGCTTTAGTGAATCCGTAGATGAGGATCTGAAGGCAGTGGTAACAGGTACATTTGCCAAAGTAAGCGCTAAAATGGAGGAACTGCGTGTAGCAGATGCACTGACAGAAATCTTTGCACTGTTCAAACGCTGCAATAAATATATTGATGAGACCGAACCCTGGGTGCTTGCCAAGGATGAAGCTAAGAAGGACAGACTCTCTACCGTGCTTTATAATCTGGTAGAAAGTATTGTAACAGGAGCTTCGCTGCTGGAACCTTTTATGCCCACAACTGCGGGGAAGATTGCAGATCAGCTGAATACCGTACTTCGCAGTTTTGAAGAATGTGAAACCTTTGGAAACTATCCTTCCGGCAATAAAGTGACCGATAAGCCGGAGATACTGTTTGCAAGACTGGATGCAAAAGAAGTCGTAGAAAAGGCAGAGGCAATGTTTGCCGAAAGAAAAGCAGCGGCGCAGACAGAAAGCGCTAAAGAAGAAAAAGAGGAAAATGTGATAGATATAGAGCCCAAAGAGGAGATCACCTATGATGATTTTGCCAAAATGCAGTTCCAGGTAGGAGAGATCATCGCCTGTGAAGAGGTGCCCAAGTCCAAAAAGCTGTTATGTTCCCAGGTAAAGATCGGAAGTCAGGTAAAGCAGATCGTTTCCGGTATCAAACAGCATTATACCGCAAAGGAAATGGTAGGTAAAAAAGTAATGGTACTGGTAAACTTAAAGCCTGCTAAACTGGCCGGCGTGGTTTCAGAAGGTATGCTGCTTTGTGCAGAAGACGCAGAAGGAAATCTGGCGCTTATGACTCCGGAAAAGGAGATGCCTGCCGGAGCGGAGATCTGCTAGTTTCAGAAAGAGCGGGAGGTTGCTTATGGTAAAAAAAGAAGAATTTACATTTGATTCAAGAGACGGAAAAACCAAGATCCATGCAGTGCGCTGGGTGCCGGAAGGCAAGATCGTCTGCATACTTCAGATCGTACACGGTATGGCGGAATATATTGAAAGATATGAGGAGACAGCACAGTTTTTTGCGGAAAAAGGAATTCTGGTAACAGGAGACGATCACCTGGGACATGGAAAAAGCGTGGCAGAGGGAGGAACCTATGGTTATTTTTGCGACAGGGATCCTGCCACCGTAGTTGTCAGGGACGTGCACAGATTAAAGAAAATAACCCAGGAGAAATATCCGGGCATCCCCTATATCATTTTGGGCCACAGTATGGGATCNTTTATNACCAGAAATTATCTGTTCCATTACGGAACAGGGATACAGGGAGCCATTATCTGCGGTACCGGCTCACAGCCCCAGGCGCTTGTAAANTTCAGNAAGGCACTGGCCTCTCTGCAATGTCTTGTTCTTGGACAGAAGCATGTTGCCAAAATGATCGATAAACTGGCCTTCGGAAATTATAATCAGAAGATCACAGATCCTAAAAGAGACTTTGACTGGCTGTGCAGGAATGAACAGGTGGTAGATAAATATATAGANGATCCTCTTTGNGGATTTACTTTTACTTCCAATGGATTTAAGACTTTGTTCACATTGATNGAGAGGCTGAACAGATCGGANAATATTCAGAAAATGCCAAAGNATCTGCCGGTATTTTTCATTGCCGGAGATNAAGATCCTGTAGGGAATTACGGTGAAGGCGTTAAGCAGGCATATGAAAGCTTTGAAAAAGCNGGCATGAAAAATCTGTCGATCAAGCTATATCCGGAGGATCGCCANGAACTGTTAAATGAGCTTGATCGGNCCGAAGTGTATGAAGANATCTATTTATGGATNGGGGAAAGAATAAAGGAATATCAGGTTTAAGCAAGAATGGAAGGTTTTATATGAAAAAATTTATGATGAAAATTTTTGTACTGATGATGGGCTGCAGCATTGCTGCAGCCATACCTTTTATGGAAACGAAGGCGTCGGAAGAAAGTTATGTCAATGTGAATGATCTGTTGGGAGATGTCAAAGATAAGCTGTCAGAGGCAATTTCCGATATGGATACGGAAACCGTGAAGGAAGTGTTCGGCTTTTTGGAAGAAAAGGTACAGGATGGAAGTCTTAAAAGCGATGAGGGAATTTCGTCTGCTATCAGGGAAGGCGAGGACAAATTCGGCGTTACCATCAATAAGCAGGATGCAAAAAAAGTGGTAGAAACTATGGAAAAGCTGGAAGACTTGGGATTTTCCGGTGAATATATACTTGAAAAATCAGAGGAACTCTATGACAAATATGGCGCCGGCTTTGTGGATCATACGGATGAAGTAATAGCAGGGGCCGTGGGGGATGCTGCCACGAGAGCCGCCGGGAATTTTTTCAGCAATCTGTGGGGATCCGTAAAGAATTTTTTTAAAAATTTATTTTAATGATCATAAATAACATTTTCCTGTAAATACTGTAATAGGTAATAAAATATAACAGGAAAGAGGTTATTTGTTATGAAGATCGCATTTTACAGTACGAAACCATATGACAGGACATGGTTTGAACCTTTGGGAAAAGAATATGGTTTTGATATTCACTTTATAGAAGCAGCCTGCAATCGGGAAACTATATTTATGGCAAGGGGNTATGACGCNATCTGCATNTTTGTNAATGACTATGTCAATGCAGAAATGATCGATGACCTTTATGAGATGAAAGTCAAGGCNATTTTGCTCAGAAGCGCCGGCTTCAATCATGTGGATGTGAAANCTGCGGAGGATAAGATAGCAGTACTGCGTGTTCCNAGNTATTCGCCGGANGCTGTAGCNGAATTTGCCATGGCAATGCTGCTTACNGTCAACAGACTGACCCATAAAGCATATAACAGGACCAGGGAATTTAATATGAGCCTTAACGGACTGATGGGGATGGATCTGTTTGAAAAAACTGCCGGAGTAGTGGGCACCGGCAAGATCGGTCAGGCTATGGTCAGAATATTTGGCGGATTCCAAATGAGAGTGCTGTGCTATGATCCTTATCCTGTAAAGGGACTGGATGCAGAATATGTTTCCCTGGAGGAACTTNTAAAACAATCGGATGTTGTTTCNCTGCATTGTCCGCTGACATCGGANACCAGNCANCTGATCAATCAAGAATCGATTAAAAGTATGAAAGACGGCGTTTATCTTGTGAATACTTCAAGAGGGGGCCTGATCAATACGGATGATCTGATCGATGCCATGCTGGAGCGGAAGTTCGGCGGAGTAGGACTGGATGTGTATGAGGAAGAAGAAGGGGTCTTTTATGAAGACCGTTCAGGAGAGATCATTACAGATGACAATCTGGCAAGATTGATGACATTCCCTAATGTGCTGGTAACTTCCCATATGGGTTTTTTTACAAAGGAGGCCATGCAGGCTATTGCACGCACGACGCTGGAAAATGCATATGCGCTGGAAAACGGACTGCCGTTAGTGAACCAGGTGGGCAAGGAAATGGCATTGTAAAGTCAGGGAATATTTGTTATAATCAGATATTGATGATACTTTAAGGAATAAACTGATGAGCGAAGAACTATCTTATGAAATACGATTTGTGACCTGTGATGAATGGGAAGAAGCTATGGGGCTTGCATGGAAGACATTTCTGGAATTTGAAGGGAATGTCTATCCGCCTGAAGGCGTCCGCAGCTTTGAGGACTTTATCACCGATTCATCATTAAAAAGAATGTTTATTATGGGATCATATCAAATGATGGCGGCATTTCTTGACGGGAAAATGATCGGAATGATCAGTCTGAGGAATAAAACGCATATTTCTTTGCTTTTTGTAGACAGATATTATCATCGCAGAGGGATAGGGAGAGCGCTTATTGATGCACTTTCTGATTATGTGAAAGCTGAAGAGGGTGAAAATAAGCTGACAGTGAATGCATCTCCATATGGAGTGGAATTCTATCATTGTCTCGGTTTTCAGGATATCGGTCCCGAAAAACGACAGGACGGGATTATTTTTACGCCAATGTTTTTAAGCATTGAAGGTTAGTAAGCATGCGAAGGAGAATACGTTAATGGGAAAATTATTTAATCTTGACAGTCCGATCATGGTCGCATTAAGCAAGATGGCAGATCTGATACTCTTAAATCTGCTGGTACTTGTCTGCTGCATTCCGGTTATTACGGTCGGAGCTTCAATGACAGCTCTTCACTATGTGCTTCTTAAGATGGTAAAGAACGAGGAAGGATATATTACGAAATCTTTTTTTAAGTCATTTAAGGAGAATTTTAAGCANGCCACTGTCATCTGGCTGATACTTCTGTTGATCATTTGTATATTGATCGGTGATTTTATGATCTTTGGATACTCAGGAGTCAGTTTNCCGNGATGGCTTACCGGCGTGCTGNTAGCAGTATCNGTCATGATCCTGATCGCAACGGTTCATTTGTTCCCATTATTATCAAGATTTGAGAATTCTNTTATGAATACATATAAAAANTCNTTCTTAATAGGAATATTGAACCTGCCTAAGACGATAATNATGGCNNTATGCTGGCTGATCCCCTTAGCNATCGCAGTNTTTTTACCGCANATCCTTCCNCTTGTCCTTGTNCTGGGAATTTCAGGACCNGCATATTTAAATGCNCTTCTTTATAAGAAGAGCTTTGCACGTTTTGAGCCCGAGAGCGAGGTGGCTTCTGATGAAGAGTGGATGGTTGAGGANCTTCCTGAGGAAGATGGAGAAGNNCAGCAAGAGGGAATAACGCAGGAAAATACNGAAGCGGAGAAANTTGNAACAGAAGCANAAGAAAGTACNGGACAGCAGCCATAAGGGTCATCATTTGTNTAATGTGTATAGAAAAATNNAAATNNATTAGTCAAATTGCCGGTCNNTANAAAAATNAAATAGTATTCTGAGCAGTTTTTACAATGTTAATAAAAATATTTGTGGAATAGTGGTATAGCTAATTTGAAAAAAATCCGATATACTGATTTCAGATTAAATCGTGAAACNAATTTAAGGAGGCAAATTAAAAATGGCAAGTTTATCATTAAAAAACATCTGTAAGGTATATCCTAACGGATTCGAAGCAGTTAAAGATTTCAATCTTGAAATTGCTGACCAGGAGTTCATCATCTTCGTTGGACCTTCAGGTTGTGGTAAATCTACAACCCTTCGTATGGTTGCAGGTCTTGAAGATATTTCTTCAGGTGAATTAAAGATCGGTGACAGAGTTGTTAACGATGTAGAACCTAAGGACAGAGATATCGCGATGGTATTCCAGAACTACGCTCTGTATCCTCATATGTCAGTATATGACAATATGGCATTCGGACTTAAGTTAAGAAAAGTTCCCAAGGATGANATTGATAAGATGGTTAANGAAGCAGCTAAGATCCTTGANCTGACTNCACTTCTTGATCGTAAGCCTAAGGCTTTATCAGGTGGTCAGAGACAGCGTGTTGCTATGGGNCGTGCTATCGTTCGTAANCCTAAGGTATTCCTTATGGACGAGCCTCTNTCCAACCTGGATGCTAANCTGCGTGTACAGATGCGTATTGAGATNGCTAAATTACACCAGAGATTAGGTACCACCATCATCTATGTAACACATGACCAGACAGAGGCTATGACNCTTGGTGATAGAATCGTTGTTATGAAGGATGGCGTTATCCAGCAGGTAGATACACCTCAGAACCTGTATGAGAAGCCCGCTAACTTATTNGTAGCAGGATTCATGGGATCACCTCAGATGAACTTCTTAGATGCAGTTGTTGAAGTAAAGGGCGATGTTGCNAACCTGAATATTGCTGGAAAGAGCATTCCGCTNCCTGCTGCTAAGTCCAAGAAGCTGATCGATGGCGGTTACAATGGAAAGACCGTTACATTCGGTATCCGTCCTGAAGATGTATATGATTCAGAGACATTTGTTCAGACTGCTAAGTGCGTATTCGACTCTACTATCAAGGTTTACGAATTACTTGGTGCTGAAGTTTACTTATACTTTGATCTGGCTGAGTTCCCTATTACTGCAAGAGTTGATTCCAGAACAACAGCAAGACCTGGCGATTCAGTTAAATTCGCATTTGATGTTGACAAGATTCACGTATTTGACAAGGAAACAGAGCAGGTTATTACAAACTAGAAGTAATCTATATTGAGGGATGCAGATTGCATCCCTCTTTTTACTTCAATAGGATTTTTTAAATTGAAAGGGTGAAAAAGATGATATCTGCACAGGTGATAGCAACAAGCATTGAGGAATTACGTGCGATAACCAGGGTTGATTTATGTGTACTTGATCCGGACGGCGCGGTAGTAGCTTCTACCTTTGACAGCAAAGATATTAAAACAGCACTGATTAGAAATTTTGTGGATTCTCCTGCAGACAGTCAGGTCATCGGGATAGATCATCTTTTAAAAATTGTAGATGAAGGAGAACTTTCCTATGTGCTGGTGGCAAGGGGAAGCAGTGAAGACACTTATATAATCGGTAAGATTGCAGTCAGCCAGATCCAGCAGCTGATAGTGGCTTATAAGGAGCGCTTTGACAGAAATAATTTCTTTCAAAATCTGCTTCTGGATAATCTGTTATTGGTGGACATTTACAACCGTGCCAAGAAACTTCATATTGAAGTTGCGGTTCCAAGAGTAGTATTGATTATAGAAACGGATAAAGAGAAAGACAGTACGGCAACCGAATTCCTGGGAGGATTGTTTTCTCAGCAGTCAGGTGATTTCATTACGGCAGTAGATGAGAGTAATGTGATCCTTATTAAGTCACTGGNACCCGGCGAGGGTTATGAAGNTNTTGAACAGACAGCCAATANGATNGTGGACATGATGAATACGGAAGCAATGATGAATGTGCGTGTTGCTTATGGAACTATTGTCCAGGAACTAAAAGATGTTTCCAAATCCTATAAGGAAGCATCTATGGCGCTTGATGTAGGCAAGATCTTNTATNTTGAGAAAANGGTAAATGCCTATGGTAACCTGGGAATTGGAAGNNTGATCTATCAGCTTCCGGTTAACTTGTGCAAGGTTTTTATTAATGAAATATTNGGNGATAATGATCCGGCNGAATTTGANGANGAAATANTNACNACTGTTAATAANTTCTTTGAAAATANTCTTAATGTTTCAGAAACATCAAGGCAGCTTTTTGTACACAGAAANACNCTTGTTTATCGAATTGAGAAGCTGGAAAAAAGTACCGGGCTGGATGTGAGAACTTTTGATGATGCATTGACATTTAAAATAGCNATGATGGTAGTAAGTTATATGAAATATTTGGATNCATTAAGCTATTAATCGGTAATGAATGACCTTACTCCCTACATATAATGTGGTATGGAGGGATGTAAGGTTGTTTTTTTATGTGAAAAAGATAGTATATTTATCACTTTATGAACAGGATCAAAAAATGAACAGCGCCGGTTTTGCAAGTCTGCAGGGGGAACGGGATGAATTAAGCATCAAGATGCAGATAAAAAATGTGGGTGAAGGCTGGGAAGGCGCTTTTCCTGTTTATCTGATAGCCGGTCAGCAGGAAATAAATATAGGAATGGTCAATATCAAGACAGGCTATGGGAATTATGAAAGAAGTTTTTATTGTAAGGATGATCAGGTATGGATCGGCACGCTAAAGGCAAAGGTGGAAAGCATATGCGGGATACAGATAAGATTTCCTGTTAACAGGATTATTAAGGGTGAGTTAAAGCAGGCTAAATCTGTTAAGAGCAGTCAGACAGATATATTGCAAAAAGAGGCAGGAAAGCCGGAGGAAGAGCAGGAGCAGAAGGAAGCGTTACCAATATCGGATACCCAAAAGAAAGAGCAAGTGATCGAAGCGCCAAAGGAAGAATTAAAAGCTATATCTGTATATACCGATAAGTGGGAACAGCTTAAAAGCCAGTATAAGATAGTTCATCCGTTTGGCGATGAGAGGGAATTCATTTCTATTGAGCCAAAGGACTTTGTGGTGCTGCGAGAGGCCTATCAGAGGCTTGTCAATAACAGCTTTTTGCTGCATGGTTTTTACAATTACCGCCATTTGATACTGGGAAAGGATTATCAATTGGGAACAGGCAGCGGTACCTGCTTTTATCTGGGTGTCCCTGGCGTGTTCTTTGAAAGAGAAAAGATGGTTGCGGTCATGTTTGGATTTGAAGGATTCGAATCGGAAGGACCTGTTGAAATCGGAAAATTCGGCTATTACTTAAGACGGGTCGAAATATAAAAACATGCATTTTATTCCCAAGGAAACTGCTATGCGTTACCTCTACAGTTAACTTGGGACAGGCACCCTTACGGCACATAGAAAATTCTGTTTAGTGCTGCTTTGTTCCCAACCTGACACGGTTCACAGACATCTATTGCGTAAGACCCATCCGTCAACGCCACTTATAAAGGGCAGCCATAGCAGCTTCCTTTGAAATAAACTGCATGTTTGCTGATAACTTACTTTAGTAGTATATGGGGTTTTGGAGGATTTGTCAACTTGGGTTTTGTATTTTGCAGGAGAGAATGGGAGGGGCGAATTCACACAAATATATCATTCACACACCGGAAAAAAGAGCATTTTCCCCAATATGTATGCCTCTTTCGGACACAAGTGTCCGCAATTGTCATACATATTTGTGAAAATGTCTTTTATACGGTGCATTACATGATATATTTGTGTGAATTCGCCAGCAGCCTTATGTTTCCTGTAAAATACAGGGTAGATGTGCTAAGATAGATTAATAACGTGAAATACAAAGAAAGATAGATAAGATATGACAGAACAGGAAAAGTATATGAAGGAGGCCATCAGGCAGGCGAAAAAGGCTTATGCCCTTGGAGAGGTGCCGATCGGCTGTGTAATTGTTTATCAGGGAAAGATCATAGGACGGGGATATAACCGCAGGAATACGGATAAAAATACGCTGGCACATGCGGAAATTACCGCCATTAATAAGGCAAGTAAAAAAATGGGAGACTGGCGTTTGGAAGGGTGCACTCTTTATGTAACCTTGGAACCCTGCCAGATGTGTGCGGGCGCTATCGTGCAGGCAAGAATAGATGAAGTAGTGATGGCATGCATGAATCCCAAGGCAGGCTGCGGCGGTTCTATCTTGAATATATTGGAAATGCCGGAGTTCAATCATCAGGTAAAAGTGGTAAGGGGTGTGCTGGAAGAAGAGTGCTCTGCCATGCTGACCAATTTCTTTAAGGAACTCAGGGTGCGGGTCAAACGAGAAAAAGAACTGAGAAAGATGTTTTTACCTGAGAAGATCCGCGAATTGATCGCAGATGAAAAATATGAAATAGATAATATCGGCATGTCTGAATCGTCTGTTTTAAAGTTTAAAAACAAGATCCTGAAGGTGCAGGAATATAATGAAGAAGCCCGGAATGAATATCGTATGCTGCAGTATCTGAGCGGGAAACTTCCTGTTCCCCTGGTATATGCTCATGAGATATCAAATGGAAAATCATATCTGCTGATGAGCAAATGTGAGGGAGAGATGGCTTGTTTTCATGAGTACATGGAGAACCCGGCCATTCTGTGCAAGCTGCTTGCAAATGGTCTGAAGAAGTTATGGAGTATAGATATTTCAGATTGCCCCTCTGACCAGAGGTTATCCCGTAAACTGGTCAGTGCGGAATATAATATAAAGAACGGACTGGTGGACTTAGATAATGTGGAGCCAGATACATTTGGTGAAAACGGCTTTAAAGATCCTGCTGAATTGCTGCAATGGCTATATGAAAACAAACCGGAAGAAGAATTGGTTTTATCTCATGGAGATTACTGCCTTCCAAATATATTTGGTATTCACGATGAAGTGACCGGTTATATAGACTTAGGCAGAGCCGGCATAGCTGATAAGTGGTGTGATATAGCCTTATGCTACCGAAGTTTGTCTCATAATTATGGCGGAAAATACAAATATCATGCAAATAACACATATTTGGATTATGATGAATCATGTTTATTTCGTGAATTAGGCATAAAGTCCAATTGGGAGAAAATACGATACTATATATTATTGGATGAATTGTTTTAAGCAAAATGTTTATCAGAATTTATAAGGCCATATAGAAAAGATAACGCAAGAGGAAGTATTGAAAGATGGATAACAAGATATTTGATTCAAAAAGAATTGCCTTAGGATATACAAAACGTCCCTGGCTTCATAAAAATGTAATGGAGCAGATAAAAAAGGACTGCTGCTTAAGAAAAAAATTCAGGAACGGGCTGGACGTTGGCTGTGGAGCGGGACTTTCAACGAAGGCCTTAAAATTGATCTGTGATAAAGTGACCGGAACTGATATATCTCCGGAAATGATCAGTGTATGTAATGAGCTATATAAAAAGGAAGAGTATGAGTTTTACGTGGCGAAAGCGGAAGATACGATTATTCCCCAGGATAAATATAATATTGTTACAGCGGCCGGCGTGATCAACTGGGTAAATAAGGAAAGATTTTTAGAGAATATGAACCAGGTAACGGCTTTAAACGGGCAGATAGTCATTTATGATTTTTGGATCACTGATAAGATGGCTGACGGTGATACTGCTTATACGACCTGGTATAATGATAAATATTTACAAAGGTTTCCTAAGCCGCCAAGACAGGAGACTATATGGCAGCAGTCGGATCTGCCTGAGAATTTTACTATGGAAAAACAGGTATTCTATGATATGACGTATGATTTTTCCGTAAAAGATTTTGTAGATTTCATGATGATCCAGTCTAATGTAAATGCACAAATTGAAATCGGTCAGAAGACGGTGGAAGAAGTGAAAAACTGGATGTATGAAACACTTTCACCGATCTTTAATGAAGAAGGTAAAACTTTGATTTTTTCAGGATATAACTGGTATATTAAAAAAACGACTTGACTTAAGTATGACATGGTGTTATTCTTTTAGAATAACACCATGTCATACTTATAGGAGGAAATAAGTACAATGCAGCAGATATCGGATGCGGAGCTTGAAATTATGAAGGTGGTCTGGGCAAATGGTAATGAACCTACACTCTTTGCTTATTTAACAGAAGAACTGACAGCAAAAGGCAAGCCATGGCAAAAGAATACTCTTATCACTCTCTTGAACCGGCTTGTCAATAAAGGTTTTTTAAAGGCAAAGAAGATCGGGCGCCGAAATGAGTATACCCCACTTGTTTCTGAAAACGAATATCAAACAGCACAAACCAGAACCTTTTTAGACAAAATCTTTGAAGGGAATGTAAAAGGGCTTGTTTCCAATTTGATCTCGGGCGACTTGCTGACAGTTGAAGAATATGTGGAATTGAAAAGTCTGCTGGAGAAAGGACAAGAAGAATGAATACTGTTTTGAAGATAGTCCTGTCGATGTCTGTTTCCGGTGCGCTGCTTATTTTGGTACTGTTTATTGGGAAACGTTTTTTGAAAGATAGGATCAGCAGACAGTGGCAATATTACATTTGGCTCATTGTTATTTTACGGATGTTACTTCCTTTCGGGCCGGAAATAAATTTAATGGGGAAAATCTATCAGGCAATGGGTCAGACGATAACCGCAGCTGTATTTTTACCTTCACAGCAGATTTCGGTTGATATTCCGGATGAATTTCCGATTTCTTCTGATGGTCTTGAACAAAATAATGAAAAGATGAATGAATTGGCAGAGTCTTTTGCAGTAGAGCCCTCGTTTCAGGATATTGTAACAGTGCTGATCAAGCATATCTGGATGATCTGGTTAGCAGTTGCTGCGGCAATGCTGATACGCAAAATAACAATCTATCAAAGTTTTATTCAGTATATAAACTGCGGATCTACACCGGTCTCTGATATAAAGATTTTAGATCAACTTTCAGCTATGACAGATTTGGAGGGCGTGAAAAGGCCGGTAGAACTTTTGATAAATCCATTGGTTTCTTCACCGCTGCTGATAGGATTTTTCCACCCATGCATTGTTCTGCCAGGTGTTGATAATTCTGAAAAGGAATTCAGGTATATCATATTACATGAGTTGACTCACTATCGGCGAGGGGATATGTTTTATAAATGGCTGATACAGATAACTGTCTGTCTGCATTGGTTTAATCCCTTTGTGTATCTTATGTGTAAGGAGATCGCGAAGGCATGTGAATTTTCCTGTGATGAAGCAGTTCTTATAAAAACGGGATATCAAAATGCACGGGAATATGGAAAAATTTTGCTTGATGCTATGGTGTCAGTGGGAAAATACAAGGAATCACTGGGAGCGCTTACTTTAAATGAAAATAAGCAATTACTGAAGGAGAGGCTGGAAGCAATTATGAATTTAAAAGAAAAAACCAAAGTGACTAAAATTTTGACGGGTGTTTTGACAGTATGCATTATTCTGGGAGCGTTGTTTATTGGCGTTTATCCGGTTAATGCAGTTTCTTATCGGGAGGAATCTGTGGAATCAAATGAAATTGCAATATCAGAGCCAGATGAACAGGAGAGATTTACACAGACGAGGAAGGGATTACGTTTTGGGATATCTTCTCCGGATGCAGAGCAATGTTATGAGGCGGGCAGTCTGCCACTGTTTCAAATTGCGTTTTCCCGGTTAGACGAAGATGAACAAAGGACATGGATGGAAAAAATATATGCAGATGGGGAAATCGCCTTTTTTTCTATCAGTGTAGATGAACTGAATATTGATAGCCCTTTGATCAGAGACTTTGCTGAAAAATTTTATGAGGACGGCTCCGTTTCTTTTTTCTCGGTGTTAACAAATCGTATGACAAAGGAAACAATGGAGTCCTGGCTGGATCGGGCATTAGAGGATAGGAAAAGCTCATTTCAATCGGTGTTGTTTGATAAACTGGAAAAGGATGGCGAAAAAAATGCTTTAGAAAAAGAATTGGAGCAAAAGCAGATGGAGGAATATGAAACGGCAGGTGTTATAAAAAACGGTAAGGATTATTATTTCCAGGGACAACTTGTAAACATCTTTCTGGATGCAAGGCCGGGGAAACCTTATTATACGCTGAACCTCAATCCGAAGGGAACAGTCAATGTTAAGATCGATCGTGGAGAAGACGGAGAGATCACAGGTGCCGTTTATATGACTGAGGAGGAAGTGGCTGAATTATTCATTACTCAATGAGAAGTGAAAAAGATTTCCTGGGGTCGATACTAATGACCCCTCTTAGCTTTATCAGGCAGGTCCTCCATATAGTTGCATTTTGGATAATTTGAGCACCCCAGAAATTGTTTCCCCTGACACCTTCCTTTAGCTGTAGTTCGCATAACGAGTGTCCCACCACAGCGTGGACATGCTGTTTTCTTAAAACTCTGCGTCTTTTGCTGAATATTTTTGATATGGTTTATTCCCGCGAGCAACGAGCCAAGTGACTGCTTGCAGGCATTTGGCGACTGCCGCGAGGGTCAAATACCCCGCCCCTTGGGGCGTTTCAAATTTGATGCCCCGCTGTTTGTGGCGGGGTTTTTGACGTTTTGAACTTCATCCACTTGAGTAAGGGGATAAAGTTTTTTAAATAAGCTGTCAATTTTATCTGGAGATAATTGTATACCTGCTTTTAAAATATTCTGTTGAATTGTAAAATTGGATTATAAAATAGGTTTTTCTGTGTCCTTCCGTTGCCAACATGCAATGTTTGGGTCCAATATTGCTGAGATAGTAGTCTGTCTTTTTATACTGTGTATTCTGTACTGCATAGATAACAACGATAGCAAGTACCATAAGTACTATAGGTGCTATAGATAAAAATATCTCCATTATAAAACTCCCCCTTTTTTATATCGTACCACAAATTATTTGAAAAGAGAACCATCACTGCTATTTAACTCTTGACATATATAGATAATCTATATATACTATAGTCATCCTATATATAGGTAGTCTATATATACATAACAGAAAGAAAAGAGGAATGATCATGGCAGTTGATAAGACTTTAGTTTCCGGCAGCATGACTATGCTGATCTTAAAACTACTTTCGGAAAAGGACATGTATGGGTATGAGATGATCGATACATTGAGGCAGCGGTCGCAAAATGTATTTGAGCTTAAGGCGGGAACATTATATCCCTTGCTGCATGGATTGGAAGAGAAAAACCTGCTAACTTCTTATGAAGAGGAAGTGCTGGGGAAGGTGAGAAAGTATTACAGTATTTCCAAAGAAGGCAGAAGGATACTTGAGAAAAAGAAGGCAGAGTGGCAGGAGTATTCGCGGGCAGTATCACAGGTGCTGGCATTTGGAATATAGGAGGAAAGAAGTATGGAAGAATATATTCGAATTTTGACAGACCAGATCCGCTGCAAAAAGGCAAAGGATCTTGTTGGTACTGAGATACGAGCCCATATTGAAGACCAGGCATTAAACTACAGGGAACAGGGTTTAGAAAAAGAGCAGGCTCTTGAGGCAGCAGTTAAAGATATGGGGGATCCGGTAGAGGTAGGAATTTCCATGGACAGAATACACCGCCCTCATATTGCATGGGGAATGGTCCTGCTTATGGCAGTGATCGCAATGCTCAGCGTTATGATCCATCGATCCATCGGCATGGCTAATGAAGAGCTGGGAACAGATTATGTCGTGAGCCAGATTGCCGGTACGGTAATAGGGCTTCTGGCAATGATACTTGTGTGCAGGCTGGATTACAGTGTGATAGCCAAATATGCGAAAGAAATCGCATTGTTTTTCCTGGCAGTTTTTGTCTATACATCTCTTTTTCATGTGGTGGAAATAAACGGCGGATATAGGTACATAAGATTGGCCTGGATCATAATTCCGCGTACGCCGTTTATTTATCTGTATATGCCTGTTTATGGGGCGCTGCTCTATCGATATCACGGCACAGGATATAAGGGAATAATAAAAAGTGTTTTATGGATGTTGATTCCTGTTTATGCGTGTATGAGCATTTCAAGATTATGGCTGGCTATGCTGATGACAGGAGGATTGTTATTTTTACTGGTGATGGCCATAGGAATGGATTGGTTTCAGATTAAACATAAGAAAGCGGTTATAGCCTTGTTTCTTGCAGGAGCGGTGATATTTCCGGTCTTAGCTTTATGTTTTCTTTATTTTACAGGAAATATGGCGACTTATCAGATGGCCAGGATACAGTCCTTTATCAGCAAAGATCAGAGTGATTTTAACTATATCGGCAGAGTTCTTGCGGAATATTGGGGAAACAGCCGCATTGTGGGGAATAGCACATCGGAATTTGCAGATACACTTCCGCTCTTTTATCAGGACTATATTGTGACATTTCTTGCTGCCAACTATGGGATTTTAGCAGCAGTTCAGGCAGCGTTACTGATGCTGGCACTGATCATTGGCATATTTTATATATCCTTGAAACAGAAGAACCAGCTTGGGAAAATAATGGGAAGCGGATGCGGTATGGTCTTTCTGCTGCTTTCTTTCACCAACTTTATGGAAAATATAGGCATGCTTCCGGTTACCAGTACGCACCTGCCCTTTTTCTCATCAGGCGGTACCTATATGGTCATTTACTGCATCCTTATGGGAATCGTACTCAGCATATACAGATACAAGAGCATATTGCCGGGAGGCTTTAAGAACTATAACAGAAAAAGGAAGCATAAATTAAAGATTTCTCTATCGATAGAAAAGCAAGGTTAGGATACCTTTTAACATAAAAATTAGATTAAAATAATGAACCCTCCGCCTTTTCATTACAATGTATGATTGAAAGGGTTAAAACCTTAGACGTCTAAGTAAAAGCGCAGTCAGGCAAAAGGAGCAGTATGAAATGACGATCACGGAACTGGAACAGTGTGTAGATGATTATGGAAAAGATATTTACAGCTTTTGCAGGCAGATAACAGGCAGTACGTGGGAAGGAGAGGATCTGTATCAGGACACTTTTATGAAAGCGGTGGAGCTTTTAAAAAAGATGGATATGGATCAGAATCCCAAGAGCTATCTTCTCTCCATTGCAGTCAGACTATGGAAAAATAAGCGGCGTAAATTTGCGTGGAGACAAAGGATAGCAGGCATGGAAAGTCTGGATGAAAGAATAGAAACAAAGGAGCTTTCATACAGCGTAGCAGAGATGATGCCGGAAGAAGAAGTACTGACCCGGGAGCAGAACAGCTTTGTACGTAAATGTATAACGGAGCTCAGTGAAAAATACCGGATCGTAATGCATCTGTATTATTCCGCAGGACTTTCCACCAGGGAAATAGCAGACTGTTTAAATTTGCCGGAAGGAACTGTGAAAAGCCGNCTGCACAAGGCAAGAACAATGATAAAGGAAAGATTGGAGGCCAATGGATATGACAAATGAAAGAATGGATCAGATTTTGCGGCAGACCCTTGCTCCGGAAATTCCTGATGAATTTTTGAATAGGAGTTTGAAGAGAAAGATGGAGGAAAAAGGGATGAAAAATTCTAAGGCAAAGCATTTCAGTGTTAAGAAAGCAGCGCTTCTGACAGCGGCATGCTGTCTGTTGATAGGAACTGTGGGAGTAGCGTCTTCGGGGGTCATCAATTCTATTGTTTCATGGACCAGACCAAATGAATTTAAAAGTTTTGCTCAGCTTTCGGATGCGGAGGCAAAAGCAGGATACAAAATAAAGGCAGCAGAGGAATTTCATAACGGCTATAAATTTTCGGATATGAGCATTTCTCACTGTGAGGGCCAGGATAAGGAAGGTAATGTACTTGAAAGCTACAAGGAGATTAACATTGATTATGAAAAGGCAGGAGAGGTTCCCTTATATTTTCATGCTATGGAAGCTGCCTTTAGCCATGATGACGGCCTAACTCCGGTGCGGACTATAGGAATTAACGGCATTGAAGTAAAGTATTATGTGGATACCTACAAGTATGTGCCGGTAGGATATGAGCTTACAGATGAAGACGAGGAAAATTTAAAGCGCAGTGATTATTATATATCCGAAGGAGCTGATGAAATTTCTGTAGAAAAGCATTCCAGTGTGGTTTGGATTCAGAATGAAATAAGATACCATATTTTAAGTATGGATAAGGTGACATCTGCGGAAGAATTATTCGGTATGGCCGAGGAACTGATCAACGGTTAAAGAAAAAGCTGCAGCAAGGTAATGATAATAGGAAACCTTGCTGCAGCTTTAGATTTACTATTCATTCCCTCCTACGATATTCTGTAACCACACGCCGCTTCTTACCATGAAGATACCTATGATCACCTTGATGATCTCAGTGAACTGCACCAAAAAGAACACTGTTGTAATGGACAGTGCGGTAAAGCGTGATAATACGGTAGCAAAGGGTATGATAAGTACCCAGGTATAGACACTGTCAAAGAGGAAGGTAATACCTGTCTTGCCACCGGAACGCAGGGTAAAGTATGTACAATGTGAAAAGGCGCATAGGGGCATGACAAGAGCAGAAATAATAATAAATTTCCGGGCCAGTTCCTTGATGCTTGCTTCTGTATTGTAAATAGCAGGGAAAAGCCTTCCCAGCATGATCATAATAATAGAAATACCCGCACAGCAGGCCACACTGAAGAAGATCATCTTATTGTCGGCATCTTTTGCTTCATCAATCTTGCCGGCTCCTAAGAGCTGGCCCACCACAATGGAAATGCAGCCTCCCAGCTGCAGATATACAATATTAAACAGATTGCTGATNGTGGAAGAGATATTCTGGGCAGCNACAACNTCCAGTCCCCGGTAAGCATAACACTGGGAAATAACGGCCATACCGCTTGCCCAAAGCATTTCATTCAGCATAAGGGGAGTTCCCTTTTTGAAAATATCAATAAGGATGGATCTGGGAATGCCAAATCCTTTATAAGCTCCCACAATATATAAATTTTTAGAAGTATGAGTATGTGTCCAGATTAATACGATCCCGCACTCGATAAACCTGGCTATGACTGTTGCTATGGCAGCACCCTGAACGCCCATGGCGGGAATGCCAAGTACACCGAAGATCAGCACATAGTCAAGGATCAGATTCGTAAAAACGGCAGTAGCGCTTGCCACCATGGGAATGAAAGTCTGCCCTGTTTCACGTATCGTATTGATATAAGACTGACCCACCGCAAAGGGGATAAGGCCGATTATCATGATGGCCAGATATTCTTTCCCGTATTTCAGGGCAAGAGAAATATCGCCCACGCTTCCGCTGTCGCTTAAGTACAGGGAGATTAGCTGTGTATCAAGGAAGTTAAAGAGCAAAAGAGCAATTGCCGTAATAATGAGGCAAGCGTAGAGTTTAAATCGGAAAGTATATTTCTGCCCTTCGTGGTCGCCTTTGCCGTAAAACTGCGTACCAAAAATACCGGCGCCTGAAACGCCGCCGAAAATACAGATATTAAAAACAAAAATCAGCTGATTGACTATGGCAACACCTGACATCTGTTCAGTGCCTACCTGGCCCACCATGATATTATCCAGAAAGCTTACGAAGCTGGTAATAGCGTTCTGAACGATCATGGGAACGGCAAGAAAGAGTACATAACGATAAAATTCTTTATCACCTATAAATTTATTCCTGAATTTTCTTAGCATAATGATCTTCCATTTCTCTTAGATAATTCCCTGTTAAAGGCAGATATTGCTATGCTATCGTAGAAAAATAGGAATGTCAAGAGTGTTGTGGATATTATACTATAAGTATAATGGCAAATACAGAATCATTGGAGCCCGGAACGGCTTTCTATCCCAGTAATATTCTCCGGCCTCAGATACACTGCTGATCCCAAACAGTATCTGCAGGAAATCCTGCCTTTCATTCAAGATACGGATAAACCGGGATCTATCCAGAATCTGCCTATGGAGATCTTTTCTTTTGGGAAGTAGAAATTTTTTATTTAATTTAACACAGATTTTTAATAAATATACAAGATCATGTATTTGATGAGCTAAAAATCAGAAATCTGCACAACATATGGTATTGTGCAGATTTCCTTTTGTAGTTTGGAGGTGATAAAATTTCTTTGAGACAAACGGCGTTTTATATGCTATATTTATCATATTCTCAATGTTTTTAATTCGAGAATTCTTAGACTCATACGTTTCGTATATTCGGCGGATTCTGCCGGGACTATCAAATCTTAAGTAATCAATATTTTCACACAGGAGGATAATGAATGGCATCAAAACTGAAAAAGTACTTTCCTATAATTCGGGAAAAGGAGGAGCTGCTTGCTAAAATTGAAGGGAGCAAAGCACTTCAGGAGAAATTCGATAACTGGACGGAAGAACAAAGAGAAGAATTCTTAAATATCTGTACCGGAGTAAAGGGACTAAAGCTTATGTATGATGGTTTTTTTAAAGAAATTATGAACCCGGAGTATGTACCGGAGAGATTAAATGATTTCCTTTCACAGATGCTGCGCCAGAAGGTCAGGGTTTTAAAAACTTTGCCCGCGGATTCCGTAAGAATTGCAGATGAGAGTTCATTGTTGGTCATGGACATTGTGGTGGAACTGGAGGATGGAAGCATTGCAAACCTTGAAGTACAGAAAGTAGGGTATTTGTTTCCGGGACAGAGAAGTGCCTGTTATTCGGCGGACCTTTTGCTGAGACAATATAAAAGAGTAAGAAGTGAAACAAGGGAAAAGAAAAAGTTCAGTTATCGTGACATCAAAAATGTCTATACAATCGTTTTATTCGAAAAAAGCCCTAAGGAATTCCATGATTATCCTGAAGAGAGTTATCATTTTTTCGAACAAAAATCGGATACAGGGTTAGAAATAGAATTATTGCAAAAATACCTGTTTATTCCACTTGACATCTTTTGTGAAAATAAGCACAATAAGGATATAAAGGAAAAAAGAGATGCATGGCTGACTCTGTTTTCAAGTGAAGATCCGGATACGATCATAGAGCTTATTGAAAAATATCCGGAATTTCGACAAGTGTATGAGGAGGCTTATGAAATCTGCCTGAATGTGGAGAGGGTGATGGATATGTTTTCAAAGGAGCTATATGAATTGGACAAAAATACGGTGCAGTACATGATCGATGAGCAGGAACAGAAGATCAGCGAGCAGAAGGAGAAGATCAGCGAGCAGAAGGAGAAGATCAGCGAGCAGAAGGAGAAGATCAGCGAGCAGAAGGAGAAGATCAGCGA
>JAAVBZ010000007.1 GCA_014803415.1 Lachnospiraceae bacterium
GGCTGTCTTGCTTCCCTCCTTCTCTCTTACCAAGCTTCCGTTCTCATCATACAGGTATTTAGTAACGGCTGACAGGCTTCTTCTCTGCGTTAACTCGTTTCTTTCATTGTAGCAGTAAGTCTCTTCTCCGTCAATTATAGTATCATTAACGGAATTAATGATACTGTTTTTCTCATTGTCTGCTGTCAGGGTATAGTGGTAGTGCTGTTTCCTGATCCTGTTTCCAGCAGGGTCATATCCGTACCTTTCCCCTCCTTCCCTGCGTCTTTCTTCTGTCAGACGGTTCAACTGATCATATCTGAAGGAAGTATCCATCTTATGGAGCTTTCCGTCTGCTCCCAGTCGTTCTCCTGTCTTTTGTATCCGGTTGCCGTTCAGGTCATAGAGCATAAAGACATCATACAGGATACTCTTCTTTTCCTCATTACCTATCATCAAGCGGGAAAGGCTGCCGTCACTGTCATAGCTGTAGGCTGCACAGGTTCCTTCCTGAGTCTTAATCTCTTTCAGCCTTCCCCCTGTCGTGTACCAGTATTCTGTAAGGAGCTTTCCCTCATCATCTTTCAGGCTGCTGAGATATCCGTTCTCATCATAACTGTAGTAAAGGGTCTTTCTGCTCACATCTGTAAGGCTCTTTAAACCGCCGTTCTTATAGTATTCGCAGGAAATGACCGGCTTTCCGCTACTCCATTTCCTAAGGAGTTTCCCGTCAGGCTTGTAGTCATAGGTATAGCAAAAGCCTCCTGCCATGGACCTGCACAGCTGCCCGAAATCGTCATACTCCCATGTCCCCATTACATGGCGATTTCCTTTATTATCCGTACAGGTCTGCAACACGGGCTGTCCGTATACATTATAGCGTGTCTCTGTGACCGTTCCTTTGCGGTCTGTATGCCGGATCTGCCTGCCTTCCTTATCATAGAGAAAGGTCTCAGTATTCCCGCTCTGGTCCGTAATGGCACAGACTTTCCCCTGACTGTTATAAGCATAGCGTATCTTTCCGCCCCTGGCATCCACTGTCTCTGTGATGTTGCCAGCCTGGTCATAGGCATACTGCTCCTGTCCACCTTCTGCATTGCTGACGGCTGTGATGCGTCCCCAGCCATCCAGCCGGTAAGAGGTATGTCCGCCGCATCCATCCTCCATCCCTGTGATCCTGCCCCTTGCATCATAGGTAAGCTTCTGCGCAGGCTTTCCCTGTTTTCTGGCAGATGTGTTGAATATCTCCAGCTGCTCATTCTGCAGGCCGTAACGGCAGCTCGTCTCTATGCCGTCACCATCAGCGGTACTGATGCGGTTGCCCCGAATATCATAGCTGTTCTGCTCCTCCAGTACACGATTCTGGTATCTTTCTGTCAGATTGCCGCGGATATCGTAATTGTAAATAGTTTCAGCATAATGCTCTTCCTCTGCCGGAAGAAGCTGCCTCTGTTCCCTCCTCCTGTCATTCTTATCGTAAGACAGCTCGAATACAGGCCCATCCAGCTCCCCTGCATGGATCAGCCGATCCTTTAAATCATATCCATAGGATATTTCCCTTACCTGCCCCTGTTTTCCCGTCTGCTTGACAGAAGTGATGTTTCCAGCGCTATCGTAAAGGATACGGGTGGTGCGGTCGATACCGTTTGCTCTGTCTTCCACACGCTCCAGTATGAGCCTATTCCTATCATCATAGCTGTGGCCGATGCAGTATCCTTCCGGCGTAGTAATGCTTATCCTGTTTCCGTTGGCATCATAACTGTAGCTGGTGGCCGCTGTTGCAGATATCCTTCCGTCTGCCTCCGGAAGTCCGTCATCCAAAATCTCGCTCTTTTTTGTAAGCCTTCCCGCCCTGTCATAAGTATATCTTATCTTCTTAAGGACTGTCCTTCCGCCGGCTTCTTCCCCGCTCCTGATGACCTGTTCCTCACTGATTCTGTTCCCTCTTGCATCATACCGATAAGAGACCCTGGCTCCCAGGTCATCCTCCACCCGTATCAGTCGGTCTCTGGTATCATACACAAAATCTAATACCCAGTCCTCCCCAGGCAGCAGGAGTTCCCCGTCTGCATTATAAGTACCGCCATGCCTTACTTCTTTTACGCGGTTTCCGTTGCCGTCGTATTCATAAGAAGTCATGCAGTACTTCCCCTCCAACGGATCTTCCCCCACAGGCGCAAGCTCCCTGATAAGCCTTCCTTTCAGGTCATATTCATAGTATGTATTACCTCCCTTTTCATCGGTCTTTCGGACGCAGTTTCCCCATACATCATAAGCATAGGTATTTTCCACAACTCCATCCGGCCCTGTAACGGAAGTCAAGCGGTTCCCCGCATCATAAGTGTATGTCCATCCCTCCCCGTCATCCACTTTTTCGTCATACTGCTCCGGCAGCACATGCTTGATCCTGTTTCCTACCGCATCATAGAAGAACCTCTCCACACCACCGTCCGGGTAATGGATGCGCAGCAGCCTGTTCTCTCCATCGTAATCATAACGTGTGCCTTCCCCGTCCTTTGTCTTTTCATCATAGGCATTGGGATGGACTCTTTTCAGGATATTTCCTTCCCCGTCACGGAAAAGCTTTTCATGGCTCCCGTCAGGGTGTGCCGTATCTACAAGACGCTCCAGGAAATCGTACTTATAGTCCGTGCGTTTTCCGTCTCTTTTCTTCCACTGTATGGGGGTATACATGGCAAGCTTTCTTCCCATACCGTCATACAGGTAATGGGTCTCGTTTCCTTCTCCGTCACGCTCCATGGTGCGCCAGCCGCCCTGGTTATAGGCATACTCCCACCGTACTGCCCCGTCATCCTCAGAAAGCTTTCTTCCGTTCCTGCTGTATTCACATTTCAGTTCTGTGCCGTCACTGTATGTCGTAAGGGAAGGATAAGCAGAATCCTCCTCATAGCGGTAGAAGGTCTCATGACCCTCCCCGTCTGTTTCCCTGATAAGGCGCCCTCTNACATCATAATCATAGGTTCTTTCCGTGTAATGACCTTCTGCCGTCTTTTCCTGCCTGCANACCAGGTTGTGGCAGGCATCATAAANNAGCAGTCTTTCCCTTCCCCCGCTGTCCCGGACGCAGACAGGATCTCCTGCATCATTATAGATATATTCTGTTATGAGTCCCTCCGGCCTTGTCTCCTTTACCAGATGGCCGCCTGCATCATACTCCGTATAAGTCTTCCTGCCCAGCCNGTCCTCCACNAGGGTNCGGTTATTACCTGCATCATAGGCAAAGNGTTCCCTGCTCCCATCGGGGTACNGGATCTCCCTGACTGCCATCCGCTCATCATAGTGATACTCTTTCCAGCCGGGATAGGCGCTGTATTCTACACATACNTTCTTTTCCCTGTCATGATAGACGGCGGTATAGGTATCCCCGTTTGCAAGGGTCTGCAGCACCACCCTGCCCTGCCCGTCGTACTCATTCGTAAGATAAGTGAGTCCTGTCTGGTCTGTGGGACGTGTCAGGTATCCTTCTTCCGAATACTCATAGTGTGTAACGCCGCCGTCCATGTGGACCACTTCCGTAAGGAGATTGCCTTCATAGCGGTATTGTATGCTGCGTCCGGTATCATCGGTCATGCTTATAAGCTTTCCATCCGAAAAGTCAAATACGACCTCATATCCCAATGATGTCACCATCTTTTCCGGACAGTCTCCGTCATAAGAAATGGCAAGAGTCTGGCCGTTTCTGTCAGTTACAGCTTCCAGCAGGCCCTTTTCATTATAGAAGTAAGTCTTATGCTTATGACCATCCGTAACCTCCCATCTGCCAGTGAGGCCTTCATGGCTGAACCTGAATCTTCCGTTCCCAATGGTGTCAGTGAATCCTTCTCCACTTCGTAGGAATGCCGCTGTATATCCGTCCGGCAGCTGCACATGAAATATTTCCCCATCACGAACAAGCCTTCCTTCATAAGTAAAGCGCCAGCCTTTTCCAATCCAGCCATTCCGCCTGTCTGTGGAGCGGTAACTGCGCTCAAGGCGGACGGATCCTGTAATATCAGGAAGCAGCATATCTGCTGTTGTGAGCATATATGCTCCCGTAACAGCATCCACCGGCTCCGCAAAGGTCTCCCCAATGCCAGATACAATAAAGTTCTGTGTCAGGCTCGACTGTAGATCAAAAGGCTGCCCCGTCAGTATACTCGCAAAATAATCCACTCCTGTGGCAAAAGATGTCTGCATGGTAACATTCACCGCTTTTCTTGCGAAATCACTTTTAAAAAAGTCACATCCACAGTTAAAACGCAGATTACTCATTCCGAATCCCTTGGCAGCGCCGCTTGCCACGTTTACCACTACGTTCACAGGATTGATAGAGCCATTCTGAACATAATCATTGATGCAACCGGATACCACGTCTTTGCTGATGTTAAATGCATAGTTCAGTTTCTTGTGATCACCTAAAAACTCCTTCGCAGAATTAATCGTTTTTACAACTTTATTGGCATTCTCCAAATTTGCCAGATTCCCGGATATGGCCTTGCCGGTTACGAAGCCGAATACCATGTCATTGACCGCCTTTGCACCTTCGTACAGTGCTTCGTTCCCGCCGAAAAGGCCGTCCCTCATAAAGTTGTAGGACTGGGAGATGTCCCCGGCATCGACCTTGGCAAGGTCGCTGAAACCCTCTGCGATATCCGCCACTGCGGATGCCGTCTTAAAGGTAGCAGTGGCTCCTATGGCAATCGCAAGAGGCAGGGCCGCTCCGCCTGTAGCCACTACTACTGCCACAGTAGCTACCACAGTGAGCACGCTGAAAATGCCGTTCCTTATTTTGGATTCGGCTTGTTTCTTTTTCTCTTCCAGCAGCGTAGCCTTGTATTCATTAGCTGCGTTCGTAAGGCTCTCCCTGGACTGAGCATTGCAGCTGGCACGGTTCGCCTTATCTTCCGCCGTCAGTTCCTGCCGCACAGTTATGGCAAGAGGCTGGGCAAACCGTTTGAGTTTGGCATCCTTCCGGACAAATGTGGATATGATGTCCGTATCCTCTTCCATGGTGATCTGGCTGGCACCGTCAGTCAGCGACAGCTGCAGGGTCTTTTCCGCCTCTACATAGATGTTCTGTATTTCCCCTTCCTTTCCCTTTCCCATCAGGATGTTGGTATTGGCGGTAAAGCTCATGGAGAGTCCTGTCAGGGACAGCATGCCCGTCTTCTGCAGGGTCATGGCCACGGAGCCGCTCCCCGGACAGAAGGTGATGCCATAGGGTGCAAGCTCCAGGAAGGAACCGCTGGGATCGGAAAACACCTTGTGATCAGGATCTTTTTCCTCCTGCTGCTCCTTTTCTGCTTCCGCCTCTGCCGGATCTGCTGCTTCAGCTGCCACTCCTGCTCCTGATGCTGCTCCGCTGCTGTCACTTCCACTATCGTAGGAATCCCCTGCTCCGCCATAGGAACTGCCTCCTCCCGAAGAACTGCTGCCTCCTGAGGAACCGTTGTGGCCGCCGCGGTTTGCAGGCGCACTGACAGAACCGCCATTGCTGCCGGTCCCGCTTCCCTTACTTATGCCTCCTGCACTTTTTCCCATGCGCAGGGCATGGACTGCCATAGCGCTCTGCTCCTCATGTTGCGGAAAATAAATATGTACTCTGCTCCCTTCTTCAGGCATACAGTAGAAGTTGCTGGTCTCTATGGCGTAGGTGAACCATTTAAGATCCGGCGAAGACTCATAGACAGGATCGATGTCCAGCTGTACCCTGACCTGGTTCCCCGCCCTTTCTTTTACGGTGGCCGGTATGCTCATGCCGAAGATCTTCGGATTGGTCTTCCTTCCTGTAAGGATCCCCTTTCTCCTTGACAGTTCATACTCGAAGACCAGATCCTCCTGCTCCGTTCTGATGTCCACTGCTGTCACCACAGTTTCTATGTGTCCCAGCATGACCTGCTCGCCCAGCTGCATATGCCTGCGGCTCCTAAGACGCCACCGCATCATCTCCTGGGGCATGATATCTCCCGTATCTGGAAGCTTTTCATAGCTTTCCTTTCCCCTAAGAAGGGTATACTCCTCTTCCCCAAGCACAGTTCCGTGATCCATATGGGGAATGCCGAAGTATGCCTTTCCGTATTCTGCCGTATTGTCAGCAAGGACAAATGTGGAGAAATGGCTGGCCAGTCTTTTTAGAAACATCCAGTCAGTCTCTTCATACTGCATCAGCAGCCCGGGAATCTTTGCTCCCTGCGCTGCCTCGTCCCTGATCTGTGCTTTTCCGTACTCCGATAGTGCCTTAGTGATGACCTGTTCATAGGTATCATTCCCTTTACAGAAGCTCTGGCTTTTGTCTGTCAGATCCCACTCTCTGGTATATCCGGTAAAATCCATGTACAGGCAGAAAAGACCGTTCTCCTTTTCTGCCCGAATCTGTTCGATCTTTCCGCAGAAAACAGTCTGTTTCTTTTCATCCCGGCGGCTGATGCGAATAGACAAGGCGCTTTCAGCCTGCTCCACCATCTCCACCGCCTTTTCTTCGCTGACGACTGCCTTTACCATGGCCTTGCCATGCTCGTTCAGTTCCTGAACGATATGAAGGGAATCAATGCATATGATCCCTTCCGTCTTTATCTCGATATCCAGGTTGTGGTATGTTAACATCATAGTCTGATCTTCCTCCTTGGCTTCTATTCCTTAAGGCATCATTCTTCCGGTTGTCCTGTGGTGACGATCCTGATGATCCCGCCGTATTTACAGGTAAGGGTCGCCGCCCCTAAGAGCGCTTTCTTACCGGGCTCCACATATACATCTTCCTTTTCCTTATCCCATTCCGTGGATACGATCTCTGGAGTGCATACCCCGAAACAGGCCATGGTCTTTTTGCCATCCTCTGATTCCTGGGTAAAGATATCAGCCACCTGTTCCTCAAAATCCACCTGCGTCTCCTCCGCCACTTCCCTTGCGATCTCCTTTGCCGCCTCTACGGTGCTGGGATTTTCCGGGCTCATGCATCCGCCGAAGCAGATGATATTCTCTGCTTTGCAGTCCTGTATGGCCACCTGCGCCATTCCTTTTAAGAAAACTCCATGGCTCATTGTAAGGACCAGCATGCTGGGCCTCATTCCAAAGTCACATGTTGTCTGTGCACAGTGCACGATATAGGTATCATCGATCCCTGCCATTTATATCACCTCGATTTCTCTGAATGTAATGCCCATGACATGGCGTCTTAACAGACTCTCCACTATGTCAAGGGAGACTACCGGCAGCCTGACCCTGCTGTCTGCCAGTAAGAATGCCTTATGGTCCCCGATCTTTTCTTGACTCAGCAGCAGCCTCTTTTCCATTCCGTTGGGATAATACTCAGAAGATCCATCCACTGCCTCTATCTCCTTTAAGAGCAGATGGAAATAAGTCAGCTGGCGTTCTTCCTCCTTATGTATCAGTACGATCTTTTTAAACACCATGTCGTCCTCATACATATCGATCACCTTCTTTGCCATCTCGGATACCATATATACGGGACTTTTGATAAAGTCCGGCGCACACTCTCCCTTTGTTTCATCCAGGTACAGGGAAGTAATGTCATTGATCCTGTCCGTATCCTCCCATGTGAAGATGTGGCGCTTTCCGTTAATATCAAAATCCCTCAGGCCTATCACGTCCATCAGGGCATTATCCTGATCCATAAAAAAATACCTGTTCATGCTTATGCCTCCTCCGCCACCAGCAGTTCTTCAAGCTGCTTTTCATCGAACATATCCGCCTCCAGGCCTTCCCCGGAAAAGGTGGCCTGCATCATGTCTGCATCCTGAAACTGATTGTCGCTGAAATAGCAGTCTTCGAAGTCCGCCTGGTGAAGATCTGCCTCTGTAAAGTCACAATCTTCTATCCGGCATCTTAAAAATCTCGCCCCCGACAGCCCTGCTTTGCTAAAATCTATTCCTTTTAAAGCGCATTCTTCAAATGTGATAAAATACATGTTCTTCCCATGGCAGTCCCCTTCCGTCAAAGTCTCCCTGTACCAGTAGTCCGCCATCATTGCATCAGGGTTATCTTCGTACTGCCTGATCCTATCCAGCCATCCCTCCTGTCCTCTTGTATCCCTTTTTACCTGCATGACAATCTCGCTGTAATCCTTATATTCTCCCCAGCGTATGATCCAGAAGGGCAGTTTTTCAATACCGGAAAAGACCTCCTGCTGTTCCAGGTTCCGGAAAGCAAAACGCAGGATATGTGTGATCAGCTGATTGCTGGTCATGATCTCATCCTGTACCATGCCTCTGACATCATACTTGTTCACTTTTCCCATATACTCCCTCATATCAAGAAGGAGCCTGTCCTGCCAGTCAAAATATTCATTGAAAAGGAAGGAAATATCAAAGCATACCGAAAGCGGCGCCTCATCCAGATACCACTCCATGTCTGTAGCATCCAGCCGGATGACTGCCTTCTTCTCAGTCAGTTCAAACCTCATCAGGGAAAACAGGAAATACATACAGTTATCCTTTTCCTGCTCCTTTGCGTGCTTTCCGATCTCATGAAAAGCCGCGTAAATAAGCTGCATCAACTCTGGAAGCTCTGCCTGCAGATTATCCCAGAATGACTGCCTCAGCCTCTCCCTTTCTCCTTGATGCGCTGCCTGAAATTCCTCCCATGCCTGTGCTCTAGTCATATTAACCTCTCTTTTTTAATTCATATGTACTTCTGTTCCCTGAATGATCAATTTCCCTTCATCATTCATATAGATACATCCGCCCATCTGGGATGCCAGATAAGCTGTCTCTTTACAATATGCCTGCACGGTAAACTTGCCTTTCAGCCTGATCTCTTTCTCTGCCGAGATCTGGATACTGTCACTGGCATAAATATTGATCCTGCCGCTTTTTAAGACTTCGATCCTGACACTTCCGCCGCTGCAGAGCACCTCGATTCCCTTAGGCGAGAGCTTGATCTGCTGTCCGCTTGGCACTCTGAGATATTTGGTAGCCGGATCGCTCATCTTATCCTTGCCCGCATCCTTGTCCTTGGCTGCATCTGCTGCAGGAGAAGCCGCTCCCTGTACTGCTGCAAGTCCTGCCGCTGCAGCACCGGCTGCTATGCCGCTTCCTGAACCGCCGCCTCCTCCTGAATATCCGCCTGAGCCGGAACTGTCTCCGTCCGTATATCCGCCGCCAGAACTGCCGCTGCCGGAATGTCTGCTGCTTGAGTTGCCGCTGCTTGAGTGGCCTGCTCCTCCCCCACTGCTCTGACTGCTTCCCGCACTGCTTTGGGCTGCTGCAGATGACGGATCATAGGTGCTGACTGCGCTTATTGCTATGACTTCCCCAGTCTTTTTAGATGGGAAGTAGATCCTTACCTGATCCCCCTTCTCAGGCATGCAGTACCAGCCGCTTCCGTCAGAGGAGGCTGAAGGCGTTGAAAAAGGAAACCAGTAACAGTCATTTCCCGGATGATCATCATCTATCTTTAAATGAATCTGTACCTTCTCACCCTTCACATTCAGGATGGTTCCTTCCAAAGCGCTGCCTACCAGATCCATAGGGTAAATAGTTTTTTGCAGGATGCCTGACTTTTTCTTAAGGGTGACAAACTCATATACAGTGCTTCCTATGGTCATATATTCCGACTCTGCCGCGGTCAGATTTCTTCCTCTGAAATCCACGGCTGAATAGAGCATGATGTGGTTATCCAGTTTTAACCTGTAAGCAATAAAATCCTCATCCTGAATATTTTCACCGGCTTCTTTCCAGTAGCAAAGCTCATCCATATCCTTCCATGTCTTTTCTACGGATATAATCTCCTGCTTGACCGGTATCTGCGCCACACCCAGGTACAGGCAGATGGCAGCCCTGCATTCACTGCATACCAGGGGTATATGCCAGGATGACAGCATCCTTTTAATAAAATGCCAGTCTGTTTCATCATACTGTACTGCAATCTCCCCGATTGCCTTATCACTGAACAGAATCCGGGATTCCCCTCCATACTCCTGTACAATCCCTGCGATCAAAGCTCCCATGGTCATGGAGGTGTCCTGAAAAGAACGGGACTTCTTTTTAATATCCATCAAATAGCTGTAAGTATATGCCTTTACCTTTACGTGAAAACTTTTGCCTGCGCTTTGAACCTCCAGATTTGTAATGATACCGCAGAAGATCGGGCTTCTGTTTCCATCCCTGTTTTCATAAAGAGCAATCTTCTGGCCGCTTTCCGTCTCATGAACAGGAAAATCTCCGTTTTCTTCTCCAAGGTCAGCCTTAAGCTCCATTACCCCGTGCTCCCCCGGTCTATGAAGAATATGCAATGATAATATTGTTTTTACCTGTAACCCTGTAAGCTCCAGATCATGAAGACCATATGCCATACTCTCTGCTCCTTCCCCTGCTTCTATTCTCCGTTTTCATAGATTTCTTTTGCTGTTAAGTTAATTATTTTTTTTAAGATTTTTACCTCCGCACCGGCCGTATCCTTAAGTACTATCATGTTCCCGGCTTCCAAAGTTACTTCCTCTCCGCTGACGCTCAGCTGCTTTCCTGCGTTGACGTTAACGCCTAAGGGAGCGTCAAAAATGACTTTGCCGTTTTTATACAGGGAAATACTGGATTTTCCGGCTGTCAGAAAAACTCCTTCCGGCACCATCTGCACCACATTTCCATCTTTGGTAAAGATATTCCTCTTGGAAGGATCATCCATGGGATTCTCTTTTTTTTCAGCCATGGACTCCTGCTCTGCTGCAGCTTGCGCTGCTCCCTGGGCACCTGCCGCTGCGCTGGCTCCGCCGCCGGAAAATCCGCCTCCTCCTCCGCCGGACGATGTGCCGCTGTAACTGCCCCCTCCGCCGCCAGAACTTCCTCCGGCAGATGAACTGTTTTTTCCGCCGGAACTACTTCCTCCGGCAGGCGCTGCGGGCATATGGCTGTCATGCTTTGTGATCACATATGCTTCTTTTTCATCTTTTGTAGGAAAATACACCCGGATGCTGTCGCCCTTCTCCGGCATACTGTACCAGCCGCTTCCGTCGGAGGAAGCCGCCACAGTGGAAAAAGGAAACCAGTAGGTTCCCTGCTCATGGGTCATATCCCCGTTTAAGGTTACCCGTACCTTGTCCCTGTTTATCTCCGCTGTTTTTCCGTCTACCGATATTCCCGTGATACGTCTGTTATACTGACGGGTAGTCAGCATGGCTTCTTTCAGTCTGAGTTCATAGGTACATACCAGAAGTCCCTCTTTTAACGCTCTTGTCAGACTGCCGATGTACCACTGCTTTCCCTTAAATGTTAAATTGCTGCCCAAGGTGTACATTTCATAACTGTCTATAAAATATTCCACAAACTGCTGCGGACTCAGCTTTGGAAATCCATTCTGTGAAAGCCAGTCGTACCGCTCCAGATCCTTGCCCATGCGATAAGGGTTTTTCTCCCAG
This sequence comes from Lachnospiraceae bacterium, assembly GCA_014803415.1. Taxonomy (GTDB): domain Bacteria; phylum Bacillota; class Clostridia; order Lachnospirales; family Lachnospiraceae; genus Suilimivivens. Next base: position 11,348 of record JAAVBZ010000007.1, read on the forward strand.
TCCACATTTATATTTTGAGAAGATAATCCCGCCTGGAAACGCGCACTTTGGTACGTGGCATCTGCATACAGGCTGTCAGCATACCGGCTGACAAAGCGCCGCAAAAATTCCCAGTCGGTCTCTTCGTACTGAAACCATATCTGCCCGATCTCTTCCTCGGGAATATTTTTCATGCAGACACAGCCGGGATATTCCTCCATAACCTCTGCAATAACAGAATGATTCGTTCTGGATATATTCTGAAATGATCTGGTCTTTCGCTTCGTATCCAGCAGGTAAGTAGCATCATACGCCTTCAGCTTCACCTTCCTGTGATTTCCCACCCTTTTCATGCTGCTGTCGGCTATGATACCTTTAAAAAGTATCCTCTCTTTGCCGTCCTCCATATAGTTGACTGTCACTGTTTCCGGCATTTCATAAAAAGCCATTTCCTCCGGTTGATTATCTAAAACTGCCGACAGTCTCAGTTCTCCATGGCGTCCCGGACTTTGCCTGATTTCCAGCTCATCAATAGAAATCACTTCTCCCAAAGACAGCACGATATCTTTATAAGTTATTGCATTTTCCATCAGATGCTCTCTCCTTCCGCCGGCTCCTTAAAAGGCGTTGATAAAAGCTCGTTCAGCCGATGCACCAATGCTTCCAGCAAAAGACCGTAGGTCTCTTTGTCCTTTTCAAAGCAGTTATAATTTCCCACAACTCTGTTGCTGCCATATCGGATGCGAAATATAAGATTATAGACCCAGCCTTTGCCGGTGGGCGTCCGGAATACCAGATAATCCAGATTTTCCAGTATTATTTCCTTCGTCACCTGGGCATAGGTGCCTGACATGCGCATTCCATTTTCCAGCTGCTTCTTCCACTTCCCAATACTGCTTTTTTCCATCTCCTTATCTGACACTGTAAGGATCTGGCTTACATTTTGGTCATGGTTTACAAAAATGGTTGCTCCCGGATCTTCCTGTACCCCTGTATAGAAGCTCTTGATCAGTACCATTGGAATTCTGTCCTCAAAATAGTATCTGGTCTCAAATGTATGCTTCCCATAATCCGGCAGGTCTGCTTCCCCCTCACGCACTTTCTCAAGCATCTCTTCAAGCGTCATCTTTCGGATGGTGCTTTCCCTTTCCTCATTGGCAGCACAGAGTTTCTTTTCTTCTTCCTTTTTCTGTCTTCTCTTTTCTCTTTCCAGCATTGCAATACGTTCATCTACATATTCCATATCTCATCCCTCTTTGACCTTAAGACTGTTTACAGAAGCACCATCTGCCTGGGATTACTCTGGTTTTTATGAAAACCGCTTCCGCCCGATCTGCGTTCTCTTAATATGTGCAGCAGCTTTTCATACAGGTAACTGCCGGAAGAGTCTGTGACCTTCTTTCCCGTATTATTTTCTACATAAAAGACTACAAGCTCCCGTGATACCTCTCCCTTAGCTCCTAATATCTCCATGGCAAAGGAAATATCAAAAACATTTTCCGTTCCCGTTTTCATAAGCTCCAAAGCAAATTCCATAAGAAGTTCCGGCCACATCCCCACGCTGCCGGCGCAGACACAGGGCATATGGATCCTGTTTACGGTGTCAAATTCCGTTCGGTAATCCTCGAAGTTCTCATATACTGTCCTAAGCCGGGCGCCTTCCTGCAGCCGAAACCTGCCAAGCTCTATTTCCCTTAGTTCCGGCGGATTCTCATCGAGGTAAACATCCCCGATTCCGCCCATGCGGTCTTTTTCATAATCCATGGTGACAAAGCGGACCTTGATGAATGTAAGCCGGTCGGCAGGCGGGCAGTTAAGGCTCTGTTCTTCTTCCATCCTGTAAATATTGCCTCCATACAAGATCAATCCGGGATGCACTTTAAGGATATTGTTCTCCCATGTGATCTTGCAGCCTTTAAGAACCCCGTCTCCGCAATCTGCAAACAGCATCCTGCTGATCTTAAGCGGATAATCTCTCAGTTCTTCCAGCATGTCCTTTTTCAGAATATTTTTATGTACAAACACAGGTGACTCAAATTTAAACAACTGACTTACCTCCTAGCAGATTGCTATTTCTCCTACACACATGGTCTCTTCAATACCGATAATGCCGAAGTGATATTCGTAATAGATATCCACATGGTATCGTATTCCTACAAACTGATTTATGATAAAATCCACCTTGCGCTCCAGGCTTTCACTTTTCTTCTTTCCTATGTACACCAGGATTTCATAGGGGTCGTCATTGCTGTTATAAACAATACAGTTGGAGATCAGTGCACACATCACATGACGGAACAGCGCAAGGCTTTCACCCACACGATACAGGGTAAGAACGCCTTCCAACAGAATTTCTTTTTCCTTTCCTTCAAAGCAGGCAAAGCCAACGGCTGCCTCTCTGCCGCAGACCTCATCTGAAAGCGCATTTCCAAGCAGCTTTTTGTAATATTCTTCCCGGGTCATGCCCATTTTCAGATCGTTTTTTGCGAGCTGCTGTATCATAAGCTGGAAAAGCCCCCTTCGAAGGGAGGGATAATCCTTAATGTCAGGATGAAACATAAATTGGAATACCGGCTGGAATCTGTAATAGGGATTCAGCTCCACCGTATAGGGCTCACTGAGCGTTACCGTGTTTAAAAACTCTTCGGACAGCTCCATATAGGGGCTGTATTTCCCGGCAGCTCTGAAATTAAGTTTCCCTGCATCTATCCCCTGTGCCTTTGCCTGGAGCATGACTTCCCACAGATAATTCATAAAATGATCCTGCCTTTCTCTATAAAAGTTCACCCTCACACAGATATTCCGGATAGAGCATCTGTACCTCCGATACCAGAAAGCTCATAATATCTCTGAGCATGAAAGTATTCTTCTCTTTTCCCCTGAACTTAAGCAGCAGGCATTTTCTGTATTCATTGTCCCTGATCTCATTTAAGATAAAGCTGTTCATGGAATAAGTTTCCGGTATATCTTTTTTCCGGTCCGTCAATTCATAACTGTCAAGTTCCACATATTCTTCCAATCCGAATCCCCGGATAAATCTGACAAGTTCTGCCTTCGTTTTGACATTCATGCCCTGACGTTTAAAAAAGCGTTCCACAAATCCGTCTTTTCTCTCGTTTGTCATAACAGGAAAAGTAAATCTGTCAAATTTCCTGTTATGTCCGCTGCGTATCATATATACCTGCCACTTTTTTGCCTCAGGCTCATTTCCCATCACAAGCAGTCTGTTCTCCATTTGGCGCACGCTTATAATATGCTCGCTGTCATCGATCAGATAGACATGCTCATTTCCATATTCCCTGATGGATATGACATGCTCAAAGCTTTTGTGATCCTCACAGGGAACCGGAAATCCTACACTGTCAAGGATCAGCTTTTTGATATTCCAGAGAGGAATAAAGTTTTCATGGGCCCACTCTTTGAATTCTTCTAAATCCGGTTCTATGGCTGTGACCACTTCTTTCTCAGAAAGAGCCGGAAGATCGCTTATCAGGTAAACATCTACGAATTTATACAGATAAGGTGCATTGACTGTCTGCCAGCTGACTCCGTTGCCTGTAAACACTTCATACAGACGGGCGATTTCCTCAAGATAGGACTGATTCCGTTCCAGTACAAATTCCGCCGGATAAGAATCCTTATCTGTTCTGATGCTGCCTCCTATCCTTTCCTTTTGAAGGAGCCTTTGGATCTGCATAAAGTCGCATTCCATGAACAGCGTCTTGATATGGCAGCGCCCCTTAGTTTGTAATTGTTCTTCCAACTGCCTCACATCCGGACGTTTCTCCATCAGATCTTTTTCAATTATGGGAGCAAGCAGATGATGGGATCTGTCTAAAAATTCTCTTTCCACAATTCCGATACAGATCCGGTAACGGTTAATATCAAAGGACAGGTCATCCATAACACGCTGTTCCAGGGCCTGATACATTTCCTGATTCGTCTCATAAAGGGACAGAAAGATCTGTTCCACAATATCCTTAAATACAACCCTTTCCTGAAGGCTGCTTATCCGGTTGACTTCTTCCTTGATCATTTCCTCCATATCGGCCATAGGCTACTTCCTTCCGTCAAAAAAGTTTTCTTCCCAGGTATCATCTTCAAAGGCAAAGAAAATTTCCTCTCCCTGCCTCAGCAGGTCATTTTCACGCAGTACCGGAAGCACCAGAAAGCCCCACTTTTCCTTTGAAGGCCAGACAAAGAATTTGATCTCGCCTTCTAAAATGGTATCCGTCTCCTCCTGAATGACCGTGCCGGCGTACTTTTCATCAATATCCTCCTGGGTCACACGGGTAAACTCTGCCAGATTGTAGGTAAAGTGATAGACTTTAAGTCTCCTGCCTTTTTCATCATGGAGGTAAAGGTCCAGCTGCTCCCCGATCTTAAATCTTGAAATATATCCGATGTCCTGTTCCTTCTGCAGACTATGGATCAGTATTTTTTCTTTGTTTTCATGGGTATAGGCCATTACCTGATAGGGAAGGGCGTTCACTCTGTAACCCTGATTGATCTTCATATAACCCAGTTTACAGTTCTTAAAATAACTGACGGCTCCTTCCAGGCAGCACATTTTAAGCTGGCTTCCGCTGTCTCCTTCCCGTTCATTTCGGATCAGTCTGCCCGGTACGAATTCCTTCAAGGCTTCGGTAAACAGACTGGATTTACAGGACTGACCTGTGAGCTTCAGCATGCCGTACTCCGACAACTCTCCGTTCACAAAGAGCTTTTCCAAAAAGCGGTCCATGAGTCCATAGACATCGGGTCTTAAGAGATTTTCAATTTCATATAAATAAAAGCTGAAAGATACTTCTTTCCTTAAGGATACGATTCTGTCACCTTCCGCTATGGACAGCCGCCATTTATCCAGCAGTAATCCCTTTCCTTTTTCTATGGTTCCTTCCGTTCCTATGCGAAGTTCATACTGAAAAGATTTTTGAAAGAAGCTTTCTTTAATGGCTTCTGCAATGCCGAACAGGTAATAATAGTTATTCTTTACCCTGAAATACTCCTCTCTGCTCTTCAGCTCATATTCAGCAAAACGGGTAGGCAGAAGTTCTTCCGCTTCCTCATAAAGCTGTCCTAACCTTTCATAGATCCGGCTTCTGCCCCCTGCCGAAGATTCCAGATCAAAGCGAAACTGTCTGCAGCCCAGGGCCTCAAGGAACCTTATCTTAAACAGCTGCAATATGCGGAAGGTCAGGTTATTGCCTCCGAAATTCGTGTTTCCGTTTTCATATCCGGTTTCCAGATCCACTTCATAGGATACTCTGTTGTTGCGAATACGAAATCTCCCTGAAGTCAGATCTGTGGTGCCTCCTCCGCAGTCCATAATAAGTGCCTGATACCAGGCGCCTTCTGTATATCTGCCGGATGTGATCAGTTCATTGATGCTGTGGAACAGTACTGCCATTCCTTCATCCAGCGTGCATTCCACGTTCATATCCGGCAGAAGTTCCCGGAACATCCCGGCAAAGCGTTCTGTCTGTCTGACAGGTGCAAGGAGCTGAATATTTTTGAACCGGCACTTGAACTGCTGCTGTGCGGTATCGATCAGATGATTCATGAAGGCTGCCAGCATTTCCGTTCTTTTTATCTGCAGCTTGATCCCCTGCGTGGTGATCACCTGCTGCATTCTCTCCGGTGCGCTGACCCATCGTTTGATATCGTAGAACAGGGGACTGTCTTCGTCCTGGTAGGAATGACCTGCAAGCTCTCTGGCTTCATACCCAAAACAGTAAACAGGTTTCCCGTCTTCTGCGCCCTTAACACCGATAATACTGGGAATCATTTCACTTTCTCTGTAATGTCCGCCGCTCAGGTCTGGGGTTATTACCACCCGGCTGCTGCCGTCCGCACAGTAGATTCCAAGTGTCGTATTGGCGCTTCCGAAGTCTATGATAAGAGGAAGCTCCGTTTCCTCGGGCTTTTTGATATCCACTGCCAGAAGCGGCGTAAAGATGCAGTCCGCATGTCTTGGAATGCTGATCTCTTTCCCGTTATAAATCTTATAAAGAATCTCGGAAACTTCCTCCCGCTTAAAATAAAGGAGAAAATACCGGTGTCCCTCTGCATTTAAAATAGGTACATTTTTTCCCTTCCTCAGGAAAAATCTTTTTTCTTCCACTCTTTTCAGGTAAAAGCAGGTATAGACCTTTAGATTCTCATCTACCAGAAGAACATTGCCTTCATACAGATTCAGATCACTTATGACTTCATAATGATCTGTCAGCTCTATACCTTCTCCTTCATACAGAACAAGGTGTGCCGGAAACGCTATTTGAGAGGTTTCATCCGATGTCAGGTCTACCTTATCAATAAATCCCTGCAGAGCCTCCATACCGTTCTCTGCATAATCCCTGATATGACTGTATTCTCCGGCTCCCCGGTACCTCATGATAAAGCGGATCAGTTCTTCTCTCTCAAGTCTGGCTCCCATGGGCACTACCAGCCGTTCTCTCTGACATATTTCTTTGAGCTGATATGTGGTCATTCCCTGCAGCTCTTCCAGACGATATACAGCTTTTTTTCCTGTTCTTTCCTCACGGTTAATGGATAATTTGTATGTATACTGCCCCATCTCTCAGCTGCCCTCTCCTTTGTCCGAAACATCTTTATCCGGGTCATTTTCGTCTGTGCCGTCCCCATCTTCCTCATCCTTTTTACTTTCTTCTGCCGCTTTCTTAGCCTCCTCGGCTGCTTCTTTTGCCTCCTGGGCTGCCTTTATGGCATCTTCCAAAGCCTTGTTTGTCTGGGCTTCTTTCAGTTCCTGAGCAGCCTGCCTTGCCTCCTGGGCTGCCTGGTTTGCCGCATCTGCCGCCGCTTCTTCTTCAGATTTTTTCGCTGCTTCCTCAGCTGCCTTTTTCTTAGCTTCTTCATCCAGTTTTTTACAGGATTCTATCTGAGCGGTAAGAACATTTACCCTTTCCGGCATTTCCAAAGCAGCATACATTCCCATGGCTGTTTCAAAATAGGTAACGGCACTTAGATAATCCTCATTTTTCATAAGGTCATTTCCTTTGCTTTCCAGCTCCAACGCATTCTTCTTATCATTCATAAGACTCTGGTTTTCCAGATCCTGAGCTACCTGTTCATCCTCTATGGCCGCCTGTATCCTCTCTTCCAGCGCTTTAAGCTCCTCCTGTCTTCGGCTTTCCAGCATCTCTTCTGCCGACCTCATTTTTTCCAGGGCCTCATTCCTCAGTTCTTTATCATAAAGCGCTCCCGCTTTGGTCTTTGCTTTTCTGTACAGCTCTATAGCGCCTGCATAGTCTCCGTAATCTTCCTTCAGTTCGGCAGATTCAAGCAGTTCAAATAATTCCAGATATTCTGCGATCTTTTCCTGCTGCCTTTTAAGATATTCTCCGCCCAGACCTCCTGCCTGTCCTGAAAGCTCCTTTGCACTATGGAAGAGTTCATTTGCTTTTTCATAATCTTTGTCTGCTATGGCGTCATCTGCCTGCATGATCTGTTCCAGAAGCAGGATATAAGCATCAATTTTTTCCAGGGCTTCTTCCTCTTTTAAGGACTTTGCCAGCGTCTGTGCCTCTTTGTATTCCTCCAAAGCTCTCTCATAGTTATTGTAGGAAGCATATTCTTCAGCACTTTCCATATACTGTTCCATGTCCGCCCGCTTTCCTGCACGGATGCGCCAGCGCACCAGAAGTCCGATAAAAAGTGCCAGCAAAATCAAGACAACAGGCAGGACTATGGCAAATATCTTCTTAAAGCTCACCCGCTTTTTGGGGTTTAAATATATTTTGTCTGCAAAGGTAACGGAAATCGTATAATTATCGATCTCATCCATCAGTTTGCCTAAAATAAGATCTTCAACATTATCTGCCAGATCCTGCGGGGAGCTTACTTCTTCGGTACAGCCTAAAAGTTCTCCGTTACTGCAGTTTTCCCAGATACCTCTTGTAGTTAAAAGCAGGATATCGCCGTTTACCAGTTTTTTCTTTTTTGAAATCTGATACTGAGGTCTGCCGTCTGTCTTCCCCAGATAAGAATACAGGTTATTTCTTTCTTCATGGATTGCCGCCTTATCCTTGGGAAGCCTTTCAGCCTCCACCATATTCTCTGTCAGGGACTGATCTCTGCTTTCATACAAAACGCGGTCATTTCTCAAAAGCAATGCTCTGCAGTTCCCCACGCTGGCATACCGGAATCTGGCATAATCGGTAACGATCATGGAAACACTGGCACGAAGGCGCATTCCATCCTTATCCGAAAGCAGTTCTCTATGAGCTCTTTTCAAATTCTTTTTTATGGAAAGAGAAGACATGGAAGGATGAAAAAAAGCATCAATCCATTAGGTAATCCTAATTAATTAATGCTTTAACAATGCACATTTCGGATAAACCAAGCCCCTTTCCCGCATCAACGGTGTAAAAGGCTCGCACCAGCGGTGCGTTATCCATTTGTTGTTACTTATTAATAGGTTCCATATTTCTCATGTTCTTACCATTCATCTCCAAGCGGTAAGCTCTGCTAAACATACGTGCAAGGCATGCATCCGCATAAGTTTAATCCTGAAACATATCGTACCAAGCAGTTACAGGAAACTGGAAGATCACGAGGATTGAAGTGTTTCAAAAAAGCTTGACCACTACAAATTGCGTATTTACTGCCTCAAGGGTCTTATAGACAAATCCTTTGACAACCTCAAAGAGCGTCTCTCGATGAGAAGGAGGCCAGTCTCATCTAAGGAAAACTTTGAAGGCAAACTGTTTATACAGTTTGTTGCGCTGCAGATGGTGTCTTATATCAAAAAGAAGATGGTTAAAAATGGCTTATACAGCGACCACACAATACAGTCACTCCTTGATGAACTGGATACCATTGAATTCTACCAACAGCCAGACAAGGTTCACCATCTGTCTGAAATAACAAAGAAGCTGCGTAAACTCTATGAGCTTATGGATGCGGATGTCCCGACATAAAGTGGACATATAAAATTTTGTCCGAATATTAAAAGAATCCAGTCCTTGATATAAACTGACGGAACTTTAAGTTCCTATAAAAAAATAGCAGCATTCAGGCGCACTATATGATATACTCTTATTGTCCATTTGAACCACCTCTATTCTTTGAGTTGGCTTGCGACACTGTACTCATTGTATCATAGGAGGCTTTTTTTATATACTCACCTTTTCACTTACACCATTCTCCCCAGCATATCTAGGGTTTAGTACTTTCAATTAGTTCTCTACTACTACATCACGTTCTACTCTGTAATTATAATTCCTCAGGTTCAGATATTTTTTAATATACCGCAAATAAATTCTTCTATGCCGTTTCCTATAAAGCAAAATACATCTGCTCAGAAAACGTATTAATTTGAACGTTTTTAGTCATAGGAACTGAATTTTGCAGGGATACAAAAGTGCATACGCTTTTTCCTCAAACCGCTTTGAGTATAGACAATTTTCAAATTTTCTACAGTTTGAAAGAAATCTGAATAGCTTGAAAAAATGTCTTTTCTAGATAATTCGTCGAGAATCTTATGAGCAATTTTTATACTACCTTCATATTCTGAATTTTTTGCCCAAATAGATAAAGCATCCTGCAACAATTCTTTTACAATCAATATATCCTGATCTACCTTTAATGCTAATAGTGCAACATTAAAAGATATATCTGCTGCATCCATTTGGAAAATTGAAGGGCAATCTTTTTCAAGTTTGCATACAATCTGCAAGGCATCCTTGTATAGGTTTTTAGCTTCGTCACAGCGGTTTCTATCTCCTTGAATAAGTGTTGCCAAGTTATTACATACTATGGCTATCTCTGATAAATACATCTCTGGACATTTTTCTTCAAGATAGTAGTTGATTTTCAATGCATTACGATACATATCCTCTGCTCTGTAAATATTATTCCTCTGATATAATGTGCCTAAATTGTTGCATAAAATCGCTATGTCGGGCAAATTCATTCCTGGCTTTTCTTCTTCGTCTTGGTATCGCATTAGTAACGCCTTTTGGTATAACTCCTCTGCTTCTTTTTGCCGATTATTCTCTGTCTGAAGCAATACACCCAGATTGTTATATGTCCATGTCACTTCTGCCAGATAAACTCCTGGATTTTCGTCTTCAAGTTGGAGCCGAGTTTTCAATGCCATTTTTAATTGATATTCTGCCTCCTTTAATCTGCTGTTTGAAAAAGAAAGTAAATAACCTAAATTATCACGAGTCCACGCAACTTGTGCCTTGTACGCGCCGGAATGATCAGCATCAAGTTTACATCGAATTTTCAGTGCCTCACGCAATAAGGATTCTGCTTCCCCACGATGATAATTTGTATCAGTTAACAAATACCCCAAATAATCACATGTTGTTGCCTTATCTTCCTCTAAATATTTTTTTGAGTTTTTCGCTTCTAAATCACAAAGAATACGTAGAGCTTCTCGCAATTGAATTTCTGCTTCCCTACGGCCGCTGTTTGTGTAGGATAACAAGTATCCAAGCGAATTATGTACACGAGCAGTTTCTGCTTCATATTCATCCGAGTTTTCATCCAGAAGTGACTGATACATAGACAAAGATTTTCGGTAATGTGAGATAGAAGATGTAATCCTACCTCTGTATTGCAAGCAATTTCCGATATTGTAATTAAAACAGGCATAGTCTTGTTTTTTAGGTATAAAAATTAAAGATGAGATACTTTCAATAGCATCTAGTTTTCGATTCGCCTCTGTGAATGGATCATCGTTTTTGATAAAAGTACTACTATTCACAAGACTTACTAATTTGGATACTGTTCCAATCGGAGCCTTACCATCCACATAATCCAACCTAATGACTTCTTTTATCAGCGGGTGCAGTGAAATAGTTTGTTTGTGAGTAAGCCATCCTTCGTTTATAAGATGGATTAAATCATTTTCGTCATATCCTAACCAATCATATACTTCGTCACATGTAAGTTCCATGTTGGGCAGTACAGAAAAATCCCATAAAATCTGCTTCTCCCGGCTCGTGCGTGTGCCCATGTCAAACAATTTGCGTAATTGCTCTGCTATGTTCGCATAAATATTTCTGTAATTAGTTCGGATGGGCCATTTGGTCAATTTGAATTTAGTTTTATTGACTGCATCCCAAAAGTGCTCTAATGATTCATAATTTTTTGCGACTTTAGCCAACAACTCTATAGTGTAGGTGTGGCGCTCAGCAAGCTTTACGATGTCTTGTACTGTTTTATATTGGCAACGATTTTCAGCCAAAATATTGTATTCATCTCTGCTATAGTAAAGATAGAACAAATCTATACAGTCTTCAAAACTCAAATAATTTAAAGGGAAGGTATAATATCCCGCTATGTCTTCTAGTCTGGAAGTTATAACTACATTTGTATTAGGCCATCCAGATATATCTTGAAGCAATGTATCAGTTAGAGGATCTTGTTCCAAAGTAGCATCCCGGTCAACATTATCAATAAATATTAATTTTCGAGAACGGTCATTTCGCAGTTGTGAATACAATATTCTCCATCTGCTTTCTGTATCGGAAACATCATCATATAGACTTATTGATGTCAGGAGACTCTTTTTAAAATTGCCACGATATTCCACCCAACCTATACTATCGTATTGATCAATCATACGGAAGTACAATATGTGAGCTAATGTGGTTTTACCAATACCACCAAAACCGCTTATGATTATATTACACTTTTTTCTTTTTAGGAGCTGTTCCATTTTATTTATATCTGTTTTACGATGTATAATATTTAAGTCATCTTCATAAGGTACGGCCGTATTTGTTAAAATTCGAGGCAAATCTTTATAGCTATCTGCTACAACTTTTTCATTCATGTCAGAATTTGCGTTATTTTGTTTCCCAAAATTCGTTGTGTCGCTCTTTTCGGATAACTGCTCAATTTTCTTATATATAACCTGTTCGCCTATGCTCATTTTTTGCAATAAAAGCTTTTCTAATTGTTCAAGAAATTTTAAAAGAATGGCATCAATATAATCTTTATATGGTAGCGTTTCGGGATGGCTTGAGAAAAAATTTTCTATAAATGCATTTTTTTCGTTTTGGGAAAATAATTCCGTTCCTACTATTTCTGATTTTTTGAGAGCAATATAGCTGTCAGCTTTATCCAAATAACGGGCTAAATCATTAGGTAGAGCTGTAAAATCCACATCGGCGTATAGGTGTTTTAATTTGCGAATTATTTGCTCGTCTGACTTTCCACGAACTATTTCTTCTATCTTTGATACTATAGTTACTATTGAACCCAAATTTCCAACTAATTCCCAAAACACTGGTATACTCACCTATCCTTGCTACAATAAAATTATGATTTCTTTGCTAATATCAAAAATGAAAGATCATATTCGAATAAATTCAAACAATTGCATTGACACGTTGATATTTAAATGATTAATGTCTACTTAACGCAATAAAAAATGTTCGAAAACACTTGAATAAGCCTTTTCAATTATTACAGAAAAATAGCCCTCCAAAACTGAAAGCTTATGTTGTATGAAAGTTTGCTGTATTAGATATAAATCTTCTAATTTCTTCTGTGTACCTTTTGGCGCAGATGTTTATAGTTGTAAAGTCATATTTTGAAAAAACAACCGGATTACCACTGATTCTCAATCCCCACAACTCATATTTCAAAATTATTTGTCTACTGCATCATAATTCCCTTACCTTAATCCCTCTCACTCCTCTTCTCAACAAGCTCTCTACGAAATCCATCCTTCCTACAATACAATTCTGTTTATAATTCTTGATTCTGAAAACTGCATACGATTTTATACTATTTTCCTCTAAAACCAGCTTAACAATTCTGTTTCCTATATTATTAAGCTGCGTATCAGACGAAATACACTCCACTTCATCCAGAACGGGAATGAAATAAGTGGTATTAACCCCGCTTGCTCTATCCCACAATTTGATACCCCTAAAGGGCGTATCAGGATGATACAGCAAAATGGTATCCATAAAGCATCTGGATACCATGGTACAGGGGCTGCAAAGCAAATCTGGGAAAAACCATTCCCCCGGCAGGTTCATTTCCATCACATTCCACATAGGAATATGATATATCTTTTCTTTTGTCAGCATTCTGATATCAATTGCACGATTTTTATTAATGTTATAAGGAATTCTATTTCCCTCTTCCATATCTAAAAGATAATATTGCATTTTACTTCTCCTTGGAAAAAATAACAATAGCTTGATCCATGTATTCACCATAAATAATTTTAAAGCTATCAGTAACTTGGATATTGCTCATTATAACTTCCTTTATGATCAACTCAGATAACTGTTGTATCAGACTAAACACTATAGAAAAATAAAATTCGGTGTATAGTTCTTTTATTGATGTCAGCTCATAGCTTTGAAGTCTGATAAATTTCTCCTCTGCTTTTCGATAAAGACAAGACAGATCATCTACATATTTGTCCTGTAAAAATGAAGGGTAATAATAAACTGCCGTTTCCTGCTCATCCAGATAAAAGCTGTCATCAAGAGTCTGTATGTAGAGTGACAGCTTGTCCCTGCTTGTGCTGTTCCTTAAGAAATTGAAGACAAGATACTGTATGCTGCCTTTCTTGTTCTGTTTTTGCAGATCAGAAGTAAGCTGCAAAACCTCATCTATTTTTTCTTTCAGTTCTTTCCATATCTGTCTGCCGCATGAATCTACATCTCTTTGGATCAACCGGCAAGTACATCGAAAGCATTCCTCTATTTGGTGCAATAAATACTTTTCTATTTCTTTTTTACGTTTATTATTTTCAGTCATCACTTCATGGATGCCTTTCACATTATACCAAACATAATTTTATCTTAAGATAATTTAAATATACGTCCTGTTAAACCATAAAATCTTATATTATTTTTTTTAATAAAAAATATTCTCCCATGGAATACATGATAATTTCTCCATCATCTACCATAAATAATTGTGGTAATATTTTTTCTCCTCCCACTTCATAACCCGGATATACATCTATTTCCAAATATTCTTTTTGAAACAAATCCTCAGGAAGCATGTCATCTCGAAGTCCATAAATTTCATCTCTTACCATGTTTCTTGCCCGGTATTCAGGCTTTTGTATAATTATTTCCTCCAGCTTAAAGTCATCCTCTGCACGCTGCATAATCACTGAATTGGGTAAACGGCAATTATCATACGTTTGAAAGTAATCCTCTCCAATCATAATGGTCTGATACAACATCATATTCGCTTCTACCTGCGGCAATATCACACATCCAGTTGAATCTAATGCAGGATAAAATTTGGTGGGCAGAAATTGAATTATCTCATATTTGCCATAAAATTCCTGTGAAATAGTTTTTTCTTTATTATTTGACGTTTCTTCTAATTCAATATCTGTTTTTTCCAATAAAAAGTACTGCCCAGTAATACCTGAAAACATTATTAGATTACTTTCTTCATTTAGAGTATAAAAATATTGATCTGACTTAATACCGTCACTATCCGTAATGGAGATAACCGCTTTTAGTTTTTTAAAATACTTTTCTCCTATAGCCCACTCCATTGCATAATCTGGTTCTAGGTAAAGTTCCAATGTATCAGAATTAAATAACTCCTTTTTATATTGAGGGTTTTCTATAATAAATTTTTTTAAAATATAATTCCCTGAAAATCCATCTCTTCCATCTTTTGTACCCATTCCTCTTTCCGAATCAAATGTCACCATTAAATCTTCTTTTAAGGTGATAATCTGTCCCAGCATCATATCTGCTTCCTGATCAGGTAATACATCATATTTTATATTCACGTAATATGATGTGGGATAGAATTGTGTAATTTTATAAGTTCCAAAAAAATCATAAGGGCAGATTGATTTTTCTACTATTTCCTTAAAAATATTTATATCAAATCCTATCTCAGGTACATTAACATCTATTTCAAATTTTTCTACATATTCCCGATTCTTTAAAGTAATCCCAAATAATAGTAGTAGAATGATAGCACTGCCAATTACTATTTTTCTTTTCACTTAATACCTCTTTCTCTTTTTAGATTCAACAAAATTGCCCAATATTTTAATATCCTGGTGTTGTCATATTCGGATATGTTTTTTTTCTCCATATATCGCCATAACGTGTCTCATCATAATCTCGATCATAAGTTCCGTCAAAAATAATATCCAACTCATCTGCTCTTCTTCTCATCGTTCCAGCTTCCAAATGATTTGTAAATTCTCCAAATTGTTCTTTTATCTCTCTATCTGTACGCGTAAAAAAATTTTCTGCTTCTAAAAAGACCGACAAATCGCTGTTATCTGTCAAATACTTTGTACCCATCTGATATGTAAGCATAAATAAAGCATCATAAAAATTTTGATCTATTGCCTCATTAATTCCTTTTGTTTTTAAAGCATTATTGATTTCGGTTACCCTCTTCTCAATATCATTATTGAGGATTTCTTCAGCTTGCGCTTTAGTAATACTGGTGCCTTGTTTAATCTTTACTCCATCTACTTTGTCATATATTCCCATATTATATAAATTCATTACAGTTCCATTTTTAAACGTAAACCATCCTCCATCAAAACTTTTTACAGCATGTCCCCATCCTATTGTCAATACATTTATATCATCACTTGGCGAATGATATTGATATAATGCAGGTTCACCTTCGTTAAGATAGTTCCCATACTGGTCCATTCCTGTTTCATACTTTTTTAAGAGCTCTATTAAATCGATACTAACTCCTGATACCCTTGGATAAATTTGCCCTGATGTAATTGCACTTATTATTCCGCCATGTTTGCAAAAAAGAATTGATGTCATAGTAATACCATCCTTTTCTTTTAGAAAATAAGTTTCTGTAATAGGTTTTCCCTCAACGGCTTGTAAAAATGCTTGATCTCGAATATATTCTAAATATCCCTGACCCATATACTGTCCTTGCATATTAATATCTACTTTACTTAAATAAGATCGTCCATTTAAAGAAATATTTTCCCATTCCTCATTTAAACTCATAAGGTGCCTACATACCCCATATTTACTGCAATTTTTATCTTCTTTAATTTTCTTGATTTCCTCCGGCCTATCAGCTGGAATTTTACAATTACAATAAAATGGAAAAACATTCTCATATTTTATAGCATCTCCGACAGTAGCATATATTAATCCATTGGCTGACATAGGGTTTTCTATCACTCGAAGTTGATTATAAATACGATCATCATCATCTATTATTTTTCTATCCAATACTATCTTATCTCCAGGTATTTCAAAATCCTCTAAGGATGCCTGATTACAGTGCAATATTGCACCATTCAAAAGATATTCTCCATATTTATCCTCCATTCCATAATCCGCTGTTACTTTCCCTATCTCAGTCGAAGTCACATTCTCCTTTTCTAATATCCGTTTTGTTTCTTCTTCCATTATATGTTCTTGTTGTTCTTTTACTTCTTGAACGATTTTTATTGCTTTTTGCTCATCGTCCTTTTCTTGTTTATATCTTTCAACAACATTTCCTCTATATTGCCCTTCAAGATATTTTTCATAATCTTTACCCATCTATAATTTCCTCTCAATCTACTGTATCCTAAACTCCCCGCCCGTGAAGTAAATATCATCACTTAACGTCATGGTCGTTCCGCCCTGCTTTACTTGTACTTTATCATCTGCCGCGATCAACAGGGAGGCAGCAGAACTTGATATCGTAAGATTGTTATCCGCCTGTATGACAATATCCTTATCGCTTGTAATTGCAATACCTTCACTGTCATTTAGTTCAACTATCATGCCATTGTTGTTTGTCATCAGAATGGAGTCCGGTGTAAATAATATTTCTTTGCCGTATTTGGTTTTCAGAGATTTATAGTCAGGGTTTTGTCTGGCGCTGTCAGTTTCTTTATGTACTGCACTGAGGATAAAGCTATTCTCCGATTTATCAGGAACATAGAAGCGCACACTGTCACCGATTTCCGGCATACAGTACCATCCTGTCCCATCAGCGGACGAATATACGGTAGAATATAAAAACCACTTCTTCCCATCTGCTGCCTTCCATTCATCCTGCATAATCTCTACCTGTACTTTATCCTTGTTTACATCAGTGACTACCGCATCAAAAGAACATCCCTGCTGGGTTTTGATTTCTATCGGCAATACTTTCAATGCCTCCTTTGTACGCAGGAAATACGCATGACTGCATTCAGCGCCTTGATAGGAAGTCTGTATTTTGCAGATAAAGTAT
Organism: Lachnospiraceae bacterium; assembly: GCA_014803415.1. Classification (GTDB taxonomy): domain Bacteria; phylum Bacillota; class Clostridia; order Lachnospirales; family Lachnospiraceae; genus Suilimivivens. Next base: position 28,529 of record JAAVBZ010000007.1, read on the forward strand.
TCTTTTCCATTATAAGGAATCGCATCTCCTAACTGAAAAATCTCTCTGCTTTCAATTACCAGTTCCACCATATCTCCGCTCTGCAGGGAAGTCATTCCATTGCGGGATTTTTCCATGTACTCACTAAAATTAAAATTGATCTGTATCTTATCTGTTTCTATTGTTCTTTTCGTACCCTCCGGCAGACCGATTGTATATTTTGTTCCTTTTTTCAAGGCATCAGACACAAGATATAATCCTGTCCTTCCTGCAAGACGCTTTAAAAACTCCCAGTCTGTCTCCTGAAACTGAACAAGCACACCCTCTGTTTTGTCCTCCCCGCCTTCCGTACAAAGGACTTGACTGTCCGGATATGCCGCTGCTATTTTCTGATGAATATCTGTACATAATGTCTCTTCCCTCTGAAATACTCTGAAATGCTGTTTTAAGTCCATCAATATCGTCCCGCTTGTCATATTTAATTTCATAAGCGTTTCATAGCCGTCCTGAGAGAAAGAATACCCTGTCACGATTCCATAGAATAAGACGGTGTTGATTTCTCCCCCATCAGCTTTATCTATCCCTGTTATACGCACCCATGTTTCTTCCGCCAAAATCCCCATATACTCCTCTTTCCACTCATCTTTTATCCGCATAGTGAGGGTTGCTGTGGCATGTTCATTTATCGTCCGATTGATTGTAAATTCCTGCAATGCTATATATTCAAATGGTTCTATTTTAAGCTGATAGTCTCTCATAATTACCTCTTTCCCGGCATTTTATCAATATGCCTGTATGATTCACTTCTATGCAAAATTTCTATGCTACTTCTATCTCAGTCAGTTTGATTCCCTTTACTCCCCTCCTTAAAAGACTTTCCACAAAATCCATTCTTCCGATGATACCGTTTTTATCACATTCCTTAAACCGGAAAACTGCTTTTGAAGCAACTTTTTCTTTATCCAGTATCAAGTACAATATCCTGTTTCCAACAGAGTTGAACTGCATTTTATCAGATATACATTCCTCTTTGTCCAGAATTGTCAGCATATAGGTCGCATTTATACCACTCTCTTTATTCCATAGCTTGATTCCTTTGAAAAGAATATTCGGCTGATACATCTTTATCGCTTTCATATAAATTTCAGATAATAACAGAAACGGGGTGCATATCATATCCGGAAAGAATCCTTCACTCGGGAATTCCATCTCTACAATATTCCACATAGGCAGTCCGTCAAAATCTTCTCTTGTCAGCATCCGGACATCAATTGCATGATTTTTATTGATGTTATATGGAATTCTGTTTTTTTCATCCGTTTCTATCAGAAAGTACTTCATCCCCACATTCCCCCTTTGTATATAAAATCGTTGCATTTCCCATATATTCCCCATAAATAATTTTAAATTCATCCGCTATGGGAATGCAGCTCTCTGCTATCACTTCCATGATCAGTCCGCTCACACTCTCCATCATCTTATGCATAATGGAATAATAGTATTTGGTGTATTCTTCCTTGATATCAAACAGCTCATATTTCTGTATCTGCATAAATTTTTCTGTTGCTTTCTTATACAGATAATTCAAATCCTCTAAATATGATTCCTGTAAAAACTGCGGGCAATAATAAATTCCTATTTCCTGCTCATCCAGATAAAATCCTTCATCCATGACGTGTATATAAAATTCCAGTCTCTCACAGTAAAGACTATAGCGGAGAAAACTGCATACAAAATACTTTATTTCTCCATTCTTATGATGTAGCAGTTCATATATTTTTTCTTTTAGTTCATCCCATATGGCATGTCCATTCTTCTCTATTTCTGTCTGTATCTGCCTACAGGATTCTTTAAATGTTTCTTCCATATGCGGCTGTAGAAATTGCAGCATTTCCGGTCTGCGGTCACAATATTGCTTCATAATCTTTTTTATCCCCTCTACTATATGTTCATTTAGTCCATTTTCTCCATATCTACCGGGTTATTAACCTGTACCGTTGTAAGCAGCTTCAATACAGCCGGTTTCCATATATCATACTGCGGAAAACTACAGTGAAAGTTCCCTAACACTATCTGCTCTTTTATTTGAAATATAAACAGCAGATTATAAAGGCTTCCGTCCATACAGAATGAGCGAAAATCCATCCACGCGACCGGAAGTTCCCCTGCTTCTACTTGCCCTGTATCATAAAAGACATGCTGCTTCCAGACTTTCTGCATATCTTGGTGCAATTTTTCCATTTGAGCAGAAATATCCGGTGCGTTCTCTATATCTGTCATTGACAGTAAACTGAATGTTACAGTCGCATCACCATTGACATCTGTTTTGATTATCTGTGGTCTGTTCTGATTTCGATATTTTATCATTCTGTATGTGTCATTCATATCTGACATGATTTCCGGCAGCATGATAGAACATTTTCCCCCAAAGAGCTCCTCCCGATAAATCGATATCTTGTTTACGCCAATATGAATCGTATCACTTATCTGTTGCTGCTCCTCCTGTTTTTCCTCACACTTTGTTCTAAGTGCGAGTATTACGCTGTCTATGTATTCCGGTTCTTTCATAGTTTTCCGCCTCATCCTCCGTGCTGCTTATTACACATATGCTCCTAAGTATATCTAAAAGAACTGCTTCCTCTTCCGCTATTTCCTCTAATGGAAAGTGATAACTCCCAAACATCATTCTTTCATTGATCGGCAGAATAAACATATAATGCGCTGTATCGTATTCCATACCTCCGGTAATAAATGTAAACCTGCCCGACATACCTGCATCTACTTTAAACAGTCCTGCCTCTTTACGAATGCTTTCCGGATATAGACGGTTGATTAATCTTTGAATCTCCTTTATTGCCGAATATACCTGCTCCTCCACTAACTGCTTGTCTAATAAATTAAATGTGATTATTTTTCTTTCCTGTAAATCCGCAAATATTTCCTGTGGTTTTGAATTGTATGGGAATTTCTTTGCGATTACTTCATCCTCCGGTCTTTTCCAGCCCTCCGGAAGTTTCAAAAGCACCTCGTCATCCAGACAACTTATTTCCTGCCATTTAGCTTTCTTTATATCCTCCTCTGCTCTCTCCACCGATTTTATCCTCTCCATGACGCTTTACTAAAGTCTATCGGAACATCCTTTGTATATGCCCCGTTTTTAGATGAAATTCCCGTTTCCAGAAGCTGCTCCATCCTGTCAGCGGCATAATTCTTCACATCTATTCCGTTTAGGCGGTTTATCTTATCAATCGCCGGATTTTTCCCGATACCCCCAACTTTAACGCTCTCACTCATTTTCCATCCCCCTTGTCAATTGTTCATTTATCATTGAATGCGGCTTATTTTACTTATTACAGGCATGCTTCCTGCTACCGCCTCCATAATCGGACTTCCTAAATCATCTGCCGGAATATTAGACAAAATACTATTTACTGCTCCATTTAATGAATATTTCTCTATCTTTTGGTTTGGAACCGCCGCCTTTTTCTTCTTTTCTTTTACCTGCGGCGCCGTTGATGCAAAATTACCAGTACAGCCAATTGCATCAAAAGCATTGCACATATTGATAACAGTAGGCGATAGGATGTCTTTTCTTACTAATGTAGCTTCCTTCGGCGCAGTAAATGTCACATCTTTCCCTTTCAGTTCCACCTGCCCCTCCGCCAGAATGGATATCTGATTAATTGTCTTCATATTCAGAAGAGAAGCATCTTTCATCGCTATTTCTGCGTTCTGCCCTGTCATATTCAACAGCCCCATCTCAGACGGCTTCAAATACATTCGCTTACTATGATCCGTTGTGAAATAGCGGTCATTATAATCTGCAAGTTCACCGCATTGATCTCCGTTTGTCCGGACATTATAAATGACTCTTGTATCATTCTCATCATTTTTATCAAAATACAGCGCTGCTTTCGTACCTGTCTCCGGCATACAATAAAACAGGTTTCCGGTAATCGGTTTCCATGAAAACTGATAAGCTTCAGAGACTGGCTGTTCCTTATCTATATCCAGATGCAGTTTTACTTTCTCCTGCCCGGTTTCCAGAATCATTCCGGTTATAACAGTTCCCCTTAATGTGTCCGCCGGTATTTTCTCCGCTTCAAAACATTCTTCGGGAAATACTCGGCAAGTACAGTTTAGCATGTTATCTTTCAGAACCGACTCAGCTTCCATCACATATAGATCCCGTCCCTGAATCTGTATTCTATCCCCTGTTTCCATATAATCCATATCCGCAATTTCGTAACCTACCTGCTGTTTCTTCCGGCCCGCATCTATCCTGTTTCCATCCCTAAAAGGAAGCGTCTTATGAGCATATTGCTTCAAATCAATAGCTCCCCTGCTTATTCCCTCTCGCATTCCCACGTAAAAACATATCTCTGCACCGGATTCGGAACTCTTTGACGTAATCCTGCCCCGTAAATGGCTCAATATCCGCTTCAAGAAACCGTAGTCCGTTTCCTGATACTGAACCAGCGGATACTGTAAGTTTCTGTCTGCGATATTCCATCTTACGTCCGCTCCATACTCTCCGGCAACAGCCTGTACCACATCCTGATAAGTCAGGGATAAATTCTGAAAAGACCTTGATTTTCTTTCTATATCCATTTCCCAAGTATAGGAAATGGCATTCAGATGAAGAATGGCGTACTGTCCTTCTTCTTCGAGGCTGACACACTGTATTACGCCGATAAAAAGGATTTTCCTGCTTCCATCTTCGTTTTGACTGTATATTTCCAACTTCTCATCCGAGATATCGGAAAGAACTGCCTTAACATCCTCTCCTTTTACAATGCCGCTGACTTCCGCCCTTGTATGTTCACCATATCTTTCATGTATACTGCACTTATGTATTGTTAAAAACGTAAATCTGCTATCAACTCTTAATTGCTCAAAAGTTATTCTGTCAGCCATCGTACTCATCCTCCTTATAGACTAATCCAAAATAATCATCCTGCTATCCTGCCTTGCTTTTCCTTGTCCGTAAATATCCGTTCCCCGCCTGATTCCCTCCAGAATTTCTTCCAGTTTATGAAATGCCGTTTCGCTATTCATGAACATTCCTATTTCCTTTGCTCCTGTCTTTCTGAAAATATAATCTTTTATAATTTGAAAGTTGACAGCCTCTTTACTCTGTAAAAGAAGATAAGCAAAGTGGATATCCTTATCATCGGCATTTTCACATTCCAAAACTTTCTTCGCAAAATAGTCAGTGACCTCTTTGGAAAGCGTATTTCCTCTGGCTGACGTCCATGTAGCATTGACAAGATTTACAGTGTCATACTCTGTCTCAATATCAAAGAAATCTTTATACTCTGTCCTGAGTCTGGCGCCCTCTTTTAACTTAAACCGACACACTTCCAGTTCATTCCGTTTCCGTTCGAGATTTTCATCCAACACGAATTCCGTTACATACCTGACATAATCTGACAAAACTTCCCTCTCTATCAGACGGAATTTCAAACTAACAAGGAATTCTGTCGAGGAATACTCTATTTTCTCTTCTTCCGTAATCAGGAAAATAAAGTCCTGGCATTTTATAATACCCGGCTTTACACATAGGAAATCATCTTCTATTCGTATTCCGCACCCTGAAATGATTCCATCCGGATAATCGGCATATTGTAATTGCAGTGCCGAATAGGAGTAATCTCTAAGCGCCCATAATAATTCTTTCTTCATGATTCTTCCGCGTTCAAAGGCGGGGTAGATGTGTTCCATGTTGACCGATACCTTTCTTTATTCTTTGCTGACTGCATATCCCATATATTCTTCAAAGCTTTCTTTCTCAATCCATTGAAAACCTCTGAATTCCATGGAATCTTCCCCCGTTTCTCTGGAAGGATACCAGTATATATATGCCGTCTTTCCCGTCTCCACTTCCCTGACATAGATGCCCGGAGAGAGCGTCTGTTCATACTCCGCAGGATCCATATCAATTGCATTGTTACCATCAATACTGGAATATGCCATATAATTTCCGTCTGGGCTAAAGCTGGGTGAATACAGATATTCCCCCAGATAGGTTACTTTGCCCGCAGGATAGTCTATCCGAAAGAAAGAAGAAGGCCCTACCTGAATAGCCAGCCACCCTTCCTGTTCATTGCCCCTAAACTGTTTAACAAATACCAGACTATTATCTTCTTCCCGTATATCATTCCGAATCTTCTTTACTTTTTCCTGCATTCCCTGTAAATCAAAACTCCATAGTTCTTCCCCGTCCTCTAATCTCTTAATCGTGAGCAGACTAAAATTATCTTTAATTCCTGCAATCAAATCTCCCTCGAAATTTGTATATATCTCTATAAAGTATCCTTCACCTTCCATTTCTTTTTTCAATTCCGATAATCTCTTATAATACTGTTCATCTGCCTCTTTATAGGTATCTCCATCTTTTATGATAAAAATTTCAGCAAGCTCTTCTATAATACTGCCTGTCTTTTCCTTCATTTTTTCTTTTAGAAAAAACAACGTCACAGTATTTACCGTTTGAAATTCACTCCACTTTGTTGTTGTAACCCACTTACAATCAGGCGAAATATACAGCACTTCGGTTCTCTCATCCTCATCGCTGTCATCTTCCAGCGGAAGCTGTTCTTTAAACTTTTTATACAGCTCCTTTGCCTCTTCAATTGTCTGCGTATCGTTATTGATAATAGAAGGCTTGCTCTCCAATCCCGTTGCGCCTTTACTTAACTGCGTATTACAAAACAGATAATAATCCATCTCCCCAAGGTCTTCCATGCTGCAATACTCGGTCGTTGGCGCGTAACCCTTCTCTGTCTCCTCTATCTTTGCTTCCATCTTGTCATCCCTCCCTAAAATTACGCCGCATATGACAATCGGCAAAAGTAATACTGGCAAAATACTTTGTCTTATCATCACTCTTCACTCCTTGACCCATTAAATTTTAAATAGTTGTTCTTATCATCATAATACTGCCTGTCAATTACCATATAACCATCAAACTCTTGCGCATATGTATTATAGGGTAATTTCTTCTTAGCTTCTGCGTAATCATCACCATCATATGTTTTCCAGATTTCCCCTATGTCGTCTACCGCTTCGCTCTTTATAAATCCAACGTTAACCCCAAATTCTAAATAATCTTGCACAGGAATCGTAATACAGCCCCTAGAGTATGGACTTTTAGGATTATCACTGTGTATATCCCCAGCCATATGAAAATGAATTCCGTTAGCATAGTCATTTCCTGTTATCGAATTATAGGCAGGAATATTATTACTATTATTCAGCTGCAACGCAGCATATCCTCCAAATATAACTTTACCGTCACCATTAGTCTCAACACTATGTCTAACACTACTAGCTTCATAAACCCCTTCACATATGGTGGCTGCATTTGTCATATTATCCGGCAGGGTGGAAGCTTTCATCACCGCACATGTTGGAATTCCATCCTTGGTAGCAATCAAAATTGCTCCAAACTGTCCATTGGAATGATATATATTCTCTCCATTCCAGTTCTCTTCCTCCTGCGAACGCGGTGTTGCCAAACCTTCAAAAACAAAAATTGCCCAACCCGTACGCAATTTTGGATATTTTTCAAAATAGTCTTTTATTTCATACAACGCCATATACTGCTTACCTGTGAATTCATATGTTGATATGAAATTCGCCCACTCCGTCAAAAGTACCGTCTGTCCGCTCGTACAAGGATAAATAAAACCGCCGTGCTTACAAAATAAAACTGAGGTCATTGTAATACCTTTTTTCTTCTGCGCGGTATCTTTAGCCCAGATTTCTGACATCTGTGTGTCTTCTAATTCAGAAGTCGCTGCTTCATCCATGAAATCCTTATACGGTACAGACACAGAGACAGATAAGTTTTCCTTAAAGTCATAATTTTCCCATTCTTCCTCCAAATCCATTAGATACTTACACACCCCATGACTTTGACAGTCGACTTTGTTTTCTTTAATTATATCCTCCTGCACGGACAATGCTGGCTCCTTACAATTACACGGAAAAGGCATGATATTCCATCCTTGTTTCGTATCTGCCACAGTTGCATAGCGAAGATTATTCGCCGACATCGGATTTTCAGGCACTCTCAAATACTCAGTTGCCTTTCCTGTCTTGCTTTTTTCCTCTACCCCGTCAATTTCAATCTTCCCACCATCTGATAAATCAAAAGCCTCCCATTTTGCACTGGTACAGGACAAAAGCGCACCATCAACTAAATACTCATCATCTTCGTTATCATTGAGTCTCCTACATATCTCTGCATCTACTATTTCCTCTGTGAGATTGCCATGCAATGTTTCTTTTGCCAGCCAAAACCTTAGCAGACGTTGTCTGGATTCTTTTACTTTCTCCCTCCGTTCTTTATCATACATCTTCTCTACTTTCTCCCATCAAAATAATTCCTAACCCATCCCTCATGCTCAAATGGGTAAAACTGCTCCATTCCCAGATACAGCTTTTCCGCTTTCCTGTACACCGGCACGATGACATATCCCCAATCCCTGCATCGCTTCCATGCAAAAAACTTGATTTCTTGATTCACGATACTGTCCGTTTCTTTCTGCAGGATATTGTCACCATATACTTTCCGGATGTCTTCATAAGTTACTTCCTCGAACTGTTCCGGCTGGCAGTCGAAATTGAAGCGATACCGTACCCTTCCTTCCGTATCTTTCAGGAAAAGCTGTAACGTTATATCATCCAGATTTCTGGAAACATATCCGGTCGTATCTTCCTTTAAGAAACCGTTGATCAGTTCCACTTCTTTTCCATTATGAGTATACGCACTGACTGTATAAGGCAATGAAGGCTTGTCTGAATGCAGTTCAATTTCCGCATATCCGAGTTTCTTATCTTTCATGAATTTCAGTGCACCGTCCACACAGCTCATTTTTAAGTCAATATCGCCTGCCGTTCCCCTGTTTCTTCGTTTGAACTGTATCATTCTGCCGGGAATGAATTCTTTTAGGGATTCCTTGAATATATCAATCTTGCAGGACTGCCCTGTCAGCTTTAGGAAAGAAAAATCCCGGATCTTATCCTGTTGATACAGCGGTTCCATAAATTTGTGTATGATTCCGTAAATATCTCCTTTCAGTATCAGCTCAAGTTCATAGAGATTCAGAACCGTTTCCGGAAATTCCTTTACGATTTGAAATCCATCCTCTCCCTGTACGGATAGTTTCCATTTATCCGCCTGGATCCATATAATATCTGATTTTTCTTTTTCCGTTGAAGTAATGCCTACCCTTAAAATACCCGTCTGCTCATAAAAATGTTTCTTGACCCGTTCCGCAAGGAAGAAGAGTAAATAAAAGTTATTTTTTACTTTAAAATACTCCTCCCTGCTTCTTGCTTCATATTCCCTGAAGCGGGTAGGTATGTACTTCTCCGCCGCACTATAAGCTTCTTCCAGCGTCCGGTACAATTCTTCCGTTCCGTTTGCATCCACGTATCTGAAAATATCCATATCTAATTCATGCAGGATTTCCTGTGATGTCACCGGCAGCTCAAACCCAAGCTTCTCTGTCAACAATATCTTCAAATACTGCATAATCCGGTAAGTCAGATTATTTCCGCCAAAATCCGTATCTCCGTTTTCATATGCAGTATCAATCTGTATATGATATGCCACTCTGTCATCTCTTACCCGGAAATGACAGGCACATAAATCTGTTGTCCCGCCTCCACAGTCAACAATTAATGCCTGATACACCCGATCCGTATCTATATTTCCGGATTCAAGCATCCCGGAAATGGTATTATAAAGGACCGCTACGCCCTCATCTATCATTTCTTCCTCCTGCATGATGTATTCAGGCAGGATTTCCTGAAATAATTTCTGAAACAAAAACTTCTGCTTTACAGGGCAGGAAACTTGTATCTGCCCTACTTTACACTTAAACTGATTCTCGGTAACCGCGATGATACGCTCGAAATATGCCCTGATAATATCCTTGCGTGCAAGAAATGTCCTCCTGCCTTCTCTGTCTGTAATTTCTTCTTCTTTTTCATAGTCGCTTATCCATCGTTTCATATCGTAGAAAACGCTGAATCCCTCATCCACATAGCAGGCATTGGACATATTCATTGCTGTCTGGCCAAATACAAACTGCGGTTTCCCATGGCTTACGGAAATCACCCCCACTACGGATGGCATTAATTTCTCTCCATCATCAAAAACAGTATATTGAATGGCATTTTTTACGAAATTATCTGCAAAAGAAGCTCCTCTGGCGTTCTCAAAGTAAAGAGAATCCAGATAGACCCCCGCAGTAGTATTGGTAGAACCGAAATCGATTACCAAGGGCATTCTTAGCGGGATTGGTTCCCTTACTTCCACATCCATAAGCGGTATACGAAATGCCGGTATTTTCTCCGGTCTTTCCTCCGGTATCCCATGATAGAGCGAATATAGCCTGTCTGACTCGCGCTGTCTGAAACAGAGCAGATCATAATCCTTTAAGTCCGCTTCCTGACAAGTCATCTTCTCGCTTTTTGTAACGTAGAGATGCTCTGTATCCGCCTGCTGCCTGCGCAGATAAAAGATACCGCAGACTTTCTTTCCTCCGCTTATCAGAATCGCATTTGTATCTTCCAACTCTTTTCGATAAGGAATCCGCATTCTGTCATATTCATTCATGGCACGTCCGGCATAGGTAATCATTTTCGACGGGATATGCAGTGACTTATCCTGTGTGGGTACAATCCTCCCCTCTTCAAGCAGTTGTTCCAACAGTTCCTGTCCCTGTTCGGTTTCCTGACGGATCAACATTTCTTCTCTTGTTCCCCGGTAGCGCATGATAACATGGATAAGTTCTTCCTTGTCCATAGGATTGATCATTCCCTGTATAATCTTCTCTTTACGGCATATTTCCCTGAGCTGATGGGTCGTCATCAGTTCCAGTTCGCTTTGCTTGTATGATTTCTTCTGTTCCGCTGTTCTCAGGTCTTCTCTGTTTAATATGTATCTGCTCATGATTTGCTCCCTGCTCAAAAGATAACCATCTCGTCCATCATCATTGTTTCGTCCACTCCGATAATACCGAAGTGATGTTCATAGAACCAGTGTACAGTCTCCTGTATCGGCAGAAACATCTCCCGCAGGAAAACCGCCCGCTTCCTTTCTTCCTCTGTTTCATATGCCCCCAAGTATACTAACAACTCATACGCTGCCTCATTATTCTCATAAATATAAGCCTTCGGATAGAGTCTGATAAGGACTTTTCTAAATTCTTCCCGATAGTTTCCTGTCTTTAGAAGCTGCAAATAAGAACGCAGTATTGTTTTTTGCTCCGTTTCATCAAAAAGCAGAAAGCTCTCTTTTGCAGAAGTTCCGTATCTGCCGTTCCTGATATCAGCCTCAGCCAATCTGCAATAATAGTCTTCTCTGGAAAGCCCTTCTCTCAAATCAAGCTGTATAATATAGTGCATACAGACATCAAAAAGCAGTTCTCTTGTCTGCTCCATACCTTTGATATTCTTATCAAATAATGTCCCAAATACATCCTGCAGGCGATAGATAGGATTAATTTCTATCCGGTCGTCTTCCGGGCCTTCCTGGTTCAAGTCAATTGCCGAGACTTCCATATACGGACTTGGATTATATGCTTCTATGAAATGCAGATTATCTCTGTCTATGTTATTCTTTTCCGCCTGTAAGACGGCTTCCCATGCGTAGTTCATAACAGCACTCCCACACACTTATATTCCATAAATTCCATCTGCATCTGTGAAAGGATATACCGTATCTGTGATTCATACAGATAATCGGCTGCATACTGCTCTTCTCTTTTTATACGCAGTAACAAAATCTTTCTTTCATCCCAGTCAAATACCTGTGCACCCATAAACCCATTCATACCGCCGTCAATCAACTTTTCTTCCGCATGACTGACAATTTCGTACCCAAGGATATCTATTTTATAGCCGCCGGACATTTCTTCTATTTTCCTGTATAATTCCATGGGCGTCTGTATAAAGCTCCCTGTCTGCTGTATATATCTACCCGACAGAGTATCTTCCCCGCAGTTCGACAAAACAGGAAATTGATACCCGACAGACATCTCCGGAGCGCCTTGGTGCAGTTTATACAGAAAAGTATCACCCAATACTGCCTTTGTGGTTTTAAGAACAATCTTGTTCTTCTCATACCGAATGGAAAGTATATCCTCCCCTGTCTCTACCAGATTTCCATCTTCCGCTGTCCCCTCTTCCGGTAGATAAAATATGTGTTCATAAAGCACCTCGTCTATACAGGGGATTCTGAACTCATTGGAGTGGATGGCTGTTTTTTGAATATTCCAGAGCAGTATCTTTTCTTTTTTGATATACGCATCCCACTTTCCGTACTGAATGGCATAAGTTTCTCCTTCTGCCGTCTCCTTTTCCGGAATCAAATCATAGAAACGCTCCATGTGTCCCAAGTGCAGTGTCTGCCATGGGATATGATTATCCGCAAATAGTTCATACAGTTTTTTTATGCTGTCCGGATATCGTGCGCTTCTCTCTATTCGGAATAATACTTCCTGCCCGCTCTTTTGACCGATGCCTGTCAGTGTTTCTTGCTCACGAAATTCCCGGCACATCTCCTCATTCGCCGCAAGATAGATTGTCTCATACTCCTGCTTTACGTTCTTTTTTACATCCGCCTCGCATACGGAGGACCAGAAAGGATTAATCGGGTCGTAATCCGCCTTATCAATAATCGTCATATAGACATTGAAATAGTTCCATGGNACATCCAGNTCATTCTGCATCCGCTGTTCCAATGCTTNATATTTTCTTTCCGCCCACGCAAAAACATTTCCAATTCCCTCTAACAGCAGTTCTTTGGCGTATCTCCGCTCATCCAGATCATCAATCTCTTTTAATCTGTTTTGTATGTAGTTTTCATAGTCAAACCGTTTTTCTTCTATCATTCACTTTTNTCNCCTTTATTNCTTAGACACGCTNCCNCCTGTAGTGTCTGTGTCTGTTCCTTGTCCTGTTTCATCNTTCTTTCCCGCTTCNATTTCCGCTTTTATCTTTTCCGTCTCTGCTTTGATTCTCTCTGCTTCTGCCTCTGCTTTGATTCTCTCCGCTTCAGCCTCCGCTCTTATTCTTTCCGCCTCTGCCTCTGCTCTTGCTTTTTCTGCCTCCGCTTTTGCTCTTTCTGCTTCCGCTTTTTCTTTTTCCGACTCTGTTTTGTCTTTTTCTGCCTGCGCCTGCTCCTCTTTTTCCTTTTCTGCTTTTTCTGCATCAGCTTTTTCCTGCTCAGCCTTTTCATCCTGCGTCATTTTCGTATCAATCAGGTCGATTCTTCCCTGCATTTCATTTACTTTATTGCTTTTCCCCAGTTCCTCATAAATTGCCTTTGCATATTGATACTGTATTTTTGCCTGCTCATAGTCTTTTCCTGACTCATATATCCGCGCCTGCTCCTCCAACTGTTTCGCTTCGTTCACTCGTCCGTTTACTTCTTCCTGCTTCTCATTGAGAGCTATGATTTTTTGATTTAAAGAAGCAATCTGCGCTGTCTCTTCCAGCTTGGTGTATTTTTCTAAGGCAATCAGGTAAAACACCATAGCGCCGTCATAATCACCTTCACTGTAAGACGAGTCTCCCTGCTTCACCAAATCCGCCGCCGAAACCTCATCTGCTGCCAGTTCCGCAGCCTGTGCTTCCTGCTCTGCAATTACAACGCTCCACTCCTCATAGAGTTTCTCCAGCGCATCCAGAGCCTGCTGCTTTCCTTCCGTAAAATAAATAGCAGCCGCTTTCTTTTTTGCTTCCAGATATTTCTCTTCTGCCAGTTCAAAACTCTTTAATGCAAGCAGACTGTCCCCCATAGCGATATCATCAAAAACCTGCTCGTAGTTAGCGATATCGCCAAGCCTGCTTTCTATATAATCAAGCATACTGTTATCCGCGTATCTTGCTCTTACTTTTGCCGTCAGATATGCCTCTTTTGCATCCAGATAATCTCCCTTCTCCAACAGGTCATCTGCACTGATAACCGCTTCCAGACAGATAAGGTATTCATTATATGTTTCTTTCAATTCCTTATTCTTAAGTTTCTCTGCAATTTTTACGGTTTTTTCACATTCTTCTTTCGCTCTGATGAAATTGTGGTCTTCCATATAGATAACCGTATTGGAAAAGTACAGCTCCATATCCGCTCTTTTCTGCGCCCTGTCTCTTCTCCATAAGAAAATGATAATCCCTGCAATCAGAATAACCGCTGCTATAACAAGCGTAATCATCACTATTTTTTTAATATTTTTCTTACGATTAGGGTCTACAAATACTTTGTTCGCGTAAATAGCGACAAAGGTATAATTATCCAGATTCTCCGGCTGTCTGGACAGCAGAAGGTCTTCTACTTTATTGCATTCCTCTTCCGGCTCATCCCCCGCTTCCTCAAAGACATCACCGATTTCTCCCTCATCCACGTTTTCCCAGATTCCCTTTGTGTATAAGGCAATAATGTCACCGTCTGATAATTTTATCTTTTTGGAAACAAAAGGACTGTATTTTTCCATTCCGAGATAAGAAGTCAGATTGTTTCTTTCTTCATGCTCCGCCAGCTTATCCTCTGCTACCTCTCCATCCTGCACAAGCCTTTGGCTTAAAGACATATCAGAAGTTGCCAGTATCTTCTTACCATCCCGATACAGCCTGAGTCTGGTATTGCCTGCATATCCATAACGGAATTTTTCATAATCGCTGACAACCACCGTGAGCGATGCTTTCAGCTTTTCATAACTTTTTCCTGTTAAAAGTTCTTTATTCGCAAACCGCAGATAACTTTTTATCTTTCCTTTGCTCATGCCGGGAGCATTCTGAAATGCGGTAACAACAGCTTCAATTGCCTTTCTTGCGCTCTCTGAATCACGCACATCCGTTATGCCGTCAGCAATGACATAACAGGCATATTTATCCAGTTCTACAAAACCAAAATAGTCATTATTCTTCAGTTTGCTGCCTTCTTCGGAAATAAAGGCAGTCTTAAATTCACTGTTGTACTTTCTCATACGAATCCCTCAACCAGAACGATACTGGCATTATCCTTTTCTTTCTGAGCGCCCGCGTTAATCACTTCTACGATTTCGTACGCTTTCTGCTGGCATTTCTTCTTTCCTGACAGCATTTCCTCTATTGTTTTCCAATCCATTCCCTCATAAATACCGTCGCTCATTAATACAACAATATCCTTCTCTTTCAAAAAAACAGGCGTATCAAAAAACTCTATTTCCTGAAACCCATCCTGCCCCAAATAGTTATAAAGTCTTCTGTTTTCCAACATCGCAAGGGCATTTTCTCTGGTAATACTGCCTTCCATAAAACGGTCTTCCACCAAAACGTCTATGGTATGCCCTGAAGAGAGCGGAATCAGACTTCCATTCCGATATACCGCTATCTTCACATTACCCGCTACGGCATAATATAAATTATTATCTATAATCAGGACAACTCCCATGCTGGCGCCACCTTTTCCGTCATCCAGCCTGTTTAAAATATCCCTGTTTACCTGATGAAAAGATTTCCGAAAAAAATATGCGGGATTTTCAGAAGAGTGATACTGTTCAAACATATCCTTCATGGTATCTACCGCTATCTGCGAAGATATCTTTCCGCCATAGTTTTTTCCCATTCCGTCCGCTAATACCGCCATAAATCCATCTGCGCTATGGCAGATGCCATAATTATCTTCCTGCACCTGTCTGTTTCCGATCGTCATCGCCTTACCTATCTGAAAACGCTGTATCACCCTGCCTTTCTCTCTTTTGAAAAACCGGATGACAATCAATATCAGAATAAACAGATAGAGCATAATAAGAGCGATTTCTTCTATCCGCATGCTGTTTCCTCCCCCTATTCCCATTTAAAATGCTCACCGCAGAACGGAATAAAGAGGAATTTGCTCTCTCCCATCTCTATTACATCAAACTCCATAAGCGTTGTCGGTACATAGACAGCTTCTTCATTCAGGTATACAATACCGTTGCTGTCTCCCGGTAAAATGACAGTCTTACTCTGTTTTTCATCATAGACGATGACACAGTGGTTTCTTCTGGAAATCTTGTTGTCTCCCAAAATCTGAATATCCATATCGTCCGCCCTGCCGACAAAGTTCTTGCCTGCCATAATCTTATAGTCTTTGCCCTTTCTTGCTCCCGTGATGCAGACAATCCAGCCGCATACCGGATGTTCTTCCTGCAAAAACAAGGTTTCTTCCACCTCAATCTCTGTCTGCCCCGTCGCTTTTTTCTCTTTCGTCGCGGTTTCAATATTGCAATATGGGCATATCGTTCCATATCTCCTGCTCGAAAACATATGTCCGTTCTGGCATCTGATTAAATTGCTCATGTCTATTAACCCTATTCCTTTCTCAGCTTGTGAGTTTGTGTTATCACAAACTCATGGTTGAAAATTTCTAATCTTCAACCTGCTATCGTATTTTAACCGGTGCAAGACCAAGATAAATAATGTCGTTCTTTTCCACTTGGCAGGGTTCTCTTGATGATACCTTATACTTTTGTCCTTCCCCACCCTTTTGTATTCTTGTTCCATTTTCACTGTCCAGATCTTCTATGTACCAGCTCCCGTTACTGTAGTTCATTACGGCATGTTCTCCGTCCACTGTCCCTGAATAATCAGTGTTTTTCAAATTTACATCCACTTGGTTTTCACGCTCATCCTTTCCGAAAACCACCGCGGCCTTTCCGTAAATATCCCATACAGCAGTTATATGTCCTTCTTCCGAAAGAAGCAGGATTTCGGATATTTCCTTTCTTCCGGATCCATGCTTTCCTATCCTGTCACTTCTACTGCTGTCCATAACGGCAAGTACGAAAAACAATATGCCGGTTGCTCCCAGTATGAGCAAACTTATTCTCTTTTCTATGAAATTTTCAAGATAAACATAGGACAATATCATACCTGTAATGCTGGATATGAGAATTGCTATGTCAAGTGTGGTTTTTCGGTTCATAAATCTATTCCTTTTTACCTACGAATCAAGTATTTGCAACAATTTATCTTTTACAGTCATATATATCTTCTCTAGTTCAATATAATTGTTCTCTTTAGTCTTTCAAGTTCTATAATCCGATTTATTTTTTCCTGATTAATACCATTTTCGCTGTACTCTCCCATATATACCTCCCCTACGGGCCAGCATTCATATGTGTGGTCATCCCATTCCGTTACCCAGTACTGGATATAATATTTTTCTTCTCCTACAATTGCTGCTGATATATTTCTCAGATCCTTGCTTAATATTTCATATCTTCCAAAATATATTTCATATTTTCCTTTCTTTCCGATATCCAACAGTTCTTCTTTTATATGCTCTTCTACTGCTATTACATAGTCATCAACGCTAATCGAAGGTAATTCCGGCTGCTTTAGTTCGGGTTTGCTCCAGACCATAGTTCCAACATCCTGTAAGTTTTCTGCTTCTTTATATCCTGTATCCATAGCAAAGCAATATAATGGCAGTTCTTCAATATCTGCCTGAAATTCAGACTTGTATATACCGTAAAACCCATTATGTCCCGTATCTCTTTCTTTTCCGCCTGTTGCAGTCCCCCAAAATATATTTCCATCCGTATCTGTCAGCAAGCGATAAGTTTTTCCCTCAATAAACATCTTCGTGATATCCGGTGGCATTATGACATAGAACCACTGATAATAATTGTACATATATTCAATTTTATCCCTGACTACTTTTTCTCTAAGACCTTCTATATCAAAAATTTCAATATTATAAAAGTAATTTTTTTCAGATTTTACCAATGCTCCTATCTGAGAGGGACTTTCCTCTTTTCTCCCCAGAATATTCAACAGTATGCTAAATAAAATGGTCATAATTCCGAGAACAAACGGCAATATAATAAATTGTATTTTTCTAAAGAACAATCTTTCGTATCTTGTTATCTGTTTCTTCCTTATAGACCGCCTATTTACTCTCCGCTTATTTTTTCTCATTACCTTTACCTTTTTACTAATTAACAGAAAATTCTATAACCAGCCTCTCAGCCTCCATAATATATTCTCCCAAGTTATATTGACCGGGAGCTACATTAAAAACAGGGAATTTTTCATATGCTCCATTAGAAGAAAAGCAAGCTGCTATGCATTCTCCATTCTCTCTTGTCACATATGCACCAAAAAACCTGCACTCACTTCCCGTTTTTAAAACACCCGTCATGGTCACCTCATTGGGATCAGAATAACCATAGTGACCAATATACATTGTATAATCTCCTTTTGGCAAACTCCCCTGATTTATTTCCTTTACAAAATAATCTTCTACAGCATCTACATATCTGTTCTTTTTCAATTTGGGCACTTTAGGTTTTTCTGTACCAGTAGTATCTATTTCTACTATCCCTAAATATATAAAATTCTCCAGTTCATTGCTTTTTACCATCGTCCAGTCTATTATCTCCCATACTTCTCCTAAGCTATCTCTATATTTACCTGCACATGGCTTTAAGCCATGAAACCGATAATACCCTTCGTAGTATTCATGAATTTTAGCCTTTCCCACCATTCCCTGTATTTCAAATTCAGTATCACAATCGTCTTCAGGCCAAAAGTAATAAATACCGTCCCTCCAATACAGAACTACTTTCAATGCTTTCTGCCGGTAACTTTCTTCCGTAAATCCTAAATGATCTCCACGAAACCAAAGATCATAATTATAAGTATATTCTATCCTTTTTACAAATTCTTCTTTCCGCTTCTGATTTTCATCTATTTCATTTAAGTTCAATACAGATTGAAACCCCAACACAAAAAAAGTATATCCCATTATAATTATTGATATAAACTTATTCCTTGTTATAGTAAAAAACATGTCCTCCCCTCTCTTTCTTCCCATCTGTATATATGCATTTCTCTCCTTCTTTTGGAACATAGCTACTGCTCACTCTATGAAATGATGGGCGATCTCCTATTGGATTTGAAACAATATTTCCAACACTATCCACCTGATTTTCAATAATTTGCAATATTCTTTCCTTGTTCTCTTCATTTCGCTCTATAGTTATTAGTCCAACATCCGTATCATCATAATCTACCTCTGAATTACTATTACAAATTTCAAAAGCTATTATCATAATTGCTGCTAATCTTTTTGCATTTTCCCAGCCAAGATAATCCATACTATCTTCGTCTTTTGGAGGTGTATACGCATTACCAAAACTATTTAATGAGGTATATGCATTATTTGCAAATAATATATTATGTATTGTAACTTCTTTACCATATGTGTAATTCCCTTTAAAACATCTATTTAGTAAAGAAAACAAGATTGCATTTTGCTCACCATTCATAAATGTATGCGATTCTTGATATATCATTCTTGCTAACGCTTCAATAGTAGGCAACTCCTGCATAGCTTTTATGGTATCAATATCATTTCCATGAATTTCATTTATTTTTTGATATATTAACACTTCAAAAAAACTTTCTATACTTATACTCTGTCCATGATAAGCTATGCTGATAATACCTCCACGCTTACACAAAAGAGTAGATAGAATAGTCAATCCTTCTTTTTGTCCATTAGCAGTATCCCACTTCATTACTTTATTATGAGAGGGCGTCAGGCATAAATTCCTATTAATAGACCTTGGTCCTGTCAAAACCGGAAGTTCTATTCCCTGGCATTCATTTATCAGATTTTCCACACATATTGGATTTGTCCATTCCGAAACTAATTTTATTAGAGAATAGCATGTTCCAAATTTTCTTGCTTTTTCTCTTCTGCTTTCTATTTCTTCCACATCTGACTCTTTAAGAATTCCACAATTTCCAAAACTCAAAATACTTGCTTTTCCTTTTACTTTGCCTTCATCTATTTCTCTTTGACAGTTTCTATCTATAACAGTTGCAAACATTTTCCCATTATCCGTCTGCTCTGTTGCATGTACTGCATGTAACCGTCCTATTCCTTCTTCACCTACATGTGATTTATAGAAGTGGACACTTATATCTGTATACCCACTGGTATTTTCTATCTCAATACACTCCTTCCCCACACTATATTTTATTATTTCTTCTTGATACTCAATGTCAGCTTCTTTATCACTCATATGGTCACAAGTTATAATCGCATCATCAACCACATAACAGCTCTCTTCAGAAACATAAGCCCCCAGTATCTTTTCTAATAAATCCGTATCATTCTCATCAATTTCAATACCGATTCCGCTTTGGATTTGATCTACAACTTCCAGAATCTTATCCTTTTGAGTATCTTTACTTTGAGCTTTTAATTCTGATAAATTATCTTTTCCTCCCACCTGTTTCCTAATCTTTTCTACCTTTTTATCTTGAAGTTCTTCATTCTCATCTCTATTTCCAAATGATACTACAATATCCGACATCACTAATTTCTCCTATTTAAACTGTATCTATTTCTATGATTCCAATTCCTTTTATCCCCCTTCGCAGGACGCTTTCAACGAGATCCATTCTTCCTATTACATAGGAATGCGAAAATCCGGCAATCCTGAAAATCGGTTTTGAAGTGATCATATCCTTTTTCAATACGATCCGGCGTAGTTCCGTTCCGCCTCTGCTCTTTTCCGTTTTGCTTGACAAGCATGCAATCTCTTCAAGTATCGGTAAAAAATATGTTGCATTCATTCCGCTTTCTTGATTTAAAAGATAAACAGTTTTAAATATTGTTTCCGGCACATACATCTCTATTACTTCTGCGAACTGTCTGTCTACCATAAACATAGGTGTCGAAATAACATCTGGAAAAAAAACTTCTCTTGGCACTTCCATTTCCACAACACTACAATTAGAAATTTTATATGAATTTTCTTGATTAATATATCTGATATCGATTGCTCTGTTTTTATTGATTGAATAGGGAATGGCATTCCCCTTTTCTGTTTCCAAAAGGTAATATTTCATATTATAAACCATCTCTGCATCATTTTTGCATCATTAGTGTTACAAATTTATTACAATTTACATTTTTTTCATATTTTCTATTTTATCTTCATAAATGCTTCAAACATTTCCGTCACATCCAGCGGATTCTTCTTTACGCTGCTGCCTGCCTTTTGTTTATCTGATCTTCCCTCAGTAAAAGAAAACCCGAAATATTTTTCCATATCCTTTGTAAAATTTCCTATATCTATGTTCCTATCCGGAGCCTTGGCAGTTCCCTTTACCTTTGCACTGCCTGGCTCTCCGGTTCTTTTTCTCTTTAAGTCATATTCCTTTCGCTTTGCGGCATCTCCCAATGTCTCATATGCTTCTGCCACGGTCTTAAATTTCTCTTCCGCTTCCTGATTGCCGGGATTCAAGTCCGGATGGTATTTCCTGGCAAGTTTCCGGTATGCCCGCTTGATCTGTTCTTCATCTGCCTGTTCCTCCACACCCAGGATCTTATAATAATCCATCGCAGCTCCTCTTTTCTGAAAGAGCGTATCCAACTATTGTTGTATACGCTCTTTGCTTTTTAGCATGATCAGTCACATCCTGCCGTCTATGCAGAATATCCGCCTTCTACTGTTACTGTACTTATCTTGTCCTTCTTCTGCTTGATCATCAGCGTAAAGGTTCCTGTTCCTGCTTCATCACCGTAGTCTTCTTTGTAATCTACAACAAAAGCATTGGGGAAACAGTACTTTCTTTCCATAATGCCTGCTGCCACATATTCCACTGTTACTTTTCTGTAGCTGTCTGCTTTTTCTGCCGGAACTACTGACCACAAAGCAATCTTTCTGGTACTGTCAAAAGGATCTCCGCCGACTGCTGTCAGGATTTTACCCTTGATGACCATGGTCGCACCCACATCCTTAGTCCTCGCATTAGAGTCCTGGGGAATATCTGTAGTCATCTTTACACTTTTTACACATTCTTTGGATATTTCAAAGGCTTCTGCACCTTCAACTTTTACAACAAATGCCATTTTTCTTTCTCCTTTCTCTCATCAGCTATTCACCGGCATATCCGCCTTCGATTTTTACTTTGTCATTTTCATCTTTTTTCTGCTTGATATGCAGATAGAAAGTTCCCACGCCGGTTTCGTCATCCATTTCCTCTGAATATTCCATAACAAATGCATTGGGTACTTCATACTTACGTACTACCTGCCCTGCTGAGATCACCTCTACTGCTGCATTCCTGTAGCAGTCAGCTCTTTCCGAGGGAACTACTGCCCATTTGGAAAGACCTAATGTGCCGTCGCTTCCATCTCCGCCGAGTTTGTAGAGCATTTTGCCCCAGATCTTCATAGATACGCCGAAATCAGTTGCTCTTGCATTCGAATCAGCTGCTGATTCGGAACCAAAAACAACATTTTTGATACTCTTTTCATCCAGTGCGATCTGTTCTGCTCCTCCTGTTACATTCAATCTGAAACCCATTTTCTTTACCTCCTTTGTGCTTTTTTACTATGAGTTTATGTAATGCTTATATTGCCCTGCTTTGTGAGTTGAGCCGGTTGATCTCAACCTCAAGATTCTTCACATTTCCATTGAAAGTGATGTTAAGTGTACAGTATCCGTTTGCTTCATCGATCTCATATTCCACATTATCGCCGGCGCCTAATATTGCGTTGATGCAGCCTTTCTTTTCCAGCCATCTGCTCTTCTGACTGGAGGGGTTATTGGAAAAGAACTGTACAATATTTTCCTGTTTGTAATCACTAGTGGCATGACGCAGGATTCTTTCCATATAGGTGGTTACCTGGGTTTTATAAATCGGTTCATAGGTCTTGCCGTCGCTCATCAGGTTTCTTGCCTTATAGACCATGATATTATGTACAGTTTCTGTGCCAAGCATTGCGTTTTCAGAGGAAAATACAAAACCAAAACTGCGTCTGTTTATATCATTTTTAATAGAATTCGTAAATCCGGTGATCTCCTTTGCCATTACCGTATGGACTCTCAACGGATGATCTCCTGCCTCTATATCAAATCTCACGCCCGGCAGTTCTTCATCCACATTCTTTTTGAACTTTTCTTTTAGATAGTCCGGACTCTGGTATGCTGCTACAAGTCCCGCTGCAATATAAGCGGCTCCTACATACACGCCATCGATCCATAGTTTCATGATATCTTCTTTTTCCCCGGACAATTCTGCCATGTCATTTTCATTCACCAGCATACGCTTGTCCAAAATCACCCCTGATTTTTCCTTGGGTATAATAGTAAAATTGGGAATGCAGGGAATTGCAAATTCGCTGTATGCTTTTCCTGTCAAAGAGCTGCAGCGTTCCTCGAACTTTTCGATTCCTTCCGTAGCCATACAGTTAAAGGTAGTTCTATCTCCTGTTTCATAGCTGAAGAAACACTGTACGGAGTAATCCTTCAAAACATCCAGCAGCCTTACCAGCGCCTCTACACTATTGACGCCTGTTTTTTCCGTGGTTTCATTTCCCTGGAAACGCTGTCTGGTCAGCCTGATATTGGAATTCCGGTCAAGGGAAACAGCGGGTACGATTCCATACCATACGGTATTGTCAAAATCATTTTTNGCATTAACGGTATTNAAATAAGCAATAAGCCTGGGAAGGTTGCTGCTCTTTACCAGCATATCATTAGATATATTAGTTATGAACAGCGACGGCTTCATACCCTTTAAATTTGCGGGATACTGCTCAAAGAACGCCCACACTCCCAGAATTTTTTCNATCAATGGCTTNACCACTTTGATAAAGTCATCTTTNGCCGTCTTGTAAAACTCAAGATAAGAATTGTAATTGCTGACTTCCTGCTTGACATCAATACTGCTTACCATNGTGGAAGCAAGGGGACAATAAGTTCTGGTGACCAATGCCTTGACATAATCGCTGCTTTCTTCATTCAATGCCTCATAATCATCCTCAAGTGCAGCGATAAGGCCTGCATTGATATTGTCATCCACTACCATAAGCTCTGCTGTTTCCTGCTTAGGAGCTTCCAGTACTTTCAGTTCTCCCTTTTCATCCATGCTGAGGACTCCCAGTGCAAGAGGTNTACTGTCTTTCTTTTCTTCTGATTCACCAAGGAGCAGTCTTGTTTTTATATCTTCTATCGCAAGAGGAAGCATAGCAAGAACATTGTTATAATTTACACTTGCTTCTTCAAACATGACGTTAAGCTTATCGGCCAGATCCAGTTTATGNGGATCTCCCTCCTCCAGTTCTGCATATGTTTTATATGTATACTGAAGTTCTTTACGATTCTGTCTGATATCTTCCATTACCTTTTTAGGCGATATCATATCCGTCAGTTTATCAAATTGAAAATCCACATTGATGATACTTTGAGAACGCTTGGCTTCTACTAAAGACATCAGCATCTTCAGAAAATCATTCTGCTTATTTAAATGGATAGGTGTCAGCATATCCTCAGGAATCGTTTCCGGTTTTTTTAGTGTATACATGATTTTCTGGTTGTTGGCATTAAAGAAGGAATAAACTACCGGATCGAATTTAGATATAAATTCATCAAAGTTTCTTACCAATAATGCCTCGTTCATTTCCTTGATCTTCTCATCGCTTAAGCTATCAATCCCCCTTACATCTCCTACCAATGTCAGCAGATCCGGCTTCTCCGGATTGATTTCCTCAAACAACACAGTTCTGTTAGTCTGTTTGATAATGCTCATTTTTACCTCCCCTATCTTTCATTTGGCTTTAAATTCTTATAGTGAACTTCTATTTCTGTATCTTCCTGATCAAAAATAAAAGTTACTTTCTCATGATAATACATGTGGTAAGAGCGCCCTTTAAGCAGAAGCTCCCTGCCCTTCATAGCTGTTGCTTTTCCGCTGTTCTTAATAATAAGGCTTTTGTCATCTCCCGGTTTTATGACTATTTTTTCTGCTCCTTTCAGATGCAGCGGAAGGTTACAGGTATCCAGTATCCATTCAAGCGTAATCATTTCCCTGTTGCATCTGGCAAAAAGGTTGATGCTTTCCGGCGGATAATCAATATCATCTTTACTATGTATCACATAAACCAGAATCTTTCCGCAAAAGTCATTTCTNTTAGTTCCGGTATCNTCCGAATANATCCTGCTTTCATCTATTATTTTCTGTCTGGCAGATGGCTTTTTCTTATTCCTTNTTGAGAGAAANAGNAAAAGAAGAAGNGNTNNNANAAAAANGAACATAACNNCCCAGAAAAACCAATCNGTCCANTCCATTGCTTTATCAGGCTCGGGCATCGGGACTTCAACCGATTCTTTGATCTGTGGATTTCCATAATAATTTCCATACAGATCATCNGCTTTCACCTGCAGATCAATAACTGTATCCTGCANTATATTTTCTTCTATATAGATTTTNCCATCCGAAACGGTATATTTCCGCTCTTCTCCATTGAGATACAGCTTCAATCTGCTGTCGTTCATATGCCCTTCCAGAAGATTCTTTCCTTCCNGATTTATTACAGACAGCCATATTCCTGCAGTTTCTGTTTCCGGTACGTAATCATGNTCTGCTGACAGGGAAAAACTGTACTCTGCTGCCAGATAAGCATTGATTTCCATCATGTTCTCCGCCGTCATCTGTATCCTNATTTCTTCCGATTCCGGTTTATTGATCTCTACTACCGTATAATTTTCCCCTTGAAACAACTGAATGCTGTCTGCTTTACAATTTACTGTCAGATTTTCGTTATTCTGNTTGCCAAGCAGAATAATTTTTGCCTTATCCATAAATCTNTCCGGCAGCATGACTGACAATTCTCCGCTGGTTCCATTCAGGGTTCCGATATTTCTTTCCTTTATTTTCAAGTTATGAAACAGATATTGTTCCATAAAGTTTGAAAATTCTTTACTTTCCGGCAGTTCATACAAATTTCCCGATGTGCTCTCGGCAGCGGAATATATAGTATTTCCCTCTTCCATTCGCTGTCCCAATGCCACAATATCAATNGGGATANCGTCCTTTTTTGCTTGATCAACTGCCTGTGCAAAAGCCTGAACAGATTTTTCGGTCTCCTCCTCTGTCTTCANCATGATCTCNCCGTCAGAGATNATGAGAATTCTTTTCTCCGACTGTTGACTTTCAAACAGACTGATTGCTTCNGACAATCCTGCTCCGGCATCTCCATAATTCCTGTACTCTATGTTTTCAAGCTCTTTCTGCACCTCGTCATAACTGCTGCCNGCTGGAAGCTTTAAGCANATCTCATTATTGTAAGCNATAACGCCTATCTCATAGTTTCTTGGTACAACAGCAATAAGTCCTTTGATAAAATCCAGGGCAGCATATGAGCCATCAAATTTTTTCATTGACTGGCTTGCATCTAATACAATGATGATTTCCGTATTGTGCTCTTCTGCCTCCTCTTTAGCACTCACCGAAACGCATGGGAGCAGAATATTCAGAATCACCATAATGATCATTGCCTTAGCTATATAATTCATAATTATTTTTCTATTCCGCTCCAATGATTGTTTTATCCCTTCGAATTTTCAGCANCAATTTCCGCTGCCAATATTTACTAAAAATAATAACAANTANNGCATTTTNNNCAATNNATNTTACATATTCGACANTTTNTNTACATATTCGACAATNTTTANCTNNNATTANTCNTTTNTAANCATGAAAAANCCGCTGCAAAAGAGCTGTTTGCTGCTTCTGCAACGANTTTTANATTNNNCNGNCGCTATTNTGGNCGNCTTANCNTGATNTNAANCACAAACATATTCTCATTTATNGAGAANNTCATATNNCCNGAATAAGCTTTCAGAGCCTTTTCNACATTTTTAAGACCTATTCCGTGACCTTTGCCTTTGTTCGACACGGGTCTTCCTCCCGTTCCCAGTCTGATTTCGCCGGTAAAGGTATTAGACAGAGANATATAGGTAAATCCATTAANNGAATGCATTTTCAGAATGATTTTCTTTTCTTCTGCTTTTTCACAGGCNGCGACNGCATTATCCAGAATATTGTCGAATATTGCGGTAATACTCACCGGCTCCAGAAACTCAATGTTTATTTCCTGTATCTCTATATCAAATTGTATCCCATTCTTTTTACAATATTCGACTTTATCATTTAAAATAATATTNAANACTGNATTGTTNCAATATTGTCTGTCCAGTAACGGAGTGATCAGGTTCTCAAATGAATCTGCGTATCTTTTTAATTCTGAATTAAGTTCATCGGCCTGCTTCAGTCCTTCCATGACCTTTAAATGTTTTTTGACATCATGAATAACAGCCATCATCTCTTTCCGGCCCTTCATCTGTTCGGAATAATACTCATCATTGGTTTTTGCTGCTTCCATCAGCTTTTTTCTAAATGCTGCTGCTCTTTTCTGCGCCAGATCTACTTTATCGTCATTATCCATGATCAATAACCCTGACGATATTCTATTTACATAGTTTAAGTTCACCACAAAGCTCTGGTGCGACATAGCAAAATTGTATTTTTCCATTTTATCTGCAATATCACGGATTTTCTTTTTGATACAGATATAGGTTTTGTCTTTGGTCACTACTTTTATTTTACGGCTGAGGTATTCAAAATAATAGATATCTTTTACCTTCAGTTCTATCAGGGTATGATCTTCTGAAAGAAAAGTAATTGTATCTTCCATAAAATTTTGCTTAATTAAAGCCTCTGCATCAAAAAGTATTCGATTTAATTCCTCTCTGTTCACCGGCTTTATAAGATAACCAAAGGAATGAACATGATTCATGGCTGTTATCATTTCACTGTCAAGAACGGTTATATACACGATGATAATTTCCGGAAATTTTCTTTTCATTTCAACCCCGGTCTGGATTCCATCTCTTTCTCTCATAACGATGTCCAGGAAAACTATGTCGGGCCTATATTCGCTCATTAAAAGCTGCTCCCCTGATTCAAACGGCTTTATTTCAATTCTTTCAGAGCGCCCGTACTGATACATTTCCAAAAGGCTGCATAAAGTTTCCCTGTCTTCCTTTTCATCATCACATACTGCAATTTTTATCATTTGTTAATTCCCCTTCTAAATATTTTGTACGCAATTATATAACAGTTTCAATATTCTTACAAGAACCTATAGTTCCTAATTTTAAAAAATGCATTAAAAAACGACCGTTATTTATTCCGGTCGCTTTTTATCCTTCTTTCTATATTCAACTTAGTCTTCTTTAACCTTCTCTTTTTCCGCCCCAGAAGAACAGCGCAACTGTTCCGGGACCTGTATGGCTTCCGATGGTCGCACCAATTGGAAAGATTTCCACCCTGCCCTTCAGTTTCGGAAACTTTTCTTCCACCAGATCAGCAACTGCACGGGCATCTTCCATGCATACGGAATGACTTAAAAAACATTTTCCTGAATAATCTGTTCCGTCCTGAACATTCTGCTCCATCTGTTCCACGATCCGTTTGATCACCTTCTTCTTGGTACGGATCTTTTCTCTGGGTATCAGTCTTCCTTCCTGATCAATATTGAGGAGAGGGCAGATTCCCATAACGGAACCGATAAATCCTGCCGTTTTGGAAATACGGCCTCCTCTGATATAAAAAGTCAGATCCGTAGAAAAGAACCAGTGATGCAGCTTTAGTTTATTATCCTCTGCCCACTGATGCAGTTCATCAATTCCCATACCGGAATCCCGAAGGTCTGCCAGCGTCTCCATGATCAATCCGTACCCGCTGGAAGCTCCAAGGGAATCCACTACATAGATTTTCCTGTCCGGATAACGTTCCCGAAGCTCATCTCTTGCAACGCATGCAGAATTATAAGTTCCGGAGATTCCCGAAGAAAGCGTTACGTGCAGAACATCTTTTCCCTCCTTCAGAATCTTTTCAAAATGAGCTTCATACTCACCGACACTTACCTGAGAGGTCTTGGTAGCTTCCCCTGCTACCATTCTGGCGTACAACTCCTCAGGCGGAACCGATACGCCAAGATCATCTGAATATTCCTTGCCGCCCAATTCAAAATGAAAACATACATATTGGATATTTTTTTGATCCAAGCGCTCCTTTGACAAGTCAGCGGTTGAACAACAGCTTAAAACAAAATCTCCCATTCTTATTCCCTTTCATAGTCCAAATGCTGTTAATAACTACCTATCCAGTGTATCATTTCTTTTAAAAAGTTTCAAATATCCCCTCTGGAATCCAGCTCTTTATAGATCTTTTCGCTATCATACTCCGGAGCTGATGATGCTGCCAATTCATAAATCGGCAGTATGGTTTCTATTTCTTCCTCCAGAGCCTGCGCTATTTCCTCCGGATTTTGTCCCTTTTCTACTTTCTTGCAGATCAGTTTGATCAATTTTAGCTTTTCTCCTGCAGATTTTCCACTCTGCCTGCCCTGTTCGATCCCTTGCTTATATGCCAGTTCCCTCTCGTTCTTAAGATGCTTTTCCTCATCATACTCAAATATACTCACTGCTATCGCCTCCGCCCGATTCTTTAGCAGGAAATCTGCAAGTATTCCATTCCTGATGCAGTAATCAACTGCTTGCTCGACCGCTTCCTGAAATGGCTGCTTTCTTGCAAATCTCCTGACCTGCTCCACATACTGTGCATATTCCTTTAATAAACAGCATGCCTCCATCAGTTCCGGATTATAACCGGAATTGATGTTATACACCTTCACTATCAGCTCCAGTTCCGGCTGTTCCATCCTCTTCTCAAATGCATCCGACAACCGTAGCATCTGTTCTTCCGGCTGGGGATCCGCTCCATTATAAAAGACCACAAATCTCGGTGCCGGCAGTCTGATAAGCCCTGAGCTGTACAGAACCTCGTTTCTCGTGATACTTTGCAGTACCTTCGTAACATAGATCAGATCCCGCAGCGGCATGTTAGGATTTACAGTAGACTGATGTTCATAAAGCATCAGTTCAAATCCAAATACAAAGGAAACGTCATTCTTATAGTTCATATAGACTGCATTTTCCAG